>CALURI010000005.1 GCA_944323135.1 Candidatus Gastranaerophilales bacterium
ATTATATTATCCATTTTATGCTTTGTCACACCAATAGTAACAGCAACAATTACAGCTATTACAAGCATTACAATGACAATCTCTGCCAATGTATAAGCATCCCGCAAAAGAGCAGAAAGATTTAATTTTTTCATACATACCTCATTTTAATAAAAACAATACTCATAATGAATATATTTATTGTATAATATTTTTTTGAAGAATTCAAGTATATAATAAATTCGGGTAGTTACAAAAAATAAAAATTGTGATAGAATATTGTTGTAAAAAATTAGAGAAGGGGATTCTATTAATGTATTTAAAAAATTTCAAAATTTTAATACTTATTTTAGCTATAACAGCAGGAACAAACATTTTTGCTGCAACATCAGGTTATACTATTGTAAATGCAAACGGAGTGCAAACTCAAAGCTCTACTCCGACTTATTCAACGGTAAACCCTCTTGATATTGTCGCAAGACCTAATTTCTATCTTAACAAAAATGTTAAGATTAAAGCTAAATTTGATAAATTCTCAACACTTGGACTGGATTACAACCCGGCAATGAGAAGCTCTCAAGATTATATTTCTTTTTTAATTCAGCGACCTGATGTAACAGATCATAACATACCGCTTTCTGAATTAAAAATTTTCTTAAAAAGAACAGAAGCTGAAAAATACATCGAATTAAATTCCGGAGACATCGTAGAATTCAGCGGAAAAGTATTTTCTAATGCTTTAGGTGACGCTTGGATGGATGCTGATAAATTCACCGTAATCAGTTCAAAGCCTAAAGAAGATAAATAAAATCCTAAATTATAACGGAGTTAAGAAATGAGCGATAAAAAAAATGATATATTTCTAACAATACATGGCCACTTTTACCAGCCACCAAGAGAAAATCCTTGGCTTGAAGCTATTGAACTTCAAGATAGTGCACTGCCTTTCCACGATTGGAATGAAAGGATTAATAAAGAATGCTATAATCCTAATTCCGTTTCTAAAATAGTTGACAGTAGAAATAGAATCCTCGATGTTGTAAATAATTATGAACATATGAGTTTTAACTTTGGGCCGACTCTGCTATCTTGGATGGAACATTATGCTCCTTTAACCTATGAAAGAATTATAAAAGCAGACATAGAAAGTATCTCCGAACACAATGGACATGGTAATGCCATCGCTCAAGTATATAATCATATCATTATGCCATTGGCAAATGAAAAAGATAAAGAAACACAAATAAAATGGGGGATTAGAGATTTTGAATACCGTTTTGGTAGAAAACCTGAAGGTATGTGGTTAGCTGAAACTGCTGTTGACGATGATACCCTAAGATTATTGGAAGAAAACGGAATTAAATTTACAATTCTTTCTCCATATCAAGCTTTAAAATTCAAAAACAAAAATGACAAAGAATGGACTGATGTAAGCTGGGGAAATATCGATCCAGCTCGTTCTTACAAATATAATATTAAATCAGCACCTGGGAAATCCATAGATTTATTTTTCTACGACGGAGCGATTTCTCGTTCTGTCGCTTTTGACGAACTTTTAAAAGATGGTAACAAATTTATTAAACGCTTAACAGAAGGGGTTTCAGATTGCAGAGATTACCCTCAATTAGTACATATTGCCACAGACGGAGAAAGTTACGGGCACCATACAAAGTTTGGAGATATGGCTCTTGCGTATGTATTAAAGATTAAAGCAAAAGACGAAGGCTTCACAATCACTAATTACGGCGAATATCTTGAAAAATACAGAAGTAATTGTGAAGTTGATATAAAACAAGCTTCAAGTTGGAGCTGCTTCCACGGTGTAGGACGTTGGAAAGAAGATTGCGGCTGTTCAACTGGAGGACATCCGGGATGGAACCAAAAATGGAGAAAACCTTTAAGAGATGCCTTGGATTACTTAAGAGATGAACTTGTTATCCTTTTTGAAAGCGAAGGCCCGAAATATTTTGATAATGTTTGGGATGTCAGAAACAGTTATATTAACGTTATTTTAGACAGAAATGAAATTAACGTGAAAAAATTTCAACAAGAAAATTTTAAACCAGATTTATCAGATGATCAAAAAGTTCATGCAATGGAGCTACTTGAAATTCAACGCCAAGCAATGCTCATGTATACAAGTTGCGGCTGGTTTTTCTCTGAAATTTCAGGTATTGAAACTGTTCAAATAATGAAATATGCAGCTAGAGCAATGCAGCTTGCATCGAAATTTACAAATAAAAATCTTGAAGAAAAATTCTTAAGCATACTTTCAGAAGCAAAAAGCAATATCCCGGAACACGGGACAGGAAAAGAAATTTTTGAACGCTTTGTAAAACCGTCAATTGTTACAACAAAACAAATTGCAAGTCTGTGGGCATTATCTTCTTTATATGAAGATTTTGAAGATGAAGAAAGTGTTTATTGTTATACAATTAAACGCCACGCATATAAAAAAGTTCAAAAAGGCTTGTCAACATTTGTTGTAGGGCATATTGAAATTCAATCAAAGATTACACTGCAAAAATCAAATGTTATGTTTGCTCTTATGCAATATGCAGGCGGTGATTTCCACTGTTCTATTAAGGAATATTCTGATGATACTGAATTTAACAGAATTAAAACTGACCTTATTAAAACATTTCTTATGAATCCTTTAACTGAAATTATTCGAGCACTTGATGAATATTTCGGGAAAGAATATTTCACTTTAAAAGACATATTTATTGAAGAAAGAAGAAAAATATTACAAATTCTTCTTAAAGGGAAACTCGAAAAATTCTCACAAACATACCAAGAAATGTATGATGAAGGTAAAGGTTCCATTTATCACTTACAAGGCTTAGGATTAAAAATCCCTGACGAATTTAAAATTTCAGCTGCCTATGCTTTAAGCCATAAATTTAATGATATTGTGATACATTCCGGTGGATTTGTTGACGATGAAATTATACAACAAGCAGTAGATTTGAATTATGAAGCTAAAAAAATTGACATACAACTAGACAAATCTCCTTCAAATAAAATATTTGGTAAAAAAATTCTTCAAAACATTAACAGACTTGTTCACAGTTTTGAAATTCAACAAGCAGATGTTGTTTTAGAGATATTTGACAATATAAGGAAATTAGAATTACAAATTGATATTTCTGAAGCTCAAAACATATATTTCTCTAAAATTTATCACAGAATAGGCGATATTATTGAATCAGGAGAATTAAATAATAAACGTTCATCAACCAAACGTTTTGTTGAAATGTTGCTTGATATTGGTGAAAATTTAAACATTAATACAGAATTTTACAGAAAAAAATTAGATAAAATAATGTTTCAATAAAAAAATACAGCTTTAAATTTTACCAATTTTCTGAACCATATTTTTTATAATAATCAATATTTTTCAAAATTTTGTTTTCTACAGCAACAATTTTTTGTAAAGCTTCTTCATCATTTGTACGCATCTTAAGAAGTTTTAATTCAAGCAATTCTTCTTTAGAACGCCTTATTTTTTGTTTAATTTCTTCTCTCTGCCAAAAAAGCCAACCCTCAAAACCGCATCCTGGAGGAACAATGACCCAAGGTGAAGAAGGGCAATGTTTACATAAATCAAGACGGGTTTCATATCTGGAACATAAATTGTTATCCTGAAGATATTTACAAGTATAAAATGTAATTTCATCTTCTTTATAATTTTCGTCCTCTTTAAGACGATTTATAATATTATCGACAATTTCGGCATCAACATTTCTTGCCTCATCAATCGAAGAGAAAGGAACAAAGAGGGACAAAAAATCTTTTGCCCCTTTATCATTATTTTTAGCCATTTCCTGCAATTTGTTATAAGGAATTGAAGTTGTAACTACTCGACAGCATTTTCCACACATATGACATAAATGCTGAGGACGTTTATTCAAATAATTTTCCTCATAATTCCCCATATTTAAATTATAGCTATCATGCAAAAAATAAAAAAATTATGTAACATTTCTTAAAATAAGAGCAATAATTTTTCACATATTTACTTTATAAATATAAGTAAAGTAGTAAAGGGTAGTTTTCATGCAAAGTTCTGTAGGTCAACAAAACATTCAACAACAGCAGATAAAACCTCAAATTCAGCCATTAGCACAGCAAAATTTACAAAATAATTCCCAAGCTGTGCAAACTAATATTCCTCAACAAACATCAACGGCTCAACCGGTACAATCTGTACCTTTACAACAATATCAAACAACACCGATTAATGCTGGTCAGCCGCAGCAACAATGTCAAAATGTACAAGTTCCGAATTATTCAGGTGTAAATATTCAAATATTTAATCCATCAGTCACAACACCCGGTTCAACAGCTCCGGTATATAACGTTAATGCTCCTAATTATGGTAACACTCCGGCTTCAGGCTGTTATCCGTCAGGTTATTACACTAACAACTGGGGCAATGGCAATAACAATCAAAAAACAACAAACTCAACTGAAAATAAAACTACAGAGAAAAAGACTGAAAAACGAGAAATAGTTCAATTAACAGATGATTATATAAGAAATCTTGAAAATTACTTAAACAGCCAAGACAAAGAAGTTCGTCTAATGGGTGCAAAAGAAGTAATTGCAAGGCTTGAAGAAGACCATTCGAGAAAAGATGACAAAGCTCTAAATGCTTTAATCAATAAAATGCTTCAAGATCCTTCAACTCCTGTAAAAATACTTGCATTAAGTGCTCTTGATTCAAGGGTTGTATCAGGAGATGATTATACAGTAGGTCTTCTAAAACAAATGCAAAATTCAACTTCCGGTTACGGTCAAGACGCAATGCAAGCAACAAATATCTTGTTAAAAATGGCAGGTAAAAAAGTAGAAAAAGAATTTGAGGTACAAGATAACAAAAATAAACAGTCACAAACTACCTCAAACACAGTAAAAACAACGGAAGCAAAATAGGTGTGAAACATGAGTATTAGCACAGCACTAAAATCAGTTAAAAATAATATCCCAAAATATATATACAAAGGTGCCGGAGTTGCAGCTTTAGGTATAATCGGTTATGATGCCCATGTTCTTGGGAAACTTCAATCTGATGTATATTCTAAAACAGGAGATGCAAATGCCTGTATGGCAGCTTTCAATAATTCTCAATATTTAACAAGTCCTAGTATTACAGCTTCTAAAGTTAAAAAAGGTGTATTCAACTGGGAAGTTGACAGCAACATACGTCATTTTATAAATTCAGGCATAGGATATTTTAAAGGTTTCGGAACTATGCTTGTAGATAGTGTTATCCCGCTAGGACTCGGGCTTGGAGCTCTTCTTGGTAAAGGTAAATGGTCAAAATTCTCTGCTATTGGTTTAGGAGCATTTGGAGTCGTTAAAATATTCAAAGACGTATTAGGCTTCGGTCATTATAACGACTTAAACAAAAAATATTAACCGTCAAATCTTTCTTTATATAATTTATATAAATCAGGACGCTTAATTTTGGTTCTTTTAATACTTTCATTTAAACGAAATTCATTTATCTCTTTATGATTTCCGTTTAGTAAAACTTCCGGAACCTTCAAACCTCTATACTCTCTTGGTCTTGTGTAATGCGGGTATTCAATAAGTCCGTTTGCAAAACTGTCCTCCTCTGCAGATTCAATCTTGCCAAGCGTTCCTTCAAGTTTTCGGCTGACTGCATCTATAAGACACAAAGCAGGTAATTCCCCACCAGTTAATACAAAATCGCCAATAGAAATTTCTCTTGGCTTTATTATGTCTCTTATTCTTTCATCAAACCCTTCATAATGCCCGCATAACAAAATTATTTGGTCAAATTCTGCAAACTCATTTACAATATTATCAGTTAACGGTTCTCCCTGCGGGGAAAGCATTACTGTCAAAGAATTATCCACTCTTTTTACACTTTCATAAGCATCAACATAAGGCTGAACCATTAATACCATACCTGCGCCGCCGCCATATGGAGAATCATCTACTTTTTTATGCTTATCCAATGTATAATCTCTTGGATTGATTGTATTAACTTTTAAAATACCGCTTTCTACAGCACGTTTTAAAATACTATAATTACAACTCTGTTCAATCATTTCAGGAAATAAAGTTAATACATCAAATATCATTATTCAATCAATCCTTCAATATTGTTTATTGTAATTTTGCGTTCTTTAATATTTACATCAGTCACAATTGCCTTAACAAAAGGGATAAGCACAATATTTTTTGAATTTGTTTTAACAGATAAAAGATCACTTGCACCGTTATTTGAAACTCCAACAACAAAACCTTGCTTTACCCCATTCTGGTCAAAAACTTCAAGACTCACAAGCTCATCAATTAAAAATTCATCTTCATCCAAAGCTTCTCTTATAGTTGTTTCTTCAACGTATAAAAAAGCACCCTTATATTCCATTAATTCATTAATCGAATTAATTCCTTCAAATTTTACTAAAGCATAATTTTTATGCAATCTTATACTTTGAATATTTAAAGGCAAATAATCATGTTCTTTTTTTACAAAAACTTTATTTAAAGAACAGAAAAAATCTGACTGATTTTTAGTAAAACCGACCTTTGCTTCACCTTTTATTCCATGAAAATTTAAGATTTTACCAACAGAAACAAATTTAGTCATAAATATTAAGCTTCCGGAGTTTCATCAACTTTTTTGGGTTTTCTGCCTCTTTTAGGTTTTGCCGGTTCTTCTTCCGTTTTAACTTCTTCATTTTTTACATCAACAGCCTGAATTTTTTCTGATTTATCTGTTTCTTCTTTTTGTTTTTTAAACTCTTCAGGCAAATCCGGTCTATCTTGATTCCATCTTGCTAAACCCATTTGAGAACGGATTAAACCAATGCCGACATGAACTCTCCATTCATCCATCTTCAATTGAGCTGCAATAATCTTGTGACAACCAATCGGAGGAATAGGCAATAACGGTTCATATAAATTTTTTATAGCAAAAAGCTGATCCGGAGAAATTGCTAATTTACGTTTCGGGAACGGCAATTTCGGAAGCATCATTTTTTGTCTTACTAAATTAATTCCAAAGAAAACTTTTCTTGGTTCTAAACCGATTTTTTCACCGATAACTTCATGACAATCAGGATTTGGCAATGGCAACATAGCTTTATAAAGCTTTTCAATCATTTCCAACTGTTCCTTACTTACAAGAAGCTGTTTAGGTGCTTTTTTTTGAGGGCGTTTATTGAAATTATTTTTGTTAAATCCACCCCCTTGAGGGCGTCTGTTATTATTAAAACCTGGTCTTTGATTTCTGTTATTATTGTAACCGCCCTGATTTCTGTTATAACTGCCGGACCTGTTATAACCGCCTTGATTTCTGTTATAATTCGGACGATTATTATTATAATTATTTCTGTTATAACTGCCTTGGTTACTGTAAGATCTTTGATTTCTGTTATATCTTTGCGGTTCGGGATCTCCACCTGCGCTATAATAACGCGGTGCTTCATCTATTCCGCCTGCGCTGTAACCATTTAAAGGTTCTTCTTTTACAGGCACAGAAACAGTTTTTGATGAGTCAGCTTCAGAAGAAGGTGATAACATCATTTTTTTATCCGGATACAAACAATCAGGACAAATTACTCTTTTGGGGTTTTTTGTTTCAAACTCACGACCGCATTTGATACACTTGTTTACATACATAATGAAAGCCTCTTAATTAAAAAATAATAACGTAATTCCGGGTTAAATAAAGTAAAAATTTCTCCTCAGTAAAAAAATATAATTTCTAACTCTATATTAATGTTTATATTATAACATGCTTTATAAATTTTTGCAACATACAATCTTATTTTTCAAGCCAAAATGTAACCGGACCGTCATTTACAAGCTCTACATCCATCATAGCCCGAAATTTTCCGGTTTCTGTTTTTATATTTTGTTCTTTTAAATATTTAATAAAATATTCATATAAGTCAACAGCTTTTTTAGGTTCTGCTGCTTTATCAAAAGACGGACGAGTACCTTTTTTGCAATCTCCGCACAATGTAAATTGTGAAACTACAAGTAATTCCCCGTTTACATCTTTTACGGATAAATTCATTTTTTCATTTTCATCTTCAAATATACGTAATTTTAAAATTTTATCGGCTAATTTTTCAGCATTTACTTTTTCATCCTCTTTTTCCACCCCGAGAAAAACCAAAATTCCTTTATTTATAGATGAATACAACTCTCCTGAAATACTTACAGAGGCTCTTTTTACTCTTTGGATTAATGCTTTCAATTTTCTAATTAACCTTTCCTCTTAATTGTCCGCAAGCAGCATCAATATCTGCTCCGCGTTCTAATCTTACTGTAACTTTTTTCCCTGATTGTTCCAAAAGAGATTTAAAACGCATTATAGAATTCCCTGAAGGTTTTTGATAGTCATTTTTTTCTGTAGGATTATACGGAATTAAATTTATATTACATTTTAAATCATGCAGATATGCCACAAGTTCTTTTGCACTTTGAAGAGTATCATTCAAATCCTTAATTAAAAGATATTCTATCGTAATTCTTCTGCCTGTTTTTTCAATATAATTTTTCAAAGCCTTTTTAAGTTCCGGCATAGAATATTTATTCTCAATCTGCATTAGTTGTTTTCTTATTTCATGGTTTGGCGCATGCAAAGAAATTGCAAGAGTTGACTGCATATCTTCATCAGCAAGTCTTTCAATCCCGGGAATTATACCTGATGTTGAAACAGTTAAACGTCTTACCCCTATTTGAAAATTCTCATTAAATATTTCCATTGCTTTTAAAACATTATCCAAATTTAAAAGCGGTTCTCCCTGTCCCATAAAAACAACATTCGTAACTTTTAATCCTGTATCCCGCTGAATCATCAAAACTTGTTCAATAATTTCTTTATAAGTTAAATTTCTTATAAAACCTCGTTTTCCTGTCGCACAAAAAGAACAATTAACTGCACATCCGACTTGGGAACTTACACAAGCAGTTAAATTTGCACGATTATCAAAACGCATCAAAACTGTTTCTACACACTCTCCGTCAGGATATTCCAGAAGATATTTTAACGTCCCGTCACGACTTTCTTGCTTAACCTTTATTTTCGTATCCGTAACTGTTGCAATTTGTTTTAAATCTTCCCTAAATTTTACAGACAAATCAGTCATTTCATCAATACTTTTAACTGACTTTAAATAAATCCAATTATGAATTTGCCGTGCTCTGAATTTTGAAGCTTTAAGCTCATCCGTTATTTTTTCTATCTCTTTTAATGTTAACCCTGATAAAGTAATCATATTTTAAATTAAATTTCCTTCCGGTTTTTAAGCCTTTTAACCGTTTGAAACAGGTATCTTCTGTTTATAATAATCTATTATCTCAACCATCGCATGAAGCATCATTGCAACAGGTTCTGCCATTTTACGCCACTCATAAAAACCGCAGGACTCAGGCAAAATACTTAACGGATTATCCGGAAAATCTCTGCATATTTGAGGACGATTTTCATAATCAGAACATCTTTTGCAATCATTAAGTTTTGGACAATGATAGAAATAAACAGCTTCATCTACACTGCTATCTAAAAGTTTTATATATTGAGGATAAATTTTCCTTGCGTCTTCCTTTGATTTATAAGGGACAAAAATTTCAGTAAATTGTGCCGCAAATTTATCACCATTTTGAGCTCTTTTTTTTAATTCTTCATAAGAAAACTCTGAACAAGCTAAATTACAACAAGTAGCACAACCTTTGCAAGAATAGTTTTCCCTTAATTTTAAAATTTCTTTCCATTTTCTGTATATTTCATGCGAAATATCATTTTCAAACATATCTAAAACAGCAAGTTGCCACTGCTCACCTTTAGAATTTTTATCAAATCTGTCAAAAATATCACCCTCCAAACCTTGAGGCTTTATTTCTTCAACACGTTCCTTTATCGCATCTGATGACTTGATAAAAATTTCTCGATACATCTGCTTCATATTATTAACAGTATCTTTTAAGCTATCCATAGCTATATGATAACATGAATTTTTTAAGGATTGTAAATTTTTTTTCTAAAATAACAAAAAAATTTAGTTTTCAATTTAAAATGTGTATACAAAAGAGGATGGTTTTTATGAAAATTTCTGCAATTGGGCCTCATATATATTTTAACAATTCTGAAAAAAATTATAAAGAAACTGTTAAAGAAAAAAAAGATATGACTGTTAAACTTGCAATTGGAACAGCTATTGCAGGTGCAGGATTACTTGCAGTTTATTATATAACCAAAAAACCTAAAAAAACGACTCCAAAAGACATAAATACAAATTCCTCATCCTTAAAAGAAATTTCAAACCGTGTTCAAGAAGCGAGCAAAACAATTATCAAAAAAAATGGGCTGACAATTATAAAAAATAGAAGCTATAACGGGACAACAGAAAAAATTGAAAAATCATTCTATAACAAAAATGGTAAAAAAATAAGAAAACAACAAGTTGTAACTGAACTTATATATACCAACAAAATTCCAACAGAATACAAAAGGACAATAACCAACTTTAAAGACGACAAACGAACAACACAAAGGATATCATATTTAACATTTGATGAAAAATCAAGAAAAACAACTAGTAACGGTAAAAATATATATTATTTCTACGACTCAAATGAACCAAATAAAATAATAGCACATGCCTTTTCTACAAATGACGGGAAATACCTTTTGAAACTTGAAAATGACAAAGATTTCAAAAAAGAATTTTCCGACATCGAAAATATTAATAAATGGGTTAAAAGCAAGATTTAAAAACTTTTAATTACAAATTTACCTACGAAATATCCCATCTTCCGCAAGTCCCGCCCCAGCGTGCAATAATATTACCTTTAATATCTTTTATTTTATCAACATGGTGAATATCATCTCCGCCTTCTACAATTGTAATTACCTCACAATTATTTGAGCAACCAGTACAATCACAAGTTATTGAATGGAAGTTCATTTCTCCGACTTCCCAACCCTTGAAAGTTGTATGAGCATCAGTATATTGATGATTTTCCATTGCAAGTAAAGCAGCCCCTATTGCTCCCATTGTCTGGTGGTGATCAGGAACAACAACCTTATGTCCTAAAGCTTCTTCAAAAGCCTTTACCATACCTGAATTTGTAGCCACACCGCCTTGGAAAGAAAATACAGGTAAAAGCTCTTTACCTAAAGCAAGGTTAGCAAGATAATTACGAACGAGAGCCTGGCATAAACCATATAACAAATCTTCAACAGGATAACCAAGCTGTTGTTTATGAATCAAATCACTTTCGGCAAATACACCGCAGCGACCTGCTATACGAGCAGGATTTTCAGATTTTAATGCAGTATCACCAAATTGTTCAATAGGAACATTTAATCTTTGCGCTTGATGATCAAGAAAACTGCCAGTACCGGCTGCACAAACTGTATTCATTGCAAAATCAGTTACAATACCATCTCTCATTATAATAATTTTACTGTCTTGCCCGCCGATTTCAAGAATTGTTTGAACTCCCGGAACATTAATACTTGCAGCAACTGCATGAGCTGTAATTTCATTTTTTATAATATCAGCACCAACTAAAGCACCTGCCAAGTTACGACCTGAACCTGTTGTACCGACACCCATTACATCATAATCTGTAAGTTTTTTTGCGTAAAGTTCATTCAAGCCCTTCTGCACAGCCATAACAGGTTTGCCCGCAGTTCTGAGCATGTAACTGTCAACATATTTTCCTTTTTCATCAACTAATGCTAATTTTGTTGTTACTGAACCAACATCTATCCCTAAATATACTGTTAAACTCATGTTTTATACTTCCTTATGTGCTTATTTAATATAATTATAATAACACAAACAAAATAAAAAGAGATTATCAATATATTAGCCTCAATGGATAATTTTTAGGAATTTTCCAACCATTATATTGAATAATCGCGGTACAATAAACACGATTAGTAATACTCGTACTATTTGAAAGACATTTATTATACAATGAAGATAAATTTCCGTCCCATCCATATTTATAAGGTTCAAAACCCTTATTTAAATGAAAAAACTCCCCCCCCCCCGGTATTCAAAATTTTTACAAATCTTTCCATAACTTACTCCTTTCTTGTATAAAGAAACGACCGCACTTTTTCAAGTGCGGTCGTTTCTTATTTTTGAAATCTTGCTCAATCCTATTTAGCAGATTTTGAAGGTATTCTCATTGCATAGAATGAACGGACAACGAACACTAATGCAATTATTAAGAATATCCATCCTGCGATTGGAGCAACACATCTAAAGTTTTCAGAAATTGCAATTTCCATAGCCAGTAACCCGAATAATGTTGTAAATTTGATAATCGGGTTCATAGCAACTGAAGATGTATCTTTAAAAGGATCACCAACAGTATCACCTACAACTGTAGCTTCATGAAGCGGTGTACCTTTTTCTGCCAAATCAACTTCAACAATTTTCTTAGCATTATCCCAACATCCGCCTGCATTTGCCATAAATACAGCTTGGAATAAACCAAATACGGCAATTGCAATCAAGTAGCTTACAAAGAATGCTACAGGTGATGATGTTAAGCAGTTTGGAGCTGATAAACATGCAAATGCGAGAGCAAATGCAAACAATGCGATAAAGATATTAATCATACCTTTTTGAGCATATTGAGTACAAATTTTTACAACTTCTTTTGAATTTGAAACATTTGCACTCTTAGAATCAGCATCACCGAGTTTGATGTTATCTTTAATATATTCAGTTGCAGAATATGCACCTGTTGTTACAGCCTGCATAGAAGCACCTGAGAACCAATAGATAACTGCACCACCTGATAAGAAACCAAGTAATGTATATGGATTTAATACGTTCAAAATCATTTCAGGTTCAATACCCAAAGTTGTTTTAATAACCAAAATCAATGAGAAAATCATTGTTGTAGCACCAACAACAGCTGTACCGATTAATACAGGTTTTGAAGTTGCTTTAAATGTATTTCCTGCACCGTCATTTTCTTCTAAGTATTTTTTAGCGTTATCAAAATCAGGTTTGAAACCGTATTCTTTTTCAATTTCTTCGCCAACATTTGGAATATCTTCAATTAAAGATAATTCATAAACTGATTGAGCATTATCTGTTACAGGTCCGTAAGAGTCAACGGCAATAGTAACAGGTCCCATACCCAAGAAACCGAATGCAACAAGCCCAAATGCAAATACAGATGGGTAAATCATAACAGCTTCAGGAATATGAGTAGATGCAACATAAGCAAGTCCCATCAATAATACGATAACCATACCAATCCAGAATGCTGAGAAGTTACCTGCAACAATACCAGAAAGGATTGTTAAAGATGCACCGCCTTCACGTGATGCAGTAACAACTTCTTCTGTATGTTTAGCCTTTGGAGAAGTAAATATTTTAGTAAATTCAGGAATCAAAGCTGCGCCTAATGTACCGCAAGAAATGATTGTAGATAATACTAACCATAATTTACCGCCCATATCAGCTAATAACCAGTGGCTTACACCGAAAGTCATAGCAATTGAAAGGATTGAAGTTAACCAAACAAGGTTAGTTAACGGTTTTTCAAAATCAAATTTTTCTGTTTTAGCAGCATAGAATTTATCAACTACACCGTTAATCCAGTATGCTAGAACAGATGTTACAATCATCAAGAATCTCATAACGAAAATCCAAGTTAATAATTGAACCTGATTAGCTTCACCTGCAACAGCAAGTAAAATAAATGAAACAAGAGCAACACCCGTTACACCGTATGTTTCAAAACCGTCAGCAGTAGGGCCTACAGAATCGCCTGCATTATCACCGGTACAATCAGCAATTACACCTGGGTTTCTAGGATCATCTTCTTTAATACCGAATTGAATTTTCATCAAGTCAGAACCGATATCGGCAATTTTTGTAAAAATACCGCCTGCGACACGAAGAGCAGAAGCACCTAAAGATTCACCGATTGCAAAACCGATAAAACAAGCACCCGCAATTTCTCCAGGTACAAATAACAAAATTGTCAACATCAAAATAAGTTCAACAGATACAAGGCAAACACCAATTGACATACCTGCTTTCAAAGGAATATTCAAAATATTTAAAGGATTTCCTTTTAAAGAAACAAAAGCAGTTCTTGCATTTGCTAAAGTATTCATTCTGATACCGAACCAAGCAACTGCATAAGATCCTAAAATACCGATTACAGACCATGCCAGAATAATCAAAACATTTTTCAAAGGCATATGTTGTAAATAACCGAAGTAAAATGCGATACATAGACCAATTAATACTTCCAATACAAGTAAAAATTTACCTTGTTGAATTAAGTAAGTTTTACAAGTTTCAAAAATTGTGTTTCCCACTTCAGCCATAGCTTTGTGAACATCCAATTTCTTAATTCTAAAAAATTCAATAAATCCAAATATCAAACCGACAACAGAAATTGCAATTCCGATTAACAAATAGTTAAAGAAACTGCCATTTACGTCTCTGATACTTGGAACAACCAAATCTGCTTCGCTTGCAAGTACAGGCGAAACACCCATTAGCAATGTAGCAAAAAGAGCCATCAATGCTTTTGGAGAAGTCAACTTTTTAATCATAATCTCTCCTTCACTAAAATAAGTTGTCCTACTACTAATAAACTTAATAGTAATATTATAAAACAAATTAAAATATTTACAATAATGTAAAGAAAAAACACATTAAATTATAAATTAATACAAGTAAACATCTTCCAACAATTTAATTTCAAATTCGCTTCCGGCTGGAATTGAAATACGTCCGCCTTTAGAAAATAATGCAAAAACAGGTGACCCGACAAGATTTACGGCATACACAACCATACCTGTTACAACCGGAATCGGGGAAATTAATATCCCGACAGGATTGTCAGCAAGTTTTGAAGATGTTCTTCGTGTTTTTTTGTAAAAATTTTCACCTTTATCAATCTGTTTTGCAACCCCGTTCCAATAACTGCGTTTCCCTTTCATATTATTAAAAAATATCTTTTTCATATTGGCTTTTGTAATTTTTCCATGCACACTTCTTGTCTGTCCATTTACAGTAATACTATCAACCATAAGAACAACAAGTCCTCCATTCCCGCTCATTTGTGGCTGATGAGAATCTTCTACAACTGCCGTAAATTTTGTACCTGCAGGAACTGTAATATATCTTTGTGTAACGGGTTTTACAGATGAAAAAGAAACCCTTGCACCTTCATGTAAATAATCTGAAATTACAGAATTTGATTTAACTCTGAATTTTGTTCCTTTTTTAATTCTTATCGCTGTAGATTTATCATATTTATATTCATTTTGAAAACTTTTAACTCCAAGCTGTGGTTTTGCTTCCTGAGAGACAGGTAATGTCTTAGGCGGTGCAGAAGGCTGAGGTTGAGTTGTTTTTACAGGTTGCGATGTCTGCACAGATTGAGAAGGAGAAGTTCTAGGCAAACTTGGAAGAGTTTGTTCAAGTTTTGACGGGTCATAAGTCCTTCTTATTTCATCGTCAACAGAAGTATCAAGCTCCAATGCAAAAACAGGAGTTGCCAATAACAAAAAAATTATAAATATTGTACTAATATTTTTTACGAACATTTTCTATACGCGTCCTTACGAAACCATACAATTCATCAATATTCACATCCGTTCCTGATACAGGGTATGAAAAAGTATTTTTTTCTTGTAATGAAGCCAAAAATTTCTGAAACATATTATAATTTCTTCTTAGATATTTAGCACAACGAGCTTTTACCTTAATTCTTAAAAGCACAGTTCCATGAATATTATATAAATAAGCCTTTAATATATCATTCCATTCAACAAATCCCTCAGGTAAAATAATCCCCGTTTCACTTATTGTAAAAATCAAAGGATTTTTTATATATTTAAACAAAGACAAAGAGCCTAAAATTGTAAAAAAGCAAACACTAAACCAACCCAAAATGTAATAAGTAATAGGATTAGAAAAGCAATAACGCCTTGGATTAAGACTACAACTCACAGCTAAATTATCAGCATTTAAAATAATATACAAAGCGACTATAGTAAAACCAATAACAGCCAAAGACATAAAAATTAAATGCTTTTTTGTGTAACTAATCTTAAATTCCTTGATTTCACTGCTTTTTTCCATATTAATCCTATTTTAGCATTTCGTTAATAGCTTTTGCAGCTTTTTTACCTGACCCCATAGCGTTAATTGCATTAGATTCGCCAACCGGAGCTACATCACCGCCTGCATATACTGTCGGGATATTTGTCGCACGAGTTTCACCATCAACGGTTATATAACCTTTTTTATCAGTTATAATTTCTATACCGTCAGCCTCTGCTGAACGCTGAATAATTGGATTTGGACCTGTACCTAATGCTACAATTACAGTATCAAGATCCATAATTTCGGTTTTTCCTGTAGATACAGGACGTCTTCTGCCTGATTCATCAGGTTCTCCAAGTTCCATAACTTCCAATTCAACAGCTTTTACGTAACCGTTTTCTCCTATAATTTCTTTCGGAGCATATAAGAATTTAAATACTATACCTTCTTCTTTAGCATGTCTAATTTCTTCTAAACGTGCCGGAAGCTCTTTTTCAGTCCTTCTGTAAATAATATATACTTCTTCAAATCCTACACGGACAGCAGTTCTTGCTGCATCCATTGCAACGTTACCGCCACCGAAAATTGCAGCCTTTTTCCCTACTTTTAAAGGTGTCGGACTATCAGATTGACCTGCATGCATCAAATTTACTCGTGTCAAAAATTCATTTGCGGAAAATACTCCGTTCAGATTTTCACCCGGAACGTGAAGCATCTTAGGCAGCCCTGCGCCTGAGCATATAAATATTGCATCGAAACCGTCTTCTTTTAATTGTTTTAAGGTAATAGATTTACCAACAATTACATTTTTATGGAATGTTACACCCATTGCTTTCAAATTTTCAATTTCTCTGTCAAGCACAACTCGCGGTAACCTAAAAGGCGGAATACCATATCTTAAAACCCCACCTAATTCATGTAACGCCTCAAATACTTCAACATCATGACCTGCTTTTCTTAAATCGCAAGCTGCCGTCATTCCTGCACATCCTGAGCCTACTATTGCAACTTTTTTACCTGAAGGTTTAATTTCAGGCATTTCAGCTTTAGTATTATCTCCGACATATCTTTCCAATGCACCGATTGCAACAGGTTCCCCCTTAATCCCTAAAATACATTGTCCTTCGCATTGTCTTTCCTGAGGACATACTCGACCGCATACAGATGGCAGCATACTTGTCTGACGAATAATATCTCCGGCTTTATCCAAATCTCCGTCTTTTATTGCCTGTATAAAATCAGGAATTTGTATATTTACTGGACAACCTTGAACACATTTCGGATTTTTGCAATGTAAACATCTTGATGCTTCAAGTTTAACCTGTTCTTCTGTTAAATTACTCTCAACCGGATTAAAATTATGACGTCTTTCAATTTTATCTTGTTCTTTTACGTGTTGTCTTTCAACTGCCATTTTTATACCTCTCCCTATTCTAATATAATTTTACTTTTAAAAAATCTTTTATGCAAGAATATCAAAAAAAGTTAATAAAATATTGTAATTATTATACAATTATCTTTAAATATATTTATGGACATCACTGAAAAAAGCCGAAAATCTCTCGAATTTGATAAAATAGCAGAAAAACTCTCTAATTACGCAAAAACGAAACAAAGTAAAGAAATCTGCTTAAAAACTCTGCCATTTGACGATATCGTAAAAATTAAAAACGAACTTAAATGCACTGCAGAAGCAAAATTCGTTCTCGATATCCCATCAGATATCCCAATTGAATTTGTTGCCGATATGGAAAAAATTAAGCAAAATATCGGCTCAACTTATCTTTCTGAAGATGAATTAATTGATGTTGCCAAAACTCTCAGAACTTCCAGGTTGGTAAAGAAATTTCTTTATGAAAATCTACCTGCAGATGCAATAATAAGAATTGCTTCAATAAATTTAACTGTTGACAAAGATCTTGAAGAAAAAATATTTTCTACATTTGATGAAAATTTAAATATCCGCCAAGATGCCACACCGGAATTGAAAGGTTTATATTCAGCACTAAAAGATAATGAAAAAAATCTTAAAAATACAGTAAATTCTCTTTTAAATTCCACTGATTTTTCAAAGCATCTTCAAGAAAATATCTACACAACACGTGATGACAGAATTGTATTTCAGGTAATGGCATCTTCAAAAAGTAAAGTTCCAGGAATAGTCCACGATGTTTCAGCGACAAACAAAACATTTTACATAGAACCTGAACAAATTGTTCCGTTAAATAATGAAATCAGAGAAATAAAATCAAATATTCACTCTGAAATGATTAAAATACTTGCAGCCCTTACATCTCTAATAAAAAATAAAATCAGGGAACTAATTTTAACAGAACAAATTCTGGCAACAATAGATTATCATTTTGCAAAAGCTCGCTATGCAGTAAAAATCCACGCCATAGAACCGGAAATTGTTACGCATAAATTTCTTGAATTTGAAAATATGAAGCACCCGCTTCTAATTGATAATGTTGAAAATGTAGTAACAAACAATTTTGAAATCGGAAAAAATTATAAATCAGTCATAATTACGGGTTCTAATACCGGCGGTAAAACAGTTACCATAAAAACAATAGGCTTATTTATACTTATGGCAAAAGCAGGAATGTTCATTCCTTGCACAGCTGCAAAAATTTATCCTTTTGAAAATGTTTTTGCAGATATCGGAGATGACCAAAGTATATTGCAAAATCTATCTACTTTCTCATCTCATATGACAAATATTATAGAAATTTTAAACCAAAGTAATGAAAAAACATTTGTAATCTTAGATGAAATCTGTGCAGGTACAGATCCCGTCGAAGGAGCGGTGCTTGCTCAAGTAATATTAGAAAAGCTTGCACAAAAACAGGTTTTATCAACAGTTACAACTCACTATGGGGAATTGAAAGCTCTTGAATATCTTAATCCGTATTTCAAAAACGCCTCCGTTGAATTTAATACTGAAACACTAAAACCGACATACAAACTGCTTATCGGCATTCCGGGATTAAGTAACGCGATTTCAATAGCTACAAATTTAGGATTAGATAAAGAATTGGCAGATAAAGCAAAAAATATTGTCATATCAACAAAAGATCCATCAATTCTGGTAGTCGAAAAATTGCAGGAAACACAAGCAAAACTTGCTCATAACCTTGAAGAAGCAGAAAATTTAAAAGAAACATCAGAGAATTTAAAATCAGAATATGAAAACTCTCTAGCTCAAGTAAAAAAAGATAAAAAGAAAACAGTCAAAATTATCAAAGATAAATTTGACAGAGAATTATTAGACGCAAAAGCTGAAATAAAAGAAATTCTTGATGAATTAAGAAGAGAAAAATCAGAAAAAATTGCCCGCCGTTCTTATGCAAGCCTTGCACAAACCGAACAGAAATTTAAAGGTAAATTATCAGAATTTGATGAAAAACAACAATACGCAGAAATTGATTGGAATAATACAAAATCCGGTGATAAATTAATATTAAAAGAGCTTCATCAACCTGTAACAATTCTTTCGCTACCTGACAAAAATAATTATGTTACTGTTCAAATGGGCAATATTAAAACAAAAATAAAATGTGATAAACTCGCACCTTACGACTCAATTTATGAAAAGAAAGAAAACGTTTACCGTCCAAATTCATTTGAAAAATTTGAATTAAGAAAAGCAAATATCTCAAGCACACTTGATTTGAGAGGCTACAAAGTCGAAGATGCACTTGACAGCCTTGAATTTTATCTTGATAAAGCAAGCCTTGCAAACCTAGCCTGTGTAACAGTTATTCATGGGCATGGAACAGGTGCATTAAAATCAGCTGTCAGAGATTTCTTATCAACATCTCCATACGTAGCAAAATTCCGGCCAGGAGAAGATACAGAAGGCGGAGATGGTGTGAGCATTGTAGATATTAATTAATTTAAATATTTATCAAGAGGAATTAGTTTATCCACAGGAACATTTAAAGCTAATGCAATGTTGACAATAACAACCAAAGAAGGACTATACTTTTCTTTTTCAATTCTTGCAAGATATTCAGGAGTAATATCAGCCATTTCTGCTAACTTCTCCTGAGAATATTTTTTTCTCGCCCTTTCCGCACGAACATTTTCCGAAAAAAGTTTTATTATTTCCTGCCTATCCATAAAAATAGTTTATCCTGCTTGACTTTTTTACAAAATGATTTATAATTCAATTATACTGATTTATAAATCAGTATATTTACTAACATTTTGGAGACTTGCTATATGAATATTTTTTATGCACGCAAATTTGGCTTTACACTCGCAGAAGTATTAATTACACTCGGGGTAATCGGGATAGTAGCAGCTTTAACCCTCCCCGCCCTAATCACAAAATACAAAGAAAAGGAGGCTTCTGCAAGATTAAAGAAATTTTATAGCATGATGGAACAAACAATATTACTTTCAGAAATTGAAAATGGACCAATAGAATATTGGGAAAAAGCCTCTATGGCAAAAAACGAAAATGGTGAATTTGACCAAGAAGCAAATAATAAAATTGCAGAAGAATTTTTTGACCAATATCTCTCCAAATACATAAATATTGTAAAACGCGGCTATACTAAAAGAAATAACAGAAATTTGTTTCAAATATACTTAACTGATGGGGTATCTGTTATAATTGGGAACGGAGGTTGTCTAGATTTTCTTGTAGACACAAACGGAGATAAAAAACCTAATTTTTTAGGGTATGATGAATTTGTATTTTTATTGTGCCTAAACAATAAACCTGCTTTTAATACGTATGATTCAACACTAAATAAAGAAGAAGCAATATCAAAATGTAAGACTACACCTAAATATTGTTCAAGAGTATTACAACTCAATGACTGGGAATTTAAAAACTATATATATCCTGAAGTAAAACAAACTACGTATTAAATTGACATAAAAAATATATTACATTATCCAAACTCGAAATTATTATTAAAATTACTTATTGTAAAAATAAAAAAAAATGATACAATAACTTTGAAAGAGAGAGGATAAAATTATGATAATAATTGAAGATATTAGAAAAGAACACGAGCTTGTCGATTTATTCTGTAATCTGGCAGAAGTTCCATCTCCATCTATGAAAGAAGAAAAAGTTGCCGAATGGATTAAAAATTACTGCGATAAAAATGGAATCAACTGCAAATTTGATAACTTTAAAAACGTAGTTATAAATATTCCTGCAACAGACAGTACTAAAGAACCTCTAATGCTATCAGCTCACATGGATGTTATAGGAGATGACAGTCCTGTTAAAACATATTTGGATGAAAACGGATATATTCACGCGATAGATAGAACCTTAGGCGGAGATGACAAAGCTGGGGTTGCAAATGCTCTTTATTTTGCTAAAAACCTTGCAAAATCCGATATGAAACACGGCGGGTTAGAGGTTATGTTCACAAGAGATGAAGAAAACGGTTTATCAGGGATTAGAAATGCAAATCTTAAAAACTTTAAATCAAAATATGTACTCGTCCTTGATAGCGACACACTAGGACAATGCGAAGTATCAGGTGCAAGTTACGCTTTAGCAAAAATTAAAGTTCACAGCTTTAAAGGCGGACATTCTGGAATTGATATTGGGGACAAAACAAGAGCCAATGCCGCAAAATTAATTGCAGATTTAATTTCAGCACTTCCTCAAGGAGTATTCTATGAGGAAGAAGGAACTGTTATCACATCCTGCAACGTAGGCGGAATTTCTGCAGGTAACATTAATGTTACAAATATTATTAATACCGATGCTGAAGTAAGTTATTCAATAAGAAGTTCAAGCCGCAAAAAAGAAGAAGAATTGAAAAATAAAATGGCAATTACTATCGATGAATTTAATATTAAAAATAAAGAGATTGCACAAGCAACAATTGAATTTGAAGAACATTTACCACCTTTTGAAAAAGTTGAAGATGATTATATTCCGATACTTTTTGAAACATCAGCCAAAAAAGCAGGTGTAACACCAGATATAACATCATTTCACGCAGGTGCTGAAACTCATATTTATGCAAATGAAACAAATGCAAATAATGAAAAATTTGTCCCGTATCTACTTGGACTTGCAACTGTTTGCAATATGCATTCAAAAAATGAATACCTTGATTACAAAACAATGCTGCAAGGTCAGGAAGTTTTAAAAGAATTATTTAAAGCTTTCAATTCATAAATAATTTATTTATTACAAAAAATCCCGCTTTTACCAGCGGGATTTTTTTATGAAAATGCTTTAAATGATCTTTCTACGTTTTTATCTATTGTATTTTTAATTGATTCATATTCTGTTTGAAGCGCATTGTGTTCGGTATCAAGCTTTTTTAAATCCTGATCATATTTTTTATCTTTATTCTCTATTTCTGTCATCGCATTTTTATATTTTACTTCCGCTAAAGCAATCGCTGTTTCATTTTCCTGCGATTTGATATCAGCAGCATTTGTATAGATGATAGAAACCCAATCATAAGTTCCGATTTCAGGATATTTTTCAGAGCCGTCTTCAGAAAAAGATGCCTGTTCCATTGTCAATATTCCGTGTTCAAAGGCAAATTGCAACCATTCAGCATTATTAATTAAATTTTCATCTAATTCTTTATAATTATTATTATTTTTAGTTACGCCATCATCGGTAGTTTCCCCGCCGCCCATACGATAGTAAAGGTTAACATACCATTGATATTTGGCATCAGTTTCATCCGGGATTTCTTTTGAAGGTATTTTATCTATACTGTCTAAATAGTTTAGCTGCAATGCAGATATGTTTTGAAGCCATCTTTTCATCGTATTTTTCCAATCATTGATAGCATTATAATATTCATCAGAAACCGTATTAAGAGTTTCAATCATATCAGATTGGAAATCCTCTAAATATTGCTTCAAATCTTGATAATCAACACCTAAAGTATTTCTGTTTTCCACAACATAATATAAATCTATAATTTTTTCTTTAAAAGTCTTTTGTACCATTTCTCCTGAAGCATCTAATTTGTAATTACTTAATAACTTTTCAACATCAGAAGAATTTTCATCAATAGGATCACCTTTTGCAGGAGCTAAAACATCAGCAGCACCGTCACCATCAGCGTCTTTACACAAAAACTCAGATACTGCGACCATTGACTCTGTTAAACCTGCAGTTTGTATTGCTGATCCTGATATATTATCAATACTCGTTGTAATTGTTCCTGTGCCTAAAGTTGTAGTATATTCTTGCCCCCAATCAGAACCTACACAAGGTTGTCCCCAAGAGCTACCTGTAATATCATCAGATCCCAAATCAAGCAAATGTGCTAAAACATGAATATAACATCCCGCACTATCTTTATCAATTGCATTTTGATAACAAGGTTTTGATGCAATATCAAAATCATTAGCTAATTTTGTACCAGTATCAGTACGATAATCCTCCATATCTGGGAATTGTGCAGACGGAAGATTTAACATTCCGTTTAAATAAGCGCCAAAAGTACCACCCATATTTTCCCAAATACCTGATAACTCAGAACTGTCCACAATAGATTTCCAATTTGATACAGTCTGAATAAAAATCTTAGCATCATTAGGAGTAAGTTCTTCTGCAGGTTTATCTAAAATACTTGTTAAATAATTTATGTAACTGTCATTTCCATCTATAATCCCGTCACCATTTAAATCAGTATCAGGAATTCCATTGCCATCTGAATCATTATTTAATATATTAGAACAAAATTCATCCCATTCAAGCTCATTTGTTTCATCATATAGTTGTTCATATAAATATGAACCGTCATCTGCAGTTGTTTTCCCGTAAATATCTTTCAATGACTCTGAGTATTTAGGGTTATCAACTTTTGCAATACCATACTTATATAAAAATTCATCTAATGAATTTGACTCTTCATATTTCTTGATATCAGAACCGTTAAGCATAATTTGCCCTGCTGAATTTACAAGTGAATATTGATTTTTCAAATCTCCATAAGTTAATAATGTATTTGCTGTAAGCTTTTGATAGTTCAAACTCCCGTCATCACCGTATATCCCATACATTAATTGCGTTGAGTTTAAAGCTTCCATATAAGCTTGGCTTGCCTCAGATGATTCTGTTGCCAGTCTTAATTTTGAATTTGTTATGGTTTGAGAGCGTAGTTCATTATCACTCAATCTTGAAGTGATACTTAGTAATCTAGCTTGTCCTGCTGACATTCCCATAATTGATTCATTATTCCTTTCTACATAGGAATACGACATATTAAATACTTTTCTTTAATAAAAAAAGTATTTTGTAACAAAATATTACATTACTTTAACTTTATAAATAAACAAAAAATCCCTGATTAAATTTATAATCAGGGATTTTTTGTTTTAATAATATAAATTACTAAATAGCAACAGTTAATGTTTCAAGCTTTAATTCGATAGGTTTTTCTTCCAATAACTCTACCTGTAAATCTTTTGTATCAACTACTTTAGAAACAGGTTTGCTAACAGTTGCTTTTGGAGTGATTGTTTTTGGCTTTTGCGCAGTATAAGTACCTTGTTTTACTTTAGCTACAACCGGATCAGGATAAGCTTTCTGTCTGTTTACATCAGTCATAATCTTATTTACAAAGCGTCTTGTTTCACCGTATGGCGGAACTGCATTGTATTTTTTTACATTACCCGGCCCTGCATTGTATGCAGCAAGCGCTAATTCAACAGAACCAAACATATTATACATTTTTTTATAATATGTAATCCCAGCTTTAATATTGTCATTAAGCAAATATGGATTATACCCCATTCTTCTTGCAGTAGAAGGCATTAATTGAAACACACCTACTGCCCCGTGTGAACTTCTTGCCTCATGACGGAAACCTGATTCAGTACGCGCAATACTAAGCGCAATTGCAGGATCAACTCCCATTTCAATAGCATGTTTTACTATTGTGGCTTTTACAGAGTTAACATCAGTCGCCTGACACTGTGCATTGTTAAGAAATACACACAACAGTGTAAAAGTTAACAGTAACAATTTTTTCAAAATGTAATCCTCTATGTTGTAAATTGAAATCCTTAAAAATTCCCTAACGATTCGTTTCTTCAACAAAATCAAAAACTTTTAAGAATGATTATATAAATAATATATTACAAAAAAATAAAATTTCAACCCCTTTGTAAAAACAGACACGCTTATATATAGCCGGAATACTTTATTTGCAAGCTTTTAAGTGTATTAAAAACAATTGTTAAGATTACCATTTTGTTTTTATTAATGAAATAATTTTTCTTTTTTTATGATAATATTTTTATTATAATTGGATAAAACAGAGAGGAAAAATATTATGGGAAACAAAAAACTTGCAGATATTGGTGTATTCGGCGGTTCAGGATTTTATAAATTCCTTGACAATATTGAAGAAGTGAAAGTTGAAACTCCTTACGGTATGCCGAGTGACAGCTTATTTATCGGAAATGTAGGAGAACACAAAGTTGCATTTATGCCACGTCATGGAAGAAGTCATACTATTTTACCTCACTTAATTAATTACAGAGCAAACGTATGGGCAATGAAGTATGCCGGTTGCGAAAGAGTCATATCTCCTTGTGCGGCAGGAAGTTTACAAAAACACGTTAAACCTGGTGACTTTGTAATTTGTGATCAATTTGTAGATTGGACTGACGGAAGAAAATCAACATTCTTTGAAGGACCAATTGTTACACACCCATCAGCTGCTGATACTTACTGCCCTGAGCTAAGAGAATTAGCAATAAAAACAGGGAAAAAACTTGGCATAACTATTCACGAACAAGGAACAGTTGTTGTAATTAACGGACCAAGATTTTCTACAAAAGCTGAATCAAAATTTTTCACAAATCAAGGCTGGGAAGTTATTAATATGACTGCTTTCCCGGAAGCTTACCTTGTTAAAGAAATGGATATGTGTCCTTTAAATATTTCATTGATAACTGACTATGATGCAGGCTTAGTCGGTGATGTGCCTCCAGTATCTCATCACGAAGTTATTCAGGTATTTGATTCAAATGTGTCTAATTTGAAAAATTTACTCTTCAAGATGATTGAAGAAATTCCTGCACAAAGAAATAATTGTAATTGTGCAAATACTAAAAAAAGTTCGCAATTATAAATAGAATAACGGGTGATATATGATAAATAATTTGATATTTGTAACAAACAGCTTTTTTCAAATATATTTCTGGCTTATTCTTGTCAGATGCCTTTTAAGTTTTATACCAAGTATTGATTGGTATAAACAACCTTTTGAAGCATTAAAAGATTGTACCGATTTATATTTAAATTTATTTAGAAAAATTGTTCCTCCAATCGGAGGTTTGGATTTTTCTCCAATTATTGCAGTAATTGCGTTACAGATATTAAATTATTTAATTATCTATTTGCTTTTCTTGTTTAAATAATCTTAAAGCTTCTTGAATTTTATCTCTGTGAGGGGTTTTAGGATTGTTTAATTTGGGTTGAAGATTTTCTAAAAAGTTATTCAAATCTTTTTCGGAATTTCTGTGCATAAGTTTTTTAAAATATTTCAAGACAACTTTATCTTTTATAAAGTTAGGATATTTTATACAACCTCCTACATCATAGATTTTCCCGTGAATAGCTTCATTTGTCGTATCAGTATAAAATATTTTAAACACATTATCAATATCAAGCGGAGTTGTTGTTTTTGTATTTCTTATATCTGCTAATTCAGTTAAAGAATATCCTGATTCCAAATCAGAAATATAATGTTTTGTAAACTGGGTTTTATCAAGTTTATGTCCGGCAATATTTTTTAAATAAGTCCAAAAATTAGCTTCTGCATAAACACCTTGAGAATTTGAAAGATCTCTTATAGTACATTTTTTATTATGAAAAACTTTCAAAGCCTTATCGTGCATAATTCTTTGTTTTGTATTTTTATCATAAACAATAAGTTTATAAACATTTCCCCAGCAACCTCTGTCAATGTAAGAAATATTGACTCTTATATTGTCAGGAACAATATCTTTTAACAGTTTATTAAAAAATTTCGAAAAATCTTTTTCTAAAAATTTTAAACTCTCAGGGGTTAAATCATTAAAATCGTAAGAAATAAGATTATCTGCTTTACATCTTTTATAGCAAGCTCTTAAATAAGTTGTCATATTTGACATAGCTCTGTAAAAAAGTTTTATATTTTGTTTCTTGTCTTTATCATTCCAAAGATTAATAATTTCATTTGGCAAATTCCCAACTATTTGACATTTTGTATTTGGCACAAAAGCGTCATAGTTTCTGTACCCGAAATCAGCTTTAAAAAATCTTTTTAAACGCGACGGGTAACATTTTTCATAATTAACTTTCGGAATTTTGTTTAACATATATTTCATAATGAATATGAATATTTGAAATTGACAAAATAAATGATGCTTGTAAAAAAAGTTTACTTAATATATAATGCGGGTTATGAAAATGGTGATATACGGTGCAACGGAAATTGGCTGTCTTTTGGCAACAGAATTTTTCGAAGACCATGACATAACAATAATCGATAAAGATGAAAACAGATCTGATGAATTTGACAAACTGGATATAAGTTTTGTTGAAGGTAATGCTTCCAGTATTGATGTTTTAAACAATGCAGATATTAAGAATGCCGATATATTTATTGCTTGCACAGGGATTGATGAAGCAAATATTGTTGCCTGTTTATCAGCTAAAAAATTCGGCGGAGTCAGAACAATTTGCTTTGTCAGTCGGGAAGAATACAAAAAAACACTAAATTTCGAAAAAAATAATGCAAATTTCTGTGATTTCTTTATCGATTATATAATTTGGCCCGAAGAACTCCTAACACAAGATATTTTTCGTATAGTGACAGTTGCACACGCTCTTGATGTTGAGAACTTTGCAGACGGCAGAGCTAGGCTTTTGGAATACAAAGTTCAACCGTATCACCCAATTGTCGGGAAAAAAGTAAAAGACTGCGGATTTACAAAAAATACGCTTATGGTCGGTCTTACAAGAGAGTGCGAGCTTTTTATTCCCAACGGCGATACGGAAATTCAAGAGGGTGATAAGCTTATATTTATGGGCACACCGCATTCTCTGGACATATTAGCAGGAACATTCTTCCATGAAAAAGAAATCGTAAAATCTGCTGCAATTATAGGCGGTGGCAATGTCGGCATGATGCTTGCCAGATCACTTGAAAAACTAAAAATTAAAACAAAAGTAATTGAAAAAGATTATGACAGATGCAAATTTCTGGCAGAAGAGCTTTCTAATACGCTTGTTATAAACGGAGACGGAACAAATCTCAAACTTCTTGACGAAGAGGAAATAGGCTCTGCCGATGTAGTGATAAGCGTTACAAATAATGACGAAAAAAATCTTCTCTGCTCGCTTCTTGCAAAGCAGTTAGGAGTGAAACGCGTAATTGCAAGAGTGGCAAAAGTTGTTAATATTCCGCTTTTTGAAAAAGTAGGTATTGATATTGCCGTATCTCCAAAAAATTCTGCGATAAATGAAGTTAAAAATGATTTACAGGAAAATGATGTCGATATCCTTGCGACAGTCGAACAGGGACAGGGAGAAGTATTAGAAATATCAGTTCTTCCCGAATTTAACGGCAAAAAGGTTATGGAATTAAAATTCCCTGCGCGCGCAATTATCGGTGTAATATTGAGGCGGAATAACAATATCATTATTCCGTACGGTGAAACTCAAATATACACAGACGATATTCTTATAATATTTACGACATCAGAAAATGCTCAGGAAATAAAAGAATTTTTTAAGGTAAAGTGATATGCGCTTAAATTATCTTGCAAAGGCAATAGGATTAACCATGATTTATATAGGGGTTGTAACTTTAACACCTATAATTACGGCTTTATATTACCACGATTTTAATTCAATACTTCCGTTTGTTACAGCAGGAACAATTTCTGCTTTTTTCGGCTGGCTTTTTATGAAGCTTGTACCGAACACCGAAGAGCTTGAAAATTTAAACGATATAAAAAAAGCAGAAGCTCTTTTTATAGTAGCGGTATCATGGGTTATCTTCGGTATAGTAGCGGGAATTCCCTATCTTTTCTATGGAATATCTCCTCTAAATGCGATGTTTGAATCGGTATCAGGCATAACTACTACAGGAGCAACCATTTTAACTGACTTTGATTATCCCAAAACATTTTTTTTCTGGCGCTCATTGACACAATGGCTGGGCGGTTTGGGAATTATCGTTTTGTTCGTTGCAATTCTTCCTCAGTTTGCCGTAGCCGGCAGGCAGATGTTTTTTGCCGAAGCCCCCGGGCCTACAGAAGACAAATTTACTCCAAGAATAAGAAATACAGCTTCTGCATTATGGAAAGTTTATGCAGGATTAACATTATTAAATATTATATTTCTGGTAATTGCAGGGATGCCGAAATTTGATGCGGTATGCAACTCTTTTTCAACACTTTCCGCAGCAGGTTTTTCTCCTAACCCGCAGAGTATTATGGGTTATCATTCAAACCTGATTAACTGGATAACTATAATTTTTATGTTTCTGGCCGGCGCAAGCTTTAATATTCAATATAAGGCAATAGTTCAAAAAAATCCTTTAGTTCTCTTTAAAAACGAAGAGTTTAAACTGTATTTCTCTCTTGTAATGATAATGGCAGTATTAATTACAATTTCACTTATTATAAACACTCATTACGGAGTATTTCAGGGATTTACGGATGCTTTGTATCAGGTAGTAAGCATTACAACATCAACGGGAAGTGCAAATGTTGATTTTGTACAATGGGATTATGTCTCAAAAGTTCTTTTGTTCATTGTAATGTTTATGGGCTCGTGCTCGGGTTCTGCAGGCGGCGGCATAAAAATGGTGCGCTGGCTTATTGTTTACAAGGCAATGAAAAGCGAACTTTTAAGAATTTTGCACCCGAATGCAATTATTAATATTAAAGTTGATAACAAAAGTGTTCCGGCAGAAGTTACAAGACAAATTGTAGTTTATGTATTTTATTACTTTATAATTTTTGGGATTACATCAATAATAATTGCAATTCTTGAACACAACAGCATAATAGGTCTTGCTGGAAGTATAACGGCACTCGGCAACATCGGCCCCGGATTTGAACAGCTTACAGGGCCTATGGGAAGTTTTAACGGAATACATCCCGCAAGCAAATGTATAATGATTTTTAATATGCTTGTCGGACGTCTTGAATTAATTCCGTTTTTGGTAATGTTGCAAAAAGATTTTTGGTCTTTAAAAGATAATTAAAAACATTAAAACATTTCATATTCATAAATGATTGAAATGAACAAAATCTGTGATTTAATCGTTATATTATTGTAACGAGGAATTTTAATTTGAAATTTAATATAAAACTCTTAGCGCTAACAATTTGTTTATGTTTTACAGCAATATCAACCTCAGCGATTGAACAGATGAGCGTTGAAAAAAATGCTATTTTAAATATTAAAGATTGTATTGAAATTGCATTACACAACAGCCCTTTAATAAAAAAATCCCGCTACAATTATGGACTTGCTAAGGGTAATCTTGGAATTGCCAAATCCGAATATTTTCCGACATTAGGCATAGGAACAGGATATAACCTTACTGATAATAAAAATAACAGAAATTCAACGAGTTCAAACATTTATTCTGCCGAAGCAAATATAAACCAGCTTATCTGGAATTTCGGCAAAACAAATGCAAATATCAGAATGTATAATTTTGACAGAATGGCAGCACTTTATGAATTTGAAGATACAGTTTTACAAACGATATTTGGGGTTAAAACAAATTATTACGGGGTTTTGGCAGCAAAAGCGACTTTGGATGTAAACAGAGCAAATGTTCAAATAAATGAAAGAAACTACCAAAGAACAAAAGCGTATTTTGATGAAGGGATCAGATCAAAAATTGATTTGGTTAATGCAGAAGTAAATTTAAGTGATTCAAAAGTTACTCTTGTAGAATCCGAAAAAGCATACAAAAATGCCTTAGTACAACTTAATAATTCAATGTACATAGCTTTTGCTCCTGAATATGAAATCGAAAACACGGAAACATTCAACTTTCAAAACAATTATGTACCCGTTAATTTAGAAAAAATTGATGAAAAAAGAGATTTAAGCAAACCACCCAAAGATGTCGGGGATGCTTTTTTAACTTCACATGTTGAAAAAATTAACGTACTTGATAATTACAAATTTCAACCTTTTCCGTATACATTTGAAGAAGCAGTAAACCTTGCATACAAAAACAGACCTGATTTAAAAGCCTATGATGCTACATTAAAAGCAATGAAAGAATCTTTAAAATATACAAAACGAGAATACTTACCAGAAATAAACGCAACAGCAGGATACGGTTACAGAGACCAATACAATACAAATTCATTTAATGTAGGAATAAATCTTTCAACTTCTGTTAATATAAAAGGACAAAAACATAAAATTGATAATGCAAAAATTCAGGTAGACTTAGCACAAAATGAAATAGATCAAGCTAAACAAGATATCTACTTTGAAGTTCAAAATCTTTATATTACAATGATGCAATTAGAAAAACAAATACCGCTTCTGGCAGTAAAAGTAAAACAAACTCTTGAAAACTTTGAACTAGCAGATGGCAGATATGCTGTCGGGTTAGGCGATTACATTCAACTACAAGATGCAAAGGTCAATTATAATAATGCTCAAGTATCTTATGTTCAAACAGTTTACAATTATAACGTTGCTAGAGCAAATCTTGAAAAAGCAATTGCATTACCGCAAGAAGTTACAACATCAATAGAGGATAAATAATGCTTTACAAGGACTATTTACAAAAAATAAAAAATTTAAAAAAAAGACATATAATTACAGGAATTGTTATAACAGCAGTATTAACAACAGGCATAATATGTTATACAAACAGTAAAAAAGTAAAATATCAAACAAAACCTATTAAACGCTGTACAATAACAGAATTTGTAGAAGCTTCAGGTACAATTAACCCTGTAAATACAGTCAGTGTAGGTTCAACCGTATCAGGATTGATAAAAGAAATCTATGTTGACTATAACGATGTTGTAAAAAAGGGTCAAATACTTGCACAAATAGATCCGGCGAACTTTGAAGCCACAGTTCAACAAAATCAAGCCCAAATTAATAATGCACAGGCGAATGTCGCAAAACTTCAAGCAATAGCTGATTTTGACAGACAACAATATATAAGATACAAAAATCTTTATGCAAAAAACTTTGTCGCAAAAAGTGAACTTGATGAAAAGTACAGCACCTACAAATCAGATCTTGCTCAAATCAGTGCAGCAAGAGCACAAATCAACCAATACCAAGCATCTTTAAGGACAGCAATGACAAACCTTGGTTATACTAAAATTATTGCTCCTGTAGACGGTACAATAATTTCAAGAGAAATTGACCTTGGTTCTCCGGTTGCTGCAAGTTTCCAAGCTCCTGAACTTTTCACAATAGCACAAGACTTGACAAAAATGCAGATTGAAGTAAGCGTTTCAGAAGCAGATATCGGAAATGTTCAAGAAGGGCAAGATGTAACATATACAGTTGACGGCTATCCTAACATGAATTTTAAAGGAAAAGTAACCCAAGTAAGACTCTCCCCGACGACTGAATCTAATGTTGTAACTTATACTGTAATTGTTGATGTTAATAACGAAGATTTAAAACTAAAACCGGGAATGACTGCTAATGTATCTATCATAACAGACAAAAGTGAAAATGTTCTGTGTGCACCGAACATTGCACTTAAATTTACACCTGATATAAACGGCCCGAAATATAAAAACCAAGGTATATGGATTCTTGAAAAGGGCAAACCAAAAAGAATTGAAATAAAAACAGGTGCAAATAATGATTCAAATACAGAAATAATTTCCGATACTTTAAATGAAGGCACCGAAGTTATTACCGAAATAAAAAGCAAAAATGCCAAACAAGACGGCAGAATGCGCGTTCCGAGGTTGTAAAAAATGAGTCTGATTGAAGTAAAAGATGCAATAAAAACTTATCAGACAGGAGAAGACTGTTTTAATGCTTTAAATTGCGTTTCCCTATCAGTTGACTCAGGTGAATTTGTCGCGATAATGGGCGCCTCAGGCTCAGGCAAATCGACATTTATGAATATGCTCGGCACACTTGATAAACCAAATTCAGGCAGTTACTTTCTTGACGGGATTGATATGCTCTCACTGGATACAGACAATCTTGCAAAAGTAAGAAATGAAAAAATGGGTTTTGTCTTTCAGGGATTTAACTTAATATCCAGAACAACAGCACTTGAAAATGTTGAACTTCCTATGGTGTATAAAGGCATCTCTGAAGAAGAAAGAGTTATCAAAGCCAAAGAAGCATTAAAAATAGTAGGCTTGGAGAATCGGGAAGATCATATGCCAAATCAAATGTCAGGCGGTCAACAACAAAGAGTTGCTATTGCCCGTGCAATAGTAAATGATCCTCCGCTTATTCTTGCAGATGAACCTACAGGTAACTTAGATACAAAAACAAGTATTGAAGTTATGGAATTTTTCGTAAATCTCAATAAAAAAATGGGTAAAACTATTGTTCTTGTAACTCACGAACCTGATATCGCACAATATTGCAAACGGGTTGTAAGATTTAAAGACGGAAATATAATTTCTGATGAAATAAACACACATACAACAATTCCATATTAAAAAAGGATAAAAATGATAGATTTCAAATCATTGGTAAAAATGGCGATTGTATCGCTTAAAATAAACAAAATGCGCTCAATTCTGACAAGTTTGGGTATTATTATCGGCGTCAGCGCTGTTATTATAATGCTTGCTATAGGTACAGGCGCAAGCGAACGTGTAAAAAAAGATATGGAATCTATGGGAAGTAATATTCTTACAATCCGTTCAGCTTCAGCCAAGTCAGGTGGTGTCAGAATGGGTATGGGAACAAAACCGACACTTACAATTAAAGATGCAAAAGCAATTGCAAAAAACGCAAGAGGAGTTTCTGCTGTTGCATCTGTAAGTTCAGAATCCAAACAACTTACCTATAGTAATCAAAACTGGGCAACAACTGTTTACGGTATAGATCCGGAGTATTTATATATAAAAAATTATGAAGTCAATTCAGGCAGAGGATTTGTAAGAGAGGATATAAAAAATTCCGCAAAAGTTACTGTAATTGGTGCCACTGTTGCTGCAGAACTTTTCGGGGATCTTGACCCTATTGACAGAACAATAAGAGTAGGAGGAATTCCTTTTAGAGTAATAGGAACATTAAAATCAAAAGGCAGTATGGGACCGATGGATCAGGATGATTTGATATTTATTCCAATAACAACAGCTCAGAAAAAAGTTTTTGGTACAGTATTTCCAGGAACAGTTTCTATGATTGTCGTAAAAGGTTCTGATCCTGATGATGTTTCACTTGCTCAACAAGATATAGAAGAATTACTTGTTGCAAGACACAGAATAGGCAAAAATCAAGAAAATGATTTTGAAATAAGAAATTCGGCAGAATTTCAAGAAAAAATGAAATCAACAGTTCAAACATTTGCAATACTTTTAGCTTCAATTGCATCAGTATCACTTCTTGTAGGCGGGATAGGGATTATGAATATTATGCTTGTATCAGTAACGGAACGTACAAAAGAAATAGGCATCAGAATGGCAATTGGGGCAAAACCATCCGATATTAGAATACAATTTTTAATAGAATCATTTTTGCTTTCAATAATTGGAGGTCTTATCGGAGTAGCTGTCGGAGTAATCTGCGCACAAATAGTACAAATTACAGGTGTAATGACTGTATCAATATCGTTATTTTCTATTTTTCTTTCTCTGGGATTTTCAGGAGCAATAGGAGTTTTATTCGGCTATTACCCAGCATACAAAGCATCTTTATTAAATCCTATTGATGCTCTAAGATATGAATAATCTATTTTGGCAGTTTTTTAAAATAATTAGAATCAGTCAATGCGTAATAAGAACATGATAATCCATTATCTTTGCTACTATCTGTTGCAGAACAATAACGTTCTCTTGAAGCTGCTGAGACAAAAGCTCCATCAAAACCATTAGGAATAAGCTTTCCTGTTTCATTATCAATTGAAAATGTAAATAAATCATGCCCCCATCTGTTTGGACGTTTTTTAATTCCATTAACATCAATAGATAACATTAAATTTTTTGAATTATAATTTTCAATATAAATAGCCATGCCATCAGGCAAAATAAAACCTCCACCTTCCATATAATAAGAACTGGTATTAACCTGATTATTGTATGTTCTATACTCCTTCATATTTTGACCGGTGCCATCATCAACTTCTATTCTGTCTATACAACCATTTGTAGTACAAAAATTCGCAATTATATATGGCTTTAATGTATTATATAACTTGTAATGATCACCTGTGTATGTATAAGAATAATCTCTTACATTTAAAGGCATTCCTGTATCATTTTGAACATCCAACACAAGTTGATACAAAATAGAATAAGCTTTTTTAAATTGAGTCTCCAACACTTTATGCTGATAATTTGCAATCAATGAAGGCAAAGTCATTGCTGCAACAACACCAATAATTCCAAGAGTAATTAATACCTCAGCAAGTGTAAAAGCTCTCTTTTTCATAAAAATTTTCCTTATTATATGATGCATATTATCACTATAATAACAGATATTTTTATCTTTTTCAACCCCAACTATAGTTGATAGGAGCCTTAAATTGCCCCCCCCCCGACATTCTCAATTTTTACAAATCTTTTCATAATAATGCTCCTTTTCAAAATTAATATATATAAATTATACCATGTTTTCTATATCTTTTCAATCTACAAAACTTCTAACGCTGCAATTTTCATATCTTTCCAGTCAGGAGTATTACCAAACCAAATTTCCTGAGCTGCTACAGCCTGAAAAATCAACATATCTAACCCTGTAATTGTACGTAAATTTAATTTTTCAGCAGCTTTTATCAACAATGTCTTTTTAGGGTTATAAATAACATCGTATACAACAGCATCACAAGGCAATGTTCCAAGTGCATTTGCTTCAACAGGCATCATATCTGCAGATTTCCCGAGCATTCCGATAGGCGTTGTATTTACAAGCATTGCATATTCACCCAGATGACGAATATTTTCTATCTGATAAACATTAAAATTAACTGCCGGAAATTTTCTGCGTACATAATTCATCAACTCTATTGAATTTGGTATATTTCTTGTAAAAAATGCAATTTCTTCAACTGCACATTCGGTTAAAGCTACACAAGCCGCATGAGCCGCCCCGCCTGTTCCTAAAATTGCAACTTTTTTACCGCGAAGATTTATATCTTTGGGAATAGCTCTCTTAAATCCTATAACATCAGTATTATAAGCCTTTAAAGACTTGTCACATTCAATATAAACAGTATTAACAGCACGTGCTAAATCTGCATATCTGTCAACTTCATTAACAAATAATGAAACCGGCAATTTTAACGGAATAGTAACATTAAACCCCTTATAACCGTTAGACTTAAGCCATTTAATTCTATCAACCAAAGTATCTTGAGGTGTTTCAAGAATATCATAAGTTGCGTTTACTCCAAGGCTTTTAAAACCTGCTTCATGAATTACTTTTGATAGTGAATGGCCAAGAGGATAACCGATAAGCCCGAATTTATTTTCCCTTGTATCTCTAATTTCAGGCTTAACAGGTTCACTAACAAGACTGTTATTATTGCTGTTATAATTTTCCTGCATTTTAGAAGGACCAAAAATATAAGACGGAACCTCACTTTTTACTGTTTCTTCCTGCATTCCTGAATATGGTTTATGCAAAGGTTCTGAATTTTCAGACGCAATTTGATCCTGAATTGTTCTTTGAACATATTGAGTTTCTTCACTCGAATTTTGTGGCTGCACAGGCTGCTGAGAAGAACTTTCAACCACAGGAGACGGTGTACCTTGAGATTTTAATTCTTCTACGGTAATCCCTAATTTTTTAGCTTTTTTAGCAAGATAACGTTCATACAATTCCGGATTCATTTTTTATCCTCTCTCACATTTATATTATTCGCTTTGCTGTTGGGAAGTTTCATCTAATTCCTTTTTATAATTACACTTCAAGCTTGAACATGCAATAACAGTTCCTTTTTTCAAAACTTTTTTAACTAACAAAGAACCGCATTCAGGACATTTTTTCCCAGTTGGCTCATTCCACAAAACGAAATCACAATTCGGATACTTATCACAGCCATAAAATACAGTCCCGCGTTTTGATTTACGCTCAACTATCGTACCTTCTCCGCATTTTGGACACTTTACTCCCGTTGATTTTCTGTAAGGTTTTCTGTGTTTACAATTTTCATTTGTGCATTCCATATATTTGCCATAAGGACCTGTTTTAAATATCATATCAGAACCGCATTTTTCGCATTTTTCTTCGCACATTTCCTGTTCATTAGAATCATCTTCTCCGGTATCTTCTGACAAAGCATTTAAAGACATCATCGTTTTGCACTCGGGGAAACCTGAACACCCTAAAAACTGTGAACCGTTTTTACCGATTCTTAATACCATAGGTTTACCACAATTAGGGCATTTTATTTTACTTTCAATTTTTACACGCTCTCCTGTTTGTAAAGCGTTATTTACCTCTTTTATAAAAGGTTCATAAAAGTTTTCCAAAACATCATTCCATACAGCTTTTTTTTCTGCAATCTGGTCTAATTTAGTTTCCATGCCTGCAGTAAACTTATAATCCATTATATCTGCGAATTGAGCAACTAACTGTTTTGATACTGTCCTGCCAAGAAGTGTTGGATGTAAAGCTTTATCTTTTTTTTCTACATATTTACGAGTTTGGATAACGGTAATAATCGTAGCATAAGTTGACGGACGCCCTATACCGTATTCTTCCAAAGCCTTAACTAATGAAGCTTCATTATATCTTGGAGGAGGCTGGGTGAAATGCTGCTTCGGATCAACTTTAACACATTTTACCTTATCTCCTTCATTTAAATCTGGAATTTTTGCTTCCGCTTCTTGTTCTTCATCATCAGCATCATTATAAACTTTTAAAAATCCGTCAAAAGTTACCTTGCTTGTTCCTGCCTTCAAAGTATAATCACCCGCAGTAATTTCAACAGTTTTGTTTGCAACATCCGCAGGAGTCATTTGAGATGACATAAACTTTTCCCAAATCAATTTGTATAATTTATATTGATCATTATCCAAATATTTTTTTATGCTTTCAGGAGTCCTGTCAGGATAAGAAGGTCTTATAGCTTCGTGTGCATCCTGAACATTTTGTTTGCCTTTAACATATATATTTGGTTTTTCAGGGTAATATTTTTCTCCGTAATTTGCCAAAATAAAATCTTTAGCCATTCCCTGAGCATCATCTGAAACTCTTACACTATCGGTTCTCATATAGGTAATCAAACCAACAGGAGTACCGTCAATTTCAATACCTTCATACAATTTTTGAGCTACCTGCATTGTCTTTTGAACACCAAAACCTAATTTTGAACTTGCTGCACGCTGCATTGTAGATGTAATAAATGGTGCTGTCGGTTTTCTTTTGGTAGATTTTTTAGTAACTTTAGTAATATCTAATTCAGAAGGATAATTTTTTAGAAAATCTACAATTTTTTGAGCTTCTTCCTGATTTTTAATATTCTTATCAACAGTTTTTCCTTTAATTTTAGAAAGTTCTGCCTCAAAGGATTTTCCGTCTTTATCCAATATTGTATGAATTGACCAGTATTCTTGCGGAACAAAAGCTTCAATTTCTTCTTCTCTTTCGCAAATCATACGCAAAGCAACTGATTGCACTCTCCCTGCGGATAATTTTCTGTTCCCAATCTGTTTCCACAAAACAGGACTCAACTTATAACCTACAAGCTTATCCAAAATTTGTCTTGTTTGCTGAGCTTTTACCATATCCATATCAATCCCGCGTGGATTTTCAACAGAATATTTTACAGCTTTTGGAGTAATTTCATTAAATACAATACGTGAAATTTTGTCATCAGGAACCTTTAAAATCTGTCTGACATGCCATGCAATAGCTTCTCCCTCACGGTCAGGGTCGGATGCCAGATATACTTTATCAACTTTTTTAGCTAAATCATTTAACTTTTTAACAACAGCCTGCTTACCCGGAATAATCTCAAACTTAGGTTCAAAATGATTTTTTATATCAAATCCTAAATTTTCTGTAGAAGGATCTTTTTCAGGTAAATTCCTTACATGCCCAAAGCTTGCTTCTATCTGGTAACTATCTCCCAAAATCTTTCTTATAGTCTTCGATTTAGCAGGAGACTCAACTATTACTAACGATTTCCCTTTATTTTCAGAAGTTTTTGCCATTATCTATACCACCTCTCCTTTAACTACTCTTTTATTATTTTGAGTAATTAACAGGAGTAACTCTCTTATATCTGTCCCCGTCGACTTGTTTAATTATGCCTTTAAGCTCCATAGTTGTCAAGTACATTAGCAAATTATCTATACTTAATTTTGTAAATGCCTGTAATTCATCAACACATTTTTCTTCTATTTCAAGTGCATCATAAATAATTTTTTCATCATCGTTTAAATCAGGCATATCAAACAAATTTTTTTGTTCAACTTTAACTTCCCAACCAAGCGTCTCTAAAATATCATTAGCACAAGTAACTAATGTTGCACCGTTTTTAAGAAGTTTATAAATCCCTTCTGTATTAGGGTTTGTAATCAATCCGGGAATACACATTAATTCTCTTCCCTGCTCTAACGTAAGATTTGCCGTAATCAATGCTCCGCTTTTTAATGAAGCTTCTGCCACAAGTGTTCCGTATGATAAACCCGACACTATCCTGTTTCTTTGCGGAAACCGAAATTTAATAGGCTGAAATGTCGGGAAATACTCACTTACAACAACACCACAATCATTTTCAATTTTTTTATACAAATCCTTGTTTGCCGTAGGATAAGTATAATCAAAACCGCTTGCAATAACACCTATAGTTTTTAAATTATTCTCTATTGCAGAAATATGAGCCGTTGTATCAATACCTGATGCCAAACCTGATACTATACATATATCCGTATTTTGCAACTGCGAAAGAATCATAGAAAGTGCATCTTTTGCATATCTTGTTGCTTTTCTTGAACCGACAACAGCAAGTGTTCTTTCTAAATTACAATTTCCGATATCCCCCTTATAATATAAAACAGCAGGCGGATTATCTATATTTTTTAACATGTAAGGATATCTTTCATCCTCAAATGTTAAATAATTTATTCCTCTGTTTTCAACTTCTTTAAAAGCATTATCAACATCGACTTTATCTCTTTTTCTCAAAAAATTCTCAGCTTTTTTTATGCTTAAACCGTCAATATCTGATAATTTATCTGCATTAAAAGCGGTTTCAATATCTCCAAAATAATTATACAGCCTTAAAATAAAAGAACTGTCAATCTCTTCTATTGATGAAAAAGCAATCCAATATTTATTTTTTGTCATTTTGTTTTTTCTTTATTCTTTCTATCAATTCTTTTATTTTTTCTTCTTCTTCTTTAGCAATATCTAAGGTGATGTAATCCTCAAAATACTCAATTGCATCATCATAATCACCTCTTGCAAAAAAGAGTATTCCTGCTTTTTTATAAGCCGGAGAAAACGAATCATTATGAGCAATAGCTTTCAAATAATTTGAAAGAGCTTTATCCACCTCGTCATTTGCTTCGTAAGCTTCTCCTAAATAATAGTAAATCCAAGGATTTTCAGATTTGTATTCCAAAACATTTTCAAAATTTTCAATAGCACTGGCATAATCGCCAAGCTCAAAATGAACTCTGCCTAAATCATAATAAACATCATAATTTTCAGGCTGTTTTTCTAAAATATATTCAAGCTCATCGATTGCTAAATCCAATCTTGCATCTTCCATATAAAACCTTGCAAGATAATGACGCAAAACGAGATTGTCAGGCATTTCCCCCAGTCCGCGAGATATAAGTTCTATCCCGCTTCCCATATCTTTTTTACGGTAATAAATATCCGCAAGATTTATATACACTTGAGGTAATTTTGGATTTAAACTTTGAGCTTTAAGATAATTTTTTTCAGCTTTATCAAATTCACCTAAATTTGCATAACAAAGAGCAATATTATTGTATAATTCTGCATTATCCTTACTTGTTTCCAACACAGAACTGAATATATCAATAGCCTTTTGATATTCACCTTTTTGGTATAATTCTATTGCCTTATCAACTTTTTCTTTTTCGCTCATAATTTATAATCCTAACCCTATTCCGCCATTTTCACTTTCACCGTTATCACCTGAACCGATATTTTTTATTACGGTTCGTGTATTCCCGTCTGCATGGAAATTTTTTGGTTCCATAGTCATCTTGATTTTATCAGCATAAATTGTTCTGACACCCTGAGTTATACTTGAACGTCCGGTAAAATATGCCTCATTTGGTTTTCCTTCCTTATTCGGGTATAGTGTAAGTTTGGGACCTTCTGCATAATAATCTTGATACCAAACTCTCACATTTCCGGAAGCATTAAAGATCCCTTTTTCCTGAGCATACTCCTGACGTCGAGCTTTCAAAACAAGAGTTGCACCATCGTCCATTATTGATTTTGATGTAGTATTTCCAACCGCAACAAGAACCTTTGTAACAGTATCATACATAAACTTATCCGCAAATGATTCGTTGCCTTGCTGTTTAATTCTTGCATTTCCGACAAGTTCTATATCTTTTAAATCTCCGTTTTTATCAGTTCTTACTTTTGCTTTATCAGAAAAAGTATCTAAATCTTTATATTTTATAGTTACTGCCCCTGTAGCAGTCATTATACCCGTTTTTGTATCATATTCCTGCTCGTCAGCATTTATAACAACAATAGGCACTTTACCGTCAAAAACAATAGATTGAGTATCACCTTGAGCTTTTACAATCTTTGTAATTAATGACATTTTTAAAATATTTGCTTTTACTTCACGTTTCTTGTTTTTCTTAACTTCATAAGCATAAGGTTTGTTATAAAAAGTTGCAGTATCAAGTTTTTGATCTTCTGTCATTGAAACATCCGCAGACTCTCCGACAACGTGCAAATCGTCAACAGAAACTTTTACATTTCCTTCAAATTTTAATTTATTATCCTGTTCACTATAACTTTGCGTTTTAGATTCAATAATAAGATCAGAAGCCTGCACAACAAGCCCCGCAGTAAATAAAACAATCATTAAAGTTAATATTAATCTTTTCACTTATTCTCCTTATCACTGTAAACTTTCGAAACAGCATTTCCAATAATTTTAAATTTATCATAATCAGGACTGATTTCAACTTTTTTAGCAGTTGCAAGAAGATCTGTTTTTCTTGTAATTCTTACATTTCCCTCTGCAGTAATCGGAATATCTTTTCCTGACCAGACAAGCTTGTTAGCTTTCAATGTCGTAAAATCTTTAAGAACGATATATGTATTATCATACAAAATAATTTGTTCTTTTTTCTCGTTATAAGTTCCCTTAGAAGATTCAAAACTCATTGATACTTCATTATCATCATCATAAAAATTGCCTATTACATTATTGAGGATAGCAACACCGTTTTTACTGTCATAATTACCGGTTTCACCATAAATTTCCCAATATTTTTTTTCATTTTTAGTCTCAGTTAAAATAATTCCGTCAATAATAGCTTCCTGTCTGTCTTGATCAGTTTGGAGCTGACTTCTGTTAAAATTATGAGTAATAACTCCTGCAGATATAAAAGCCCATGCCAAAAGACCAATAATTGCCGCAAAAGCACCTATGTAAGCTTTTTGTTTTTTACTTAGATTTTTAATTTTATCCAACCAGTTCATACTACTAATTTTAGCATGAAAAAACTTCTAAAATAAAAACTTTAACTTATATGAATTACCACGGGTAATCATCTAAAATTTCCCAGCCGTCTGCAAGAATCTTTCCGCCACAAGCACGAGAATTTTCAGAACTTATATTATCTTTTGTACAATTATCTTTAGAATAATAACCAGTAATAACACCTTTTGACATATCTATTTGAAATTGAAATACATCACGCCCAATAACATTAGGTTTTTTAGGTCCATTTATATCAATAGATAGCAACTGTAAGTTAGGAATATTAGTCGTATTATAACTAAAAGGCCGTATATAAGCATAAGTACCATCCCCATAAATAAACCCCGGCAAATTATCACGTTGACCATACACAGAAAAATTTGATTTATCAACAAGAGTAGCATAATTTTTTATATCGTAGCCACATTCTTCCATTGTTTTACATACTTTTATTATCTTTAAATACGGTTTCCAATAATTATTAAAATAAGCTAAATTTTCATCATAAGAACTGCTTGAATCAGTTAATTTCCATTCTGAAGAATCCCCATTTTCATATTGAGATAAAACAAGAGCCTGAGCAAATGTTGAATATGCTTTTTTCAATTGCACAGCTGTTTGTTTTTTCTGGTACTCTGTAATCAAATTTGGCAAAGTCATTGCTGCAACAACACCAATAATTCCAAGAGTAATTAATACCTCAGCAAGTGTAAAAGCTCTCTTATCCACTAAATAAACTTTTATTATATGATGTAATCTATCTCTATAATAACAGGCTTTACGATTCTTTTTCCCCTTTGAATTTATGGATAAAAGCTCTAAATTGCCCCCCCCCCGACATTCTCAATTTTTGCAAATCTTTTCATAATAAAGCTCCTTCTTTTAAATATTCCTAATCTATTTTACCAAATATCAAATAAAATTTCAATAAATAACTTAATATTTTAAGCATTTTTGCTAAGTTTGTTTTATAATTTTTTTATGTATATGGATAGACTTGAAAAGGGAAAGAGGTTTATATGGCATTAAGATACGATGCAGGTGAAGTGATTACCGCAATGGTTACACCTTTCAACTCAAAAAGAGAAATTGATTACAACAAAGCTGAAGAACTTGCTAAATACTTAATTAGTCATGGAAGCGATGCACTTCTTGTTGCAGGCACAACAGGCGAAGGTCCGACTTTAACCCATGAAGAAGAATTTGAATTACTAAGTACAATCAAAAGAGCTGTTGCAAATAAAGCAAAAGTAATTATGAACGCCGGTTCCAATTGCACAGATACCGCTATTATGGCTGCTAAATGGGCTCAAAAAGAAAATGTTGACGCTATTCTTTCTGTTGTTCCGTATTATAACAAACCTTCTCAAAAAGGCATGATTGAACATTTTTCAGCCATAGCAGAAAGTGTTGATATACCTGTTATCATCTATAATATCCCTGGCAGAACAGGGGTTAATATGCTTCCGGAAACTGTTGCTGCATTAGCGGAAAAATATCAAAATATCGTAGCTATTAAACAAAGCTTTGCTGATATGGATATGATTACTGAATTAAAATTATGCTGTCCTGATGATTTTACAATTTATTCAGGTGATGACAGCTTAACATTACCAATGATGTCATTAGGTGCAAGAGGGGTTGTTTCTGTAGCTTCCCATATATTTGGTTCCGAAATAAAATCTATGATCAGGAATTACAAAACAGGAGAATTTTTAGCTTCTGTAAATATGCACAAAAAACTTTATCCTGTATTTAAAAAATTATTTATGGCACCAAATCCTGTTCCTGTAAAAGCGGCATTAGCACATAAAGGATTAATCGAAGATTACGTAAGACGCCCGCTTGTAGAACTTACACAAATTGAAAAAACTGATTTATTTATGGTTATTGATGAGGTTAATGAAAATTAGCCTGACACGACTATGAATTAATTTTTAAATTAAAAGTAAAATATAAAATAAAAAAGGAAATAAAAAACACAGTTAATAAAGAGGATAAAAAATGAAAAACAAAATTTTAATGTTCTGGTTTATTGTGGGAATAGTTATTATATCAACAATTCTTATCATAATTAAACCGACAAAATTAGGGCTTGATCTTGTCGGAGGATCAAGATTGGTTCTTGAAGCAGAAACCACTGAAACTATTGCAAAAATTACACCAGAGGTAATGAGCAGACTTCAATTTGCTATTGAACAACGTGTAAACAAGTTAGGTGTTGCAGAAACTGTTGTTCAACAAGTCGGAGATAAAAGATTATTAATAGAAATTCCAAACGTAACAGATTTGAAAGAAGCAAAAGCTTTCATCGGAGAAACTGCACAATTAGAGTTTAAAAAAGAAGGTAAAGCCGCAGATGGTTCTCCAATTTGGGTTTCAACAGGTTTGACAGGCAGAGATCTTGCAAAGTCTACATTAAGCACAGATACTACAGGTCAATGGGTTGTATCATTGGAATTTAATTCAGAAGGTGCAAAAAAATTCGCTGACCTGACAAAAGCCTTAGTTGGTCAACAAATGGCAATATTTTTTGACGGAGAACTCCAATCAGCTCCTAGAGTAAACGAAGCTATTTATGGCGGCAAAGCTCAAATTTCAGGCGGAGAAAGCGGATTTGCTTATGAAGAAGCTGAAAGAATGGTAAACCTCCTTAACGCAGGGGCATTACCTGTTCCGGCAGAAATAGTAGAAGAAAATACAGTAGGACCTACATTAGGTGCAGACAGTATCGCGAAATCTAAAAAAGCCGGAGTTATAGGACTTTCTGCAGTTATGATATTTATGATTGCATTTTATCACGTACCAGGTTTGATTGCAGATATTGCTCTTTTAATATACAGTTTAATATTATTTGCTCTGTTCAAAACTATCCCTGTAACATTAACTCTTGCAGGTATAGCAGGTTTTATCCTGTCTATCGGTATGGCTGTTGATGCTAATATACTTATTTTTGAAAGAACAAAAGAAGAATTAAGAGCGGGAAGAAATCTCTTTACTGCAATTAATTCAGGATTTGACAGAGCATTCACAAGTATTTTTGACTCAAATATGACAACAATTATTACATGTACAATCCTTTATCTTTTGGGAACAAGTGTTGTTAAAGGTTTTGCTTTAACACTTGCAATCGGTGTTATTGTATCAATGTTCAGTGCAATTACCGTAACCAAAAACTTCATGCACTTAATCTTCGGTACCGGTGAACTTAAACATCCAGGACTATTCGGATTAAGAAAAGATGAAATAGGACAAAGTTATGAGGCTACAGAAACTAAACGTGAAAAAGCACGATTTGGTATTTTGGACTAAAAAAACACTGACAAAGATATAAGAAAGGTAAAAAAAATTATGATAAATACAGGTAAAAAACATTTAGTTCATGTTGTAAAATACAGATGGTGGTGGATGGGTTTAACTTGTCTTCTTTTAATACCGGGTATTATTGCAATGATTTATTCATCTGTTACTTATGCAAACCATGCACCTATGAAAGTGGGAATTGATTATACAGGCGGTACAATTTTACAATACGGACTTGAACAAAAACTATCAAACAGCGATATTTCTAAAACAAGAGAAAGTCTCGAAAAAGTAGGTATTGAAAATCCATATATACAAATATTAAACGTAAACACTGAACAACAAGAAAAAACAAAGTCAAATATCAATTCAATAATTTCTATAAGAACAAAATTTATTGATAAAGATTCAAATACTGCAGAAGTTATTACAAGTGAACTTCAGAAAGATTATAATAATCCTGAATTGATGTCTGTAAGTTCTGTCGGGCCTACAATGGGAAAAGAATTATTCAAAAATTCTTTAATAGCCGTTACACTTGCATTTTTAGGTATTGTAGCATATCTTTCATTCAGATTCAGATTTGATTATGCACTTGCTGCAATTTTGGGGGTATTGCATGACGTTATATTTGTATGCGGCATATTTTCAATACTCGGACTCGTTTATAACGTACAAATCGACGGATTGTTTATCACTGCAATTTTGACAGTAATAGGTTTTTCAGTTCACGATACAATCGTTGTATTTGACAGAATAAGAGAAAATTTGAGATATTATTCAAAGAAAATGTCTTTCGGCGAAATTGTAGATGCTTCTGTTAACCAAACTTTAACAAGAAGTATTAACACGTCTTTAACTACATTGATTACATTATTAGCTTTGTATTTCTGGGGCGGTGTAACAACTAAAGATTTCGTTCTCGCAATGATTTTAGGTATTGCAATCGGAACATACTCAAGTATCTTCTTCTGCAGTATGCTTGTTGATTTTTGGAACGATAAAAAACAAGTTAAAGCAGCTGCTTAGTTTAGATAACATAAATAGTAAAAAAACCTCTTGATACAAGAGGTTTTTTTATATATTTGCAATATTTATAAAAATCTATTTAACTGATTTTATAAGAGTTTTAGCATTTTATTTAACAGAATTTACATAACTGCTTTTATTGCTTCCACCATGCCCGTTTCATCAGCAACATTTTTACCTGCAATATCAAATGCCGTACCATGACCTGGAGATGTTCTTATAATATCAAGTCCGATTGTCATATTAACAGTTTTATCACCTGCAACTGTTTTTATAGGAATTAAACCTTGATCGTGATAATTCGCTATACAACAATCATAACAAGAAGAACTTATGTCAGGAGAACAAGAGGACAAGCTATTTAAAAAATTATTATTTTTATTTTGACTTTCAGACAAATACTCCTTTGCAAGTTTTATAAACAAAGTATCAGCAGGTAATGGATTTGTGATATTAACACCTTTTGCTCTTAATTCATTTACTGCAGGAATTAAAATATCAATTTCTTCTTTTCCTAAAATTCCGTCTTCACCTGCATGTGGATTAAAACCGCATAATGCAAATTTAGGTTCTGAAATTCCTAATTTATTTACAAAAAACTTTTTTAAATTACCAATTTTTTCAACAACCATTTCTTTTGTAATATTAATATCTTTCAATGCAACATGACGAGTTAAAAGCAAAACTCTAAAATTTCCGGCAACAAAAAGCATTTCAGCGAGCTGATTATCATGCGCCAAGTATTTTTGCAAAATCTCGGTTTGCCCGTTAAATTTGTGTCCTGCAAGATATAAAGCATTTTTTGCGACAGGAGCTGTCACAATTGCTTTTGCGCCAATTTCACAAGCCAATTTAACAGATTGAAAAGAAAATTCTCCGCCTTCTTTTGTTGCTTTCCCGGGAATAATTTGAGCATCATAAGGGATTTCTATAATTTCATAGTCTTTATCTAATTTGCCGTAATAATCTAAAATCTTTTTATTTGAAATTAAAGCAACACAATCCAAAGGTATATTCAATCTATTTAGAGCCTTTATTGTAATTTCGGCACCAATACCGTTTGGATCTCCTGTAGTAATAACAATTTTATCCATTTTGCAAACCGCCATGGGTTTCAAAATACTTCAAAATATCAATTAAAGTATTCACATTCCCAAGATTACCTGACTTTGTAACTATCCATTGAGCATTATGATCCAAAGTCAAAGCAATTGCAGGAGCAACTTCATCAATTAACTGTAATTGATAAGCACCTATCGCACTACAGCATTTATAAGATGTTTCGCCGCCAAGAGTTATTAATATAGCTTCTTTCTCAGCAAGAACACGTTTTGTTAATTCTGCAAGAAAATCCGTAATTACATTAGCAAGATTAGCTTTTGTAAGTTCTGCATTCAATGAGTCTTCCGAAAATCCGTCAAATTCTTTTATAAGTTTTGATGTATGAACTACAACAGTGTTATCAAATCTTAAATTTGAAATAATACGATTTACAAACTCATCTTTAACACCGTCAAGCACAGTTTTTAAATCAAGACTAATCACAAGAACATCTTCAAATTCATCACTATTTTCCAATTTCTCAATTTGATTAGCCGTAATTTGGGTTGCACTTCCGGAAACAATAAATTTAGGCAATCTTGGAAAAGTTTTAATAATATGTTCAGAATCTAAGTCAGCTAACCAAAATTCACCGAGAGCTTGAGCAAATGCTGCTGTTCCTGCCGGTAATATTTTATTTTCTGATTTTCTTATAGCAAGCGCAATTTGCTCAATATCAACAGTAGAAACTGCATCCGCAACAATAAGCTTTTTACCTTCTCTTACAAGTTCATTAATTTTTTGCAGAATAGGACCTGCGCCCTTCATAATTGTTTTAAGCTCCAAACTTCCGATAAGATCTTGATATTCGGACAAAACTTGAGATTTTAATAAAGTCGGAACATGAGATTCAAAAATCGGAGAATAAGGATCTCTTGCCATTTCCGTTCTTTCTATAGGCACACCCTTCATAAGATGATATCCGCCAACAGTAGTTCTTGTTTCTGCCGGAAATGCCGGAACTACAATTGCTGCATCATAATCCAACACTGATAAAATCCCCAAAACTTCTACAGCAATATTACCTCTCAAAGTTGAATCTATTTTTTTATAAAAATAGTCTGGATTAATCTTATCTACAAACATTTTTGTAGTTTTCAAAACTTTTTCATAAGCGACAACAGGTTCAACATTTCTTGATTCTGTGGAAATCGCCCAAGTTTGAGTATTTTTTATATTTAAAGGTTCTATTTCATCAGAAAGCAAAATTTGAGTATTGGCACCCTTCAAATGAAACTGCAAAGCGGTATCATTTGCTCCTGTTAAATCGTCTGCAATTATTCCTACAACATCTGAATTAATTATCATATCTGATCTTGCTCAATATCCCTTTTAGAACCAAGTAATCTTATACCGTTTGCAATAATAAAAAAGTTTTCACGTTCATTGCCTGTTGCTTTATCAGTCCATTTATTTTGTCCGATTCTGCCATCAACAGCAACTTGAACACCTTTTTTAACATATTCACCCGCAAATTCGGCAAGTTTATCCCAAACATCAATATTAAACCAATCAGCAACTTCTGACTTTGTTTTAGCATCCCAACGATTAACTGCAATAGAAAAATTAGCCTTTACTTTTCCCGATTCAAAATATCTAATTTCGGCATCACGACCTACTCTTCCCACCAAAACTGCTGTATTCATGTTAAAAACCTCATTTCTTCTGTAATAAAAACATTTTACAACAAAAAATATAAGCACAACAAAATACGCGTAACGTTTTGTAACATTTAAATTATAATATAGCAATTAATAAATTTATGAGTTTTAATAATAAAGAATAAAGGAGTAATTTTTTATGCCGATTAATTCAATACAAAGTTCAGATAATAAAACTCAAAATAATTTAATGGCACTTGCTTCAGGGATTTGCGTAGGAACAGCAGGCGCAATAACAGGATATAATATCGCACCAAGCGCCGCAAAAAATATGGATGAACTTTTAAATTCAAGTTCCGATGTTTTTTATAAAACTGTTGATAACATGCAAAATGCTAAAACTCTTGAATCTCTTAAAAATGCATTTGCAATAATACCTGCAAGAGGAGCTACAGAAAATATTGAAACAAGACTTAATGCAATATTTCCAGGAGACAAAATTTCTGCAAAAGATTTTAAAAAACAATTGAAAGCACAAGAAAAACAAATAAAAACAGCAAAAACTAAAATTAATGACTTTATTGATGATTTAACAAAGAAAAAAGGGACAAATATGTCCTTGGAAGAATATTTTAATATTCTTGCAGAAAAAGAGATTTTACCTGAGAAAACAATTCCAATCATTAAACAAAGCATAATTGATGTAATCGGTGAAGACGGCTATAAAGCTCCAAACAATATTGATGACGAAGCGATAGAAATGTATAAATCGACAAGAGATATTGCCTTAAATATTTCTCAAAAAGAACTTGATTTGTACAAAAATCTTCAAAAAGTTGAAAAAGATGGTATTCTTCTAAAAAAAGACATGGTAGCATCAGCTAAAAAAGATTTAAAACCAATAATTGATAATATGCTAACAGGTGTATCTTTCAATGATATAAAAAGATTTATTCCTAAAGTTGCACAAGCTAAATGGGCATTAATCACCGGAGCAGCATCTGCAATTATTACTACTGCCGGAGTTAAATTATTCGGAAATAAGTCAAATAATTAATTTTTTTAAATTAATATGCTATTAAAATAAAATCTGCTGCCGGAATTATAAATTCACTTCGTCTTACCATAAATTTATAATCGGGATTTAATTTTGCTATTTTATCTTTTAAATCAAAAAAATCTTCCGGGGTGTGATAAATTGCAAATACAAGAACGGGTTTGTATTTTTTTATTAAATTTGAAGCTCCTTCAATAATTTTTGTTTCAAAACCTTCAGTATCAGATTTAATCAGTCCAAGATTGCTGCCTTGATAATCTTCATTAATAGTTGTAATTTCGCAATCTTCCGAATTTTTATCAAATGTTATATTACATATTTCCTGTTTATCACTTAAACCTTTATGAACAGGAATAATTTTTTCACCGGCATTTGAATTTACTTTATCAGCGATCTTTTTCACAGTATCCAAATAAACAGATAAAGGCTCATATACATAAATTTTTGATTCAGGGAATAAATCATGAAAAATTAATGCTGTATCACCATTTAATCCCCCCGCATCAATTATATCTTTTCCGTTAATAAAATCTAAAGCCTCTTTTGGTAAATCTGATAAACCATATTTATGCAAAAAAGTAATTGGACTAAATTTTGTAATCTCAGGAAATGGCTGAACAAAATCAAGTTCTTTATATTTTTCAATTAATTTTTCATCATATTTTGACCAAAAACCACCAAATCTGTATCTTTTCCACACTTTTGATAATTTCATAAAAAAATCAATATACTCACAAGATATGCTATCCATATTCTGTTTCAAATTTTTTATTTTCAATTTCATATTATTTGAAGCAAAATATTTTTTAAAAGCATCTGCCCACGGGAAAATTATCTTATAACCTTCATAAATACAAAATCTAAAACCTAAAACAGTTACAATTCTAAATTTTACAAACCCGCTTCTAATCCCTTTTCTGTAATAATGACGTGCTCTAATTGAAAATAACTTGTTAAATTTCATAAAATTTTTGTTCCCGATAATAATAAAACTACTGCAAAAATATATTAACACTAATAAGCAATTAACACAAACTCTATAGTAGGATGTAAAAATTCACTTCTCCTAATCATAAATTTATAATCAGGATTTAATTTTTTGAGTTTGTCTTTCATATCAAAGAAATCTTCCGGAGTATGATAAATTGCAATAACCAAAACAGGTTTATACTTCTTTATCACTTCAATACTACCTTTAATAATTTGACTTTCAAAACCTTCTGTATCCATTTTAATTAATCCGAGATTATTTCCTTGATAGTCATCATCAACAGTTGTAATCTCACAATTTTCCGAATGATGATTAAAAGTAATATTACTTATTTCTTGCTTATCACTTAAACCTTTATGAACAGGAATAATTTTTTCCCCGGCATTTGAATTTACTTTATCAGCAATCTTTTTCACAGTATCCAAATAAATAGATAAAGGTTCATATACATAAATTTTTGATTCAGGGAATAAATCATGAAAAATTAATGCTGTATCACCATCACATCCCCCCGCATCAATTATATCTTTACCGTTTACAGCAGCCATCACATCATCTGGCAAATCAACTAAACCATATTTATTATGAAAAGTTTCTCCTCGAAATGTTGCTAATTCCGGGAAAGGTTGGTTAAAATCCATTTTTTTATATTTATCCATTAACTCTTTATCGTATTTTGTCCAATAGTTTTTGGTTAAATATTTTCCCCAAAATTTTGATAAATACATAAAATCATCAATATAATTACATGAAATATTATCCATATTTTGTTTCAAATTCTTTATTTTTAAAGCCATATCATTACTTTTAAAGTATTGATAAAATTTATCAGCATAACTGTCATCAATTTTATATCCACGATAAATATATAAACAATTTTTTCCAAATATTTTTAAAATATCAAATTTTACATAACCGTTTTCATAATATTTAGAAACAATAGAAAACAAATTTTTAAAAAACATCTTAACTTCTCCTTTTTATAATTATTAAAGGAAATCAAAAAAAAATGTCAAATTAAAATAATAAAAAACATTGTAATAAAAATATATCAGTGCTACAATCCATATTGTAGTCAGTTAGGGGGATCCACCCCGGGGGCAAAGAAAGTTTTATATAAGCAGTTGTTATTTAAAACAGAATTTGCCAAACCCAAATAGGGTACGAAAGGATAAATATGGAAAAAAACAATGAAACTTTAAGTGTTTTAAGACACTCAACATCACACATTATGGCTCAAGCCGTTCAAAAGCTGTTTCCGTCAGCAAAGTTAGCTATCGGTCCGGCAATTGAAAATGGTTTTTACTACGATTTTGATTTAACAGACGGTCATGCTTTCACCCAAGAAGATTTGACAAAAATTGAAGAAGAAATGAAAAATATTGTTAAACAAAATCTTTCATTTGAAAAATATGTCATACCTGATGTTGAAAAGCAAATTGCAGAATTCAAAGCAGAAGGTGAAATTTACAAAGCAGAATTATTGGAAGAACACAAAAATGACAATCCTACACTTTATTTAACAAAAGATAAAGACGGAAATGTTTTATTTAACGACCTTTGTGCAGGGCCTCACCTTCCAAATACTTCATATATTAAAGCAAATGCTTTCAAATTATTAAAGGTTGCAGGTGCATATTGGAGAGGAAATGCTAAAAATAAAATGCTTCAAAGAATTTATGCAACTGCATTCTGGAGTAAAGAAGATTTAGCTGATTATCTTCATTTTATTGAAGAAGCTGAAAAACGCGACCATAGAAAAATCGGTGCAAAACTTGATTTATTCTCAACAAGAGATGAATTAGGCGGAGGTCTTGTACTGTGGCACCCTAATTTAGCAATTGTCAGAGAAGAAATAGAAAATTACTGGAGAACAGAACACAGAAAACGCGGATATGTAATTGTAAATACTCCTCATATTGCTAAATCTAAATTGTGGGAAATTTCAGGTCATGCAGATCACTACAGAGAAAACATGTTCTTTATTCAAAAAGATGAAGATTCTGATGAACAATTTATTTTAAAACCAATGAATTGTCCGTTCCATATATTAATTTACCAAGCAAACAGATATTCATATCGTTCATTACCATTAAGAATGGCAGAATTAGGAACTGTTTACAGAAAAGAAAAATCAGGTGCATTATCAGGATTAACAAGAGTACAAGGCTTCACTCAAGACGATGCTCACATTTTCTGCACACCTGAACAGCTTGTTGATGAAATTAATGAGATTATTGACTTTGTCGCAGATACAATGGACATTTTCAATATGAAATTTGAAGTCGAATTATCAACACGCCCTGAAAGTTACGTAGGAGAAATAGAAAACTGGAACAGAGCTGAAGCCGGTTTAAAAGAAGCAATGGACAGACGCGGAATGAAATATGACATAAATGAAGGAGACGGAGCATTTTACGGACCAAAGATTGATTTCAAAGTTAAAGATGCAATCGGCAGAACTTGGCAATGTGCAACAATTCAGTTAGATTTTAACCTTCCTGAAAGATTTGACATTAAATACCAAGACAAAGACGGTTCAATGAAAACACCTGTAATGCTTCACCGTGTAATCTTCGGCTCTATGGAACGCTTCCACGGAATTTTAATTGAACACTATGCAGGTGCATTCCCGACTTGGCTTGCGCCAACACAAGTTGCAATTGTTCCGATTTCTAATGAAAAACATATCGACTTTGCAGAAAAAGTATACAAAAAAATGCGTGATTCAGGAATCAGAGTAAATCTTGACGATCGCTCAGAAAGTATGAATTACAAAATAAGAGAAAGCTTACAAGATAAGAAAATCCCTTATGTAGTAGTAATCGGAGATAAAGAAATCGAAGCAGATTCCGTTTCTGTAAGAGCACGCGGTATCGGTCAAGTTGGCTCAATGGGTGTTGATGAATTCATCAAAAAAATAGAAAATGAAATTCAAACCCGTTCTTCAGAATCTTTTGCAAAATCACTTGTTAAAGCATAATAAAGCAAAGTTAAAATAATATAAAAAGCGGGACTTTACAAAAATTATAGTCCCGCTTTTACTGTCTTGACAAAACCGAAAAAATCGGAAATAATAAAAAAGGAAGTTTTTAATTTTATGGAGGCATAGTTTATGAATAGAGAAGAGCTGAAAATTGCCCCCCCCCGACGTTTTCGGGTTAGAGAACTTCCTTAAGGGGGATAAAGGTGGGTTAAAAAATTTTTCACATTGCTTTTACGATTTTGGAAATGAGAAAAAAAAACATTTTATCTCTAAGTTAAAAGGATTTACGTTAGCGGAAGTTCTAATTACACTCGGGATTATTGGAGTAGTGGCAGCACTTACTATGCCTGCATTAATACAAAATTATAACAACTCAGTTGCGGAAACAAGATTGAAAAAGTTTTATTCTATTATGAATCAAGCTATTTTACAATCTATTGTAGACAACGGAGAAGTTGAAAGCTGGTCTTATTTTAATAGTGATACTAAAGATGATGAAGGAAACCTTATCAATCAAGCAGATAAAAATGATGAATCTTTTCAAAAATATTTGGCGCCGTATTTAAAAATTACACATAAGAAAGAATCTAAAGATATTACAGGTAATAAAATCATACTATACTTCTTAGCTGATGGGAGTGCTTTCTCTTTCACATATCATGAAAATAGGGATATTGTATTTTATCCCAAGAATCCTGAAAAATGCTTACAAAAAGATGATGGGGTCGGAATCTGCAGTTTTAATTTTACTTTTTTCCCAATAAGTAATTGGGACATGTGGAAATATCATTATAAAAAGGGGATGGACGCAGCATTATATAAGTGGGATGGAGATGAAAATATGCTATATACTGATAGCATAAGAGGTTGTAACAAAGATGCAGGAAATGGAGCATACTGTACCGCAATAATTCAAAGAAACGGCTGGAAAATCCCTAAAAATTATCCGAGAAGAATTAGTTATTAATAAAAATTTTAAAATCGTCATTAATTTTTATATTTTTAGTGACGATTTTATTTTTCTTTTTAATCCTTATTTACAAAACAAAAATAAATCTGTTTACTATATAAAAATTTATTGTATTATGTTTAATATAGGTTATGTGTATTTGTAAAAAGGGGATAAAATGAAGAAATTTATTGTTTTATTAATAACTTTATTATTTGCTAATATTGTTAATGCAGCAGATTTTAATATATATAAACTCGATAACGGGCAAACAGTTGTTATTCAAGAGGTTAAAACAAACCCAATTGTCACAATAGATACTTGGATAAAAACAGGTTCAATTAATGAAAATGATAAAAACAACGGAGTTTCACACTTTTTAGAACACCTTTTCTTTAAAGGTTCCACAAACCATGCACCCGGTGAATTTGACAAAATTCTGGAAACCAAAGGAGCCATAACAAATGCGGCAACCAGCAAAGATTTTACACACTACTACGTAACAATCCCATCAAAAGATTTTGATTTAGCACTCGAAATGCATTCTGATATGCTTCTTCACCCTCTTATTCCAAGAAAAGAATTAGAGAAAGAAAGAAAAGTAGTTATAGAAGAGATTATGAAAGATGCAAACTCCCCAAATACTCTTGTTTATGACAACCTAATTAATATGTTATACACAAATCACCCTTATAAAAGAAAAGTTATAGGTAAAGCTGATATTATAAGCACAATCCAACGTGAACAAATAATAGATTATTATAATAAATACTATAACCCTTCTAATATGGTGACAGTAATAGTCGGTGATGTAGACGCAGCTTCTGCAATTGAAAAAGTAAAATATGATTTTAATTCCGAATACAAAAAACCAATTAAAACAAATTACCCTAAAGAGAAACTTCTGACTTCTCAAGCCAAAAATATAGCTTACACAGATACTCAATCCGGTTATATGCTGATTGGTTTTAGAGGAACAAATGTTGATAATAAAGATTCTTATGCTCTTGATGTATTATCAACAATTCTCGGGGACGGACGTTCATCAATATTTTACAGAACAATAAAAGAGCAAAAACAACTTGCTTTTTCTATAGGCACTGCTAATACCGGATTTAAAGATGACGGAATTTTTTATATCTCTGCAAATTTTACTCCGGACAAATATCAAAAATTAGAAGATAACATCTTTGAAGAAATAACAAATGTTCAAAAAAACGGCGTTACAGAAGAGCAATTAAATCTGGCAAAAAATATTATTGAAAGAGATACATACTATGAAAGAGAATCTATTTCTAATATTGCAAGTGAAATTGGCTACACTTTTGTTACAACTGATGACATAAAATATTATGAAAATTACATTGACAATATAAAAAAAGTTACAACAAATGATGTTAAACGAGTAGCAAATAAATATCTTGGTAAAGAAAAAAGCGCAGTATCAATAGTTTTACCTAAAACTAATAAAGAAGTTCAAATTTCAAATACAACAGAAAAAACTTCAAATCCTGCAAAACTTATTAGTGAAAACGAAAATACTCAAAAATATGAGCTCTCAAACGGAACTACATTACTTCTAACTCCAAATAAAATTAATGATATTGTTGCCATAAGTATTTTTTCAAAAGGGGGAGAATTCACTGAAAATATTCCCGGAACAGCAGAATTAACAGCATCGGTTCTGACAAAAGGCACAAAAAAATATTCCTCAATTGAACTTGCAGAACTGCTTGAAGATAACGGAATAAAAATAGTTCCGTCAGCAAAAGCTGATAATTTTGCAATCACAGTGCTTACCACAAAAAATGAATATGCTAAAACACTTGAAATATTAAATGAAATCATTAATAACGCAACTCTAGATGATTACGAAATAGAAAAATCCAGAACTGATATGCTTAATGCAATCAAAAAAAGTAAAGATATACCGTTAAATGTGGCAGTTGACAATTATAAAACACTTATATTTGAGAATACTCCATACTCAAATTCTAACAAAGTTCTTGCAAAGACTTTACCACAAATTACCCAAGAAGATATAAAAGCATATTATGACAAAGCATTTTTCCCGCAAAATGTTGTGATATCAATTAACGGAAATGTTGATAAAGACAAAACTATAAATGAATTCACAAAAATATTTAATAATAAAAAAGGCGAAAAATTTGATTACTCAAAATATTCTATACCTTCTTTGATGCAAGAAAAAATTGCAACAACAAAAATAAAAGATCTTAAAACAGATTGGATTATAATGGGCTGGCAAACTGCAGGAGTTTTAAACCGCAAAGATTACGCAACATTACAAGTTATAGATTCAATGCTCGGGACAGGTATGAGCTCAAGACTATTCAAAAATCTCAGAGACAAAGACGGACTTGCATACCAACTCGGATCACAATATTCTCCTAATGTTTTAAAAGGTGCCTTTATAGTATATATAGGAACAAATCCCGAAAACCTTGACTATGCAACGAAAAGATTAAAAGAAGAAGTATTCAGACTTAAAACAGAATTTGTCGGTACAAAAGAACTTCAAGAAGCAAAAGATAAACTTCTCGGACACTACATCATAGGTCAGGAAACAAATCTTGATAAAGCAACAACAATAGGCTGGTTTGAAGCATCAGGCAGAGGATACCAATTCGATGACAATTATGCACAATTAATAAATAGTGTTACAGAATCAGATATTATAGAAGTCGCAAATAAATATTTCAATAACAATTACGTTTTATCAATTGTAAAACCGCAAAATTAATAATAAAAAAAAAGACCGATAATAATCGGTCTTTTTTTATTTACATTCATATCTTAAACGTATAAATCTTGTAATTCTTTTGCTCTAGCATCAATACGAGCATTCTTTTCTGTTACCTGCTGAGCTTCATAAGCTCTTTGTGCAGCTTGTTTATCCATGTCTTTTACAATTTCTCTTGCATTTAATAATTTCTGTCCTAGCGAAGTTTTTTCTTCTAAAGAAGATAACTCTTTACGTTCAGTATAATCTACTACACAATAATCATCTTTACCTACATAATATTTTACAGAAGAACGATTCATATAATTTGATACACCAGGCTTTTTATCACTAACAACCAAAACATCAAAATCTTCAAATGAGGATTTAAACGTGCGAACTGGAGTAATTGTAACATCTTTTCCATCATAAATAACATCTGCTGTTTTTAATTCATGTATAGGTTTAATTAAATCATCTGTAATATGAGAAGCTTCCTTTGAATTTACTTCTTCAAGAAGAGTAGCTAGTTTTTTGGCACCGTCGCCTTTCAACCTAAAAGCCATACCAAATGATTGAGAATTATTGTTTTGTACTGGGGAAATGTTCATATAAATTCCTTTCAAAATTTTGTGCTACACTCCTACTACAAAACCAGTAAATAAAAATTTTTAACAATATACTTTTTTTTGTTACAATTATTTACATAATAAATATTATCAGAAAATCAAAATAAACTAATCATACTTTATTTGCCTCCGGCAGGGTCTTCCAGACAGGGGAACTTTTTATGGCAAAAGTTCCACAAAACCAGCGACACACATCCACTCGCTAATAATTTACAAGACTCAGCTTGAGGCGTGTAAACTCGTTACACTCAAACAATACACGCCTTTGCAATTTGCTTTCGTCTGTAATTATTGCTCTTTCCGTTATCGTCGCATTATTTATATAATTATTTAAAATTAAAAAAAAATTCGACCATTAATGTAGCGAATAATTAATGTTAGCGAAACAACAACAAAACGAGTGCTGTTTGAGCGGTAAAGTTTTTTAGATTCTGAAACAAGTTCAGAATGACGGGAATTCTTATGTCACCCTGAACTTGTTTCAGGGTCTAAAATTTCAGAATGACAAAAATATAGCGAGTTCACTCGTTTTAAGTTGAGCGTTACAATTAATTAATGAGCGTAATGTCGGTCGAGAGCTTCTTTGCGGTACTTTCTTGTCGGTACAAGAAAGTACATATAAAAATATCTTTAGCAAATATTAATTGGATAATAATATTTATTATGTATAATTACTACCAATTTGTCCTAGTCAAAGTCTGCTTTGCATGTCTGTCATACATCTTGTCTTTATACCAAGCACCTTTAAAAGATTTATCATCATTATACATATATTGCATATCGTGAGAAATAAAATATATTGCACTTACTAATGTTCCATTAGCTCTATATTGCTTTGATATATAAGGGAAATTAGGATAATTTTCAGAAAATTTATCAATATATCTGAGCTTTCCCAAAGTATCATAATAATAAACCGTTCTTAAATCATTTTTATATTGAATTGCATAACTTATTAACAAATTATTCTTATAAAAGAATCCGCAAAGGTTTTCAGTGTCAGTTTCTTTAACACCGTTTTGCACAAGCATATAATGCCTTTTATAATCTTTGTCCTTCAAAAAATCTTTGTATTCAGCCCTGAATTCTTTTTTATTAAATTTATACACAGTATTTTCATCAAAAAGCTCTTTTTGATATTTGTCAATCACAGCATCTCTTTCAACTTGAGAAATATCAAGCCAATTAAAAACCAAGTTACCTGTTAAAACTATTTCTGAAGGGATATTTTCTATAATTTTAGCAGGAGCAAAATCCGCTGCAACTCCAGCTTTCCCTAATATTAAAAAGCTCAATAAAATTACAAATTTTTTCATATATACTCCTCTTTTTTCTTTAATCATATAATGAATTCTTAAAAAGTATAGTCTTGACAGTCAATTCAGGATATAATCAAGCTTTTCAAGCTTTCAAATCAAGCATCTAACATAATGTAACAAAATTTTAACATATTTTTTTAAATTAAGTGATATTTTCTTGACGTCAAAAATTGATGTATTATGATTTAATAACATGTTAAATTTAAGTTAGGTGTATTGTGCCCAAATTAAATTTTAGCATAAAAATTCATTAAGCTGAAGTTCAGTAAAATGAAAGGTTTACAGCCTCAAGTTAGATTTTTTAATTGTAATAAAATTTTTCAAATAAATACAATTTTTTTATATAGTACGTACACATAGACGAGGTGAATTAATGTCTAACACAAAATATGCAGAAAGAGTAACTCCAATGGGTATTCCACATACTCGTTTGGATGATTTACCGGACCTTATTGAAGTGCAGAAAAAATCGTTTGAATGGTTTTTAAAGGAAGGTTTAAAAGAAGAATTACTTTCTTTTTCACCGATTAAAGACTATACAGGCAGATTAGAATTACACTTCTTACCAAATTATACTTTCGATAATGCAAAGTATACAATTGAAGAAGCAAGAATCCATGACGCAACTTATGCAAAACAATTGCGTGTAATGGTAAGATTAGTAAACCGTGACAGCGGTGAAATTAAAGAACAAGAAGTATACATAGGTGACATCCCTACAATGACAGATAAAGGTACTTTCATTGTAAACGGTGCAGAACGTGTAATCGTATCACAAATCGTTCGTTCTCCTGGTGTTTACTTCAAACGTGAAATTTCACCTGCAGGAAAAAGATTATACAACGCAACTATGATTCCTAACCGCGGAGCATGGTTGAAAATCGAAACAGATTCAAATGACATTATCTATGTCAAAATTGATAAAAACAGAAAAATTTTAGCTACAACTTTATTAAAAGCTATGGGTATTACTGTTTCTGAAATGGAAACTTTATTCACTCACTTTGAATTTTTGAAAAAGACATTGGATAAAGATACAGCAGAAACGACAGATGATGCTTTAATCGAAGTTTACAAAAAGCTAAGACCCGGCGATCCTGCATCAGCAGCAGGCGGACGTTCAATATTGGAAGCACGTTTCTTTGATGAAAAGAAATATGATATCGGACGTGTAGGTCGTTATAAATTAAATAAAAAATTAAACTTAAACATTCCTAAAAACCAAAGAACATTAACAGTTCAAGATATCGTAGCTTCAATCGAATATTTAATCAATTTAACTTATGATGAAGGAACAGTTGATGATATCGACCACTTAGGAAACAGAAGAATCAGATCAGTAGGCGAATTGTTACAAAACCAATTCAGAGTAGGGTTATCAAGAATTGAAAGAATTGTAAAAGAAAGAATGACCCTGCAAGATTCTGAAACACTTACTCCGTTGAACTTATTGAACACTAAACCATTAGTTGCTTCATTAAAAGAATTCTTCGGATCATCACAATTATCACAGTTTATGGACCAAATTAACCCATTGGCTGAATTAACTCACAAAAGACGTATTTCAGCATTAGGACCAGGCGGTTTAATGAGAGAAAGAGCAGGGTTTGCTGTTCGTGACATTCACCCGTCACACTACGGACGTATTTGTCCTATTGAAACACCTGAAGGTCCAAACGCAGGTTTAATTGGTTCATTAGCTACTCACGCAAAAGTAAATGATTATGGTTTTGTGGAAGCTCCGTTCTTTGTAGTTAAAGACGGAAAAGTAACTGACGAAGTTGTATATATGACAGCAGACGAAGATGAAGAATTCCGTTGTGCACCAGCTGACGTTCAACTAAATCCGGACGGAACATTCAAAGATGAATATGTTCCAGTTCGTTACAGATCAGAATTCACAATGGATCAATCAAGCAAAGTTGACTTTGTCGGTGTATCTCCAATCCAAATAATTTCAGTTGCTACATCATTAATTCCGTTCATTGAACACGATGATGCTAACCGTGCATTGATGGGTTCAAACATGCAACGTCAATCAGTACCTCTTTTAATTACACAAAGACCTGTAGTTGGAACAGGTATGGAAAAAAGAGCAGCACGTGATTCAGGAATGGTTATTGTATCAGATTGTGACGGTGTTGTTGAAAGAGTAGTAGGTGAAGAAATTATAATCCGCGACATTCATAATAAACCGCATGTTCATACATTAATGAAATATGTAAGAAGTAACCAAGATACTTGTATCAACCAAAAACCTTTAGTTCACGAAGGTGATAAGGTTAAAGAAGGCGATGTAATCGCTGATGGAGCTTCTACTAACTGCGGAGAACTTTCATTAGGTAAAAACGTAATTGTAGCGTACATGCCTTGGGAAGGTTATAACTACGAAGATGCTATTCTTTTATCAGAAAGATGCGTTCACGATGATATATTCACATCAGTACACATTGAAAAATTAGAAATAGATGCTCGTCAAACAAAACTCGGACCAGAAGAAATTACACGTGAAATTCCAAACGTTTCAGAAGATGCATTAAGACATTTGGATGAACGAGGGATTGTCAGAATTGGTGCAAGAGTTTATGCAGACGATATATTGGTAGGTAAAGTTACACCTAAAGGTGAATCAGAACATCCGCCTGAAGAAAAACTTTTACGTGCAATCTTCGCTGAAAAAGCAAGAGATGTAAAAGATAACTCTCTAAGAGTTCCTCACGGAGAAGGCGGAAGAGTTCTCGATGTTAAAGTATTCGACAGAGAAAAAGGTGACGAATTACCACCTGGCGCAAATACAGTTATCAGAGTTTACATCGCTCAAAAACGTAAAGTATCAGTAGGTGATAAACTTTCAGGACGTCACGGAAACAAAGGTATCGTATCAAGAATATTACCAAAAGAAGATATGCCTTTCTTACCTGACGGAACCCCTGTTGATATCGTATTGAACCCACTTGGTGTACCTTCTCGTATGAACGTAGGTCAAACTTATGAATTATTGTTAGGTTTGGCAGCATACTTGACAGGTAATTATTATGAAACACCATCTTTCGATGAAAGATACGGAGACAACCAATCAGAAATCGCAACTAAAGCAGAATTATTAAAAGGTATTAAAGAATCAGGTTGTGATTGGGTAAATGAAGACGGTAAAGTAAGACTTATCGACGGCAGAACAGGCGAACCGTTTGATGAACCTGTTGCAGTAGGTCTTTCATATATCCTTAAACTTGTCCACCTTGTAGATGATAAAATTCACGCACGTTCTACAGGTCCATACTCACTTGTTACTCAACAGCCATTGGGTGGTAAAGCTCAATTCGGCGGTCAAAGATTCGGTGAAATGGAAGTTTGGGCATTGGAAGCATACGGTGCAGCATATACTCTTCAAGAAATGTTAACAATCAAATCAGATGATGTTAACGGTAGAAACAGAGCTTATGAAGCAATCGTAAAAGGTGATAATATTCCAAGACCGGGTATTCCTGAATCATTCAAAGTACTTGTAAGAGAATTACAAAGTATCGGTTTGGATATTACGGTAGCGAAAAAAGACGGTCAAGAAGTTGACTTAATGACTGATATGGATGATTTGAGAAAATCAGCTCCAAGAAGAGTTCTATCAGATATGGATTCTGAGTTATTAAACATCAATTTCTTTGAAACACCGACTACATTCGGAGATATATAGGAAGTTTAAAAAGGCAAGAGGGCAATAAAAAAAAATAACTTGCCCTCCCGAAACTTCCTTATACATTCGAACTTCTTAAAAACTAACAATACAAAAGGAGATATAAATGTCAACAAGTATAGATTATTTTGACTATATACGAATTAGTATCGCTTCACCGGAAAGAATACTTAAATGGTCATACGGCGAAGTTACTAAACCGGAAACAATCAACTACCGTACATTGAAACCGGAAAGAGACGGTTTGTTCTGCGAAAGAATTTTTGGACCGTCAAAAGACTGGGAATGCTATTGCGGTAAATATAAAAGAGTAAGACACAAAGGTATAATTTGTGAACGTTGCGGCGTTGAAGTTACAGATTCAAAAGTAAGACGTCAAAGAATGGGACACATTAAGCTTGCAGCTCCTGTTTCTCATATTTGGTTCTTAAAAGGTATTCCTTCATATTTAGGATTACTTTTGGATATGACTTTAAAAGATTTGGAACAAGTAATTTATTTCAACAATTATGTTGTACTTGATTCTGGCGAAAGCGAATTCAAAAAATTACAATTGCTGTCAGAAGAAGAATATGAAGATTATATGGCAGAACATGAAGATTCAGAATTAAAAGTCGGAATCGGAGCAGAAGCCATAAAAGAACTTCTTTCAGAAGTTAATACAAAAGAACTTGCAGAAGAAATCAGAACAGAATTAGCAGGTTCAGTAAATTCAGTTCAAAAGAAAAGTAAACTTATTAAACGTTTAAGATTATTAGATTCATTGATTTCATCCGAAACAGATCCGACTTGGATGATTATGGATGTATTGCCTGTAACTCCTCCGGATTTAAGACCAATGGTACAATTAGACGGCGGACGTTTTGCAACATCTGACTTAAACGACTTATACAGACGTGTAATCAACAGAAACAACCGTTTACAAAGATTATTGGAAATGGGCGCACCTGAAATTATCGTAAGAAACGAAAAACGTATGTTACAAGAAGCAGTAGATGCTTTAATCGATAACGGAAGACGCGGAAGAACAGTTGTAGGTCCAAATAACAGAGCCTTAAAATCATTATCTAATATTATTGAAGGTAAACAAGGTCGTTTCCGTCAAAACTTATTAGGTAAACGTGTTGATTATTCAGGTCGTTCAGTAATCGTTGTAGGTCCTCAATTAAAATTGAACCAATGCGGTTTACCGAAAGAAATGGCAATCGAATTATTTAAACCATTTGTTGTTAATAAATTGATTGAAAGAGGATACGTACAAAACATAAAATCAGCTAAGAAAAAAATCGAACGTTCAGAAGCTGTAGTATGGGATATACTTGAAGAGGTAATTGACGGACACCCTGTATTACTAAACCGTGCCCCGACACTTCACAGACTAGGTATTCAGGCGTTTGAACCAAAATTAGTAGAAGGTCGTGCAATCCAATTACATCCGTTAGTATGTACAGCATTTAACGCTGACTTCGACGGCGACCAGATGGCTGTTCACGTACCTTTATCAATCGAAGCTCAAACAGAAGCAAGAATGTTAATGTTAGCAACTAACAACATCTTAGCTCCTGCAACAGGTAAACCTATTATCACACCAACACAGGATATGGTATTAGGTATGTACTATCTGACAATTTTAAAAGACCCTGAAATGGAACCAAAAGGATATTTCTACAACTTCCAAGATGCAATTTCAGCTCTTGAAGTCGGGGTAATCGAACTTCACGACAAAATTGTTGTAAGAGACGAACACGGCGAAAGAATTGAAACAACTGCAGGAAGAATTATCTTCAACGAAGCTGTAAGAAATGCTTTGGCATAAGCACAGATAAAGAAGTGAGGAGGGCAAGAAAACAGTCTATTTTAAGTAAAAATAATCTGTTCCCTCCTAAAAAACAATAAGCTATGTTATAAAAAAAGGAAATATATAATGGAAACAACATACACACATGGTAAAAAAACTGTAGATTTCATTAACAAGCAAATGGATAAAAAAGGATTAAACAATTTGCTTTCACAAATGTATCTGGAGTTTGGCGGAGCAAAAACCGCAGAATTGGCTAACAGCCTTAAAAACCTTGGCTACAAGTATGCTACAAAATCCGGAACAACAATTTCAATTGCAGATTTACAAGTTCCGGCAGTAAAAAAAGAGCTGCTTAAAGAAGCTGAAACAGAAATTGAAAAATCAACAAACAGATATTTAAAAGGTGAGATTACCGAAGTAGAAAGATACACAAAAGTTATTGATACTTGGTCTGAAACAACAGCCAAATTAACTTCTCAAGTTGTTGAAAACTTTGACAAATTAAACCCTGTATATATGATGGCATTCTCAGGAGCCAGAGGTAACTTATCACAGGTATCACAATTAGTAGGTATGAGAGGTTTGATGGCAGACGCACAAGGTCAAATTATCGACTTGCCTATTAAATCAAACTTTAAAGAAGGCTTATCCGTTACAGAATACATCATTTCATCATACGGTGCAAGAAAGGGGCTTGTTGATACAGCGTTGAAAACAGCCGACTCAGGTTATTTGACAAGACGTTTGGTAGACGTAGCACAAGATGTTATAATCCGTGCAGATGACTGCCACACTACAAAGTCAATTAATATGAAGCCTATCACAGACGGCGATAACGTAATTGTGCCATTAATCGACAGATTATTAGGAAGAACAATTGCCGAAGATATCGTTGATACAGACGGAACAGTTCTTGTAAAATCAGGAACAACAATGAACAGAGATGATATTCAAAAAGTTAAACACTTAAACCTTCAAGAATTGAAAGTACGTTCAGGTTTAACTTGCGGACTTGAATATGGTATCTGCCAAAAATGTTACGGTTGGGCAATGACAACTCAAAAATTAGTTGATATCGGCGAAGCAATCGGTATTATTGCAGCACAATCAATCGGTGAACCTGGAACTCAGCTTACAATGAGAACATTCCACACCGGCGGTGCTGTAGGCGTAAAAGATGCCATCAAAGAAGTTATCGCGAAACAAGACGGTGAAGTAATCTCTAACGTAAAAACAAGAGAATTAAGAACTCGTCACGGTGATGTAGTTAATATTTCCAACTACGAAACTGATATTGAAATTAAAGGTGCAAAAAGAACTGAAAAATATCATATTCCAGCCGGATCTACCGTATTCTTTACAAACGGTATGAAGGTTGAAAAAGGATTCAAACTTGCACAATTTGAACCAGCAGCACAAGGCGGTTCACGTTTGACCGAAAAAGCTACAAAAGATATTACATCAGACCTTTCCGGTGAAGTATTATATGAAGATTTTGTAGCTGATGAAAAGAAAGACAGACAAGGAAACATTTCAAGAACAACCAATAAACAAGGTATAATTTGGGTTCTTGGCGGAGATGTTTATAACCTTCCAGGCGGCTCTAAAGTACTTGTAAAAGACGGTCAAAAAATTAAAGAAGGCGAAAAACTTGCCGAAACATTAACAATCTGCGAACACGGCGGAGAAGTTCGTTTTGGTGAAGATTTAGCGATAGAAAATGTAAAATTTGAAGGCAAAAATATCAAGAAAATTGTTCAAGGTAAAGAATTAACAATTGTAATTGCATCTTTAATGCCGGAAAATGCTACATTTGAACAAACTAAAAAAGAACAATTATGGACAGTCAATAAAACAGGTGAAAAATATATCGTTAAAGCACCTGTAGATACTACAGTAGAAAACGGTATGATTATTGCAGAACTTATTGACGATGAATGTGCAGTAACTTCATCAGGTGAAATAAGATATGTTGATGTTGAAGTTGATGAAAATCAAATTATTACAAAACCTGGTTCTGTAGTATTTATTCCGGAAGAAATTCATCAAATTAATAAAGATGCAACACTAAAAATGGTTGAAAACGGAACACACGTTACAGCCGGAACAGAAGTTGTAAAAGATGTATACTGCCACATTGACGGTATAGTAGAATTCAAAGAATACAATGACGTAATCCATGAAATAACAATTCGTCCCGGAGAAATTCATCAGCTTTCAAGTGTTTCAGAACTTAAAGTAGATGAAGGCGAAGTAGTTAAAAAAGGAACTGTAATTGCAGACGGTATTAAAGCTAAAGAAACATCAATCGTTACAATTATGGATTCTTCAATGGACGATTTAGACATTGATGATTTAGATGAAGAACTTGATACAAGTCTTTCATTGGATGAAGACGGCATATCAAATCAACCTATACAAATACTTATAAGACCTGTTCAAGTATTAAACGTAGAACAGAAAAATGTATCAATTAAATTCAACACATCAGACAGTTTAATTGATATTGTACCTGTAACTCAATTACAATACAAAGACGGTGCAAGAGTTAGAAACCTTGACGGTTCAACAATTACAAGAACAAGTTTAGTTCTTCAAATGCAAGGCTACTTATCACATCTTAAAGGTATGGTTGAACTTGATGATAAAGAAAACTTAAGAATAGTTGTTCTTGAAAACTTAATTGTCCGTCGTGAATTTGAAGGTAATGCAAAAACAATGTCATCCCTTCAAACAGAATTGTTAGTAAAAGACGGTCAAATCATAGAACCGAAAACTCCTGTTGCAAAAACTCAAGTATTAGCGATTAACGACGGAGTTGCATCAATCAAATCAGAAAAAGAAGATGCAAGAAGATTATTATTAACAAGTGAAACATACGAAACCACCATACCTGTAAAAGGAAAAGCAAATGTTAAAAAAGGTGATTTCGTAAGATTGGATTCAATCCTTGCAGACAACGGAGAAAAATCAACTGTATCAGGTATGGTTACAGCTGTTAATAAGGGTGAAATCAAAATCAGAAATGGTCGTCCTTACCTTATCAGTCCTGGTACAATGTTACAAGTTGAAGCAGGAGCACTTGTTCTACGAGGCGATAACATTGCAACTCTTGTATTTGAAAGACAAAAAACAGGTGATATCGTTCAAGGTCTTCCAAGGGTTGAAGAACTTCTTGAAGGTCGTAAGCCTAAAGATTGTGCAATCTTAGCAGAAGAAGATGGTATTGCAGAAATTGAAACTGATGATGATTTACCAAGACTTTATCTTGTAACAGATAATGGCAGAGTAGAAATCAAATATGCAATTGATGCAAATATCGTTGTACAAAACAAACAAAAAATCAAAAAAGGTCAACCTTTAACAAGCGGTCCTTTGAACCCACACGATGTTATAAGACTTTGCGGACCTGAAGCTGCACAACAATACTTAGTAGATGAAGTACAAAGAGTATATCGTTCTCAAGGTGTTGAAATTGCAGATAAACACGTTGAAATCATTGTAAGACAAATGACTAAGAAAGTTAAAATTGTTGATGCCGGTGATACAACGTTATTACCTGGAGAACTTGTTGAAATGCAAACTTTTGAAAAAGAAAACAAAGAAGTTGAAGAAAAAGGCGGAACCCCAGCAACTTGTGAATACATGTTATTGGGTATTACAAAAGCTTCTTTGAATACTGAAAGTTTCATATCAGCAGCTTCATTCCAAGAAACAACAAGAATATTAACAGAAGCCGCAGTAGAAGGTAAAAAAGACATGTTGAGAGGTTTGAAAGAAAACGTTATCATCGGTCGTTTAATACCTGCAGGAACAGGCTTCCACCACCTTTCAAATGCGAACGAAGAAAAAGAACGCGAAGAAAGAAAACGTGCAGTTGCTCAAAGAAATCAAGCAAGAAAACCATCTGCAATTTTGGAAGAAATCGAAGGTATGTTCGGTTCTCCTGATTTCCAATTGGGCAATGAAGACGAAGAATAGTAAACAACTTATAAAAAAACAGCCTCTAATTAAAGAGGCTGTTTTTTTTATTTTTAAAATTTGAAATAAAATTTCTACATTTAAAAGCTGATCTATCAAAAGTTTATGGAAAAGTTAACCGTAAATATTTTTGAAAGGAAAAATTATTTATGGCACGAATTATTGAAGGAGAAAGACGGATTATAAAAATGTCAGTAGATGACATTATAAATATTGTAAGAGAATACCAACGGATTTGTCATAAATCCTGTTGTTATGAACATACAAGAGAGCTCTTATCAAAATCAGACTTATACATACCCGAAGATATATAAAAACATAAATTATGTTATAAGTATATTATATATTTTTTTCTTAAATTTTTTTTATATATTTAAAAAATAGAGTTTAAGTAAAGAAAGAAGGATATTTTTATTAAATAAGCCTCCGGCAGGGTCTTCCAGACAGAGGCACTTTTGATGTCAAAAGTGCCTCAAAACCAGCGACACACATCCACTCGCTAATAATTTACAAGACTCAGCTTAAGGCGTGTAAACTCGTTTCACTCACACAATACACGCCTTTGATATTTGCTTCGTCTGTAATTATTGCTCGTTTCGTTATCGTCGCATCATTATAATATTTATTATTAAACTAAAAACAATTCGACCATTAATGCAGCGAATAATTAATGTTAGCGAAACAACAACAAAACGAGTGCTGTTTGAACGAATGCGAGTTCACTCGTTTTTTGTTGAGCGTTACAATTAATTAATGAGCGTAATGTCGGTCGAGAGCTTCTTTGCAGTACTTTCTTGTCGGTACAAGAAAGTACTGAGTATTTTATTTATATTGTTATTACAGGTTTCGATAACATAATTTATGTAGTTATAAGAAATTACCCAACTGTGGTTTTGAAAAAATCCTTTTTAGTTTATGCTAAAATTAAACAGAGAGGAGTTCTTTTCATGAAAAAAAATGTTATTATTATTGCTTTAATATTTTTAATCCCATTATTGGCATATATGCTTCTTACAGCATCTAATTCTACCACTGCGCAAACTGCACAAGCAGGAAAACCTCAAATTATTAAATTTACCTCTGCAATGTGTCTGGATTGCCAAACTATGAACAAAATTTTTCAAGAAATTATGCCAAAATATGAAAATAAAATTATTTTAACCGAAATTCATGTACAAGATAAAAATTCCTTTAACGACCAACAAATAAAAAAATATAATGTAACACTTGTCCCAACAATTATCCTTCTTAATTCAAAAGGTGCACAAGTAAAAAGAATAGAAGGCGCTATTTCTGAAGAAGAAATGGATAAATACCTGCAAGGACTTGAATAACTATGGAAAACTATATTAACCTTTTTACTCAACAAGGGAGTTTACCAATTTTACTTGGGTTATCATTTTTAGGTGGGCTTGTAGCTTCAATTTCCCCATGCTCGCTTGCAATGTTACCAATTATAATAGGTTACATCGGAGGTTACTCTGATGCCAGACCTTTAAAAACATTCGTTCAAATGCTGTTTTTTGTGTTTGGAACAGCTATTGTATTCTCTCTTATCGGAATAATTTGTGCCTTAACCGGAAAGGTATTTATATCTTTTGCAGGAGGTTATTTTGGAATATTTCTTGCAGGAATTATTATGGTTATGGGTTTAAAGTTAATAGGAATTTTAGATTTTGAATTACCTGTAATCATAAAAGAAATGCCAAAAAATGAAGGAACTAATACTTATTTATATCCAATAATCTTAGGTGGCGTCTTCGCTCTTGCAGGAACTCCCTGTTCTACACCTATTTTAGCAGGCATAATGGCATTTGCATCCCTTTCTGCAAGTATTGCACAAGCATTATTGATGCTTTTCTTATTCTCACTAGGTCAGGGATTAATCCTCATTCTTGCAGGATTTTTAACATCCCATTTGAAAAATTGGAAAGGATTTTATAAATTTTCAGATTGGCTCTTGAAAATAAGCGGAGGACTCCTCATAATAGCTGCAATATATATTTTTTATAAGATTTTTGCTCCACTTATTGTAAAATAGTTGTTAATGCGTTAAAATATAGGCATAGAAAATTGTCGTGTCGGTATTTTTTGCAGACTGACAATAACAGGTATTACAGGAGAGTCCAAAATGAAAACTTATGAAGGTCAGTTAGTAGCAGGAAACGAAAATTTTTGTATTATTATATCAAGGTTTAACGATTTTATAGGCTCTAAACTTCTTGAAGGTGCTCTTGATGAATTAAAACGTCACGGAGTTTCTGAAAATAATATTGATATAGTTAAAGTTCCGGGAGCATTTGAAATCCCTATCACAGCGATGAAATGCGCTAAAACAGAAAAATACGACGCTATCATTACTCTCGGAGCAGTAATAAAAGGTGCAACTGCCCATTTTGATTATGTAAGCGCAGAAGTATCAAAAGGGATTGCTCAAGTAAGCCTTCAAACAGGTATACCTGTAATCTTTGGAGTATTAACAACTGATAATATAGAACAAGCTATTGAAAGAGCCGGAACAAAAGCAGGCAACAAAGGTTCTGAAGCTGCTAAATCAGCTATCGAAATGGCTAATTTATTAAAATTGATATAGTGTTTATTTTTATAAGGGGTAAAAAAGATGTCTGACATTATTACTGAGTACAGAAACGAGAATACAAAAGATATTGATATTCTCCCAACTATTGAAATCGTTAGAAAAATGAACGAGGAAGATAAACTCGTTGCACTTGCCGTAGAAGAAGAACAAGAAAATATTGCGCTTGCAATTGACTTGATAGCTAAGCAATTTTTAAAAGGCGGGCGATTAATTTACTTTGGCGCCGGAACTTCAGGCAGACTTGGAATTTTAGATGCGTCAGAATGTCCTCCGACATTCAGTGTTTCACATGATATGGTTCAAGGTTTTATCTGCGGCGGAGACAGAGCAATAAGACATTCAATAGAAGGCGCCGAAGATAATCCTGATCTTGGTTATGAAGATGCAAAAATATTAAATGAAAATGATGTAGCTGTAGTAATTTCAGCAAGCGGAAACCCTAAATATTTGATGGGTGTTCTAAAAAGAGCAGAAGAAATCAATTGTAAAACAATAGGTATTACTTGCAATTCTAAAGGAAGAATTGCAGAAGAAGCAGGACTTGTTATTTGTGCAGAAGTAGGCCCTGAAGTTATCGCAGGTTCTTCAAGATTGAAAGCCGGAACAGCACAAAAAATGATTTTAAATATGTTATCAACAGGAGCAATGATTAAGATAGGCAAAACCTATGAAAACTTTATGATTGATTTGCAGCCTGTAAATGAAAAGTTAAAAGACAGGGCAATAAGAATTGTTGCACAAATTGCAGATGTTTCACACAGCGAAGCTCTTGCAACACTTTTAAAGAGTAATTGGGAAATAAAAACAGCAATTATTTCTATTATGATGAAAATAGATATTGATCAGGCAAGATTAGAACTAAAAAAATATGGCGGCGTACTGAGAAAACTCCTTAACGCCGGTCAAACAGTATAGAGGAGAGCTAAAAGACATGAAATTAACAGTACTTGGTGCAGGATGCTGGGGGTTAACATTAGCCTGGCTTTTGACAAATAATTTTGAAAACATAACTGTCTGGGGCCGCGAACAGGATATTTCCGAAGATTTAAGAATAAATAAACATACATCAAAACCGCTTGAAGTTCAATTAGATAAAAAAGTAGAAATAACATCTGATTTAAAAGGTGCAATATCTGATGCTGATATAATTCTTTCAGTTGTTGCAACATCAGGAACACGTGATGTATGCGAAAAATTAAAAGAAGCCGGAATTAAATCGGAACAAGTTCTTGTTAACGCTTCAAAAGGTATTGAGCTTCCTTCTTTAATGAGAATGTCTGAAGTTATTAAAGATGTTCTTCCGGAACAGAAACTTGCAATACTATCAGGGCCGACACTTGCAAAAGAAGTGCTTGCAGGTCTTCCAACAGCCGCATCAGTTGCGTGTGAAGATATAAAGGTTGCTGAATTTGTACAAAAAGCTTTAAATGTACCGTCAAAATTCAGACTATATACAAATTCTGATGTAATCGGTGTAGAACTTGGTGGTTCATTAAAAAACGTAATTGCAATAGCCTCAGGCTTTGCACATACAATGGGACTTGGTGATAATTGTACAGGGACTCTTTTAACTCGTGGAATGGCAGAAATTGTCAGAGTTAGTATTAATCTTGGCGCTAATCCGTCAACTTTATACGGATTATCAGGTATGGGCGACTTGATTGCCACCTGCTCAAGTCCAATGTCCAGAAACTATACAGTAGGTTCAATGCTTGCTAAAGGTAAAAAAATAGATGATATTTTAAAAGAATTAGGCTCTGTTGCAGAAGGAGTTAAAACTTCAAAAGCAATTTGTGAACTTGCCAAAAAGCTTGATATTGAAGTCCCTGTATCTAATGCAATTTATGAAGCAGTTTATACAGACATAACCCCTCAGGCACTTTTAGAAAAACTAATGAACAGAAAGCTTAAAGAAGAAGAAAGATACGTATAAGATGAAATATGCTGTTAAATATTTAAAAAACACATTCTACCCACTTGAAGTTCCAGATACAATTCACATTGAAGATGGTCAAATGGTTCTTGTTCGTACCGAAAAAGGTGAAGAAGCTTTAAAAGCTTTCATAGTAAATTCTGAAATTGCTAAGTTATGGGAAAAAAGTAATAATAAACCTGAAGCATTCAAAGTTATCAGAACTCTGTCTCAACGGGATTTGCAAACTTTGGAAGAAATAAAAAAAGAAGAAGTAACTTCATTTTTTAAATGCCAGGCATTAGTCCAGCAGCATAATTTATCAATGAATCTTGTTCAATGCAGAATTACATTTGACAGAAGAAAAATTACATTTTATTACACAGCACCGGAAAGAGTTGATTTTAGAGGTTTGCTTAAAGATTTAACTCAAGTATTCACGCGTGTAAGAATTGATTTGCGCCACATCGGAGTGAGAGATGAAACTTCTATTCTTGAAGGAACAGGAGTTTGCGGCAGACCATTTTGTTGTTCAAGTTTTCTTAGAAAATTCGCTACAATAAATGTAAAACTTGCAAAAGATCAAGGAATGCCGATTGCTCCCGGTAAAATTTCGGGGACTTGCGGAAGACTTTTATGTTGCCTTACTTATGAATACTCAAATTATATCGAAGCCGCAAAAGGAATGCCGCCAGTGGGTTCTTCTGTCATGACTCCAGACGGACTGGGAAAAGTTTGTTATCTTCAATTTTTGAGCGGGAAAGTAGCCGTAAAAATGGAAGATGGCAAAACAAAAGAATTCCCTAAGAGTGATATTGAAATGGTTGATGCAGATGTTAATGTCGAAATTGATGTACCTGTATTAAATACATACACAGATGACAACGATAATATTGACATAAGACAATTAGAAGACGACAAAAACAGTTCAACCGGCAATGTATAAAGAAATTATATATTATTCTCCTCTAAGAATCATATACCAAGGTTTTTTAACAAACACAAAATAAATCTCGCCATTAGTTAATTTAAGTTCATATCTAAAACAATTTTTACGTTTAGGATCAGGCTTTGTTTCACTAATTTGTGAGACTAATTCATCATTTGTAATATGTCTTAATTCTTTTACAGTGATAACTTCCTTATCAACTATTTTCATTAACTCATTATAATCACTCATATAAATATTATAACAAATGTTAATAAATATTTCAAGAGTATATATAAGCAACAAAAATTATTCTCGTCAATACTTTCAACAAGGTTACTAATCTGAAACCTTTTAACTACAGTGCAAAGACGTTATATAAAGAACTCATATCAATTATGAAACAGACAACTCAAGAGTATTACTATACCATTTAGAGGATTTTTAAAATATATATTAGACTTTAATATTCATTTTTCCACAAGTATTTGGTACAACTTTTATCCCATTTTCTCTGATATACAGAATACTTTTTTCAAGTATTTTGTCAATTACAGCGTTTGCATTGAATGGCTGTATCATAACCATTTCAGAAATAATTTCTGAAGGATTTTTAATAATTCCATAGGGAGTTATTAATTTAGTTATTTTCATTTAAACCTCCTTAACAATTGTCGGAGATGGGACTTGCTTCTTTGATTTTACTTTCTCTCGGGCGAATAATTTGTTTCACTTCGTTGTCACAAATTTCGCCCTCACTTACTCGAGTTCGCTCGCTTTGCTCGACTCAACTCTTTCGTAAAATCCGCAACCCACAAAAACGGATTAAAGCCCTCACCAATCAAGCATATTAAAAAAGGATAACATATGTTATCCCCTTTTTAATTGTCGGAGATGGGACTTGAACCCACACAGATTGCTCTATACGCACCTGAAACGTACGTGTCTACCATTCCACCACTCCGACATTTATTTAATTATCAAACTTTAGACTATTTTATTTTCTTAAAAAATTCATCAGAAATCAACTGTGAATATTTATTTTTTTCATTAGCTGATATCAAAATTCTTTCTTCACCGTCTTTGGTATTAGCAACAGATATAATCCCCCCAATATCACCTATAGGAAGCTTTTTTACACGTGCTTCAAATTTTACATAAGGGATTTCTTTGCCGTAAGAATTCATTGTTCCATGTTTTGTTACCTTCAAATCATCGACTGTTATAGCTTGGTATTTTATTTTATTAATTGCTCGATGGAGTTTTTCCTCTACATTATCAGATTTTATATCTTCAGCAGTTAATATAGTTTTATTTCCGGAATCAACAACAAGCATTTTTTGTCCGGAAGCCTTATGTTCTGCAACAACTGCATTATAACCCATTATTCCTGCTGCTTTTTCTATTTCAAATTCATCATTAATTTTCGAAAAATCTCCGACTTTTTGAGCTCTTTCCATTACAACATCTTTTGGAGGATTAAAATAATTTTCAATTAAACCTGCGATTAAATCTTTACCGCCTAACGCTAAAAAGCCTACTGCAGCAAGAGTCAATATTATTGCACGTAAAATATTTTTTAAACAACCCATGTTGAAATCCTTATCATGTTATACTATTATTATAACTATGAAAAATAATGAAATCAATCTTATCAATACAGCTGATATTAAAGTCGAGGAGCTAACTCCTGCAATGCAGGAATATTTAAAAATAAAACATCAAAATCCCGATAAAATTTTATTATACAGACTCGGTGATTTTTATGAAACATTTTTCGAAGATGCAGTTATAATGTCTAAAGAGCTGGAATTAACTCTTACAGGAAGAGAGCAAGGCAAATTTGGAAGGATTCCTCTTGCAGGAATCCCTGCAAAAGCTCTTAATAATTACCTTGAAAAACTTGTACAAAAAAATTACAAAGTTATTATATGTGACCAACTGGAAGATCCTAAATTTGCAAAAGGGCTTGTAAAAAGAGGAGTCACAAGAATTGTTACATCAGGGACTCTTACTGAAAGTGATTTTCTACAACAGAATTCAAACAACTATATATGTGCTCTTTTTAAAGATGAAAGAAGCAGCTTATGGGGATTTTCTTATGCTGACATTTCTACTGGTGAATTTAAAGTCACACAAGCCAATTATGAACTTATTCTTGCTGAATTAACAAGAATTTCTCCGGCAGAAGTCGTAGGTCCTACAATTCAAGAAGAAATTATGCCATTTCAAATTGTTCCTGATGAAAAGATAAATTTACCGGAAGAAATAACAAAAATTTATAATTGTTCAAAAGTTCCTTCAACAGTTTTTGATTTAAATTTTGCAGAAAACAATCTTAAAGCTGTATTTCAGGCAAACAGCTTGGAATCTTTCGGATTTAACAGATATAAAATAGGATTTAGGGCTGCAGGAGCTTTGCTGGCTTATGTTTGGGAGACTTTAAAAGAAAATATTCCAAAATTTGAAAGAATTGAACCATACGAACTTTCAGAATATATGATTTTAGACGGCAGTACAAGAAAAAATCTTGAATTAACCGAAACTTTAAGAGACAAAAATAAATATGGTTCTCTTTTATGGTCAATAGATAAAACTAAAACCAATATGGGAGCAAGACTTCTTAAAAATTGGGTATGCCAACCACTAAAACGCGTAGACGATATTTTACAAAGACAAAATTGTATAACGGAACTTGTCGAAAAAACTGATGAAAGAATTAATATCTCTAATTTGCTTGAAAAAATTTATGATATCCAAAGACTTGCAACAAGAATGTCTAACAGCTCTGCTAATCCTAAAGACTTTTTGAGTTTAAAAGCATCTTTGATGATACTTCCTGATTTGTTAGATGCAACCGAAAATCTGGAATTCAACCCTATGGCAAAAGTTGCACAATATAGAGATGAAATTTGTGAATATACATCTTTAATTGACAGAACAATTGCAGAAAACGCATCAGCACTAATAAAAGAAGGCGGAATTATTAAAGAAGGAATTTCCGGAGAGCTTGACTATTTCCGAGAACTCTTAACAGGCGGGGAAACCTGGCTTAAAAATTTTGAAGAAACCGAAAAAGAAAGAACAGGTATAAAATCTTTAAAAATCGGATTTAACAAAGTTTTTGGATACTTTATAGAAATTTCGAACTCATATCTTAACCAAATTCCTGAAGGTTACATAAGAAAACAAACTTTAACCAACGGGGAAAGATTTATCACTGAAGAACTAAAAAAACACGAAGATGATGTTCTTTCTGCAAAATTCAAATCAACAGAGCTTGAATATAAACTATTCTGTGATTTTAGAGAATATTCAAAAGAATTTGTATCAAAAATTAGAGAAATTGCAGATTGTATTGCTCAATGTGATGTTTATACAGGATTAGCTCAAACGGCAGCAGAAAATAATTACTGCAAACCGATTATTGACGAATCCGATGATTTTATTGTCAAAAACGGACGTCACCCTGTGTTAGAAAAAATTCTGCCTCTTGGAGAATATGTCGCAAACGATTTGGAATTAAAATGTAATTCAATTAATGCAACTCAGTTTATGATATTAACAGGTCCTAACATGGCCGGGAAATCCACTTATATGCGTCAAAATGCATTAATTGCGATTTTAGCACAAATTGGATCTTGGGTTCCTGCAGATTTTGCAAAAATTGGATTTATAGATAAGATATTTACCAGAGTAGGAGCATCTGACGATTTAACTCTCGGACAATCCACATTTATGGTAGAAATGATTGAAACAGCCTGCATTTTAAATTCTGCAACAGAAAGAAGCTTTATATTACTTGATGAAATAGGAAGAGGTACAAGTACCTATGACGGAGTGGCAATAGCTTGGTCGGTTGCTGAATATATTGCAACAAAAATCAAAGCCAGATGTATTTTCGCAACACATTACCACGAACTAAACGTAATGACAAAAACTTATCCGCAAATAAAAAATTATAGAATTACGATTACAGAAGAAAACGGAGAAATTGAATTTTTACGTAAAATAGTACAAGGCGGCGCAAGCAAAAGTTATGGTATTCAAGTTGCAAAAATGGCAGGTTTACCACAAGCTGTTGTTAAGCGCTCACAAGAATTAATGACAAGAATGCAAAGAGATTATTCTAACAACCTTGCAACACGCAAAAAAGTTACAGATGTCCCGACAGTAGATGTTCCGCAATTAAATCTGTTCAATTAATCTTGAAACTTCAAATAGTAAAAAATTCCAAAAAATCATTATTCATAAGTCCGGGAACTTCTTTACGATCCAAATATAACCATACAAGAGGATCTTCAATATTTATGGTTTCATAATCTTTTCCATTATCAGAATCAAAATCAATAGATTTTGATGTTTGATTTTCTGCCTGTAAAAAATTATCGATATCACTCATAATCAAATCCTCATTATTTACTTTATAAATAATGATTTTTTAATTAATGTCAATATCGATGATTACGAAATCAATTTCTGATAATTCTCGTTATAAAAATCACCAAAACTGTCATTCAAAATTGCTTCACGACATTTTTGAGAAAAATCAACAAGGAATTTTATATTATGAATTGACAAAAGTGTTGCGGCAGTTGATTCACCACATCTCCAGAGATGTCTTATATATGCTCTTGAATGATTTTTACAAGCATAACAGTTACACCCCTCAACCAAAGGTCTGTCATCATCATAATATTGCTTTGTTTTAATATTAGATTTTCCGTTTGAAGTAAAGAAAGATCCATGTCTTGCATTTCTTGTCGGCAAAACGCAATCAAACATATCAATTCCGCGTTTTATTCCGTCTAATAAATCCTCAGGAGTTCCGACTCCCATTAAATATCTTGGTTTGTTATTCGGCAACAAAGGAGTAGTAAATTCAACAAAATGATTCATTATATCTTTCGTTTCCCCCACACTAAGTCCGCCGATTGCATATCCGACAGCATCATAAGAAGATATAACAGCAGCACTTTCTCGTCTTAAATCATCATAAAAAGCCCCCTGAACAATAGGGAAAAGTGCCTGACGAGGATTAGTTTTAGCTTTAAAACATCTTTCAAGCCAACGATGAGTTCTTTCCATTGCCTTTTTTGCAGTATCATAATCACAAGGGAAAGGTGCACACTGATCAAATGCCATAATAATATCAGCTCCGATATCCTGTTGAATTTCCATAGAAACTTCAGGGTTTATAAAATGTTTTTTCCCATCTTTAGGATCCCTAAATTCAACACCGTCTTCCGATATTTTATTTAAATGGCTTAAAGAAAATACCTGAAATCCGCCGGAATCCGTTAATACAGGTTTATGCCAATTCATCCACTCATGGATTCCGCCAAACTGTTTAATCAACTTATTACCTGCTCTCAAATACAAATGGTAAGAATTTGAAAGCATAATTTGTGCACCTGTATCAGCAATCTGTGAAGATGTAAGCGTTTTAACTGCAGAATTAGTTCCGACAGGCATAAAAATCGGCGTTTTAATCATACCGTGAGGAGTCGTTAAAATTCCGGCTCTTGCGCCTGTCTGTCTGCATTCATGAACTAACTCATATTTAAAATATTCATGTGCGTTATCTCGCATCAATATCCTCTGTTACTATTTCCATCATATTTTTGTAATCAGTACAAAGTTCTTCCGGTTTGAAATAAATATTAATTTCTCTTTCTGCACTCTCAATACTATCAGAACCATGGATTGTATTATATTCTTTAAGTTGTGCATAATCAGCTCTGATTGAACCCACATCTGCTTCACAAGGATCAGTTGCGCCCAAAAGATGACGAACACCTTGAACAGCCTTATAACCTTGAAAGACCATCGCAATAATAGGTCCGCTTGTAATATATTTTACAAGATTTGGGTAAAATGGTTTATTAATATGTTCTTCATAATGTTTTGCAGCTATTTCTTCTGTAACTTGAAGCATCTTCATGCCGATAAGTTTATAACCTTTTTTTTCAAAACGGCTGATAATCTCTCCGACACAACCTCTAATAACTCCGTCAGGCTTAATAGCCACAAATGTTCTTTCTTCTGTATGCATAATACCTCCATTCAAGTTTATTTTAGCATAAACATAAGCTATTTAACAGTTTCTATATTTTTAATACTTTTCATCAACATAAATGACATTATTATGCAAAGTATTATAGCTGCAGATGCAAGACCTATCCAAAATCCTTTTAAATTCAAATGATAATGAAAAGCTAAAGTATAACCAACTGGAATAGAAATTAACCAATAAGCTACAAAATTAGAAAACAATACAACACCAGTACGTTTTATACCTTTAAAAATACCTGCAAGCGATACCTGCAACCCGTCAAATACCTGAAAGACAGATAAAATATATAAAATAGGAACAGATATTTTAATAAGATAAGCATCTTGAGAGAACAAGCCGACAAGAAAATGTGGAAAGCTTGAAAATACAAGAGCACTTAACATCATAAAACCAGTACATATTACAATTCCGACAAATGAATATCGCTTCAAATCTTTAATATTACCTGCACCGTTAGCAAAACCGACCTTAACGGCAATAGCATTAGAAACAGCAAACGGAACCATAAATGAAATTGTAGTCAATGTGCAAACTAAATTTTGCGCAGCAGCATAAACCCCGTCAACTCGTCCCATAATAATTGCAATACTGTTAAAAGCAATAAATTCAACCATAACAGCACAAGATATAGGAATTCCAATTTTTATTAAACTTTTATAATACTCAAAATCTTTGTAATCTTTAAAATTCATAAGAGTAAAACAATATATAAGAAGAGCAAATCCCATAAAATATCTTATAATAAAACTTGCGACAGCAAGCCCTACAACCCCCAAAGAAGGAATAGGACCAAACCCGAATACCATTGCAAAACATAAAGCAATATTTAAAAACACAGCAATTGCCGTAATTAAATTCGGGAATACAACAATTTCAAAAGCCTGTAAAAACTCTTTCAATGCTGAATGCAAATACGCCCCAAAAGTTGCAAATGCCGTAATAAACATATATTCCTTAATCATTGGAACCAATTTAGGTTCAAAATGCAAATAATCTATAACAGGAATAAATGCAAGCACAGCAAGCATAATTATAAAAGCCAAAAGCATTGCAAATCTTATTGTCGGGTAAAAATACTTTTTAGCACTTTTTCTTTCACCTCTAAAATTAGACAGCAAAGGAGAAACACTGGAAATTAATCCTACGCCGAAAGTTTGAATACAATTTGTAATAGCTGTAGCAATACTAATTGCGGCAAGAGTATCTGTTGAATGGTGTCCTGCTACCAAAACATCTCCGGCACCTATCAAGATAAACCCAAGATTGCCCATAATAATGGGCAAGGCAATGTTTAATAATTCTTTAGCGTAATACCTGAATTGTACACTCATACGAGCATGATTATATCACAAATATTATATTTAATTATATTCAGATTAATTTTTCACCACGGATACTCTTTATTTATCTGCCAGCCGTCATACTGAATTAACCCGCCGCAAAACTGCCCACTACCATTTTTACTGCAAGACACAGCACTTGAAAATAAAAGTTCATCTCTTGTTAAACCATATCCATAAAAATATAACCCAGCTTTTGTAATTTTATGATAATTGTCATTAAAGGGAACTGCAGTCATTGTCATTTCAAAAATATCTTTTCCAAACATATTAGGCATTTTATCACCATTCAAATCTACTAAAACATGGAAATGAGTATTATCTTGCTTTAATAATGCAAGATATACACCGTCTGATAATATTAACGTATACCAATTATCTGAATTTAAAGGATTTTCAATATATTGAGTTCCCTTTAATTGTAAAGCTCCAGTTTTATTCCAACATTCCGAACTCATACCACAGTTTTTAATTACATTAAAATTTTTTGAAAGATACTTTTCAAAAAAATCGCTGCCACCTAAAGACCAATCCCAACTGTCAATATCCCCGTAATTTGCCTGAGAAAATTGAATTGATTGTTGTAAAGCGGAATAAACTTTTTTTAATTGAGTAACAGTCTGTTGTTTTCTATAATTAGCTATCAATACAGGCATTGTCAATGCGGCTACAACTCCGATTATCCCCAAAGTTATCAACACCTCTGCAAGAGTAAACCCTGATTTCCACAATTTAATCGACATAACAAGCTCATATTCTATTGTTAAAAATTTTATATCGTGTATTCATGATTATACAATAATTTTAGACTTTTTTTCAACTATGGGATAGTCTAAAATTTATTAATTTATTGTTTAAAATTCCTTTTATGGGCAAAAAAATTTACAAATACGACAAAATCCTATGCAGACACTTTGGGAAAAAAATTTATAATCTTAGAACTGAATGTAATTTTACCCAAGAAGAACTCGCATTCAGAGCTAATATATCCCCAAGTTATATGAGTGCTATAGAAAGAGGATTCACAGACAATACAATATCAACAGCTAAACGAATTGCTAAAGCTCTTAATGTAAATATTTCTCAACTTTTTGAAAACTATTAAGCATTATAATCTAATTTGTTACCCACATTTTGGGATTTTATAGCCTGCGCCTGCATCTTCAAACTCTGAGCCTGAGCAGCAACTCTATAATCCTGATCAGATGGATCAGATGGCGCCATTGCAGATCTTATTACAGTATTTGCATCATTAATTGTTTTTTGAGGGTTGTTAGGATTTAAAGAAGGCATTTTAATATCAACGTGCCCAGCAAACGGTATCCCGTCAGCATTACGTTCAATAACTATTGAGCCTGCTAAAGCACCGCCTGCCGCTTTATGAGCAAGCTCATGAGCATAAATCTCATCATAATTTTTCTTTATCAAAGCATCTTTTTGAGCTTTTTGCTGTTCTTTTTGCTTTTCAATAGGATTTGTAAACCTATAAAACAAATTAATGCCTGCCATACAAAAACCTCACACACATACTACCTACTAATATTGTAGCATATTATTGTGAGGTTTTCAACCCTTTATTAAATATTATTTCCAAGGATAATCACGCATAATATCCCAGCCATCCATTAACAAAAGCTCTCCACAAGTAAAACCTGTGCCATTTTGTGCACAACCTACATTTTTAACATCATTTCTAGTCAAACCATGACCAAACATGTATAAACCTTCTTTTGAAATATTATGGGCATAATCAGAAAAACTTTTTCTTGCAAATGTCATAACAAAAATATCTATACCATAAATATTTGGTCGTTTATATCCATTAACATCTACATGTATATGAATATGGTTATTATCCTGTTTTATAAAGGCTACAAATGCCCCATCTGATAAACTTATTTTTGAAGCTAAGCCTCCAGAAGTGTAAGATGGAGCGTCACTATAAACTGAACCATTTAGTAAATATCCTCGTTCTTTATTCCAACAACCTTCACCGTTACCGCAATTTTTTAAAACTAAAAATTTTGTACTTAAATATTTTTGTGCAAATTTATCTGAATTCAAATCCCAATCCCAATCTACTATATCTCCATATTCAGGCTGAGACATTTGTACAGACTGAGACATTGCAGAATATATCTTCTTCAATTGCACAACTGTCTGTTTTTTGCGATAATTACTAATCAATGCAGGCATTGTCAATGCGGCTACAACTCCGATTATACCAAGAGTTATTAATACTTCTGCAAGAGTAAAAGCTTTATTTTTTATAAAAAAACCTTTTATTATGTGATGTAATTTATCACTATAATAAAAGATACTCTTATCTTTTTCAACCACAGAATTAGTAGGGATAAGCCTTAAATTGCCCCCCCCCCGAAACTCTCAATTTCCATAAATCTTTTCATAAATAACTCCTTTTATCAATATATTACATTTTTTATTATATCAAACTTTTTTATATATTTCAATAAATAAGCCAAAGATGTCAATCTTCGGCTTATTTATTATTTTATATCTATTTATTTACTATTTATCTTTTCCGGTTCGTTTATAGAAATCTTCAATAAATCCTGTATTAAAGTTTCCGCTCATAAACACCGGATCTTCAATAATTTCCTGATGGAAAGGAATTGTAGTTTCAACGCCTGTAATAACATATTCTTTCAATGCTCTATACATTCTACGTCTAGCTTCATTTCTGGTTCTGCCCCAGCATATCAATTTTCCTATCATTGAATCGTAATATGGAGGGATTTTATAATCCTGATAAGCGTGAGAATCAACTCTTACACCAAAACCACCCGGAGTAACATATCCTGTAATAGTTCCTGGATTTGGCATAAAGTCTTTTTCAGGATTTTCAGCATTAATACGACATTCTATAGCATGACCTCTCAGAACAATTTCATCTTGCGTGAAATCTAATTTTTCACCTGCCGCAACCATAATTTGTTCTCTTACTAAATCTACATTGGAAATCATTTCAGTAACACAGTGCTCTACCTGAATTCTTGTATTCATTTCCATAAAGTACCATTTTCCGTCATGGTCAAGTAAGAATTCACAAGTACCTGCGCTTTCGTAATTAATAGCTTTAGCAGCTCTTACTGCAGCTGCACCCATTTCTTTACGAGTTTCTTCATCAATTGCCGGAGAAGGAGCTTCTTCCAACAATTTCTGGTGACGTCTTTGGATAGAGCAATCTCTTTCACCTAAGTGAACAACATTACCATATTGGTCTGCCAGAATTTGAACTTCTATATGGCGTGGATTTTCCAAATATTTTTCAGCATAAACATCAGGATTACCAAAGAAATTTTGCGCTTCAGATTGGCAAAGATTCATGTTAGTTTCCACATCGTCATCGCTTCTGCAAATTCTCATACCTTTTCCGCCACCGCCGGCTGTCGCTTTCAAAATAATCGGATAACCGACTTTATGAGCAAATTCTTTTACTTCATCAGGTGTTTTTAAAATTCCTGTCCCGGGAGTTACAGGAACATTATTCTCAATCATTGTCTTACGTGCAGTTGCTTTATCGCCCATTTTACGCATTGCTTCAGCAGTAGGACCAATAAATTTTATACCATGCTTTGCACAAATTTCAGCGAAATCAGCTCTTTCAGACATAAAGCCGTAACCTGGATGAATTGCATCAGCTCCTGATACAATTGCAGCTGATATAATTGCAGGAATACTCAAATAACTTTTTGAACTTTGAGCAGGTCCTATACAATAAGCTTCTGTTGCGAGTCTCACGTGAAGAGAATTTGCATCAGCTTGAGAATAAATTGCAACAGTCGGAATACCTATTTCTCTGCAGGCTCTTATAATCCTTACGGCAATTTCGCCTCTGTTTGCTATTAATACTTTTCTAAACATTTTTCTTATCCCTATAAAACAGTAAAAAGTGAATTATAAAATTCACTTTTTACTAATCTCACTATTCTTTTATTCAATATACATTAAAACTTGACCAAATTCTACAGGCTGACCGTCTTGAACACAAATTTCCGTAATCTTACCTGAGAATTCAGCTTCAATTTCATTCATAAGTTTCATTGCTTCAACAATACAAACAACATCTCCTTCTTTTACAGTCTGACCGACCTTAACAAAAGGTTCTGCATCTGGAGAAGGTGCTGAATAAAAAGTCCCTACCATAGGAGAAGTTAAAGGTTTTCCTTTTTTTACTTCTTTTACTTCTGCAGGAGCTGCTGATGTTGACGGAGCGGCTGCTGCCGGTTGAGCTGCAGGAAGCGCAACAGGAGTTGCTGCAACACCCATAACTTCTTTTCTTAATGTAATAGCTTGTTCTCCGTCTTCTAATGAAATTTCAGTTAACGAATTGTCAGCTAAAACTTTTGCTAATTTTTCTACATAATCTATATCGAATTTCATATTTTGCCTTTCTTAAATATTTAAAAGAATTATGCTCTGTCTAAATATTCATTAGTTCTTGTATCAACTCTGATTTTGTCGCCGTTTGAAATAAAGAACGGAACGTTAACAACAGCACCGGTTTCAAGAGTTGCAGGTTTTGTACCGCCTTGAGCAGTGTTTCCTTTTTCAGAAGGTGGTGTATCTGTAACTTCCAAAACAACGTGTGCAGGAAGATCAACTCCAATAATTCTTGAATCATGCATTAATACTTGAACAATCATATTTTCTTTCAAATATTTAATACCGTCACCAATCTGGTCTTCTGTCAACTGAAGTTGTTCATAAGTTTCGTTATCCATCATAACGTATTCTTTACCTTCTTTGTACAAGTATTGCATTTCGCGTCTGTCAAGCATAGCTTTTGCAACTTTTTCACCTGCACGGAAAGTTTTTTCAACAACCTGACCTGTTTCTACGTTTTTAAGTTTTGATCTTACAAACGCAGCACCTTTACCAGGTTTTACGTGTAAAAATTCAACAACAGACCATAAACCATTGTCTAATTGTAGAGTCAAGCCTGTTTTTAAATCGTTTACTGAAATCATATTTTTCCCCTTTTCATAAATTAAATAATCATCTGATATGTTGATAATATCATAAACATTCTAAACTTCAAATAATTGTAACAATTTAAAATTAAAATAGTAACATAATAGCAAAATATTTGTTTACGGGTTATTATATCTACAAATGAAAAAATATATAAGGAGTATAAAAGGAGTATAAATTATGCAAGTTTCAGCTATTAACAGATGTTGTCCAAAGCCTCAATTCACATCACAAAAAAACGGGTATGAAAATCCTATCAACAGAGGGACTGAAAAAGGTCTTGCGATATGGGGCTCAATCGGAGGAAGCGCACTTGTAGGTGCTACTGCAGCAGGGATTGGAAGCTGCTTTATCAAATCAGGCGCAAAAAATAGAGCACTAAAGCTTTCAGGAATAGGAGTTGGTGCAGGATTACTTACAATGGCTTTAACTCTACCGGCAAAACTTTATAATACCAAAGTAAGAGCCTTCACAAGAGAAAAAGAAATGGACGTATTTTCACGCGACAGAGAGCTAAAATCAAACATTATGGAAGAAGTTGATAAAGAAGTAAAAGATGAAGATGTATCTTTAGATCAAAAAATCAATCATTACACATCTGTTCAAATGGCAAACAACGGAAACGGAATACTGATAAAAGGAGCATAAATGAGAATAGAGGCAATAAATAACAATTTCTCATTTACTCAACAAAAGAAAACGTCCGCAAAAAAAGATAATAATCCGATATCCAAAACAGGCGAAAAAGCTATTTTAGCCAAAGCTGCTTTTGTCGGAGGATTAGGCTTAGGTGCAAAATTATTATTTGAAATTATGGACGAAAATTTTGTTATTGATACATTAGGCGAAAAAGCGGAAAAAATTGTTGACAAACAGCACAGAAATGTATCAAAAAACAAAAAATTCCTTTTAACTCTAGGGGCTTGGGCAGGTTTAACTGCAGCTTTTATCGGCGGTTTTGCTATACTTTATACAATTTTCAAAGCTCCCAGCATTAACTATCAAGGTAATGTAAATGCTTTCAAAAAACAAAAAGATATGGATGTTTATATAAAAGGAAATTCTGCTGAAAAGGAAATTTACACCCAGATGAATGAAAAAGCAAAAAATGCATCCCCTGAAGAAAAAGCAAAACTAAAAGAACAATATATGGTTATGCAAAAAGCAAAAAACAAAGTTCCTGATTTTGTAAAAACAGGTTTGAACAAAAAAGAAAAAGCAGAAAAGAATATACAAAGTAAATAATATAAAAACTTTTTTATGTTAAAATAATCTGGTAATGACTGAAGGACAAATTTATAAAATTCATTCTGATTTTTATTATATTGATGACGGGCAAAACACTCACGAGTGCAAAATTCGTGAAGTTTTAAAAAAGCAAAAAGAAAAAATCCTTGTCGGAGATTTTGTAGAATTTGATAACGGGGTTATAACAAAAATTATTCCGAGAAAAAATTTTATCAAACGTCCGAGTGTAGCAAATATTGACCAAATTATCGTAGTTTCCGCCCTAAAAGAGCCTGATTTGGATCTCCATCAACTTAACCGCTATATTGCACTTGCAAAATATTATAATATTAAAACTGTACTTTGTTTTAACAAAGAAGATTTAAAATGGGATAAACATCTTAAAGATAAAATTAAAAAGATATATGAACCGTTAGAATATAAAATTGTTTACACCTCCGCAACAGAACACAAAGGGATAAAAAATTTTGAAAAGCTATTAGAAGGGAAAACCAGCGTTTTATGCGGGAATTCTGGTGTAGGCAAATCCAGTCTCGTAAATGCAATTAACCCAAACCTTAATTTAAGAACAAAAGAAGTAAGTGAAAAAACTCAACGCGGAACACATACTACAAGACATTGTGAAATCATAAAGATTAATGATACATCAAGAATTGTTGATACCCCGGGATTCAGTAATGTAAAATTTGATTTTATACTTCCTGCAAATGTAGATTCATTATTTCTTGATATAGCAAAATTTAAGGACGAATGTAAATATTCTGACTGCTTGCATATAAATGAAGACGGATGTAATGTATTAAACAATATTGACAGAATTGATCCAACTCGATATGAAAGCTATTTATCATTTATTGATGAAGCAAAAGAATACAAAGAACGCATAAAATATGAAGGTAAAAAAGAAGAACATTCAAAAAAATTTGTAAACAACAAACATATTGCAAAAATAAGTGACAAAAAACGCCAAAGTGCAAGGAATACGTTAAAACAAAATCTTTATAAAGGTATTGAATATGAAAATGAATGATTATATAGAACTCGTTAATAAAAAAATTGATGAATATATGCCTATTTGCTTCCCGCAAAAAATTTTTAAATCAATGAAATATACGGTAACTTTACCCGGCAAACGTTTAAGACCCGTTATGTGTCTCGAAACTTGCAGAATGTTCGGCGGGAATTATGAAGATGCAATTCCTACAGCCTGTGCAATAGAAATGCTTCATGCACAGACTCTTATCCACGATGACCTTCCTTGCATGGATAATGACATGTACAGACGAGGGCAATTAACAAATCATATGGTATTTGGAGAAGCTCATGCAGTCCTTGCAGGTGATGCACTTTTAACATTTGCACCGCAAACAATCCTTAAATATTCAAAAAATTTGCCTCCTGAAAAATTACTGAAAATAATGACAGAATATTTTCACGCTGCAGGAGCTTATGGTGTAATAGCAGGTCAAGTTGTTGACATTGAAAGCGAAAAATTATCCCAAATGCAAGCTTTTGATACTGATGATGAACAATTACCAGAAATTTTGGATTACATTCATACACATAAGACAGCAGACCTTTTTAAACTTGCATTAAGAACAGGTGCAATAATTGCCGATGCTACAGATAAACAACTTGATCAAATAACAGAATTCGGGCAAAAACTCGGCGTCGCGTTTCAAATAGCAGATGATATTTTAGATGAAACTTCGACTTTTGAAGAAATGGGAAAAACTATAGGCAAAGACAAAGAAGAAGGAAAATTAACTTACACAAGTCTTTATGGTCTTGACAAAGCAAAAAAAGATTTAAATAAGTTATTGGATGAATGCTTTGAAATATTAAATAAAAATGCCCTTAAATCCGAAGTTTTTGAACAAATTTTAAATAAAATAAGAATCTCCTGACAAATATTTTACAAATTATCTATTCTTATGCTATACTAAAAAAGCACATTACAACATGAGAGTAGGATTTAATGATTAAAGAGATAGCAAACACTGGGTATGAAGCCCTTGCATCCGGTATTCTTGCAGCATTTATTGCGCAAATTATTAAATTTTTTATATTTACAATAAAGACTAAAAAAATTAATTTTAAAATTTTTACAACAACAGGCGGAATGCCAAGCTCTCATTCGGCAGGCGTTATGGGGCTTGCAACAATTGTAGGGCTTATTAAAGGCTGGGATTCAGTTGAATTTGCAATTGCAATTGGCTATGCTTTAATTACAATGTACGATGCAGCTGGTGTACGACGCGCCGCAGGAAAAACTGCAGCATGCCTTAACAGAATGATGGAAGATTTTTACAAACATGATGTACAAGCAATCGGAGGGAAATTAAAAGAATTACTCGGTCATACTCCGCTTGAAGTTATTGTCGGAGCATTATTTGGCATTGTTTTTGCTTATTTCTTCCACTTTTATATTCTTGGAGCCAATTTGTAAAAACTTCTTGTCTTTTTATTTTTTTATGTAATAATATAATTGTTAATAAGGGCTTATAGAAATAAATCTATATCCGAAAGTTTGTACCCTTAGGGAAAGAAAGAGATACTCAAAATATAATGAGTGCGAAACCGCAGGAATTTAATTACAAGTTTATAAAAGAAAATGCAAGTCCCGGAAGCTGGCGCAGAGGATATGAATATCACCTTAAAGATATGGTGTTTGATTCATACCCCGAAAAGAACTTTTATATGGCAAAAGTTAAAGGGAATTTCCAGGATCATTACAATACTGACTTAATCTTTAAGAAAAATAAAGTTGAAGCCAGATGTAATTGTCCGTTGAAAGAAGAATGGTGCAAACATGCCGTAGCAGTTGCTCTTAAAGCGATTGATGAACACGCTTACGAAGATTGGCTAGAGACAAAATTCGGAATGGAATTTGATTTTCCTGATGAAAATACAACTTTAACAGATGAACCTCAAGGAAATTATATTTTTCATTTCAATTCAAAAAGAAAAGCAAACTTCTTTTCTATACTCGTCCGCTCAAGAGAAACAGGCAAAGTCGTAAGACAAATAGAACCAATTCTTAGAGCATTAATAGAAGCGCAAAAACAAAATCCTGATTTTGAACTTAACAACTCACAAAAAGTTGAAGTTGCAATATTCCAACAACTTTTAACTGTTTCAAGACAAGATAAAAAAGCAGGCTGGTACGATATCCCAATTACTAAATTCGGTCCGATGTTCACACTTTTATCAAAAGCTGATGAAGTTTTAGATGAAAAAACAAAAGAAAGATTAAAATTTACAGATGAAGAATGGAAACTTATTTTAAATGTTAATACCGGTGCACAAGGGACTATTCTTCTGTCTTTGGAATGGAAAAGACCTGATAAAGATGACGTATATCCGCTTGAAGAAGTCAGATATTTCTCAAGACATTTAAAATGGGGCAGATATAAAAATATAATTTTCCCGACAAACATTGCAATGAGTTCAATTCCGCAAAACATATTAAAATCATCTTTTACAGACCTGAAAGATGCTGACGGCGGGAAATTTATTTACGAAGAATTGCCAAAACTTCAAGAGATTATGGATGTTGAAATTGCTGATAATATTAGTCAATTAATGCTGACAGAACGTCCGCCGTTGAATATTGTTACAATGGGAATTGATTATGACCAATCATTAAAAGCTTCTTTGGAATTTGAATATGACGGAGTTGTTGTTCCGTATTCAAAAACTACTGCTGAAAAAGCACCTTATATAACAATAAAAAAACCTGGAGAAGACTTAGTCTATTGGATTAAAAGAAATTTAAAACACGAACAGGAAGCTTATCAAATGCTTCTGGCTTGCAAATTTGTACCTATGCAGACTAATAATTTGGCTCTTGAAAAAGAAAATGCCATTGATTTTTATAATTATTACATCAAACAAGCCGGAGAAAGCTGGAAATTTGTAGAAAAAGATGATATGAGCTTTTTCAAACTTATGGAAAATCCTTTTAAATTATGTGCTAAAATTGATTTTTCAGAAGAAGCAGAAGACAGTTTTGAAATATTCCTATACGGTCAAGTCGGAGATGAAATTATAAACTTTGATGAAGTCTACGAAACAATACAAAGCGGAGAAAAATACAGTCGTATAAGGAGTCTTGGTTTTGTAGAATACCCAGCACAAGATATTTATTCAATCATGCGCGCGTTTAATTCTTTCGATGTATACAGGAATAACGAAAATAAATTTATTGTCAAAACATATCGTGCAGGTTTAATTAATGAACTTAAGAATTTAAACGTAGAACTTGTTTTAAGTGATAATTTTGAAACCTTCTGGAAACAAATGTCTAACTTCTCAACATCAGAAGATTTAACACTTCCTCAAGGTATAAATGCAGAATTCCGTGAATATCAGACAAAAGGTTTCGGCTGGTTATGGTTTATGTATAAATACGGGCTTAACGGAATACTTGCAGATGATATGGGACTTGGAAAAACTCTTCAAGCACTTGCAGTTGTCCAAAAAGCAAAAGAAGAAGACGGGGCAGCTCCAACTCTTGTTATATGTCCGACAACTGTTGTATTTAACTGGGAATCTGAAATCCAAAAATTTGCACCTACATTGACAACTCTAAAACTTTCAGGTGTTGAAAGAAAAGAATTCTTTAAAGAAATACCAAACTATGATGTAGTAATAACCAGCTATGCACTTATAAGAAGAGATATAAATAAACTTAAAAATTACAATTTCAGATATGTAATTTTAGACGAATCACAAAATATCAAAAACGCAATGTCTCAAACAGCTCAAGCTGTCAAAAAATTACAAGCATCACATAAACTTGCCCTATCAGGTACTCCGATAGAAAACAAACTTGAAGAATTATGGTCAGTATTTGACTTTTTAATGCCGGGATTTTTGTTCAGCATGTCAGAATTCAATTACAGATACGTTAATCCAATTATGGAACGTCAAGATAAAACTGTTGAAAAACGTTTGAAATTACAGATATATCCATTTATCTTACGCCGTATGAAACGAGATGTTGCAAAAGATTTGCCTGATAAAGTTGAAAACATTGCATATTGCGAGCTTACAGACGAGCAAAAAGATTTCTATTTGCAAGTTCTTGACAGCACAAAAGAAGAATTATTCAAATCAATTGAGCAAAACGGGCTTGAAAAAAGCAGACTTTCAATATTCTCTGCGCTTTTAAGGTTACGCCAAATTTGCTGCCACCCAAGACTTTATGATAAAGAAAATGTCAAAAATATTATGAAATCAGGTAAATTTGAAAAGCTTAAAGCAATGCTTGAAGAAATTATAGATGAAGGTCATAGAATTCTTTTATTCAGCCAATTTGTGGATATGCTTGATATCATAAAAGCTTGGCTGGAAAAAGAAGGCATACCTTATGAATATTTGACAGGGAAAACAAAAGACAGACAAGGAGCTGTTGAAAGGTTTAATTCAACTCCATCAATTCCGATTTTCTTAATAAGCTTAAAAGCAGGCGGTACAGGTTTGAACCTTACAGGAGCGGATTACGTAATCCATTATGATCCGTGGTGGAATCCTGCTGTTGAAGACCAAGCAACAGATAGAGCCTACCGTATCGGACAAACTAAGAAAGTTTTTGTTTACAGACTGATTACAAAAAATACTGTTGAAGAAAAAATCCAAAAATTAAAAACAGTTAAACGTAACCTTGTAGATAGCGTAATTTCAGTTGACAGAAATATTGTAAAATCTCTAACAATGGACGATATTAAAGAAATATTTTCAGTAGACTAATTGTATCCCCCCCCCCACTTGTATCTGTCAAATAGATTTATGAAAATATTTAAACAGTTCTAAATTAAAGAAGCAACTTATCGTTGCTTCTTTAGAAACTTATATTAATTTAAAATACTAAGGCAGACAGTCAAAATATCCCTTACCGGAACCGTCAGGACAAGTATTTGCAATAGCATACTTAGTACAAGCAAAACCGTTTTCTGAAGCATCAGAAGTTTTTGAACAATTACCATCTGTCCACTTGAAACCTCCTCCAGCACAGTCAGTATCATCAGCTGTACAATCTCGCCATTGACGTTGCATAGGCTCTAAATTACAAGTATTTAAATTCAAATGAAAAAAGAACAAATCATGTCCATAAGCATTAGGACCTTTTTTAAAACCGTTTGTATCAACACTTATCATATTACCATAAGTATTATTTGTACAAAATGCTATTGTTGCACCATCCACAGTTGTAACTCCATATCCGCTAAAACCTGCTGAAATGGATGGGTCTAAGCAATTTGCATGAATTCTTGCAGATGAATTACTCTTAGTATAAGTTTTAAAATTATCATAATCAAGTTTAGATGTTGCGTTAACTCCCAAATTATTATACTGGGCAAATAATAAATTTCTTATTTCAGTTTTACTACCTGCAGGACAATTTAAATATTCGGATTGAAGAGGTATCATTGCCTGAGAAAGAGCAGAATAAGCTTTTTTAAACTGTGTTTCCAAAACTTTTTTTTGATAATGAGAAACCAAAGCAGGCATAGTCATTGCAGCCACTACTCCGATAACCCCTAAAGTTATTAATACTTCCGCTAAAGTAAACCCCTTAAATCTTGTCATTTTTAACCTCGTTAATTCGTGATTATATATATCACTATTATAACATAGGTTTTTATTTTGACAAGCCTCAAATACAGAAAAGAAGCTTAAAATTGCCCCCCCCCCCGACATTACAATTCTTAATAAATCTTTCATACTTCTCTCCTTTTGATTTCAAAATTATTAATTATATTTTTATTATAACATAAATTGATATAAATTTAACCCCTTGTTTTATTGTAAAATTATAAAGTTTTATAAAAAAAAATATTAAATTTAGCATATTTTATTTTTATGTATTTTAGAAAATATAGAGGCAAAAATGAAAATAAAACAATGCAGATTTATATTAAATACTCTTAATCAAGTTACAGAAAAAAATAAATTACCGGTAAAACCTAGAATTCATTCAATTTTATTCTTTGATAACTGCGCAGCAGCAACTAATCCTTTTACTGCAGAAATAAATTTAAATTTTATTTATAATAACAAACTATTTCGTCCGCTTATTAAAAAATGGATAAAACATGAGGCAAAACATATTGAACAATACCAGATAATTGCAAGATACTTCGCAGGAATTTCCGAAAATATTGACAAAGGACTAAACAATTTTAAAAAATTAATACTGGAAAAATTTCCAACATGCTCAAACCTTAAGTTCAATGAAAATTTTTATAAACAAACAATAAAAAAAGATGGCGTAATAAATAAAAGACACCCGCTATTTGGAAAAGCACAAGAATATGTTAAAGCCGTAAAAGAATATCCAAATTTATCAACATTTGATGATTTGGAAATATTGAGAGAAAAAGGCATTATAGAAATGTACAAAAACCGTTTCCGTAAAGCTAAATTGTATAAAAGAAATCTTCTTGAAAGAGAAGCCAGAATAGCAGAAAAAGAAAAATAATAAAAATTTCTCACTGATAATCAATTACCAAGGATAATCTTTCTTTATCTGCCAACCATCTCTCATAATTTTTGCAGCACAATAAACTCCTGCACCTGCTTTTGAACAATTACTATTAATAGCACTTTCATCCTGTTCAAACCCATAAGGGAAAATCCCTTTATCAGATCTTGTAAATATAAATGTATCCTTTCCAAGCATATTTGGAGGTTTATTAGCGTTTATATCAAAATAAATTAAATTACTATATTCTGCATCATCTATATCAGCAGAACCACTTGCAATTGATATTACAATTAAAGTTCCGTCTGATAATATAAAAGGCTGACGAAAATCATTTACAAAAACTGAATATTCCCAATAACTACCATTTAATCTTTTCCAAGGATTTTGTCTATCATAACCGCAATAATCATAGCAAACTTTTATAATAGATAAATATGGTTTATAATACTGATTAAAGTATTCTTCTGCTCCTATAGTTTTAGCGTTATCCCAATATTGATATTCTCCATTGTCCTCAACAGCTCTAAGAGTTGCTTGTGACAATATTGAATATACTTTTTTTACTTTAGTAGCGACCTCTTGTTTTTTATAATTTGCAATCAACAAAGGCATTGTCATTGCGGCAACAACTCCAATAATACCGAGAGTTATTAATACTTCTGCTAAAGTAAACCCCTTAAATCTTGTCATTTTTAACCTCGCTATATTGTGATGATATATATCACTATTATAACATAGGTTTTTATTTTGACAAGTCTCAAATACAGAAAAGAAGCTTAAAATTGCCCCCCCCCCGACATTACAATTCTTAATAAATCTTTCATACTTCTCTCCTTTTGATTTCAAAATTATTAATTATATTTTTTATTATAACATAAATTGATATGAAGTTGAACCCTTATCCTATAGGAAAATTTTAAAATTTTATAAAAAATTATTATTTTTAATATTTTTATTTCTATTAAATAGAAAAATCAATAAAAAAAAGACCTACCATATTGGTAGGTCTTTTTTAAGAAACTTTCAAAAATTACTATTTTTTGTTAACAGCTTCTTTGAATTTTTTACCAGCTGAGAATGCAGGAACTGTTGTTGCAGGGATTTTTAATTCCTTACCAGTTTGTGGGTTTCTGCCGATTCTTGCAGCTCTTTTTCTTGATTCAAATGTACCGAAGCCTACTAATGTAACTTTTTTACCTTTAGAAACTGTTTTTTGGATAGTTTCAATCATAGCGCCTAAAACTTCAGCAGCTTCTTTTTGTGTTACGTTAGATTTTTTTGCAATTTCTTGTACTAATTCTTCTTTGTTCATTATAAAACTCCTTTTCTTATTGTACATCTCCAATTATAGCGGAACTGTTTTAAAAAGCAAGTATTTTTACGTTTTTTAATACTTTTATTTAAATAAAACATATAAATAGAGGAAATTGTATTACAAAAAGTAATAAATTTCGTTAATTTTGGTCGAGTAAAATAAGTTTTTGCTATAATATTATAGGAATTAAAAACGGGAGTATGTAAGTATTTAAACATGAAAGAAAGAATTCTTTTATTTACCATAGTTTTTGGACTCGGCATTTTCATATATATATTTCAAAGTTACTTTAATACAGTATGGGGGCTTGCACTTTTATGCACATTCATGTTTATTTATGCGCTCTTCATGAACCTTTCATACAAACTTAAAAAACGTAAATTACAAAAATTCCCACAAGTAATTAACGAAAATTACAAACCGTTTGTATCAATCATGGTTCCAGCACATAATGAAGAATCTGTTATTGAAAATACTATCAATAATATTTTAAATATGAATTATGAAAACTTTGAAATTATAGTAATAGATGACAGAAGTTCTGATAATACCGCTTCTGTTATAAAAGATTTAGAACAAAAATATGATAAAGTTACTGCTCTTATTCGTCCTATGGACGCATTCCCCGGCAAATCCGCAGTTTTAAATGACGCATTTAAAATAGCAAAAGGAGAAGCTATCCTTGTATTTGATGCAGATGCAACAATCGATTCTGACTTTTTAACAAAACTTGTTCCATATCTTGAACCTAAAGATGTAGGAGCAGTTCAGGCAAGAAAAGTTATTAGAAATAAAAATGCAAACCTATTAACAAGATGTCAAAATAATGAATATACAATGGATACCCATTTTCAAACCGGCAGAGATTCTATTAAAGGTGCTGTTGAACTTCGCGGAAACGGAGAACTCATTAAAAGACAGGCAATAGAAGATATTGGCGGTTGGAATAACTATACACTAGTTGATGATTTAGACATGTCTACAAGACTTCATATTAAAGGGTGGGATATAAGATTTTGCCCTGATGCAATAGTATATGAAGAAGGAATTATATATTTAAGACCTTTGTATAGACAGAGAAGGCGCTGGTTAGAAGGAACTATAAGAAGATATCTTGAATATGCCGGAGATGTATTATTTTCAAAAGATATGTCTTTACGTGCAAGCCTTGATATGACCGCTTATATAACTCAATTTATTATGCCCGGATGGTTTGTTATGGAAATTCTCATCAGAGGATTTAAAGTTCTGGCTAAACAAGCCCCGCCTCACATGCTTTATTCTTCTATCTTTATAGGTTGTGCAATAGGTTTTGGATTTTTCTTTGCAGCAAGATATGCATTAAGACGATATGATTATATGCCGAGATTTGATGCTACTTTTGAAGCTCTTGAGACATCAGTTTATCTATTCATAATCTGGTTCCCTCTTGTTTTATATATTTGCTTTAAAATATTATTTATGAAAAAAGATATGAATTGGGGAAAAACTGCCCACGGTCTTGTAATGGAAGAAGAAGCAAGTATTAAAGCATTTATAAAAAAAGAATTACAAAAAACAAAAGAATATACAAAAGAATATACTGAAAAATACAGAGAAAAATTAAAACAAATACTGGCCGAAAAATAAATTATAAAGGAGAAAACAGCAAAATGACAACAGAAACAACTATCGATGTAAGAAATAAAATCAGATCAGTTAAAGATTTTCCAAAACCAGGGATAATATTTCGTGATATTACAACTGCCCTAAAAGATCCTGAAACATTGAAAGTAATGATAGATTATCTTTGCTCACAATTTAAAGATGTAAAAATCGATTATGTAGCAGGTATTGAAAGCCGCGGTTTTATATTCGGAATGCCAATGGCATACAAACTTGATGCAGGTTTTGTACCTATAAGAAAGCCAAACAAACTTCCTGCTGAAACATATTCCCAAGAATATTCTCTTGAATATGGGACTGACAAAATCGAAGTACATAAAGACGCATTTGAGCCAGGTGCTAACGTTTTAATTGTAGATGATTTACTTGCAACTGGCGGAACAGCAGAAGCCGCTTGTAAACTTGTTAAAAAAACCGGTGCAAATTTAGTTGGTATAGCATTTTTAATTGAATTAACAGACCTCAACGGAAGAGAAAGACTAACAGATTCTCCAAAAACAGTTTCAATGCTTAAATATTAATATATAAAACTTAAATATAAGTAAAAAAATCAGGAAAAATTCCTGATTTTTTTTACTTATTTCGACGATTATCAACTTTCACGTTATTATCTTTTGTAAATCTGCTCTTTCGTAACTGCAATATTCTTAGGTTCGTAATTTTTCAAATATTCTACAGCATCAAAAGGCGTTGAAGCAACAAAAAATAATTCACGAGCACTATCCGATGCGAATTTTAACTCTATAATTTGTTCAAAAAAATCTATTAACTTATCATAAAAACCATTAATATTTAAAATCACTATCGGTTTATTATTATATCCCAATTGTTTTTGCACAATCATTTCAGATAATTCTTCCAAAGTCCCAAAACCTCCGGGAAGAGCTACAACAGCATCAGAAATTTCATCCATTTTAGCTTTTCTGCTTCGCATACAAGGGGTTACAAAAAGTTCTACACATTCATCTGTATTAACTCCCATATTATGCAATTTTTCAGGCATTACTCCAATAATTTGGCAACCATTTTCCTTAACTTTATTGGCACAAGCCCACATTAATCCTAATGAACTTCCACCATAAACCATATCAAAACCTGCCTTGCCAAGCAAATCACCAAATTCTTCGGCAACAACATAATAAGATGACTCCAAATAATTACAAGATGAAGCAAAAACACAAACTCGTTTTATATCAGTCATCAAATCCTCCGCCTATTTTATAGTAATAAGAACAATCAACTCCTGAGCCTGATTCTGAACAATCTTTTTTAAGCTCATTCATACTTTTATCAAATCCGAAAGGTTCTATCCTTCCGCCATCATAAATATTTATACCGTAAATGTCTTTACCCCATCTGTTTGGCGGCAAAAGCCCGTTCATATCAAACATCATTAAAAACCAAACATCTGAGGATTTATCAGTTTTTATATCTTTAAAACCTACAATTGTATTATTTTCAGCAAAATAAAAGTCGTCAAAAAAATACAACTGACCTCTATACACACGATTTCCGTTCATATAACGAGGTCTGTAATGTCTTATAGGATAATTATCTGTATTTATACGCAAATAAGGCTTTACAACCGTAAGCAAAAGTTCCTCACGCTCTTGAGGAGTTTTCGCTCTGCTCATACTCTTAATCATATCATCTGTTATATGAGCATTTATAACCGAAAACATATATTCAACACGATTAAGCTTTTCATTCCATTTTGAAATAAAATTTGCCTGTCTTGAATTTTCTAAAGAAACCGGAGCTATAAGTAAAAGAACTCCTAACATTACAAATAATGCTATCGAATATTCAAGTTTCCATCGTTTTTTCCCTGCCATACAACCTCTTTTTAAGCCATATCGATACGTTTTTTCTCTTCAAGTAATTTCTCATAAACCCATTCCGGAACGAAATTTTTACCAAGTATAATCTGTCCGTTCATAATATTTGGAGCATGAAAATCAGAACCGCCGGTAACAATAAGTCCTAATTCTTCTGCCATTGAAGAAAAATATTCAACACAAGCAGGAGTATGCTTTCTGTGATAAGCCTCAATCCCTCTTAAGCCATACTGCATAAGTTCTTTTATCAAACTTTCCGCGATATCAAGATCATGAGGATGAGCTATTACAGGGACACCGCCTGCATCATAGATTATCTCAACTGCATCTTGCGGAGAAACAGTTTTTCTTTGTACATAAACAGGAGAATTATCGTGAATATATTTTGCATAAGCATCCATAACACTTGTAGTTCCGCCAGCATTTGTAATAGCTTTAGCAATATGAGGACGCCCGATACTTCCACCGGGAGCTACCTGTTTTTTTATATCTTCAAACTTTATTCTTATACCTTCTTTTTTTGCCAAAAGACTCAAAATTTCTTTTGTCTGTTTTATACGAGCCTGCTGCTGAACCTTCAATAATTCTTGAAAGTCACTGTTATTTACATCCATAAAATAACCCAATATATGGACTTCGTAATTTTTATATAATGTATTAACTTCAATACCCTGAATAATTTCTAATTTATCTTCTTTATTTTCTTGTTTTAAATAGTCTTTTGCTACCTTATACGATAGGATATTATCGTGATCAGTCAAAGCTATTGCCTGAAGTCCGACATCTATTGCAGTGTCGACAATCTTTTCGGGTGAAAATACTCCGTCCGAATAAAGGGTGTGAATGTGCAAATCACTTTTCATTTTCCTCTTCCTTTTTACTTTTATCTATATAACAAAAAACTCTTTTAATAGCGACAGTATGCCCGCTTAATTTATCAATGTCAACTTCTACGGCATTTATCTGGACAATATCACTGTCTGCTACATCGTATCTTTCAGGTATTACTGTTGTAAAACGGTTTAAAGAAGTATTATAATCCATACCTATAACACTTTCTGCACTTCCGCAAAAACCAGCATCAGTTATATACCCCATACCATTAATTATTTGTTCATCAGCAGTTTGAACATGTGTATGTGTCCCCAAAAATACACTTACCCCAAGCTCTGAGCAAAATCTTCCAAAACATATTTTTTCGGCTGTTGCTTCAGCATGGAAATCAATAATTACAATAGGAGTAATTTCCTTTAAACGTTGAATTTCTTCTTTTACAACAGTCCAAGGGGATTCCACAGGCGCCATAAATACTCGCCCCAGCACACTAATTACAGCGACTTTTATTCCATTCGCCAATTCAAAAATTCGGCTTCCCGAGCCTTGAGTATTTTTAGGGTAATTAAAAGGTCTGATTAATTTATCAGCACTGTCGATGTAGTTAAAAATTTCTTTCTTGTCCCAAATATGGTTTCCGGAAGTCATACAATCTACGCCATATTCGGATAATTCATTATAATTTTTTAAAGTTAGACCAAAACCATGAGATGCATTTTCAACATTAGCAATCACAAAATCATAATTAGCTTTATTTTCATATAAAAAATCCTTCACGGCATCCCTTCCGGGTCTGCCTACCAAATCTCCGAAAAATAATATTTTTAATATTTTATCATCACTCATCATAACTTTATATATTCTAAAGGTTTAAGAGCCGGAAGCTTAGCCATATTCAAAACAGCCTGGCTTCCGCTCCAAAACTTATAGCTTTCTGTTTTATTTAGCAATTTCAGTAGTTCTGAACTCTCTTACCACTGTCACTCTAATTTGTCCCGGATAATCAAGTTCATCTTCAATCCGTTTTGCAACATCTCTTGCAAGCTTTTGAGATGCCAAATCATCAAATCTTTCAGATTCGACAATAATTCTCACTTCACGTCCTGCCTGAACGGCAAATGACTGTTTTATTCCGTCATAACTGTTCACGATTTCTTCAATTTTTTGAAGACGCTTAATATAAATTTCTAAGGTATCGCGTCTTGCACCGGGTCTGCCTGCAGAAATAGCATCTGCAACCTTAACCAAAACAGCTTCAATCGTATTCGCTACAACATCATCATGGTGAGCCTCTATTGCATGTATGACTTCAGGTCTTTCACCATATCTGGAAGCAATTTCAACACCTAATTGAATATGAGTTCCTTCCTGAGTTTGATCAACGGCCTTACCAATATCATGTAAAAGCCCTGCACGTTTTGCTATCTTTTCATTTGCACCTATTTCAGCAGCCAACATGCCTGCTATATGACCGACTTCAAGAGAATGTTTCAAAACATTCTGCCCGTAACTTGTTCTGTAATAAAGACGGCCGAGAGTTTTTATAAGCTCTTTGTTTAAGCCCATAACGCCCATTTCTAATGCTGCATTTTCGCCTTCTTCCCAGATTTTTTTATCTATTTCATCTTGAGCTTTTTCAACCATTTCTTCAATTCTTACAGGGTGAATACGCCCATCGACAATTAATTTTTCCAATGCCAATTTTGCAATTTCACGTCTTACGGGATCAAAACTTGATAATACAACAGCTTCAGGCGTATCATCAATAATCAAATCTACACCGGTTAAAGTTTCTAATGCTCTGATATTACGACCTTCTCTACCGATTATGCGGCCTTTCATTTCATCGTTTGGCAAAGCTACAACAGAAACTGTTGTTTCAACAACTTGTTCAATCATACATCTTTGCATAGTTGTTGACAAAATTTCTTTTGCTTTTTCCAAAGATGTTTCTTTTATTTTAGCTTCATTTTCACGAATTAGTTGCATTTGTTCCTGAGCCAAATCATGTTTTAATTGTTCCAATAACATATTTTTAGCTTCTTCCGCAGACATTCCAGAAATTCTTTCAAGTTCTGTTGTCTGTTTTTGAACAATTTCTGCCAAATAATCTTCTTTTTCAAGTAATTCATCAAGCTTTCTTTGAGCTTGCAAGTCTTTTTCTGTATATTCTTGAATTTTATCTTCAAGCATATCTTCACGTTTTGCTAATTTTTGTTCTTGCCTTGCAAGTTCCTGTCTTCTTTCACGTTCTTCTTCGTTTAATTTTTCTCTGTCATCTTGCAATTCTTCAATTGCTTTAATTCTAGCTTCTTTTAGGAGCAGTTTTTCTTTCTCTTCCAATGCTTTCTTATCTTTTTCTACAGATACAAGCACGGATTTAGTTTTGCTTTGCTGGACAAACAGCACAGCGACTAATGCTATTACCGCAATAATCGCAATAATCAATAAAAAGTCCATAAAGTTTTATACCTTATCCTTTTCTATTTTTTAATAATACACGCAATGCTCGATACATATATCCTATCGAGCCGTAAACTATTTAAATATTTAAATAAATTTTATTGCATATATTTCCAAAAAATATTTACCTACTACATCTGTCAACATCATATCATGATAATAGATTTTTGTATAGTATTAATTTAAAAATTGATACATATTAAAGCGGATTTACAAATACAGGTTAAGATGTTATACTAACAACCGAAAAAGGAGAGAGAAATATGGAAATTAAAGTTTCACAAAACGTTAAAAATACTCCTGTAGAAGTTTTGGTTATCAATAAGTTTGAGGGTGAAAAGACATCTGAAGAACTTGCAAATACCTATGCTGTTGATAAAGATCACTTCGAAGGGAAATTCGGTCAAACATATTTGTTACATACTTTAGGGAAAATCCCTGCTGACAAAATTTTAATTATCGGTTTCGGCAAAAAAGAAGAATTCGACCATAATAAAATGCGTGAAGCAGTTGCAAAATCAATAAAAAAATTGCAGCAAATCAAAGCAAAAAAAGCTGCTTTTGATTTTGATGTAAACGCTGATTACGGGAAATCAGCAGCAATTGGTGCTATGATTGCAGATTATGCTTATGACATATATAAATCAGAAAAAGCACATCATTTAGATGAAATTACATTTGCAAGATTTTCAGAAAACGAAATACAAGAAGGTATTGTTTTCGGGGAAGCAATGAAATTTACAAGAGATTTAGCAAACTCTCCCGCTCAAATTGCAACACCTGCTAAACTTGCAGAAATTGCAAAAAATCTTGAAGGAATTGAAACTAAAGTATTCGATAAAGAAGAAATTGAAAGAATGGGAATGGGAGCATATTTAGCAGTCGGACAGGGAAGTATACAACCGCCGAAATTCATTCACATGAAATACACAGGCAAAAATGTTAAGAAAAAAATTGCCCTAATCGGAAAAGGAATTTGTTTTGATTCCGGCGGTCTTGATATTAAACCGGCATCATCAATGCTTACGATGAAAGATGATATGTCAGGAGCAGCTTGTATATTAGGTGTAATGAAAGCACTATCAAAATTGCAACCTGATATGGAAGTACATGGTATCATCGCAGCGTGTGAAAATATGCCATCAGGATCATCTTACAAACCGGGAGATATTTTAACAGCCAAGAACGGAAAAACTATCGAAGTCGATAACACAGATGCAGAAGGAAGATTAACTCTTGCAGATGCACTATGTTATGCTTGTGAGCTTGGTGTTGATGAAGTAATTGATATCGCGACTTTAACCGGTGCTTGTATGGTAGCATTAGGGACAGTAGCCTCAGGAATTATGGGCAATGACGAAGAAATGATTAACCGCATAATCAAAACAGCAAAAGATTCTGGAGAGACATACTGGCAATTACCGATGTTCAGTGAATATTTTGACAGTCTAAAATCTGATATTGCAGATATGAAAAACACTGGTTCTCGTAACGGTGGCGCATCTGCTGCAGGGTTATTCTTACAACAATTTGTAAAAGATACAAAATGGTGCCACATTGATATTGCAGGTACGGCCTATATTGAAAAGCCTCAAAAAGAATTTATAGCAGGGGCAACAGGCGCAGGAGTCAGAACTCTTTTAAACTATGTAACAGAAAAATAATAATAAAAACTTAAAAAAAATGGGATGACTGAAATAAGATGTCACCCCATTTTTTTAACTTATAAAAATAAGAAATTATTTGGAAAAATATCTTTCCAAACTGTCTGCAATTGCTTTTGCATATTGCTTTTGAAATTCAGGATTAATTAAGTTTGCATTATCTTCAGGATTTATAAGATAAGAAACTTCGATCAACAAACTCAATGCCTTTGTATTTCTGACAACTGCAAGACTTCCTTGACGCACCTTGTCATTTGGCACTCCTATTTCAGAAACAACCGTATCCATAATCATATCTGCAATCGGTTTTGCTTGCGGGTAGTAATAATAAATACTTGTACCTCTGTTTTTATTAGGATCCTTACCATCCGGCAAAGCATTGCCATGAATACTGATAAATACAACAGCATTCCCGTAATTTGCAATTTCAACTCTATCTTTCAGGCTTACGTAATTATCCCCTTTTCTCGTCATAATAACGTGAGCTCCGCGTTTTTTTAATTCAGATTCAACAAGTTTTGCAATTGATAAATTTATATCTTTCTCTTTATTTCCGAGACAAGCTGTAGCACCGAATTCATCACCGCCATGTCCTGCATCAATTGCTATTCTTATATTATGTAAAGGACGCCAAGAATTTGTAATAATAGGCTTTCTTATTTTCAAAATAAAATCGTTTCCTTTATATTCTCCGCTATAACCAATCAATTTCCTTCCGCTTAATGCATCTTTTATAGGGAAATTAAAAATATAAGTATAATTTTCCTGATCCTTCACATTATAAAATTTCATCAAAAAAGGATCACCCTCAGCCATTTCAAAAGGAACTTGCTTATTCAGATGAAATACAAATACGAAATAACCTTTTTCATCAAGATATTCATAACCGCTTAACTCTGCTAAGTCAAAATTATTTGAACTGTCTGTTTTTACATCTGATTTTGAAATCCAACCATAATTATCTTTCCCGAGAATAACCCGATAAAAACCGTCTTTTTCTCCGTCAACCCATAATTTTATATCCTTTGGCAGATGTGACATTCTGTTAATTCCGCTATCAATAGGAGTCGAACGCAAAGGTGCATCTTTTGTCGTTACCAGAAGCATTTTTTTTGTATTGTACGGAATAAAATTTGAAGACAAAATACATGTATACTTAACATCAGGTTTTGTTATAACAAAAATTTCTCTTTGCTCACCGGATTGTATAACAAAAGTATTTGCACCGCTGTTTAAAGGTACAACGTATGCAAAAGCTCCAGTAGGATGTAAAGGAACATCTTCTCCGTTAATCTTTATAGGTGAATTTGATGAACCTATAAAAAATGTTGAATTTGCATTTATAAGCACATCATTTTTTTTGGGATACACAATATCAAATGCAAATGATTGCGAACCTATTAACAATAACCCCAATAATAAAAATATTTTTTTCATAAAAACATTATATAACAAAGTTAAAATTATTTAATATTTATAAATTTTACTATTCCTTATGCTAAAATAAAAAAATAAAGAGGGATATGTTTTGAGAGAAAGATTACGAAAAAGAGAGCCGGAAAACGAAATAGAAAAACGAAGTAAAACATTTGATAAAATAATGGGCTTTTTGCACATATTTTTTGCAATTTTCATGACACTTTTGATAATTTATTTATTCTTCATTATGGTCATAGATGTAGGCAAATACAGAGCTAAAGCAAGAAGCCAAAGAGTCGGCAGAATTTTTTCAATGCGCGGAGATATTTTTGACAGAAACGGAATAAAACTTGCAACAGATAAAGTTTATTCAGATGTATACGCACACCCGGCAGATTACGACCATTCTCCAGAAGAATTGGCAAAAATATTAGCTCCGATTTTAAAAATGCCTAAAGATATACTTTTACAAAAATTGAAAAAACCGGGACCTGTTATTACTCTAAAAAAAGATATTGATAGATCAACCGCAAAAGAAATTGCAAAACTCCATTTAAGAGAAATCAGTCTGGGTAAGAAAAACACAAGAGAATACCCGCAAGGAACACTCGCAGCACATGTTCTTGGATATTATAATTTTGATGCTGACATTGCAAACGGGGTAGAATATACTGCAAAAGACAGACTTGAGCACGTAATTAACACAGTAAAATATCAAAAAACTCGTGATGGTAAGATTATCTATGATTTTACAACTGACCCGGTTGCAACAACAACAAACCCTAAAGGTGAAGACATAACCTTAACCATTGATGCCGCAATACAACACGTTTGTGAAAAAGAAATCGAAAAAATGGTTAAGGAAAAAGAAGCCCTTAGAGGGACCGTAATTGTAATGAACCCCAAAAACGGAGAAATATTGGCATACGCAGTTTATCCGACATTTGATCCAAACAATTACAAAAAAGCAACTCCTCAACAGCTTAAAAATTGGACACTGACAGATGTATTCCCTCCCGGTTCAACTTTCAAAACAATAACAGTTGCAAGTGCAATGGATTTAGGAAAAATCAATGAGCATTCAACTGTCCTTGATACAGGGAAAACAACAATCGGGAAATGGGAAATTAAAAATTACGATTACGACATACACCCGTATCCGGGAAATATTACATTAGAATATTTATTTGAACATTCAAGCAATATCGGAGCAATCAATGTTGCAAAAACAATGAGTGCTGCAGAATTTTACGGAGTATTAAAGAAATTCGGATTCGGAGAAAAAACAGGGATAGACTTACCGGGAGAATCCTCAGGGTTGCTGCCTTATTGGACTTATTGGGATCAAGGCATTCATGCGACCATGTCATACGGTTACGGAACATCAGTAACAGCAATCCAAATGATTTCTGCAGTTCAAGCACTTGCAAATAACGGTGTCAGGGTTACACCTCATATTATAAAATATTCACAAGAAGAATATGACAACAAAATACATCATACACAAGTAATAAAACCTGAAACAGCACAAGCTATAACGCGACTACTCGCAGCTAGCGTAAACAACGGACGTTCAGTAATCAAAATGGATAAATATAATGTAGCAGCCAAAACAGGAACTTCAAGGAAACCTAAAGAAGGAGGAAGCGGTTATACTCCGTTTACATATACATCTACAATAGGCTACCTTCCGGCATCAGACCCGCAAATTTTAGTATACGTTATGGTAGACAGCGCAAAAGTAGGTGCAATATGGGGGAATACTGTTGCAGGTCCTGTTTTCCATGAAGTTACAACACAAGTTGCAAGAATATTAAATATTAAGCCGGATAAAATTACACCCCAAAAGACAAGATAAAAAAAGGAGATATAAATGAAACTTGATGAACTTATCGAATATTTAGACTACAAAGATTTAATCAACTTTAAAAATATCGACATAACAGGGATTTCATATAATTCAAAAACAACTAAAAAAGGTGATATCTTTGTATGTTTAGTCGGAGAACACACTGACGGGCATGAATTTGCCCTTGGTGCAATAGAAAATGGTGCAGCAGCCCTTCTTGTTGAAAAAAAAGTTGAAGGGACAAAAGTTCCTCAAGTTGTAGTATCTTCTACAAGACACAAAATTGCAGATATTGCAGACAGATTTTATTCTAGTCCTTCAAAAGGAATAAATCTTATTGGAATTACAGGAACAAACGGTAAAACAACAGTTACTCACTTAATTCAAAAAATATTTGAAGAAAACGGTCAAAAATGCGCACTTATCGGCACATTAGGATATAAATTATCATCAAACGGGGAATACAGAGATGCCAAACACACAACTCCCCAAGCTCCGGAATTGCAAGCAACTTTAAGAATGATTAAAGATGTTGAAAAGATTGATAATGTTGTAATGGAAGTAAGTTCTCACGCACTTGAACAAAATCGTGTCGGAGGCTGCAGATTTAATGGTGCAGTTTTGACTAATCTTACACAAGATCATTTAGACTACCATATAACAATGGAAAATTACTTCAAAGCAAAAGCAATCCTATTTAAAAATCTTAAAGAAGGAAACTTTGCAGTAATTAATGCTGATGATGAATACGGTGACAGATTTATAAGTGAAGTTCCTGAAGGGGTAAGAGTTTTAACATACGGAGTAAGACAGCAAAGTGATGTAATGGCAAGAAACATTAATTTTTCAATGAACGGTGCCGAATTCACATTAGTAGCAAACGGGAAAGAACATAAAGTCAATCTTCATATGAACGGAATGTTCAGTGTATATAATGTACTTGCTGCAATTACTTCCTCTATTGCAATAGGAATTGATATTGAAATTGCACTAAAAGCTCTCCAAAATGTAAAAGGGGTTGCAGGCAGATTTGAAGTTGTTGTAAAAAAACCTCTTGTAATAGTTGATTATGCACACACACCTGACGGTTTGGAAAATGTTTTAAAATCCGCAAGAGAAATCACCCCGAAAGACGGCAAACTAATATGCTTATTTGGCTGCGGCGGTGACAGGGATGCCACAAAACGTCCTAAAATGGGTTCAATAGCAGAACGTCTAGCAGACAAAATTGTTATAACAAGTGACAACCCAAGATCAGAAGATCCTCAAGCAATAATAACAGATATTATAGCAGGTTTAAAATCAGTAAACACAGAAAGTATAATTGTAGAACCTGACAGAGGTACTGCAATAAGTCTTTTAAAAGCCATAGCTAATAATAATGATGTTGTACTAATTGCAGGTAAAGGTCACGAAGATTATCAAATATTAAAAGATAAAACAATACATTTTGATGACAGAGAAGAAGCCAGAAAAGTATTTGAAGGAAGTGTTATCTAATCTAAAAAAAGAGAGGCTATTGCCTCTCTTTTTTTACCAAGGATAATCGTTTCTAATTTCCCAACCGTCAGCCATTATTAATGCAGCACACCAGCGGCCTCTGGAATTTTTATTGCAAGCGTACATTCCGTTTCCTTTAAGGACATCTCTATCCAAAGTCGAACCGAAATTACCGCTTGTATCATTTGTTCCATCAGTTGCAGCATTAACATTATTATACCCCCAAGGTTTAAGCCCGTCTTTTGGACTAAAAGAGAAATGGAACACATCTCGTCCGACTTTATTAGGCTTTGCATCTCCGTTTAAATCAACAATAATTGTGGGAGTATAACTATCACCTGCAACGTGATAAAATAATTTTGTTCCATTATTTAATATCCCTATATATGTATCTTCAACAGTTTCTTTAAAACCGCTTGAAATTTTTTCGCCGTTTAACCAATAATAATCAACATTATTTTTATTATCTTGTTTATTTATAAAAGTTAAATATTTATTGAAATATTTATCAAAAAAGTCTGAGCTATCAAGAGAAAAATCCCAGTATTCCGATTCCCCATTATCCGCTTCAGATAATTGAATTGCCTGAGCAATTAAAGAATAAGTAGCTTTTAGTTTTACAGCAGTCTGTTTTTTTTGATAATTTTGTATTAAAACAGGCATCGTCATTGCTGCTACAACACCGATTATCCCCAGAGTTATTAATACTTCTGCTAAAGTAAAACCATTAAATCTTGTCATTTTTAACCTCACTATATTGTGATGATATATATCACTATTATAACATAGGTTTGTAGTTTGACAAGCTATTAATTTAGATAAGGAGCCTAAAAACGCCCCCCCCCCGACTTTACGGTTCTTAACAATCTTTTCATACGTTGCTCCTTTCTATTTTTATACTACTTTAACATTTTTTTTTATTTTTTTCAAGATATTGATGTATAATTGAATTATGAAAACAAAATTATTAATTGAACAACATTTTCATGGCTGTTTTGGTATTGATTTTAATACCGCATCAGTTGATGATATTTTATATCTTTCAAAAGAAATTTTAAAATACGGGATAGGCGGAATTTTCCCAACAATTGTAACCGATTCTGTTGAAAATACAAAACATGCAATTAAGGTTATAAAAGAAGCTTCTAAAAAACAAACCCCTGATATGGCTCGTATTTTAGGAATACATTTGGAAGGGATATTCCTTAATCCCGAAAAAAAAGGAATTCACAACCCAAAATATTTCCTGAAACTTACACCTGAAAATTACAAACTTATAGAAGATGATTTTATAAAAATTGTAACTCTTGCACCTGAACTAGATGATGGACTTTTAGATTATCTCAAAAAAGGTAAAGATGTAAAAATTCAAGCAGGTCACTGTACGGGTGGTAATTTAACAAAATGTACAGGTGCAACACATCTTTTTAATGCAATGTCAGGAATTACCCACAGAGGTGAATCAACAGCACTTTCTGCATTGGTTAATGACAATATTTATACGGAAATTATCGGGGATGGAGTTCACGTGTCAGATGATGCGCTAAAACTAACATTCAAATCAAAACCTGTAGACAAAGTTATTTTAGTAAGTGACAGCCTTCCAATAACCAAAAGTAATTTAAAAGAAATGATATTTGCAGGAGAAAAAGTTTATTATGACGGGGTAAAAGCAACTTCAAAAGAAGGAACGCTTGCAGGAAGTACAACTTTACTGCCATTCATCATAAAACGACTGGCAAAGCAAAAATTGTTTAATCCTGAATTTATTAACAATCCTTACAGATATCACAATATTGATCTGAAAGGTTCTGTTGAATGGGATGATGATTGGAATATAAAAAATATTTACCCCCCGAAATCACCACCTATAGCATAATCTGTATAAGGCTGAACTTTATCATAATTCAATATATAATTAAGATCACCTTCTGATTCCATAAAAGTTATTCTATTTTGATATATTTGAAAATTAAAGACATCAGATCCAACACGGTTAGGTCCCCTGCTCCCATTTGTGTCAATCTTTATACGTCCGCATCTATTCGATGTATGCTGTGTTGTTTGATAAGTCCCGTCAGGATTTTTTATATAATTTCCATTACTATCTGTATTAATAGATTCCCAATTATAAAAACAACTGCCAGAAGATGTAGTTTCACGAGACAAAGCAACAATAGCACCATCATTTAAAAGCATTGCATCTCCCCACATAATAGAAGACGCGTTTTTCCCACCCCCGTCATTTTGAGGTTCAATAGATTTAATTTTGTAAGACAAATTACATTTCTGTTTCCCATTTTGTTTACATAGCATAGCATTATTAAAATATTTTGAAAATTCTGCCAGAATTTCTTCATTAGATTTTGATGCATCCATTAAAGTTGAATAATCACCTAAAGATTCATTATCGGTATTATATGCATTAATAGCATTCATAACTACAGAATAAGTCCTCTTAGCTCTTGTAACAAGCTCCTTTTCTTTATAATTTGCAATTAAACTCGGCAATGTCATTGCAGCTACAACACCGATTATCCCCAGAGTTATTAATACTTCTGCTAAAGTAAAACCATTAAATCTTGTCATTCTTAACCTTGTTATATCGTGATGATATATATCACTATTATAACATAGGTTTGTAATTTGATAAGCTATTAATTTAGATAAGGAGCCTAAAAACGCCCCCCCCCCGATTTTACGGTTCTTAAAAATCTTTTCATACATTGCTCCTTTCTACTCTTATACTACTTTAACATTTTTTTTATTTTTTTCAAGATATTGATGTATAATTGAATTATGAAAAGCGATAATATTAAAAAAGGAATTGCCAGAACTCCGCACCGCGGACTTTTAATGGCAACAGGCGTTAGCAAAAAAAATATGAATGCTCCATTTATTGGAATAGCAAGCTCTTTTTCGGATTTAGTTCCGGGGCATATTTCAATGCGGGATTTGGAAAGACAAATAGAAAAAGGAATTCACACCGGCGGAGGACAAGCTTTTGTTTTTGGAGTTCCTGCCGTATGTGACGGAATCGCAATGGGACACAGTGGAATGAGATATTCTCTCCCATCAAGAGATTTGATTGCGGATTGCATAGAAACAGTTGCCCAAGCTCATCAACTTGACGGAATTATATTGCTTTCAAATTGCGATAAGATTACTCCGGGAATGCTTATTGGAGCTTTGCGCTTAAATATTCCGGCAATTCTTGTAACAGCAGGGCCAATGCTTGACGGAGAATGCAGAGGACAAAATAAATTAACAATGGTTACAGGTTCTTTTGAGGCTGTCGGAAGATACAGAAAAGGAGAAATATCTGAAGAAGAACTTCTAGCCTTAGAAGAAGAATCCTGTCCTTCGGCAGGTTCCTGTCAGGGTATGTACACTGCAAACACTATGGCCTGCCTTGCTGAGATTATGGGGATGAGCCTTCCTTATTGTGCTTCTTCATCGGCAGTTTCTTCAAAGAAAAGAAGAATAGCATTTGAAAGCGGAATTCAGATTGTAGAACTTGTAAAACGAAATTTAAAACCTTCTGATATTATAACAAAAGAAAGCCTCAGAAATGCAATTATTGCAGATTTGGCACTTGGCGGTTCTACAAATACATTTTTACACATTCTTGCAATCGCAAATGCAGGAAATATTAATATAACCCTAAATGATTTTGAAGAATTGAGCAAACAAATTCATCAAATAGTAAAAATTAACCCGTCATCAACTTTAACAATGGCAGATTTTCACAATGCAGGAGGCGTTCCTGCGATTTTGAAATCCCTTGACAAACATCTTACAGCAGGGAAAACAGTATCTGGATTTTCTACAAAAGAAATCGCAAAACAAGCTTATAAAGATGATTCTATTATTCCTGATTACGACCAATCCAGCTATACTGAAGCAGGACTTGCAGTTTTATACGGCAATCTTGCAAAAGACGGTTGTGTAATAAAAACCTCAGGTGTCGCACCTGAATGCAGAACATTTGAAGGAACTGCAAAAACCTTTGATAGCGAAGAAGAAGCTATGGCAGCGCTTGAAAATGACAAAATAAAAGAAGGAGATGTAATAGTAATTCGCTATGAAGGCCCCAAAGGAGGTCCAGGTATGAGAGAGATGCTTGCACCAACCTCACTGCTTGTAGGCAAAGGCTTGGGAAAAAAATGCGCACTTATCACAGACGGAAGATTCTCAGGCGCTACAAGAGGAATTTGCGTAGGTCATATTTGTCCGGAAGCCGCAAACGGGGGGACAATAGCTTTAATAGAAAATGGAGACAAAATAAAAATAGATATTCCTAATCGTTCAATAGAGCTTCTTATTTCAGATAATGAACTTGACAAACGCAAAGAAAAATTAAAAACGTTTGAACCAAAAATTAAATCAGGCTACTTGTATAAATACGCAAATAACGTACAAGATGCTTCTCATGGTGCAATCGTTTAAATCTTGACAAAAAATAAAAAATAGTAAATAATAAAAGTGTTGGAAGCATAAGAGGAGTTGAAAAATGAGATATAATAAAGCTTTTGAGATTGCCCCCCCCCCGAAAGCTCAAGTGTAAGAAGAACTTTAACTAATCCCCTTTACAAAGGAAAAATAATATGCAATAATAGTGATATGAAACATCACAAATTTGCATCCGGTTTTACTTTAGCAGAAGTTTTAATTACTCTTGGAATTATTGGAGTAGTGGCTGCATTAACTATGCCTTCTTTAATTGTTAATTATCAAAAAAAACAAACTGTGGCACAGTTAAAAAAAGTTTACTCAACACTTTCACAAGCCTATGAGATGTCAAAAAATGAAAACGGACCTTCAGAATACTGGATTGACAGTACTACGGCAATTAATACCGAAAACGTAAAAAAATATGTACAAAAATTCTGGTTACCATATTTTAAATCAATACAAGAATGCAGTAAGTCCGGAGATTGTAATTATGATGCAAATGCAAAAACTCCAAGTGGAAATGGTAATCTAGCTTTAACAGGTAACAACAGATATACAATAATTTTAAGCGATGGAACTCTCATAGCATTTGTTCCTTTCTCTTGGGATGCAGATGCCGAAACACAATATTGGGGTAGTAGCCAAAGATTTTATATAGATTTAAATGGAGCAAAAAGACCTAATATAATCGGTAAAGACGTATTTATATTATGGATAAATAACGATAAAATATCTGGAAACTGTCAAACAAATAAAGAAGAAAATATAAATGCTGAATGCAGTAAAACAGGTAAATGTCAATGTTGTTCAGGGAAAATTATAAGAGACGGCTGGGAAATAAGAGATGATTATCCTTGGTAATTTCCGTGCTATCATAATAGTATGCAAAAACTCTCTGATTTTAAAGACGATATAAATAAATGTTCAAAATGCGGACTTTGTCAATCAGTTTGTCCTGTATATAAAATTACGGGCAACGATTGTGCTGTCTCACGCGGCAAATTTGTAATGCTTGACGGTGTATTAAAAGGAGATTTAAAACTCAATAAAAATATTGAAAAATACCTTGATTTATGCCTAAAATGCGGAAAATGCACAAATTTTTGTCCAAGCGCAATTGATGTTTGTAAAATCTTTGAAACCGCAAAATATGAATATACAAAAACTACCGTTTTAGGAAAATTAATTTTCTTTTTAGAATCCAAATATATTTTCGGAAATATCTTAAAAATTTTTCAACTCATTACAAAACCTTTTAGAAAAAGTTTTCCCGCAAAAACTCTACCAGCATTAAAAATAATTTACTTCAAAGGCTGCGTAAATAATTTATTTCCAAAAACCGACAATTATATAAAAAAAGTTTTTAAAAATTCAAATATTGAAATTATTGAAAAAGACTTTGATTGCTGCGGACTTCCGTTTTTATCAAGCGGAAATTTAGAACGATTTGAAGAAGTGAAAAAACACAATTTAAAATTGTTGGATTGCGATTTTGACTATATTCTCACAGATTGCGCAAGTTGTGAAAGTACATTAAAACAGTACATGGATGCAAAATTTATAAGTATCGGAGAATTAATTTTACAAGAAAATCTAAAATTTGAATTTCCAAAACCTGTAAAAGTAACATTCCACAAACCTTGCCACCTTGAGAATGACAGTTTCCTCGAACCGCTTTTGAAAAATTGCAAAAATGTTGAATATATAAAAATGGAAAATTATGACGATTGCTGCGGACTGGCTGGAGAATTTACTTTAAAAAATAACAAAATTTCACGTGAAATTTCTACTAAAAAAGCTGAAAATATTATAAAAACACAGGCAGATTACGTCCTTACAACTTGTCCTGCATGCATTTTGGGACTTTATCAAGGACTTATTTATAAAAAAAATCCGCCAAAGCCTATTTCTTTAACGGATTTTTTATCGAAAGCAAAAATTAAAATCTAAAAGCAATACTTAAAATTCTCTGTAACAAGCTCAATTTCTTGCCTTCAAGATATCTAATCTTCTATTTACCCAATTCATGTGCTTTTTTAGCAGTCTGCTCAATTGTATCATAGAATAATTTGTCAGAATTTTCATCATTCATAACAGAAATACCAACAAATGTACAACCGCCTTTTGTTGCAACATTATCAATTAATGTTTGAACAGGGATTTCGCCTCTGTTTATAACCATTTTAGCTGAACCTAAAGCAGTTTGAGTTGCAAGCTCAAGAGATTTTTCATATTCAAGACCTAATTTTTCTCCGGCACGTGCCATATCTTCTATAACCTTATAGAAAAATGCCGGTCCAGAACCTGATATAGCTGTTACAATATCCATTTGATCTTCATTGACTTCTATTGCTTGTCCGATATTTGAAAGAAGTTCAAGCACAAATTCAGCGTCTTCATCACTTGCGTATGCGCCCTTACAAACACCGCTCATCCCCTCTCTTACAAGTGCAGGTGTATTTGGCATTACACGAATAACCCTTTTCCTCCCAATAATTTTTTCAATTTTTTCTGTTGAAATTCCTGCCGCAATTGATACAATTAATTTCTCAGAAGTAATCTCATCTTTGATTTCATCAAGAACTGCACCTGCATAATTTGGTTTTGTAGCAATAAAAATTACGTCAGAATCCATCGTTAAAAATCTGTTATCTGTAATAACATCAATTCCCAAACGACTTTGAGCAAGCTCTGCAACAGTACAATTAACCTCAGATCCCTTAATATTTTCTTTTGGCAAAAATTTTGAATCAATTGTGCCTTTAATTATAGCACTAGCCATTTTACCGCATCCGATAAATCCAATTTTACATTTTTTGTTCATATTATGTAACCTGCCCCTCTTTTTCTGTTGACTAAAAATTTTTTTTAATTTACATTGGAATTATACGACAAATATAAATCAAAAGGAATAAAGAAAAATGAGACGTACACTAGAAGGAACAAAAGTAAAAAGACAACATGTAAGCGGTTTTAGAGCAAGAATGGCTACCCCAGGCGGACAAGAAGTATTAAACAGACGTCGTGCTAAAGGTCGTCATAAATTATCTATCAGTGCTAAAAAACGTGCATAGTCCGATTTTAGATAATAGGATTTTACAAAATTAACACAGCAGGTCGAAATTTATTTGGCATGCTGTGTTGTTGTACAAAAAATATGTTAAAAAAAGAATTCAGATTAAAAAATAAAAACGCATTCACTGCAACATACAGAGTCAAAAATTCCTATCACAAAGGGGGAATAACTCTTTTTGCAGGCATCTTAAAAAAAGATGAAAATATCCCGACACGTGTAGGTTTTGTTGTAAGTAAAAAAACTCATAAAAGAGCTGTTAAAAGAAACAGACTCAAAAGACTTATGCGAGAAAGTTACAGACTAATTTTAAAATCAGGGGATTGTGGAAATTCTCAAAAATTTATGTCATTAATTTTTGTAGGAAATGAAAAAGCTCTGGGGAAAAATTTTCAAGAAATCGATGACATAATAAAATATTTAATTAAAGGTATAAAAAATGTTTGAAGGGATTTATGCAGACCAAGTCTTAACACATCCTTACGTCAAACCTGATTTACCAAAACCTCAAGAAACTTCAGGAACACGTTTTGGCAGTGATGCAATTTTCAGATACTCATTAAAAGATTCCGACTATCCCGTACTTATAATTCCGGATCCGCTATACGACAACGCTGGAGGAGTAATTAAACCTGGATATTATGAACTTGCATTATCAGATTCTAGAGAATATCTGATACTTTTACAATCCAAAGAAGCCGTTGCAATAATTCCTGTTATAAAAATAGAAGAAGATGCGACTGAACAACAAAGATTAAACAACAAAAAAGTGAAAAAAGAATTAAAAAAAGAAGAAAAAGAAAGAACATCAACAAACGAAAAACGCAAGAAAGCGGGCATGAAACCCGATGAACCTGAAATTAATATGGAAGCATCAATTGAATATATTCCTAAAGGAAAATATTATTTATTAAAGTATCAAAGAGGCACTATAAAAGCTTGGGGAGCTTTTAAAGGTTAAACTCAACTTTACATTTCTTAAAAAAAACTAAAGTTTAGCAATTTTTTATCCGTAAAATACTTTATAATAGTAGGTGCAATATATCATGATATTTTTTATGATTATTAAGAAAAGGAGTATAAATATGGTTTAATAAAAAAAGGTTAACATTTTAACCCAAATAATATACTAAAAACTTGAATTAATATTTCTTTACAATATGGCAAATAAATATTTTTTTCAGCTTTATTATTTAGTATATTATTAAAATACTATTGCGATTATAATGCTAATTAAAATAAGGAGTATACGTATGAACAAAAAGCAACTTTTGATTGCAGCTATGACAGCGGTACTATCTGTATCCTGCGCACATGCAGCTTCAGATATTTCCGGAGTTACACCTACTCCAGGTGCAGGCGGAAATATCTTCAACATTAATCCGGAACAAATCAGTGCCGATATTGGTTACAGACAATATGAAAACTTTATTCTGGAACACGGCGATATCGCAAACCTGATTTTCAAAGATAAACTTTCCGGTAAAGATCTTGAAACTTTTATTAACCTCGTAAATAACGGAGTTAATATTAACGGTATCTTGAACACAATGCGTGACGGGAATTTCTATAACGGACATGCTGTATTCATTACCCCTAATGGTATGACAATCGGAGCAAGCGGTGTACTAAACGTAGGTACTTTATCAGTTGCTACTCCGGAAACAAACAGATATAATGCTTTAAAAGCTGAATACGAAAGTGGTAATTACGCTAACATCAATAATATTTCCACATTATTAAACAAAGAAACAAACACCGGAGATATTACAGTCGATGGTAAAATATTTGCAAGAAACGGCGTACAACTTAGAGGCGGCGACTTTGCTGTAGGTACTAACGGGGCAATTATAAACGGTATTGCTCAACAACAAGCACTTACAACTGATCAACAAGCTACCAATTTGTTTAACTCTCTTGTAAATACTGATGGTATGATTACATCAGGCAATCAATTTGTTGCAAATGGTTCAAATATTCAAATAAAATCATCTACTGGCACAGATATTGCTGGGAAAGTAGTTAACGGAGCTGCAAAACCAGGTCAGGCTAACAGCGGTTTATATATAACAAATAACGGAACTAACGGAACAAAAATTTCAGGTCTTGTTCAATCTACAAATGATTTAAATGTTTATAACAAGGCTGGCGAACTTAATATTTCAGGCACCGTTAAAAATACCGGTGATAACTTAGAAATATCAAATGCCGGAACAAACTTAACAGTAGGCGGCAAACTTTCTACTGATCACGATTTAGCAGTAACTAACAATGGTACAGGAGCATTAACAGTTTCAGGATCCACAACATCAACAGGCAAAACTAATATTGTTAATGAAGGTGCCGGCGGTATGAATATTACAGGTTCTGTAAAAAGCGCAGCAACACCTGACCAAGCAAAAAATGAAGGTTTCGCAATCAGAATCATCAACAGAGGCGGTAAAATGGTAATTTCGAATACCGCAGATAATGTTGCAGCTGATTCAGTAAGACTTGAAAACCAAGGTTCAGGCGGCATGGCAGTTGCAGGAGTTAAAGGTGAAAAACTTGTTTCTATTGAAAATAAAGCAGGTGATTTAACAATTAACGGTAAAGTATCTGCAGGTGCTGATGAAGGCGGTAATATTAATATTTTAAACAGCAATACAGGCAACAAATTAACATTAGCTTCTGCCGGAAATATTGTCGGCAACGGCAACGTATCAGTTAAAAATGAAGGTGCCGGCGGTATGGAACTTTATGGCAATATTAAAAACAATAATATGAATTCTGCAGAAACTGCAATTAATAACAATGCCGGAGCAATGCTTGTTGACGGAGATATTACAACAACAGGCAACACAGCTGTTAAAAACCAAGGCTCAGGTATGACTGTTACTAAAAATTCAAACATTAAAAACGAAGGTCAATTGAAGTTTAAAAACTACGGTGCAGACGGTATGACAATCGTTGGTAATGTTGATAATACCGGTAACATGACAATTTATAACGACAATGGTTTACTTACTTTTGCAAACGATTCAACCAATACTGTAGGCGGTACTGTTGCAAACCACGATGGTAATTTGGCAATATGGTCAAGAGAAAATTCTAAGGGCATTTCTACCCAAACAAATTCATCAATTACTAATGACGGCGCTGGTTATAATATTGCAATCAGACATGACGGAAAGACAGATGCCGGAGAAAGAGGTATTAACCTACAAGGCAAAATCTCAAGTGAAGGTCAATTAGCAATCAACAACTACAGTGGCGATATGTATGTATCAGGCGAATTAACATCTGACGGTAATATGGGCGTTATCAACAGAGAAGGCGGCGGTTCTATGGAACTTGCAAGTGCCGGTAAAATTTCAAGCGATACAGCAAACATTAACATTAAAAACTACGGTTCAGGCGATATGACAGTTAACAGTGAAATCACTCACTCCGGACGTGTTAATGTACTTGCTAACTCAGGCAAATTAAATATGGGTGCAAACGTTCACAATAACGGAAGCGGAGCCCTTGATGAAAATAACGGCTTCTATGCAGCTTCAAGAGAAAACGGTACAGGAATTAATGTAACAAGCGGCTTTAAAGCTGATGGTACCGGTCAAAACTTAATTAAAAATATCTCTGGAGAAGAAGGCTTGAGATATGAAGGCACAATGAACACATCAAACGGTCAAACTGAATTATACAACCAAAAAGGTGACATGCTTGTTGGCGGTCAAATCAATACAACAACAGGTAACGCCGTAATACTTAACAAAGGTGACGGTATGACAGTAAACGGAACTATTACAAGTGACAAGGATGTCAAAGTTGTAAACAAAGGTTCTGAAGCCGCAGATATATCTGAAGCCAATATTCAAGCTCCAAACAAAGATACAAAATGGTTCTGGGAAGTACTAAAAGAAAAATTAGGCTTATAATCTGAACCTGTTTAACATAACAAAATAAAAAGGGCATCTAAAAAAGATGCTCTTTTTATTTATTAAATATTTAGTACTTGATTTTTGATTTTCAGCGTTACATAATGGGATGTAAAATAAAATATCGCGGAGTGGAGCAGTCTGGTAGCTCGTCGGGCTCATAAGACTCTTTTAAAATTAGATTCCTTGCTTGATATAATAAGTGTTATTGGTATTTATAGAATACTTAATTTTTGTTCTTAATTGTAGGGAAGACCTACAATATTTATAGGTCTTTTTACCCTGCAACTTATCATTTTTTATGCACCCCAATCATCTTGTTTTGATATTTCTTTTTGTGGCAGCATCTCGTCAGGAATATCTTTTTCATTCCCACTAAATATTCTTTTAAAACGCCTATCTTGTGCATTTGCAACTTCTTCTAAATGCTGTGGTAATACATGAGTGTATGTATCTAAGGTAATTCCAATGCAACTATGACCTAACCACTTTGATACCTTTTTAATATCAATCTTTTCATTGAAAAGACTTGTTGCACAAGTATGCCTAAATGAATGGATTTTGTAGTGTTCAATTCCGGCTTCTTCGAGACGTTTATTAACAAACTCTCTAAATGTAGTGTCACAAGTAAAATATCCATCAGCTCTTGGGAATACTAAATCTAAATCCCTATGATATTTTTGACCCAATCTCATTTTATTCTCTGCTTGTAATTTCCTTACACGCCGTAAAATTTTTTCTACAGTTTCTGACATAGAAATTGTACGATTTGAAGTTTTTGTTTTTGTAGAATCAATAATTTCTTTTCTGTATTTATATTTCGCATTTTTCTCTTTATTGGGTACAGATTGTAATTGTTGGTTAATTCGGATTTCATGTTTATCAAAATCGACCTTAGACCATTGTAAGCCCAATGCCTCGCCTAATCTCGTTCCAACACAAAGAAAGAATACTATAAGCATATCCCATTGTGTACCTTGTCTAATACAGTATTTTATAAGCTTGTCATAATCTTCAGTATTTAATATCTGCGTTTCTTTTTTTGTGCATTTTGGATACTTAGCCCTTAAATTAGGATTATCTTTTAATATACCTATATCGCAAGCACATTCAAGCATTCTATTTACAACTGCACGGATATTTTTAACAGTTTTTGGGTCTAATGTACCACCTCTACCATTACTTTTATTAGAACATTCTTTATAGAATAGAGTTAATCTATGTGCTGTTAAACTATTTAATGGACGATGACCTATGCCTGGAATAATATGTTTATCTAAAATACTTCTATCATCATTAATTGTGGTAATTTTTACGTGCCCTACAACATAATTGTCAAACCAGTTATTAGCCCATTGAGAGGTCAACATATTTTCATTTACATCTTCATCTGTATAAATTCCGTTTTGCTCATTACGCCATTTTGTAGCTTTGACAATACATTCTTCTTTTGATTTTGCCCAAAAGTATTTATACTTACGATTACCATTCTCATCATTGTAAGAAATCCTATAATCAAATCCATTACCATTTTTTGAAAAACAGCCTTCCCCATTACGTCTTCTCTTAGCCATTTGCATTCTCCTCCTTAACAAACTTGTAGAATGCGTATTCGCTAATGTTCAGTTCACGTATTGCAACATTCGATTTGATTTCCCTATTTAGCCATTTCTTATAAATTTCTCTAAAGTTATCAGGCTTAGGAACTTTTTTTCGCCCTTTATACTTCCCTAACTTTTTAGCAACTACGATACCATCACGTTGCCTTTCTAAAAGATTAGCACGCTCAAATTCATAGATTGCAGCAAGAAATGTAATCATCAGCTTCCCGAAATTTGTGGATGTATCAATGTTTTCCTTGATACTAAACAAGCCAACACCTTTCTTGTCAAGATATTCTATAATATCTAACAAGTCTTTAGTGTTTCGTGCGAGTCTTGAAAGGTCTTTAACATATACAGTATCGCCCTCTCTGACATAATCTAACAGAGCTTGTAACTGTGGACGGTCGATATTTTTACCGCTAATTTTTTCTTCAAACAACTTATCCATACCAATTTTGTCTAACATGGATTTTTGACTTTCAGTATTTTGTTCTACTGTACTTACCCTAATGTAGCCTACAGCTTGACCTGACATAATTGTCCTCCTTTTTTACTCTTGTAGGACAATGAGTGTTTGAAGTAAAGACTTTTCCGCTCAAATGACTGAAAAAATAAAAATCAAGTCTATTCAAAGGGTTTTTAAATACCAAAAATACACCTGAATAGAGTACACCCTATAAAGTGATAAAACTTAATCTAGTTTAATTAAGTATTTGATATTTAAACCCTCAAGATAAGTTGTAAGTTACAAAATGTTGCCTAGCTGTTTGTCGTTTTTTCGTTTTTTCGTTTTTTCGTTTTGTATTTTTGTGTTTGATTGTTGCTTTTGCGTTTATATCTTGTTTAGGCGGAGATGTTTACTCATCGTCCTTATGTCTATGCAGAATCTATATTTTTGTATCCAATAGCCTCAAGATTCTAATAGCTGGGGCGTTTTACTTATAGCTAAAACCGCAAAACCTGCTCCGATAACTTACCCTTTTATAATATAAAATTTTTTTACAATTGTCAAACCGAAAATTCTATAAACCATTATTATACTTAAATTTTGTTATACAATAAATTTCTTAATATGTCAAAAATTAGCATTATTATTAACTTTTTGTTGCTGCAAATTATGAAGATATGTAAATCACATAAAAAATTTTGCCTTCCTCGACCAAACACTACAATTCTCTACTTATTAAAACTTAGTTTTTATAATTAAAAAAATTTATTGTCATAGATATTTCTATATTATCATCAAGACTTTTATAAATATAATATAGCTTATACTATTACTACTAGGACTTTTAATTAAAAACATATACTTTTTATTTTTTCTTTTCCACCGCCATCGTATTTTTTAAGAGCAATCAAACAAATTAACTAACAGTAATTATATATTATTATACAAATTTTAATTATATGTATGGCTCTACCTAACATTATTTTTCATTATTTATTATACTAGACATTGCAAAATTCTTTTATTACACATTCATAACATTTTGGAGTTGCAGCACAAACCTCACCATAACCTTTAGAACAGTAATTCCATAATAAGTAATCCATTTTTACTTGGCTGATTCCAATTTTATCTGATAGTTTTTTACATTCCGCTATAACTGAATAATCTGATTTACTTTTTACAATATTTAGCCTTTCCACCCCTAAAATTCTTTTTATATGCACATCAGGTTTAATTACATCAATGCCAACATTTCTAAGATACTCACAAACAAGAGCAACACCTGAATATTTTAATTTATAAATACTATTACTATCAGCAAGGTTTTTGATAATATTTATAGGCGTTGTGTGTGTTATAAATTTTTCAAGACTTCCAAAATCTTGTTCAATTTTTTCAAAAGTTTCAATATTCGCTTTTAAGGAATTCATTTGGTTTTTGGTCGTATATGGACTGTAGCATTTTAAAGTTCTTATTTCATCAATCAATTCTTCCGGTGCTTTTTCTTTTAATTTATCTCTTTCAAAACCGCAAAAGACGATATTTAACTCCGGCTGATTATCTCTAATTCTTTTCCAAGATACTAATGCACTTAATTGAGCATAAATAAATCCTTTAAGATGTTCCTTGAAACTAAAAACTTTACCATTCTTTCTTCAACCGCTTCTAAAATCGATATATCAATATCTGGGACTCTATCTTTCAAATAATTATCCAATATTGAAAACATCTTTTCATAGTCTTTTTCCATAATACTCTACTCCTACTATAAATTCTGTAAATCAATTTACAATAGATCAACTCTACTGTCAATGTGTTTAACTCCTATTCTAAATATATTAAGGTAATAATATGAGTATTAAAAAAAATTTAGGTAACCGTATTCGTGAGATAAGAATAAGTCGCACTTTAACCCAAGAAGCACTGGCTGAAAAGATAAATCTTTCTGCTAAAAGTTTAAGCCAGATTGAATTAGGTAACAACTTTGTTTCTGCTGAAACATTGGACGAATTGTGCAGTGCTTTGGAGATAACCCCTAATGTACTTTTTGATTTTAAATATTCAGATGTGCCGGAAGACGTATCATTAGATGAAATCATCAAACGGCTAAAAAATAATCCAAACTTACTTAAAACTATATATAGAATAGTTATGGCTTTAGATTATTAGTAAAAAATAACATTTTATTATTTTGTGCCATAATAAACCTATGATTGAATTTTTTAAATCCATTTCGAATAGAGAATATGCAACTATTTTTTTAGTTCTTTTGTTTTTCTTATATTTTTTCATAAAAAGTGCAGATGTAAGAAAATCGATTATGCAATTTTTGAAATGCGTATTTTTTTCAAAGTTTTGGACAATTTTTGTTTTCCCAATTATTTACCTTATTTTAGTAACGTATTTACTATATAGAATAGGCTTTTGGGATTTTCCCTTATTAAAAGACACTATAATCGCTTATACATACGCTTTATTAGTAGTAAGTAAATCTATAAAAACTGAAAATTTTAAACTAATGTATAAAGAATACTTGTTGGGTTATATTTCATTTTCATGTTTTTTAGAATTTGTAATTGGAACTTATGATTTTAACTTTTTTATTGAAGTAATATTGATTGCGTTTGTTTCACTATTGAGCATAACAAGTGTTTATATGGAATATCAAAAAGAAGTATCACAAAACGCAAAGAAATTTCTAGATAACATTCTATCTTTTATAGGTTTACTTCTTATTCTGCATTGTATAATTAGTTTTTACAGTGAACCGGCAACAATTTTATGTATTCATTCTTTGAAAACCATATTATTGCCAATAATATATGCCGTTATGCTAATTCCTGTTTGCTATTTTGTTTGGCTTTATTGCAAATATGAAGGTCTGTTATCTCGTTTATTTATCCTTAGAAAGGATTTACAACAAAACAGTTCTAAGTTTCAGATAACATTCAAAATTATTTGTTTATGTGGAACAAATATAGAAAGATTAAATCTGTGGTGGGATTTTTTATTATCAAATCGCAGTAATAATAAAGATTCAAATTTAGATGACTTAATAAATGAATTTAAACAACGGTATAAATACATTGAACCGGAGTCCAATTCTAATGAAGTAAAATTAGATGTTGCCCTTAATTATATGAAAGAGTTTGGCTTTTTACCTGTAAAATATAAATATATAGGTTATTCTGATGGGTATGGCAACTATCAAGCTCTATCATATAACAAAAATGATATGAATAAATATTATTGTGTAAATGGCAATCAACAGAATCCACAGTTATTCATATTATACGATTTCATATTGTCAACAAAAGATTTTAATACAGAATTAGTGCAATTTTTAGTCTACTGCAAAACTCTTTATTTTAAAATATTTTTGAAAACTATGAATAAAAAAGTGGTTAATAAAATAAAAAATTTAAAAAACTTTAATTTATCTGAAAAAATTTATAATATCCAGTTTAAAGTTGATAAAAATATAAATGACAAAATAACAAGTTTGACTTTTAAAATTTCTAAAATTAGTCCAAATGAATTCTGTAAGCAAGAACTAAGTTATCAGAATGTTAAATAATATTTTATACCTCACCGCCAATAAACATTTCAACATCAGTCAGAGAATGCTCTCATTTTTTTATCTCCGCCGGCGGTTTTGTAACCGAGAAAAATATCACAACCAAAAACTTATGTCCTCTACCAAGAAACTTTATCACACAATGAGATGGGTTGTATCGGGTTGTTTTATAATATACTTTCAAAAGAAGAAAAATCATATTTCAAAATATTTAAAATTCGTTGTTTTTCTTGTTCTTGTTTTTCTTCAAGTTTAATATTATCAAAATTAAAACCTATTTCATTGTATTTTTTTATTTTCTCTAAACATCTATCAGAATGAGTATAGTTATTTGGGAGAATATTGCTAATTGCAAAAAACATAAGTCTCCATGGATTTTCATAGTCACTATCAATAGCCATTATTCCATCTTGCTCATCTTTTGGTAAATTTTTCATCATTTCTTCATAATTAACTTTTTTAGATAAAGCTTCAATATCTATTTCCAATTGTCTTATTATGCTTTTAGCCTTATTATTATTTATTTCTTGCTGTTCATTATATATTTGTCTATATATCATATTTAAATGCTGAAATGTTATATTTTCAGCTA
>CALURI010000006.1 GCA_944323135.1 Candidatus Gastranaerophilales bacterium
ATCATGCTATTTATATTTCGGCTAGTGTAAATCTTAACAGGAGGGGAAAATGAATTTTAAACTTCCTGTTTTTTTTGCGTTTAAATAATTCACACCTACATTACGTTAATTCTAATAAATAACATTTTTAAAACTATCTTCTATGAATTTTTACAGAAGGCGCTGAATCCATTGTAGGAGATACTCTTGATCGCATATTAGCTAAAGCATCTTTATACATACTGTACCAATAATTAAATCTGACATGCTGAGGGTTACCCTTTAATCTCATACAAGCACCATAAACTAGAAGAGGCTCCGCAAAAGGATCAGGAATAAGAGAAACATCTTCAGCATCTTCCATCATTAATTTCTCATTATTATCAGAATCTTTTACACAATTTTTTGTATAATACAATATTTCTAAATTTTTGTCCTGATTAAAAACCGGAAGCAAAATTTTATCATTAAATAAACTATACGTATTTTGAGGTTGAGAATTAATAAAAAATGTTTCAAAATCTTCATAATAATCAAACTTTACTCCATCAATCATTAATGTTTCAATTCTTCCTTCTACGGAATTTTCTAATTCTCCGGTATTTTTAGGTAATAAAATTTGCTTTTTTCTAAGAAGAAAATTCCACTTTTCAAAACCGCAAATTTCAAGATTTATAACATTCAAAATATTTTTAAGTTTTTTATGATCATTTTTTGTCAGTTCTGCAAATGCACTTACCTGTTTATAATTCAATTCAACAAGACACTTATTTATAAGTTCCAAATAATTCATAATTTTCCTTTCTATACTTTTAAGAAAAAACAGTCTAATAATAAGACTGTTTCTCCTTAAAAGATTTTTTGAATATTGCTATTTTATAAGACCTTTTTTTAATTGATCCATAATTGCACGTTCATGCTTAGCAAATTCAGCGCCGCTCATTTTGCCGATTTGTTCACGTGTAAAAACCAAATTTTTTACACCGTCAGAAGCAGAATTTTGAGCATTTGCTCTTAATCTCTGTTTTGCGGTTTCATTTTCATTACTTAATGTTTTTTCGTGTTGTAATTCTCTCACATATCTGTCAATTGCAGTATTTTCAATTTTTTCCACAAGTGCAGATATTTTAGAGAGTTCATCCTCATCAAAAGCAGTATTAGAATTTCTTAAATAATCATATACATCAATTCTGCCATCTCTGTTAAAAAATTCCGGTGGAATACTATTTTGTAACTGAGATGAGATTTGAGCAGACGGTTGCTGAGCTCCCAGCGGTGTTTGACTGTTATTTTGACTTAATGTATACTTTTCAAACGCCTTTTGTATAACATAATTCATTAAATTTTGTCCTTGTTCTTGCGTCATAGCACCAGTCTGTACAAGCTCTTTGATTGTTTTAAGATCGTTAACAGCCATTTGTTTAATTGCTTCAGGATTTGTATTAATTGGCTGTTGCATTCCTTGCGCCGCTTGTTGATAATCGGCTTGGGATGGAATATTTTGCATATTTTGTCCATTCATAATTAATTTCCTCATATTTTCTACCTTCATAAAATGCATTAAAGGTTTTTCATGTATTCAACAGCAAATTCAACTGCATCATCTATAAAAGATGAGAATAAAAGAGCTATAACAGGCTTTAAAATTAAAGGAACAGGAAGTTTATCTATAATATATTTTATTGCCATTTTCTTTTTTTCTTGTCCTTTATTACTGCCAAAAGCTTCTTCTGCTTTCTCTACAGCTGATTTTGCAAGTTCTTTTATTGCTGATTTTACTTTATCAAACATATTTTCCTCACAAGTATTTTTATAATGCACCTCCGGAATAAAAACCTCCGAAGGTGCATTACGGGGTAACAAAAGCAAAATTATTAAAACTCTGCTTTTAAAAATTCTTTATACTATACAGGAACAGTTACAACCATCTTAGCAAGAGCTTTCGGTTGAACAGCCTTTGCACCATATAAATACAAGCCTCTGACTAAATCAGAAAAACTGTCTTTATCTCTTAAGCTTTCTATTTTTGCTAATTGAGATGCAAATGTAATAGCTTCATTTGTACCTGCGAGAACATAATATTTACCAGTTACATCAATTAAATTAGTACTAACTAAAACATCCATGCCTGCAATTCTTCCAATTGCGCCTTCCCTTAATGTTTCATCTGCAACATTGTGAGCCCCAATAAATTCTGAACTTTGAAGCAAATACGATTCAATAGTCGGATTAATTACAACCCAAGGTCTTACACCTGATGTTACTGCATTTGAATTTTTTAAACATAAAGCAAGTTCTACAAATTTTGAATAAATAGTAGATTTATCAAGAGTTATTGCTTCCTCTTCAGAACCAACAATATTATTTTCTTCTACTTCTGTATGTAAAGATAAAATATATGAATCTTGAACTTCTTCAATAGCCTTTTTAGCATTTTTTAAATGAGCTTCCATTATGTCAGCATTAGCCTGAACTTTTGCCACATCATTTATTTTAAATGCAAAAAATTTCTTTTGATCAATAACCAAATCTTGAGATGTTGGTTCTAATTCTGAATATGTTATATTTGATGAACTTAAAGTTGAAACCTCTACATCAGCAGGAGTAATAATTTTTACTTTATCACCTTGATTTTTGATTTCGCCTTCCCAATTTCTGTTTACACATTGAAGCATTACACATTCTTTTGAGAGCATGTAATTAAGTTTTTGGCTCCAAATCTCGGGGATAAATGCAGAATAAGCATTGTCTGTCATCTCTTTGTTTCCTTTCTTTTTTTTCTACTACAACAAATTTGAGCGGCGGCTATTTTTGTTAATTTTTAATCATCATTATAAACTTCCCTAAACTGTAACCCGATAATTGCACATGAATGAGTAAGTTCTTCACCGGTTACACACAATTGTACAGAATAATTTGACTCGGATATTTCAGCCTTCTCCATTGTGTCGGAATTAACCGACCAAACAGGGAAGCTGGCATCTTCTGAAGGCCAATAACAAGGCAGTGATTCAGAAGTTTCATTATCAGCCCATATTAAATGCTCTTGATGTATAGAAAATATGTGTTCTGCGTCATCTGAATATTCACTGTCATAATCTTTATAGACTTGAAAATTAAAGTTATTATCATATTCCGTATCTAAAAGAAAATAAAATTCATCAATCATCTTTCTGTGATGAGCATTGGATAATGCTAAAAATGGGGATTTCCACATAAAATTAATTGCGTTTCCGTTAAAAGTTGTCCCAAAATCTTCTTTATAAATTTTTCCGTCTATATCTGCTGTATAAATACTCCCTTTATATATACAAGCAGCAACAATATCTTGCGGAATCACACGTTTATACCAGGCCTTGTTTACATAATCATTAATCCAAACAGTATGATAATAATCATCATCTGCATAAGGGAAAAAATACCACATCTGGCTTTTACTTTCATAATGCAGACACAAAGTATTTTTCAAATCTCCGAATGATGAAAATTCAAGCTTTATTTTTTGTGAAATTTCATTTCCGAGTTGAATTTGATTAAGTTCACCGACTTGTTCAAGAGCAAAAATACCATTACTGCTTAGAAAATACTGTTTATTTTCAACGTTAACAATAGTTTTATTATTTATAGCACCTTTATTTGCAAACAAATTGATTGCAAAATCATCAGGGCTTGTACCAGTTAAAAGATACACACTATCTTTTTTGTATATAGCAAGATAATCTTTATATTGTTTCAGAGCTGTAATTGCACCTGTGTCTGTATGAAATTCATTAATATAACCGGCATCATTTGAAGTTGTAAAATCATTATATGTACCCAGAGCAGAATAATATATTGTTGCATCTTTTGCAATCCAAACACGACCTTTATAAACAGCCATTGTTCCATCAGTTAAAATATTATCGTTTAAATCTTTCAATCCGCAATCTACAACTTCATAACTGCTGTTATTTTTTATATAAAATAAACCATCACTTTCACTCATTACGAGAACACCATTTAAAAAATTTAAAAATTGCGGATTTTTACCTGTTAAGGTCTTATCGACTAAGGTTTTAGATAATTTATTTTCATCATATATATAAATTTTGCCTGCTTCTGTAGTAATTAACATCTTGCTCACATCGTAAGAAGACATTTCATAAATTCCGGTAATTTCTTCTTCTATATCCAAAAATAAAGAATTCCCCTTTTGCTTAACAATTCCTCTGTTTTGATGAATTTCCACATTTTCGGCATCTGACCAATATATTTTTTTCGTATCAATTCCAAGTTCAGTTTTTGTTAATGCCTGATTAATACCGCCAGACAAATTATAATATGCAACTTCCATAAATTTTCTCCTGTATTTTTTCCTTTATACCGTATTTATTAAGCTTCAAATTTTTGTTTATACCATTTTATTTTCGAACGTATAAAACTGCCGACTTCTTCAGGAGTAACCCAAGAATAAGAAGGAATATATATAATATCAATCTTACCTGCAGAAGTAGTTTTCGAATTTTTCTTTCCAAATTCATAATGAGTTAAAACTGTTTGCGGGGTAATCGGAATATTGTATTTATCAGAAAGCTTTGCACATAAAGCCATAGCACTTTCAAATTGTTTTTTTAATATAGGATAATTACCAACTGATGATTTATTTTTAAATCCGGCCATCGCGCATATTGCAACACCAATACTGCCGGTGTTGCCGCCTCCGGTATGAGCAGCATATTTCCCGAACCTGCAGATCTCATTATCCTCAGGTTTAAATATACCGTTATGAACATTCCCATCTTTATCTACCAAATAATGATAATGTTCTTTTTCATAATACGTCGGATAATATACGCCTGCGGTCCAATGTATTATTATTTTTTTCATATATATCCTCTAACCAATCTTTATTCATAAGTTTATAAATTATGGCTGCATGGGTTCTATTCTGGGCATTTAACTTCAAAACCGCTTTATCAATGTGATTTCTCACGGTTCCATACGCTATTTTTAATTCCACACCTATCTGTTTATCAGAATAGCCCATTGCAACCAAAGTTAATACTTGAACTTCCTTTGGAGATAGTGCCATTTTTACGGTTTCCTTTTTGTTTTAATTTATACTCAGCATATAAAAAAATTGTTGAAATTCATTCATAATATTTCCGCTCAAAAAAATAAGGGCGGATAAACCGCCCTGAGAGTAAGATAATTTTAAGGATTGATTTTTTTTAAATCTTTGTTTTCAGTTAATCCGATTTTTAATGTTCTCAGATTTGAATAACATCTTTTTTTTACCCCGAATTCATTATAATTAAGGTAAAATTTCCCACAATTCATCTTGCTGTAATTTATTGGACGAACTTCATATAAAATGGATTTTTCTAATTTTTTAAAAAATTCTCTAGCTTTTTTATTAACTTTCCTGACAATAGAAATATTATCACCATTGTCAACTCTTGTAAGCTGTACTACCGTATGTCCGCATACAGGACATTTAGAAAGACAGTCAACTTCGCACAGTACAAAATTATCCTGCGGCACAAGACGATATGTTTTAGTCTTATGTAAAGCCCCGCAGCAATGAATATAACCCATACTACTATCCCCTGACCAAATGTGGTAAACTGTTTTGCCATCTTTGGGCGTGAACCTTAACCACATTTTCAGTATAACGTATTCTGCGAATTTGAAAAGTCCACGATTACACATTCATGAACCTATATCCATGTTTTCATGTAATAAATAATCACATTATAAAAAGCTTCAAATAATTATTTTACAGATAATTCACAACACATCTGACAAGCGCCAAAGACTTTTGCAGCCTTTAAATTCTTTCTAAAACATCTATAATGAGGTAAATTAAATACATCTTTAATTTTCATATCTTTAATATTACCAATCTTTTGAGACAAACACGGATAAACATCGCCTGCAGGTGTAATCATCATATTTGAATACGGGTACATACAAGGTTTATAAATTTCAGAAACAGGTTTTTCTTCAGGCGTATTAAAGAATTCTTCTATTTTGGCAAGCGGGTCTTTTGCATACTCAAATTTTGGAGAAAATCTTATTTTAACTTTTGATTTTTTACTTAATGATTCAAGTTCCTTATAAACCTCTTTAAAATGCTCCATATCAAAATACTTTTCAATCGGATAATTTGCATTAAATTCAGGAACAAAATTTTCAAATAAAACGGAATTTTGTTTCAAATTATTATTTCTTAAAAATGAAATCGATAAGAAATTAAATTTCTTTTCATCACACATTTTATAAAGTTTAACCAAATCATCTAAATTATTTTCAAGAACAATCGTCTTAATATCAACCATAGGGCGTTTTGAACGGGAATTCATATTATCGAAATTGTCCATTATTTTGTCCCAAATTCCTGCTTTATTTCTGTTAATATTGTGATTTTCGCCATAACCGTCTAACGATACAGATAAAAGCATCATTTTACTTTTTATAAAAGCATCAATAATTTCATCATTTATTAAAATTCCATTAGATACAACATTCAATTTCCCGAAAGTTTTCTTAGCAGTTTTCATTAAAATATCAATAAAATCTTTTCTTATAAGCGGTTCCCCGCCTACAAGAGTAACAAATGAATACCAAGGGATTTGATCTATAACATTAAACCACTCATCAGTAGTTAATTCATCTTTTTTTCTGTCTTCACCCACATAACAATATGGACAATTTAAATTACAGCGATATGTAAGTTCAAAGAAATACCTCAAAGGAATTGGTGCAAGTCCGCTTCTTGAATTATACCAAGGAAGGGCATACAGGTTTCTTCCAAAATCAAATAAATTCGATAAATTAACCATTGTTACCCTCCGATTAAAATCAAGCTTACCCAGATAACTATAATACCTGAAATAATTCCAACAATAGACTGGTGCCAATCTCCGTATTCTTTAGCAAGCGGCAATAATGTATCAAATGAGATATAAATCATAATTCCGGCAACAGCAGCCATCAAAACCCCAACTAATACTTGAGGCAAAAACAGTCCAAAAATAAACATACCGACTAAAGCGCCAATAGGCTCAGTAATCCCTGATAATGCCGCATACAACATTGCATAACGTTTTTTACCCGTAACATGATACATAGGAAGTGCAACCGCAATGCCTTCAGGAATATTATGTATCGCAATTGCAATACCTACAGAAAGTCCTAAAGTAATATTTTGTGTTGTAGTAAAAAATGTTGCCATACCTTCAGGAAAGTTATGGACACAAATTGCAATAGCCGTAAATAATCCTGCTCTTTTTATTTTTGTAACTATATTATCATGATGAGACGGAGCATCAGGATTTAAAACTTCATCAGTATCAATATGATCCGGCAAAAAATAATCTATTAAAATTGCAACTATTAAACCGATAATAAATCCTGCAAACGTTAACCATTGATGTTCATTTGGAAAATTTGCCAAAAGAAGTTTATCAGCTTCCGGCAACATATCCATAAATGAAACAAATATCATAACACCTGCTGAAAATCCTAATCCTACAGATAAAGCTTTCAAATTATCTTTTTTCACAATAAATGCAATACCGCCACCAATTGCAGTGGATAAACCTGCAAACAAGGTTATTAACATAGCGGGGCCAAAATTTTGCGGTAAATTCATAATAATTTTTCCTTCCGAAAATTATTTTACCATAAAGATTAAATTTCAACACCTTGCATCATTTCAATAAGAGTATTTATCGTCGAATCCATACTTACGATATCAGAGGTTCTCTGCTGCAAAAAAGCATTAATCTTAGGCATTAACTCAATTGCAGTATCTAAACGAGGATTTGTACCGGGCTGATACATACCTACATCAATCAAATCTTTATTTTCTCTGTATAAAGCCATAATTGCACGCATTTTACCTGCTGCTTCACGGTGTTCAGGAGTAACAATAGACGACATAAGCCTTGAAATACTCCCTAAAACATCAATAGCGGGATAATGATTCATTTCTGCGACTTTTCTCGATAAGAAAATATGTCCGTCAACAATCCCTCTTACAATATCAACAATAGGATCAGAAATATCATCACCTTCCATTAAAACTGTATACAATGCAGTTACAGAACCTTTAGGGCTATTGCCGGCTCTTTCAAGAACTTTTTGAAGCCAAGAAAAAATTGACGGAGGATAACCCTTCATTGTAGGCGGCTCACCTAAAGACAATCCGACTTCACGCCCGGCCATTGCACAACGAGTAACAGTATCTGTCATTAAAAACACTTTTTTCCCTTGATCTCTAAAATATTCACATACTGCTGTTGCAGTAAGTAAAGCTTTTTGACGAATCAAAGGAGGTTGATCACCTGTTGAACAAACAAGAACAGATTTTGCCATACCTTTTTCACCAAGCGCATCTTCCACAAACTCTTTAACTTCACGTCCGCGTTCTCCGATTAACGCAACCACATTGACATCTGCATCGGAATTTCTTGCAATCATACCTAACAGAGTACTTTTACCGACACCAGAACCTGCAAACAAGCCTAAACGCTGTCCGCATCCCATAGTCATACAACTATCAATAGCTCTAACCCCTGTTGAAAAAACTTCTGTAATAATAGGTCTTTCAAAAGGTCCAGGTGGGGGGCCTTCAACAGGTCTCCATTCAGCTCCTGTTGTATCAAGAGGTTTTCCGTCAATAGGATCGCCCATCGGGTTAATTAATCTCCCTAATAAGAAATCTCCGACAGGAATAATAATAGGTTTTCCGGTAGATGTAACAAGACTTCCTTGTCCGATTCCTTCCCCGTCATATAACAAAAGTAATTGAGCTGCCTCTCCTTTAAAAGCCTGAACTTCAGCAGGCTTTTTCCGTCCGTCTTTTGTCTCAATATAACATAAATCGCCAACTTTTAACCCCGGCAACTTAACCTCAACAGTTAAGCCCAAGAGCTTTGAAACAGTACCTTTAAACCGAAATAACTCTGTCTGTTCAAGCTTATTATGAACCTTATGTTTTAAATCATCTAACCTGCTTGTATCCAAACCTTCCATAAGTATTATTATATTTATTTTATAAAAATTTTCAATTAATTTACATAAAATACTTTTATGTAATAAAACTAAATAATTAATTTGCATAAAGCCTTGTTTGTATTATTATATAAAAGGTTACACTAGTCTGATAGGTTTTGCCCTAGTTCAGCGGGAACAAGACAGGTGGAATTATTAAGGAAACACCTTACAAATGAAACCCAGAAAGTCCTGAGAATGAGACAGTATAGCCCGTAGTACAACAAGTAAAAAAAAGGAGAAAAACGATGCCGGTAGCATCTATGATTGAACTTTTAGAAGCAGGTGTACATTTCGGACACCAAACACAAAGATGGAACCCTAAAATGAAACCGTATATTTACGGTGCAAGAAACGGAATTTACGTATTAGATTTACGTAAAACTACTGATTTGTTAGACGAAGCATACGCAGTTGTAAGAGAATTCGCATCTCGCAACAAAAATGTTCTTTTTGTAGGCACAAAAAAACAAGCAGCAGAAGTTGTTGCTGAAGAAGCAAAAAGAGTAGGCGCTTATTACATCAACAGAAGATGGCTTGGCGGTATGCTTACAAACTTTGACACAATCAGAGGTCGTATAAATAAATTAAGAGAACTTGAAGATTTTATGAATTCAGGTCACGCCGAAAAATTACCTAAAAAAGAAATTGCTAAATTAAACAGAGAATTAGGTAAATTAAGCAAAACTTTAGGCGGTATTAAAGATATGAGAGGTCTTCCTGATTTAATATTCATCGTTGACCAGAAAAAAGAAGATATCGCTATTAAAGAAGCTAACAAATTAAACATACCGGTTATCTGCTTGGCTGATACAAATGCAGATCCTGACGGTATAAATTATATTATTCCGGGTAATGATGATGCTATTCGCTCAATTAAATTAATTACTTCAAAATTAGCAGATGCAGTTTTAGAAGGAAAACAATTGAGAGAAGCTAACGCTAATGCTAAAAAATTAGAACAAATTAAACCGGAAGATGCAGGCGTTTCTTCAGAAGAAGTTGCAGCTACAGCTGAAACAACAGAAGAAAAAACAGAAACAGTTGCAGAATAAAGAAGTTCAGAGGTCAAGAATACAAGAAGGCAGGCCATTATCTGATAATAGCTCAACCTCCGTCCATCTTGACCTCCGTTCTTATAATAAAAAAGGAGAGAATTATAATGAACATTACAGCTCAAATGGTAAAAGAACTCCGTGATAAAACAGGAGCAGGTATGATGGATGCTAAAAAAGCTCTTGTTGAAACAGACGGAGATATGGAAAAAGCTATGGAAGTTCTACGCCAAAAAGGAATGGCTTCCGCTGATAAGAAAATGGGTAGAATTGCAGCAGAAGGTTTGGTTGCATCTTCTATTCAAGAAAATTGCGGTGCTATGGTAGAACTTAACTGTGAAACAGATTTCGTTGCTAAAAATGAAGAATTTAAAGAATTAGCATCAAATTTAGCTGAATTTGTAGCAGTTTCAAATCCTTCTGATGTTGACAGCTTATTAGGTTCAACTTGTCCTAAATGCGGAAAACTTATCTCTGAGATTATTAAAGAAAAAATTGCATCAATTGGTGAAAAAATTACTTTCAGAAGATTTGTACGTTATGAAGGCAATACTGCTTCTTATATTCACAACGGCAAAATCGGTGTTCTTATAGAAACAGATAAAAAAGATGAAGAATTAATGAATGATATTTGTCTTCATATTGCTTCTTCAGCTCCGGAATTTATCACTAGAGATGAAATTCCTCAATCAGTAATTGACCATGAAACTGAAGTTGAAATGGGTAAAGAAGACCTCCAAAAGAAACCTGAACAAATCAGAGCAAAAATTGTTGAAGGCAGAGTTAACAAACTTCTTTCACACAGAGTTCTTCTTGAACAGCCATTTGTTAAAAATCCTGATATGACAGTAGGTCAATTAATTGAAGGCAAATTAACAATTAAAGCTTTCACAAGATATATGCTTGGAGAAGGTTTGGAAAAACGCCAAGAAAATTTTGCTGATGAAGTTATGAGCCAAATTAAAGGTTAAAAAATAACTAAACTATAAAAAGAGGACTGAATATATCAGTCCTCTTTTTATATATTTATATTTACAACAAACTATTATAACAAATTTTTAACACTAATCCTCAAGAGGGTTGAAATTCTAAGAAAATCTGTTATCATAAAAATAAGTATAAGCTTGAAAGGATTATATATGGATTTAAAAATAAAAAATATTTCCAGCTTTACAGAAAACAATATTGAAAAAACAAAGCTTATTATCTGCGAAAATGGTAAAGACACTGAAATTATCCTAGAAGGAGACGGGAAAATCAAAACAACTGTTGAAGTTTAAATATGGTCTCTGTTAGTTAATAAAAAAAGAGCTTTAAATTATTTAATTTATAGCTCTTTTTAACATTTAAATTATTTTATAATTAATATTTTAAATTATTAATATTAATTTCTTTTGGATTTGCTTCAATAATCAATTTATTTGGAATATTAAAATTACTTCCGTTATCGAATGAATTTAATTTTATTCCGGGGAAATCTTTCATAGTCTGAGGAATAGATCCATCATATAAAACCGGTGCAGACTGATTTACAACCGCAGAAATTCCATTTTCAGGAGTTCCGATATTTTTATATTTATCACTAATTTCAGTATTTGGAGTTTCTTGAACAACAACAAAATCTAAAAGGAATTTAGAATCTTTAGGGATAACTCCATTTTGTTGAGTTTTACTTTGAGTATCAATCATGCCGGCAAATTTAGCCGGATAATTTCCGTTAATTTGAAAAACTTCATTATGAAAATTTTGGTATTTTATAGGCATAAAGACAAATGTTGAATTAGAAACATCCATAATCTGCCCTAATACATAATAACCTTCATGCAACATAAGATCTTTGTTTAATTGAACATTTGATAAAATTTTAATAAGCAAAGTCTGAGAAGGCTGTGCCATTGAAAAATCCTGCAGAGTTTGAACCGGTGTTGTTTTAGCATCAGCCGGCATAATAGTAAGACCTGTAAGTAATGCAATAATAAATAATATTTTTTTCATTTCATAATCTCCGATTACTATAAAAAGATAGTAGCATATTTTCTCAAATCCGTCAATAATCTTATATAACGGGTATATAAGTGTTACTCAGATTCCTCAACTGAAGTTTCCAAGATTTCTTCTTTTTGATTTTCATTAACAGGTAATGATGGCTCTCCTAATTCTTCATATTCATAATTTGGTAAATCTTCCTCATCCGGCTCATTTTTAACTTTAAAATTCAGGAAAAACGGTTGTTCTTTTTTAATAACAATCTCTCCTCCTTTCTCAACATAAGAAAAAGGAGAATCCTCATAAACTTCTGTTACACTTGATTTAAATCTGTTATTTTTTTCATTTTTAACTGCACCCTCAACTGCGCTATATCCGAGAGACAATCCCTTAACAAAGAAATTCCCAACACCTAATGCCGCACTTTTAGCAATTTCTCCCTTATTCAATTTTGTTGTATATTTAGCTGGATAATAGCCTTTTATTTCAATTATTTCACCGTTTGCATTTTTATAACTTAACGGAATAAACGTAAAAGTTGCATTACGTTTTAATCTTTTGGGATCAGTAACATCAACAATTTTTCCTTCAACTATATCACCATTTTTAAATGAGACATTGTCATCTAAAGTAACGTCTTCTAAAATCTCTATAGACATTACTTCTGGGGGATCTTCAGTTGTAAAATCTTCAAAAGATTTTACTTGAACAGCTTTGGCTAAAACAGGCTGAGATAAAAGCCCAAGAATAAATAATATACTTAAACAAATTTTTTTCATAATACCAAACTTTCTTTTTAATAATAAGAAAATAAATTATTTTCCGAAATTTGTCAACATTGGTTTCAAATACTGACCTGTATATGAATTTTTACATTTTGAAATTTCTAACGGAGTACCGCAGGCTATAACTTGTCCGCCACCAATACCGCCTTCAGGGCCCAAATCTATTATATAATCAGCAATTTTTATAAAATCAAGATTATGTTCTATAACAAGGACAGTATTTCCTTGATCCGCAAGTTTTTGCAAAATCTTAATAAGTTTATCCAAATCATACCAATGAAGCCCTACAGATGGTTCATCAAGCAAATATAATGTCTTGCCCGTTGATCGTTTATTCAATTCTGATGCAAGTTTTATTCTTTGTGCCTCACCTCCTGATAAAGTTGTAGCACTCTGACCAAGTTTCATATAATCAAGCCCGACATCATTCAATGTCTGAAGTTTATTTTTTATTGCAGGAATACTGTCAAAGAACTCTAAAGCTTCTTTAACACTCATATCAAGAACATCTGAAATTGTTTTACCTTTATATTTAACTTCTAAAGTTTCACGATTATAACGTTTTCCCTTACAAACATCGCATTTCACATAAACATCAGACAAAAAGTTCATTTCAATTTTTAAAACACCGTCACCTTTACAGGCTTCACATCTCCCGCCTTTTACGTTAAAGCTGAATCTTCCGGGTTTATAACCTCTGAGTTTTGCCTCATTTGTTTTTGAGAATAATTCTCTTATATGAGTAAATAAATCCGTATAAGTTGCAGGATTTGACCTTGGAGTTCTGCCTATTGGCGATTGATCTATCGCAATTATTTTATCAATATTTTCAAAACCAGTAATTTCATCGATTCCCTGAGGTTTTGGTTTATTTCCACGAAGTTTATGAAGGGCATATTCATATATCAAATCTTGCATCAAAGAAGACTTCCCTGAACCTGAAACCCCTGTTAAGCAAACAATTTTACCAAGCGGAATATCAACATCTATGTTTTTTAAATTATTTATATGAGCATTTTTTACATGCAACACATTACCATTACCTTCTCTTACTTTTTCAGGAATAGGAATATATTTTTCACCGCTCAGATATTTGCCTGTAATTGAATCTTCTGCATCAATAATATTTTGAACAGAACCGCAGGCTATAACTTTTCCGCCGTTTACTCCGGCTTTTGGCCCAATATCGACAATATAATCTGCATTTCTGATTGTATCTTCATCATGTTCTACTACAATAAGAGTATTCCCGAGATTTCTCAATTTTATAAGAGTTTTAATCAATCTTTCATTATCTCTTTGGTGCAAACCAATTGAAGGTTCATCTAACACATACAAAACGCCTGAGAGTCCGCTTCCTATTTGGGTTGCTAATCTGATACGCTGAGCTTCTCCACCTGATAAAGTACCTGCTCGACGAGCCAAATCAAGATAACTAAGCCCTACATCTTTTAAAAATCTTAAACGTGCTCTTATTTCATCTAAAATTTGTTTTGCTATATGCAATTGAAATTCAGATAACTCAAGATACAATTCAGAAACAAATTCTAACTCTTCATCAATCGACATTAAAGTAAATTCATAAATATTTTTATCTTTAATCCTTACAGCAAGAGGGAAAGGTTTAAGTCTTGCACCATGACAAGCAGGACAAGGGGTTGTTGTCATATATTTTTCAATTTCTTCACGCCAATATTCACCGTTAGATTCATTATATCGTTTTTCTAAAAACGGAATTACACCGTCAAATTTTCTATATTTTGTTTCATAACGATGAGTACCAAAACGCATTACCGTAAATTTCACAATATCATCATTCCCATAAAGAATTATTTTTTGCTCTTTTTCTGATAATTCTTCAAACGGTTTTTCCATATCAATATTAAAATGATGACAAACAGATTTTAAGACATCTTCATAATACTGGGTAGAAGTCTTCGACCAAGGATAAATGGCCCCGTCTTTTAAAGATTTTTTTCTATCAGGAACAATTAAATCAGGGTCTATAACAAAATCTGCCCCTAATCCTGAACATCTCTCGCAAGCACCATAAGGAGCGTTAAAAGAAAATATTCTCGGAGCTAATTCTTCAAAACTCAAATTACACTTAGGACAAGCCAATTTTTCACTATATACTATTTCTTTTTTTTCATCTACAACGTCAACAACAGCAAGTCCGTCAGATTTTTTTAACGCAATTTGTGCACTGTCTGCAATACGTGATCTTGCAGATTCTTTTATTACAATTCTGTCAATTACAACAAAAATATTATGTTTTTTAGTCTTAGCTAAAGATATTTCATCTTCATCAAGATTAAAAATTTCACCGTCAACTTTTACACGAACAAATCCCTCTTGTCTTAATTCTTCAAAAGTTGAAGAAAATTCTCCTTTTTTCCCGTACGCAATAGGAGCAAGAATTTGAATTTTTGTACCTTCACCCAATTTCATTATACTAGATACAATTTCATCAATAGTTTGGGGTTTAATCTTTTCTCCGCACACAGGGCAATAAGGAGTTCCGACACGAGCATATAAAAGTCTTAAATAATCATAAATTTCAGTAACCGTTCCAACAGTAGATCGAGGATTGTTGCTTGTAGATTTTTGGTCAATAGAAATTGCAGGGGAGAGTCCGTCAATATAATCAACATTTGGTTTATCCATTTGTCCGAGAAATTGTCTTGCGTAAGTTGAAAGACTCTCAATATAACGTCTTTGACCTTCAGCAAAAATCGTATCAAAAGCAAGCGAAGATTTTCCAGACCCGGAAACTCCCGTAAAAACGATTAATTCATTTTTCGGCAATTCAAGCGAAATATCTTTTAAATTATGCTCTTTAGCTCCCTTTACAGTAATTGTATCTAACATATCAATATTATTGCATGTAAAAAACTGATTTCAAGAATGACAGATGAGATTTGAGCTATTTGACCTTTCGTTTATTTGCAGTCAATTCAAAGCTTTCTTTAATCAACGCATCAAGTAAATCCTTAGGAGACTTATTCACGTCAACCATAATCCAATGTGTTTTATTCATATGCCAAGCAGGTGTTATAAATTTATATTCATCTCTTAAAATTGCAGAATCAACAGGATTACATTTTAAATTTATACAGAGACGTTTATTCAAATAAAAAACTAGCCCAAACCATTTGCCATTACTTTTATGTCTTAAAACCGCATATTCATCATAAGTCTTATCTTTAAAAGGATAAGTTTCAACAGCATCATTAAATTTTAAACAACGATTAATTAATTCATTTTTATCCATAAAAAAGCCTAAATTTACAAAAAATATATTTATGATAAAATAATTATATCTCATGAAAATAAAATGTCGACGTGACGGAATCGGTATACGTACACGTTTGAGGGGCGTGTGGGGTAACCCGTGCGGGTTCAAGTCCCGCCGTCGACATTTAACTTTTTAGAGCCTTTATGAAGAGGCTCTATTTTAGTATTTAAGAGCTTTTGGCGGGTTCCATAGTCCTTTATTTCATTTACATCAGGATGGATATTTTTAAGTACCTGTTTTGCACTATTAGAACGCTTTTCAAGGGTTCCAGTCAAAGTCTGTACGTTTGCTGAAAACTCTTGTTTTTTCTGCAATTTTATTTGTCTCAAATGTTCAAATACAGGCTTTAGTTTGACAGAGAGTGTATTTGTATCTTCATTGAATACTATTTTGTCTATAATAGTTGCTAGCATCAAACGTTTTTCCTCGACTGTAGCCTTTAAATAGAGCTCAGGTAATCTGTTTGCAAAATCTGCAAGTATATTCATACGGATAATTGTATCTTTTGAATTCGCACTAAGATTGCTGATTTTATTACCTATCTCATCCTTTTCTGCTTGCCATTTCTTCATAAGTTCTTTATGGGTTAAATCATCAATATCAAGTTCTCCGCACAACTTCTGCTTAACGCTATTGGAGATGATATCTGTCAGTTTACTATATTGCTTCTTCAATTCCTCAATCGATTTATACTCGTATGCTTGTAAATTGCTAATAGCACTGAATACTTGCTCCTTAATTCGTTTTAGACTCTCATCAGGAATATTAAAGCTATCAATAATTTCTTGCATAGCCTCATCTATAAGGTCTTGACGGATATTCTTTTCCTTTGTATGGACTTTTGTATAGTTAGAACAATGATAATAAATATAGTCACCGCTTTTATGAGCCCCATGTTTTAGGATTCCAACCATTGAATAACCGCATTTTGCACAAGTTAGGTAATTTGAATAAGTAAACTGTACATTATGCGTCCTAGTCTTACGTGTATCTTTAAACATAAGCTGAACTCTATAAAACAGTTCTGGTGATACAATCGCTTCATGCCTACCATCATATAACTCACCCTCGTATAATATTTTTCCCATATATATTGGATTTTTAAGGATATCCTCTATTCGTTTTTTCGAATATGCTCTCCCATATTTATCAACAAATCCATACTTAGCTAGCTCTAGACCAAGCCCTCTAAGTGAAAAAACACTTGTAGGATACAATTCATATATTCTTTTAATATAGTGTGCTTTATCAGGGTCAGGAACAATTACACCACGTTTAGTTTTATCTCTTTTATTAAGATAACCGACAGGAGCTTTACCAAGAGCATAACCGCTTTGGGCTCTATGTTTTATTACCGATTTTGTTCTGTCCTTAATATTCTTTAACTCTTGCGTTGCCATACCTATATATATTGCTAATACCATAGGCTCTAAGGTAAAAACATCATCAAAATGCTGGTTTATGCTGGCTATAGTAGTATTATAAGCTCTTAACATTGGCTGAACTATTCCATAATAATCTTCAATGTTTCTTGTTATTCTATCGAGTTGATACACAACAATACACTTAACTCTTTTTGTTTTAATAAAGTTAACCATATCCTGATAACTTTTACGTTTAAGGTTATCACCGCTGAGATTGTTATCCTCAAAATATTTAAACTCGTAACCTTGTGCTAATGCATATTCTCTACATAATTTTTCTTGATTTTCGAGGCTCATGCTCTTAGCATTTTTATCCTCTTTACTTTTTCTACCATAACCAACAATAAAGCCTTTACTTTGCGTCTTATTCTTCATTTTAATTCTCCTCCTTTATTGTACTATAAGTATTTAATTCTTTATCAACTCTCAAGCCTGTTGTTACAGCCTGTATCATTAATTGAATGATTAATGATTCTGCTTCTATTTCGGTGTTAAACTCTTCTGATGACAAGAATTCTACCTTTAACCTATCCTTCTTAGGCATTGACAGAACCTGCCTCCCTGGAATAATAATTTTGCAAGCGACAAAGAATATCTAGCATTATCGTTACCGATTTTGGCTTACGATAAACAAGGAATGTTAGAATATTCCTGCGAATGTTACCCAAACGATTAAACTCTTCAAGCTCCCTGTCTGTAGCATTTACGTATTCAGTCCTCATGTGACTCCGTGTTATGTTAATGTCGAAATTATTCTCTCTGAGTATTTCAATAAATCTTTCTGCTATTAAGATTTCAGAGAGTGTCAAGTTGTCTGTTGTTGCCTCAACATCCTCTAACCATTGAAGACGTTCCAATAACAGTTCAGCCTTGCCAGTAAATAACTTTATTTGCTTCAACAAAACAGGAGATGTACTGTTAAGGACATCTGTCAATCTCACTATACGTGCCTCATCCATAGTAATATCAAGCTTCCTGCGTATACTTGCTAAAGAGAAGAGTTTTAACTCAAATCTTAATGTCCGCTCCGCAAGTTCAACACCTCTATCACCAATAATATCAGTATATAAGGTTGCTTTAGTGATTCTTCTGTAACTGTAATCCAGCTCTTGTCCTTTAGAATAAACCACAAGCGAAAAGCCAGCCTTTTGTGCTTTCGGCTTTAACATCAATCCATGCCTGCCATATTTAGCGATATTATGTCTGTTAGTCGAGATAGGGAAGAATGAGCTAATACCATCAATATATCTGTTGACCTGTTTTTGTGAATTTAGTTGAATATCAACAACTACATCACAGATGAAAACTTGTGCGTATTTAATAAATTCATCAATGTTAAAGTCAACTATTCCTAGTTCTATAACCTTTTGCAGGGCTTCTCTAATATTATCTCTATGCAGGCTTCCAAGTACACCATTACCAGCCATCCATTTACCTGTAATATCAACAACAAAGTAGCCTTTAAATAAAAACAGATTAATTAAGCCAACCTGTCCTTTATAATCATCATATCTGATACGGCGTTTAATGCTGAAATCTGAGAAAATATCAGGTTCTGGCTCTGGTTCTGGTTCAGTACCGCTTTCCTTTTTCTGTTGTTCAATTTCTAAATACTCTTGATATTCTTCTTCTGAATCAAATAAATCTGATATATCGTACTCTTCATCGTCATATTCTTTAGATATAAATGAACGTCTGGCTGGTAGATTCCCCTCATCCTTATTATAGTATGACGGCGGTTCTTTCGGATTTTCAACGTCTTCCATGATAAAATCTTCAAAATGTATTCTGTGCCCATAAAGGCCGATATTAATGCCTATTCTTAAACGGTCAAATTCTATTCTTGTATGTGTCACACCTTTTGCCTCAATAAGGCTCATTGCAGTCTTTATCTGTGTCCTTAGAGTACTTAAGGCTGGAATTTTCTCCTTATCAAGATTGAAGTCATTAGTCTTGACATCACCAGTTTTTGATGTATCATTTATATTGTTGTTTTTTGAGTTTTCTGTTTTTGTAAATTTTTTCAATGGAATATCCTCCTATATTCCATTAAATAAGTTCTAAACTAACTTCCTAACGGATTTCTAACTTGGTTAGTTTCCGCAAAAATAACCTGCTGTTAGGCATTGAACAGCAGGCATATGTAAATAATTGTAAATCTTAATTTATAACTATACTAACCGTTAGTTTTCAGTATCAGGTTGAAATTCCCTTGAAATCTCGTAATATCCAGTCTTCTTACTCTTTTTAACAAGTGTTATAGTTGTATTATTTATCTCTTGGTAACATTTATTCAGTCGTGATATTGCCATATCTTTATTTTGCTTGGATAATTTCAATTTTGCTCTGCTAAATAATCTATCAGACTCTATGTTGTAACTATTTTCGACCTTTACCCAGTCATTTATAACCTCAAGTAACTTTTGTTGCTGTTTTGGGTAGGTAGTGCGTCTTTTAACGGTAACAGTTTTATTTGCAGGTCTGTTAAACTTATCCAGATACCACTCCATGTCAAGCGTATATTTGCAGACAAAGTAATCCTGCCAGTATCTCGACCTCTCACCGTCTCCAAACTCGTTGTTTTCGTACAATTCCATAGGATGATACGGCATTTCACCCTCTGGGGCAAGGCTTATGCTTAAATCCTTTATAAATCCATTATTTTCAAGATATCTGGCTAATATCAACGGGGCAAACTTGGTATCTGTAAGTATATAACGTTTTTTGTTAGTTGTAATATTTTTGGTTATTTCAATCAGTGTATTATTCAGTATCTCAAACGAGTCATTGATATTATCATTTTCTATAAGCTCACCTTCATAATATAACTGACTATATTCTGTGAGAAATACTCTCAGCTTGTTATTGTCTTGGCAAGATATATGTACTTCAAATAAATCTTGGTTATAAACAATGACAGGTTGATATGAGTCATTATAAGATTCCTCTTCTTCTATTGTCATCTGGGAAGTATCACTCCTAAAGTTTGAATCAAGCGTGCTTGCAAATCTTTCCAACTGACGTCTATTTTCAAAACTCATTCCATTTAAATATACATCATTCCCCATCAGAAGTTTAATATATATAGAAAGAGTTATATTATCTATGTAATTCATATTGTCTCCGTTATAAAAACTATATACAAATTTTGTATTTTTAATAGGTAATCTGTTAAATAGCAAAAGTTTCAAAATTTCCAAAAATTTTCTATGGCTGTTTTACAATGCATGTGTTGTATTTTTAGCCACCCCTTCTATGGGCATCCATTCAATATTTATGCCCAACAACTCACACACTGCCATGAGTTCGGTATATTTAACTTTAATATCATCTATTCCATATTTAACCGGCTCAATTTCGTGATTGTTTAATGTTAATCGTATTGTATACCCTAATACTCCTAACATTTTCTGGATTTCTTCAACAGAATAAGAAGCCCTGAGTTGCTTTAAATATTCCGCTTTGTGCTTATTCTTGTAATCATTTGAGGACTTATCCTCCGGTAAATCATTACGTAATACAGGAAGAAATACAGAGAATTTGACCTCACAATCTGTCATGAGGGTCTCAATATCTTTCTGTAACTTTAATTCAAGTCTATTTAACAGTTTTCCATTTTTAACCATATTTATATATTACATCATTTCTGTTGTTAGTACAACATGTATGATAGAATTATGAAGAATTGTAAAATATTACATCATACATGTTGTAATTCTATCAATATTGTTGTAATATATAAGAGTAAGCAAATGTTAATTGAAAGGAGAACAAACATGGCAACAGTAATTATCACATCAAACCTAGAAAACGAAATCAGAGATATCAGAGCATTAGAAGCAAAGATTAAAGAATTAGACGAAATGAAGAAAGAGAAAGAAGCATTAGTTAAATCAGTAATGGATGAAACAGGATTGGAAGTTATGAAAGTTGGAGTATATACTGTAAGATTTACAAATATTGTACGCAATAACTTCAACACATCCGCTTTTAAGAAAAAATACCTTGAATTGTACAATGCTTTCATTAAACAAAGCAATTACAGAAAGTTTGAAATTGTGTAGGGACTTTGTTCCCTGCACATAAAGAGGACAGAAAAATGAATACAGCCAAATTACTTGAACAAATATATAACACTTATGGTTTAGTTATTGTATTAAAAGATGCTCTTTGGAGTTTAGAAGGTATTTTTCAAAATAATCAAAGAAAATTTACCGGTATCCTTGCATTAATAGATAGTATTGAACAGGGAATGAGTGAGATAAAATTAGAATTTGAAAATGCAATTACCATACAAGGAAAATGACCGTATTTATTATATGGGTTTATACAATGAAAAGGTCTGAGTTTCATTGATTAGATACAGACAAAGAAAATCCGTTATTAAGGTTTTTTATTGAATATAAGGAATAATTATGAGTACATACGCATTTATTCGAGTGTCTACACTAGAACAGGACACAGAAAAAAATAAGATTGATATACTGCAATTTGCAAACCGCCTAAAACTCGGAAATGTTGAATTTACAGAGGAGCAATGTTCTGGGAAAATTAACTATAAAGAGCGTAAGCTAGGAGCATTAATAGATAACCTGCAATCAGGTGATGTGTTGATTGTTCCGGAACTTTCAAGGATTGCACGCTCCATAACTCAGATACTGGAAGTAATTAAAGTTACGAAAGACAAGGGTATAACGCTTTATTCATTGAAAGAAAACTTTTGCAACAATGAAGACTCCATATCAGCAACGGTTACAAGTACCATATTCGCTCTTGTTGCACAGATAGAAAGAGAATTGATTAGCATGAGAACAAAAGAGGCATTACATGCCCGTAAAATTGCAGGTATAAAACTCGGACGTCCGAGAGGTAAAGGGAAATCTAAGCTGGATAAACATAAGGAAGATATTTTAAAACTGTTATCTCTAAAAGTACCTAAAACATTGATTGCAAAACAGTATGGATGTTCAATAGGAAATTTTTATAATTACATTAAAAAATTAGAAGTACAATAAAGTTCTCAAAAACACTGTTGTAGTGCCTTTCAAGCCGATTCTACAGCTATATCATTGATTGCTTTTATAAATTTACAATAATTAAAATTTATTTACTTCTTAAAGTTATAAAAGGTTAAAACTTAAACAAACAGCAGTAATAAAATTACTGCTGTTTCAATATGATTTTTTTATTCTACTGATTAGGTAAAGCCGAATACCTTTCATACTTTTCGTATAATTTCTGATATTCCAGATTTGTCTTAAATTTATTATTTTGTAATATAGTGTAGGCTTTATTTAATATTTTATATGCATCAGTATTAGTATCTAAATTTTTCAATAACTGTTCAAATTCTAACTGTTTTGTACTATCCATAGGTGTAGTTTCATTAAACTCCCATTGTGATGGATTTAAATAATATTTTATATATAAGTTTAAATCTTCACTTATTTTATCTTTCAAGTAAAAATCTGGGTATTTTTCAAGAAAATCGCTCCAATCTTTAATCCATATCCCAAGCTCATACATGTTTACATTTGAATAATCTCCAGGACCGTACATTGAAAAAGTTACGTCAGACAAATATTGTGATTCTCGTGCTCTTATTGATAAATAATCCTGCCAATTTTTACTTAGATATTTTGAAAACATCATTGCTTGATAATAAATATCAAAATCTGGAAGGTACACACCCTCTCCGGCATATTTCATATTTATGAGACTATGAGTAAAATCATTATATGCTAGATATAATTGAGTATTATCATACGCAAAATTTAAGCCGTTTGCAGTAAAAGATGTATGTTCTGGTCTTGGATAATCATACATTGCATTTATTGAAAGGTTTGACTTTAGCAATTCAGTATAATAGTACATATTGTTAATATAAAGAGCATACAAACTGTCTTTTTCTTCTTGCTTGTGATTGTCGGCAAGATACTCTTCCATTTCTGTAGTTGCTTTATCCATAGATGCAAGAATAGTTTTAGCCGCTATTTTAGTTGTCGGACTTATTTTGTCGAGTTTTGTGATACTTTTATACTGTATATCAGGTATTTGTTGCTGAATAGTTGTTTTTACGTTTGTACTATCATTTTGCACTGTATTTGCAGTACAACCAGTTACTCCAAATATCAGTGATAACAAAAAACTACTGACTATGACTTTTTTGAAAATATTTTTCATGTATCTCCTTTCATATTAGTTTATATATTTGAAAAATTTTATTCCCTAAGGTGTAGCCCCTTGTTGTAGTACAAATAACATGAGAATTTCTCCAATGACAGGTAATAAAGCTAGTACAATAACGATAGTTACCACGACAACTATTGTTTTCCAAACGATACTCAGACAGCCACAACTATTTGATTGAGTCTGATACTGGTTATTGTGATACTGATATGTCTGGTCTAACCATTCTCCGCAATGCTTACATTTAAGTGCATTTATATTAATTCTTTCGCCACAAAAGGGGCACTGTTTATCATTTCTATTCATATTAAATCCTTGCTATTACCACTGTTTTCCAAGTACTTTTAATCTGTAATAATCAAATGGAGCAAACATAGCAAAAATTATACTGAGAGTGTATGTTGTAGCACCTAATGACGGAATTAATGCAAGTAGAATCATATCAAGGATTAAGATAACGATTGAATAAACTAATGCTTTTAACCACATGCCTTTAAATAAATAATAAAATAGACCGAATAAAAACGCTGCGATAAATGTACCCCAATCAAAAACTATTGCATTATAAATTCCAGATATTTCTTTACGAGACATTTTGTTATATTCGTCTGTAGGTTTATACCAATAGCCATCTATGTAGTACTTATCAATTAGTATGAAGCGTTTTTTCCAGGATTCATCAATATTTAATCTATCAATTTTATCGTTGTTCGTCCTATCTGAACTAATTTCTTTGTTTAAAAATTCTCCACAGTGTTTGCATTTAACTGCTTTGTATGCAATTTCTTCACCGCAGAAAGGACAGATTTTTATTTCAGGCTCTGTTGTTTGCTCTTGCTGATTTTCATTTAAGAACTCTCCGCAATGCTTACACTTAATAGCATTGATGTTGATTTCTTCTCCACAATAAGGACAAGTCTTTGTCTGCATTTCTTCTGTCATTTACACACTTCCTTTCCTGATTTCGTCGAACACATTTCAACTTTTACATGAATAGTAACATAAAAATACGAAAAGTATCCTATTATATACGAATATTAAATAAATATATATCCTGTTTCACGGTTTAATAAATCAACTTACTTCAATAAAATTAGTAAGAGGGTTATTCATGGTTAGAAACAGTTTTGGACAGAAATTAAAACAAATAAGGAAAGCTAAGAATTTAACACAGGCTCAATTAGCGGAACTTGCGGGAGCAAATGAGAAACATATATCTAAAATAGAAACAGGGGTTTACTTCCCTACTTATGCAACTCTAACCAAGATATTAAAGGCACTTAACCTCAGTATTGAAGATGTCGGACTAAACCTTGAACATATCCCAGCGAACGACAGTCCTTACTATACAAAAGCATTACAAATACTTAACAGTGCAAAATCTGAACAAGAATTAGAATATTACTATGGTCAGCTCAAACAAGCTCAAAAGGGGATAGATATTCTTAAAGGGGAATAAGGCTTAAAAATTTTCTTATTATTTTGATAAAAAATTTTAGAGAAATTATCATAGAATAATACTAAAAGACTTGGTATTACTGATAAAATAATTTGTCAGACAGTAGTATGTAATTATTTTTTACATACAATAGATATTTAGCCCCATTTATATACTATTATTTTCATGTCTTCTTAATAATCCTCGTATTTCGTCATGTTGATAAATTAATCGGACTTTTGTCATAACTTCATCTTCTTCAATAATTTCAGTAATATTATTTATCAATCTTTCTTGAGATTCTTCATCATGATAATAAATATTTATTATGGCATTCTTATTTGCTAGAAATACGTGCTTCAAAATTTTATGGTCTGTTTTATCTAATGAATGACCAATTACATGAAATACGGGTTTAATAACTCTTTTAGGGTCAGTTAATAATTTTAAAAAATTCTGATATGCTTCTATTGTTCCATAACGATGTCGCTGGTTATGTTTTTTAAAAACATTGAATTCTACTGGGATGTTTTCATTTAAGTCATTCGGTAAGTAATTATAAAAACTATGAGTGCCTAACACTAAATTACAACCTTCTGTGGTACTAGCCTTACCATGAATATAGACATATACTGATTTTGGGTCAGCATATATGCTTTTTCTTTTGTAAAGTTTTTCATAAGTATCTGTATAGTTAAAACTTAAAACATGTACAGAGCCTGTTTGGGGCTGAAGAGAAAAATCGTACTTTATAGTTGGTGTTATTTGTGTAAGTACATCTTGTATAATGTATTGTTCAAAGGCTTGTGTAAATTCACGTAATTGTCCATATAATAAAGTTACAAAATCTTGATAAGTTTGAATATAAAAGTGTATGTAACTAGGATTGCAAGGGTTTATGTAACCATCTTTACATAACTGTTCACCCCAAGAAGTATCCCTTAAAAATTTTTCTATAGTTAATATATTAAAATCATTAATTCTTTTTTCTAAAGTTAATACCTTACCAGAAGCAAGATAATTCTGTCTGCATATTTTTTCTATCTTTTTAATAACTGTATATATTTCATTTTCTAAGTCAATCCAAGTATTGCCTAATTGTTTTTGCCTAGTTATAAAGTGCTTCATCCATAAATTACAGTCACAGAGTTTCTTATAGTCTGTTTTGCCTTCTATCGGTTCTTGAAGACTCATTTTATGACAAGCCTCCAGAAAATCTTTATATGAAGTTTTTAATCCATGAGCAAGGTCAAATCCGTTTCCGATAACAAGAATGTCCATTGTTCCTAATCCTTTTTCTTTATTTGTCTGGTTTTTCGATTATTAGGTAAAAAGTTTTCATCTGTTATAACGGATTTACCAGTTTCAATTTCAAGCCTTTTTCGTGCTTCTTTGGCAACACTTCCGCCTTGTTTAGCTACAGATTTATTTTCATCTAAAGTTTTGGGATTTCTTTGCTTTGAAATCTCTGTTGTTGATACTTCTGCAAGCATATTTAAAACAAGTTCCATATTTGACATGTTATCTCTAAGACTTTCCTTCTTTAAACCTTTAAAATCTTTATATTCGCGAGTTTTCATGCCGGACCATTCTTGTGTAAGTATATCTGTAAGAATAGCATATTCAGAATTTTTGACACCGCTTCTCTGCCATTCATCTGTGAGTGCTTTTCTTATTTCAATGGATTTTAAGCGTTGGTTTATCCATTCAGGAGAATAACCTTTAGCTAAATAATATTGCAATGCCCTGTTAATAGCAATTTCAGGGTCTTGCATTTCATCAAGTCTTTCACTTCCGACTTTTGCTAACCATAGCTTAAAAGGCTCGGCTTTGGGGCTTGGAATAGATTGAACAAGCCGTAATACTCCTTCAGTATCAAGGACATCCGTCTTATAATACTTTCCATCAGAAGCTTGCATTTTCAGTTGGTTACAACTTGTAACCAACTGACTACCCTCCTTGCGTAGCCTGTTTTTAAGTACTTTCCAATAATTGTTAGGATTTGTACTGCCTGATAATATACCTACAATATCAACTACCGAAAAATACCAGGTTTCTTTTTCTTTATCCCAGCTCGTTCTGACCTTATAATCTTCAAACAGTTTTATTGAAGTTTTTTTATCTTCCTCGTCCATAATACACAACTCCTTATAAACAATTGTACCATGAATAAAAGAACTACATTTATAATTCAAGTATAAGACTCATATTTTGTAATAAAGACGTGTCTGCTCTTTTATAAATCAAAAACTTTTATGTTTACTTATTCTTAATATGACACCTAATCCTGTCCTGTGGTTTTATAACTATTTAAAGCTCCATGATAAATTCACACTATAATTTTTACTCAATTAATTGCTCAAATTTTAAGGGATAGTATTCACTACTTATAAATTTTTCATTATCAAATGTTAATACTGCGACTTCTGACCAATTATAAACAATATACTTGTTAAAAACAGTTTTATATTGTTTGTGTAATTCTGTTATCTTTGGAACATCTAAATATTCAAAACCATTAGGTGCAAATATGCTATCATAGATTATGAACAGCCAATTTTGAGGAAATGCGTTAAAGTTATTATTAAGTTTTTCAAGTTTTTTATGCACACATTTTTCTATTGATGGATTTATTTTTACATCGACATAGGTATAAATATCTGTACCATCAAGTTTACATAGTCCATCTTTTAATCTTTGTTTTTTATCAGATTTTACCAACTCATCATAAGGTATCTTATTTGCATAAGCATTATTTAAAGTTTTTCTACGTTCACCTTCTATAGATGTTATATTTTCTGTTACTTCTAATCCGATATTATTTACTGGACTGTACCAATCGGGCATTTCTGAAGACTTAAAGTCCTTAATTTTCACTAAGTCCAATTTGTATATGACATTTAAAGCATACCGTTCTCTTTTTTCATGTTCCTGTGTTTTTTTCATTGTTTACATCGCTTTCTTGAATTGCACAACCCTTAGTATAATTTTTACAACTCTGAAAAATTTAACCCAAGCTATTTTAGGGCTTCTATATATTTGTTCAACAAGGGTTCCTTACAGTATAATAATTTTTATTCATACAATTGATATTAGGAGTCCCTTTGAGACGGAACAAATTTTATATATAAACGGTCTTCTCCAGGTGCAACATTATAGAAATAAAACGTTAATCCTCGTTCAACACCTAGTCGCTTAAAATATTCATAACACGTGTTAAAATTTTTTACGGTTTCCATTGATAATTTATTTACACCATATAAGTCATCTGACATAAAACCTGAGTCGTCTATAAGTATGTCCTTGTAATTACCAGATTCACATAATACAGAAATAGCGTATTTAACATTTTTGTTAAGAGCCTTATCATTAAAATACTTATGAAATGACGTTATTCTTGTTAAATTATCCTCTTTAGGTTTGATTAGTGGTTTATATCTTTTAAAATACGATTTAATCTGTCCTTTTGATGTATTTATGATACAATAACACCTTGATGAATTAACCATTGTATTTAATTCAGAAATGCTAACTGGGGCAGAGTCTGTTATACCTTCCGATTTTATCTTATATGCCTTAAATGGTTCAATAACAAATGGTTCTTGAAATTTTTTAAGTTGAAAAATATATTTGTCTTCCAGTACAACATCAATACTACTAATTGTAAAATTAGCAAGAGTCTTATTTTCAATCGCAAAGGATGCGACATCTCCTAAGTGTCTATTGCATGACATACCAAGAGAAATAATATCTATTCTTTTACGAAAAAATCGTAACCACGCTGTGTAAAGAGTGATACATGTAACAGCTAAATTAGAAGTAAATGTAAAAACTTCTTTTATACTGTAAAATATATTAGAGTTTTGCTGTTGTATAATTATGTCAAACATGAATTAAATTCCTTAACCAGATTATAACACGGACAATTAAGTTAACAAACAACGCATTTATGCACACTCTAGCCCCAGAGCAAGTCTCATGTTGTAATATTCCTGCGTAGAGTCTTTCATTATACTGATAAGTTCAGCGTAAACACTCATGCCTGCTGTTGAACAGGTGTTTTTATCGGGTACAATTGGTTCCAATATAGTAACGTTAACGACAATTAAAAAAGGAAGATTGTATAATAATGAATGAGTTTGATTATAACAATAAGTTAAAAAAGTTTAATTGGGGAGCTTTTTTACTTGGTTGGATATGGGGTATATTTAATAAAAGTTGGATAACTCTTATACAAATACCTATTTCTATATTGCCGTTACCAAGCTTAATATATAATTTTATAAACATTGGCATTATGATATGGTTCGGGATAAAAGGTAATAGCTGGGCTTTACATAATAAAAAATTCAACAGTTATGAACATTTTGTAAAATATCAAAAGAGACTTACAATTGTAGGTCTTACTCTGCAAACTCTTTTTATTGTACTAAAACAAATATACATATCCTTTAATACACTTTATACTCCAACAGATTTTAATCCCATAACAATTAAAACTCAGCTATTTATGATGATAAGTATTACTTTGTTTATATATTTGTTAATACTTATTTTTGTTCTTGTTCATAAAGACAAAGATTTAAAAAACTAATTTAATTAACTCTAAACCAAATAAAACCTCATATTGTAATATTCTTGAGTTAACTGTTTCATAATTGATATTAATTCGCTATATAATGTCTTTGCACTATAGCCAAAGGGTTCCCATATTCAGGAGCTTGTCGACACCATAAAATATAAATTAAATTTTTAATTAATACGGGTCAGACATTAAGCCTAACCCGCAAAAAATCTTTTTTTTTTATAATTAGTAATGAATATGTTCTTCCAAATCATTTTTCATTATTTCAGATTCTATAATATGTCTTTTAGTTGTTGATTTTGGATTATCTAAATACGCATAAAACTCATTTTTTGTAAAAGGTAATTTCTTTTGTACTGATACACTAACACTCTCTGAACATGTTATTGGATCATATACAGTCCGAGGATCTGCACAGCTAGTATTATTGTATTCTTTTTCATTAACAACTTTGTCAATTTCATTTTGTGACTCATCTTTAAATGGATAATAATAATGTACAGTAGAATCACTTGAATACATACTATCTTCATAATGATCTGATAAACTTTTACCCCACAACCCTTTAAAATTTTGATTAAATTTGGAATAAGAAGAAAAACGATTTTGATTAATTGCAGAAATTCTCATAATACCTCCTAATTTTTAGTTATTTATTACACTATTAATTTTAAATTATCAACCACAATTTTATAATATAATAAATAATCAAATTTTAAAACTTATTTAATATATTTTTTACTATAATTTATATAAGCTTAAACTAAATAAGTCAAATTTATTTTAACTTATATCTTTGCAATAAATTGTTTTAGTTTTAAATTCCAATAACCGTCAGTTTCCTTAGGTTTGAATTTAGTCCACCAGCCAAAAGGATATTCTCCTTTTACATGCTCTAAGAGTTTCGTATATTCAATATAATATTCGTGCTTCAAATCATCTTGAAATTTACCAAGCCAAGAAGTTGCTTTGGAAAAATATTTACTGACAAAAATTGATTTGTAATCATCTAACAAATTTTCTGACTTCAACATTTCTTCTATGCCATAGAAAACGTAAATCGGAGAAAAATTCTTTTTCTTTTTCACAGTCATCGCAGATCCTTTACGATTTTTGCGATAACAATAAATATTTTCAGGCAAAAGTGCAATCCTTTTTGCCTTAATCATTGAATGGAAAAACGGAAGCTGATCTTGTCCTACTTTTATATCCTGAAATTTGATATTATTTTTTATCAGAAAATCTCTTTTATATAATTTTGTCCAAGCTGTTGATGGGAAATTGAAAATATCTTTTTTAATATCTTTTGCAGAGAATACTTTATTCAAATATTTTTTGGGTAATTTATCAGCACTATACCCGCCTTTTTTACCTTTACCGTTATAGTAAGAAAGCCCGCCAAAGATTAAGATATCAGTGTTTAATTCATCAGCTTTTGAAAGGATTTTATCAAAAACATTTTCTTCAACCCAATCATCACCGTCAACAAAATAGATATAATCTCCTTTTGCGATAGAAAGTCCGGCATTTCTTGCAATGCCTGAACCTTCATTTTTTTTATCTATAATAATAATTCGTTCATCTTGATTTTTAAATCTTTGCAAAACATCAAGAGAATTATCAGAAGAGCCGTCATTAATACAAATAACTTCAAAATCCTTAAAAGGCTGTTTTAATATGCTTTCAAGACAACAAGAGATATAATTTTCTACATTAAAAACCGGAATAATAACTGATAATTTAACCATAAAAAAATTATAACATAAAATTTTATCTTCCGATTTCAGTAGCTCTTTGTGCCATTGATTTTGTAATATTTATCAAAGCAAGGTTAGCTTCATAGGCTCTTTGAGCAAGAATAGCATCAGCCATATCAACTGCAGGATTGACGTTCGAAGCTCTTATATAACCGTTTGCATCTGCATCAGGATGTCCTGGACGGTAAATTTTATCTCCTAAAGTAGGGTCTTCAACACAACCGTTAAAAACTACTCCCCCTTGTAAATACGGTAATGTCCCGACGCCAAAAACATCTTCCTTCATTGTATTCATCAAACCATGAAAAGAAACATCTTCTGTCGCATTTAAAATAGGAATTTTTCTTACGTAATTTGGAGTATCAACATTCGCTACGTTTTTAGCATGAATATCAAGCCTCATTCCATGGGCTTTTAAAGCATTTGCTCCAATATTCATTGATTCCATTATACTCATAATTTACGCCTTTCTATTTTATCCTCTCAAGTCTTGTATATGTTTTTAAATATTTGAAGTTTATAAATTAACTTTTATTTTCCAACGTTAATTACTGTTTTCATCTCTGTAATTATATTAGACATTCTTCTTGTTGCCATCGTATAAAGTATTGAGTTTTTCTGTAATTCCATCAACTCATTTGCAGGGTCAATTTCTTCATAAGTTTTTTCTTCAATTACACCTGATGGCCCTAATTTTTCAGATAATTTGGTTTCCAAAGGACTGTTCATTGAATTTAAATAATCACCAAAATTTATATCACGACGAACATATCCGGGAGTATCTACATTAGCCAAATTTGAACCTAATGCCCTTTGTTTTTGGGTAATTAAATCCATCATTAAAGAAACTTTGCCCATATTATCCAGTGGTGTAAACATTTTTTGACCTTTCTTTTTATTGAGAGGCTACGCTCTTTTTTACGTTGCCAGATTAAGTTTTATGCAAAACTTAAGTGACAGGTGGAGCTGCTACTCTCCTATTCTCTGATATTTATTGCTTTGTTATACATATCATCAACAACTTTCATCATACGTGTACTTGCAAGAAGTGATGCATTAAGTCTTAGCATTTCTGATGTTGCTGAATATATATTAGTATTAGAATTTTCTAAATTATTTTGACAAAAGCATTTATGATTTTTAACAAGAATAGGTTCGCCAGATTCTTCTGTTGCTCTGAGTTTGTTCATTCCTGCCTGTTCGAGATTTTCTTGTGACGGGAAGCGAACAAGCGGGATTGTACCTAATTTTTTAGGTTCAGTATTTGCCGCATCGTATGCGTAAACCTCACCATTCTGTTTAATTTCAAATTTATAGCAATTTGTCGGAATTATTATACCTTCACCCACAATCCAATCATCAGATGTAACAAGATAACCGTTTTTACCTTGTTTAAAAGCTCCGTCTCTTGTATAAGCCACTTCACCTTCTGGAGACACAACCGGAATAAACCCTGTTCCGTTAATTGCTACATCATAAGGGTTAGATGTAATTTGTATTGAACCTTGTTCATAATCAGTTCTTATAGCACCTGTTAAATATCCATCTTCATTCAACATTTGTTCAAAACTTACTGATTTGTAACCGCGAGTGTTTAAATTTGCAAGACTGTTTGCAACATAACCGAATTTTTCAAATTGCGTTGTTACGTTGTTTACACTTTTTCTGACTATACCTTGCATACTGTACATAATTTATTCCTCACCTTTTATTATGACGTTGTTCCTAATTGTGAAATTACCTTTTGTAAATTCTGATTTTGAATCATAAATATTTGTCGATTTGCTTCAAAATTTCTAATAATCGGCATCATCGCTATGAATTCATTTTGAAGAGAAACATTTGAATATTCGTTATACCCTTGCTTAACTTGCGGATCAATAACAGCTACCCCATTAGAATCCACAACACCAAGGTATGCAACACCTTCAAGCTTATGCGTATCTTTATTAAATACACTTACAAGCCCTTTTGAATTTATTTTTACATCCTCAATTTTTTCAGGGACAATCGGGAGCTGTATTGGTGTGCCTGCACTTGATAAAACTTGAGCATCTTCAAGAGTCAATAAATTTCCGTTTTTGTCAAGTTTAAAACGCCCATCACGAGTAAGTTTTACACCTTCAGCCGTCTGAGTTTGGAAATAACCTTTATTAGCAAGTGCCAAGTCAAGAGGGTTATCAGACATCGCAATACGACCTATTTGATCATCTACTGTTTGTGAAAGTCCGTGAACTCCGATGTATTCCGTAAAAGAAGAAACAACAGGATCTTTTCTTTGATAGCCGATTTTATCAAAACCCGTGACATTTTCATTATACATGCCAATAAGTTCACTCTGAACATGCATAGCTCTGAGTGAAGCTGTTAAGCCTTTTTCACAGTACCTGATTCCGCCGTTAATTTTCATTACTACCTCTTTTTCTAATACAGTCGGACATTTTTGATTATTAATCAATTAGTTTTAATAAAATCATCCATTTGTATTAGATATTTAGGTTTTAATGATTTTTTTTTCAAAGTCAATTTAATTTTTAAGGCAAACAATCAAAATAACCTTTTCCAGAACCATCAGGGCAAGTATTTGCTATTGCGTATTTCGCACAGGTAAATCCGTTTGTTGTACTAGTACTGCTATTTGAACACTCACCTCCAACTTTTTTCCAACCATTGTAATTACCTGAAGCCTGATGACAACTTTCCTTTTCATCATCAGTACAATTGCGAACAGAATAACTTACCGGTTCCAACTTGCAATTATTAATATTCAAATGAAAGAAAAATATATCATGCCCAAATGCATTAGGACGTCTTCCTGCACCGTTAGTATCAACTGCAAGTATTGTTCCCATGCCGCTATTATGAGAACAAAGTGCAAATTGCACTCCGTCAACAGTAGCTATACTATTACTTCCAGTCCAAGAAACATTATCCAGACAATTAAAATGAATACCGGCAGAAGCTGTATTTTTAGTATAAGTAAAAAATTCATCATACTTATCCGATGCTTTTGTTTGGTCACCCTTTATCAACTTTGATAAAATAAATGCTTTGATATCCTCAGTTTGACTATAAGAACACTCCCCATATTCCGAAATAACCATTGCGCTAATTTGCCCCAAAACAGAATATGCCTTTTTAAACTGTGTTTCTAAAGCTTTATGCCTATAATGAGAGATTAGAGAAGGCATAGTCATTGCCGCAACTACACCAATTATTCCTAAAGTAATCAAGACCTCTGCTAATGTAAAACCGATTTTATTTTTATAGTGACGTTTCATATCACCAGCATAAGTTATTTGTTTTTTGCAACTTCCTAAAACTTGCGGAAAAAGCTTTAAATCGCCCCCCCCCCGACTTTTCTAAATCTTTTCATAATCGCTCCTTTCTAAACTTCTAATATTCTTATTTTAACATATTAGGCTATCTTATTCAACTATTTCATATAAAGACGGGGCTTCTTGAATACTAACATTATTTACAGGAACTTTTAAAACTCTCACAACAACATTTCTGTTAGCATATTCAATTTTTATTTCATCCCCTTCTTTTATTTGTTTTGCAGGTTTTGCACTATTCCCGTTTACATAAACACGACCTGTTTCTGATACCTCATTTGCAACGGTTCTGCGTTTTATTAAACGTGAAACTTTTAAAAACTTGTCTAATCTCATAAATTCTCCTTTGTATATATTACAATTTATGGTATAATTTGTCCAGAGGATATTAATGAAAAAAAATCTTATTATTTTATTACTTTCACTACTTTTGCTTCAAAACTCTGTTTTTGCAGCAGTAATTAAGTTCGTACAAGTTACAGATTCACATTTTAAAGCAAAAGATAAATACAGAGTTGAGGTTTTAGAAAATGCAGTAAAAGACATAAATAGGGAAAAAGATGTTGCTTTTGTAGTGTTTACCGGAGATAATCTTGATTCACCTCATGAAGAATATTTACCGGAATTTATGAAAATTATCAATAAATTAGATATCCCTTATTATTTAGTAATCGGCAATCATGATGTCTTTAGAAACAACGGGCTTTCTAAAACTCATTACCTGGAAATAGTCAGAGAATATAACTTTTTTTATAAATATAAAAAACCAAATTACGTTTTCAAAAAGAACGGATTTGTTTTTATCGTAGTAGACGGAGCTAAAGAAATAATTCCCGGTTCTATCGGCTATTACAAAGAAGATACCCTCAAATGGCTTGACAAACAACTAAAAAAGTATAAAAAAGAACCTGTAATTATATTTCAGCATTTTCCTCTAATTTCAACAAAAGAGGTTAATACTCATGAAGTTTACCAAAAAGAAAAATATATAGATCTTTTAGATAATTATGATAACGTAATTTCAATAATAGCAGGTCATTTGCATTTTAACAGTGAAATAATGAGAAACGGAGTTTATCATATAACTTCGCCGACACTTTTAAGTGAACCACCTGTTTATAAAGTAATAACCGTTACAACAACAAAAGGTTTCTCTCCTATGATTTATACAGAGCTTAAAGAAGTCAATATGGATAACAAATAGGATTGCATTTTTTAATAAATAATATTATAATTACACTAAAATAGTATAGAAGGAAACAATATATAATGGATGGTTCAGGTAATACAATATTTAATTTGTTTGTAATAGCATTTTTGTTATTTTCAAACGGATTTTTTGTTGCTTCCGAATTTGCTATGGTTAAGGTTAGAAAAACCAGAATAGAACAACTTGTAAATGAGGGCAACTATAATGCTAAAATTGCAATGGAAGCATTAAAAGATTTAGACAAATTCATTGCAGCAGTTCAATTAGGTGTCACTATATCAAGTATCGGTTTAGGTTGGGTTGGAGAAGGTACTCTTGCACATATTATAGAACCTTTCTTTGTCTTTTTACCAGGAATAGGTAAAAATATTGCGACACATACAGCATCTGTATCAATTGCATTTGCTCTTATCACATTTTTCCATGTTGTATTAGGAGAACTTATTCCAAAATCAATTGCCCTTGAATATACGGAAAAAACTGCTCTTTGGGTTGCAAGACCAATGCAGATTTTAACATTCTTTTTTAACCCTTTTATTTGGCTTTTAAACGGGTTTGGCAATTTTGTACTAAAACTTATGCATATTCCGCATTCTCATAAAGGCTCGCTGGTTCATTCTACAGAAGAACTTGACATGCTTGTTAATGCAAGTTACGACGGCGGAGTTTTAAATGAAACAGAAAAGGATATGCTGCATAATGTATTTAAATTTTCTGATTTAACCGCAAAACAAGTAATGGTTCCAAGAACTGATATGATTTGTATTCCTGTGGATATTCCGATGGAAGAACTTAATAAATTAGCTGCAGAAAATCAATACACAAGATATCCGGTATATGAAGAAGATATTGATCATATTATCGGTCTTGTTCATGTTAAAGATTTGTATTCTTTATCTATCAAAGATGAAATTTGCCCTGTATCTAAAATTTTACGAGAAGTCCTTCTTGTCCCGGAAACAATAACTATGGATAATCTTGTACTTGAATTTAAAAAACGTAAAGGTCAAATGGCTATTGTTGTTGATGAATTTGGCGGAACATCAGGTCTTGTAACTCTTGAGGATGTTATAGAAGAAATATTTGGCGATGTTCAAGATGAATTTGATGAAGAAGAACCTGAAGAAGAAGATATTAGAGAAGTTGCGACAAACACATATATTGCAAATTCAATGATGAGACTTGATGAATTTGCAGAATTCTTCCAAATCAATGAAAAAGAAATTGATGATGATGATATAGATACCATAGGCGGTCTTGTAGTAAAACTTCTTGGACACATCGCAGAAGTTAATGACACAACAGTTTTAAACAATCTTACTTTTGTAGTTAAAGAAGTTGACGGTGCAAGAATTACAAAGCTTGAAATCATTAAATCTGACTCAGAGCTTTCTGAAAAAAAAGAAGAACAACAACAACAAAGTTAATATTATTTAAAATCTGATTCCAGTAAAAAATTAGCATGCTTTAAAGCATGCTAATTTTTTGAATACTACACAAACTTTAGTATTTTATAAGACATTTCCTCTTTTTAAATGATGTAGTCAAACCTATATAGTATAGAATAGATATGTAAGATATTTGAACAATATTTGGGAAGTTTATGAGCCAGAGTTTTGATTTCACATCATACAATAATATAAAAAGGCTATCTGAAGATGAGCTTATATCTTTATGGGGAGAATACCTTAAAGATAAAACAAACAAAAGCATACGAGATACTCTTATTGTTCAATACATATATTTAATACGCTACGTTGTAGGACGTGTAAAAGTAACACTGCCGGCTACAATTTCCATTGAGGATATAGCAGGTTACGGCGTTGAAGGACTTATAAATGCAATAGAAAGATATTCCCCGCAAAAAAATACCAGATTCGAAACTTATGCCCTAATAAGAATTAGAGGTTCTATCTTAGATAGGATAAGATCTCAAGACTTCTTACCCAGAAGTGTAAGAAAAAAGATAAAAGATATAAAAAATGCTCAAGAATATTTAAAACAAGAACTTGGAAGAATGCCAACAACATCAGAAGTTGCATCATACCTTGAAATGGAACCTGATAAAGTTTTACAGCTTCTGTCAGAAGATACAACAATGACATCATTGTACGACAAAAAAGGTAATACAGATGACAGTGTTGAAATTATAGACACAATTCAGGACACAAATAAGCTTAATCCTCAAGAACAAGCGGAAGAACAAAATGTTAAACAAGAACTTGAAAAAGCTTTAAGAAGACTTCCTGAACGTGAACGTATTATAATGGTTTTATATTACCAAGAAAATATGACTCTTAAAGAAATAGGTTCAACAATTAATATGTCTGAATCAAGAGTATGTCAGCTTCATGCACAAGCTATTATGAAATTAAAAAATATCTTAAGCGAAAACAGAACATCAAGACTTCGCCAAAGCATTATCTCTTAACATCATATTCAAGAATTACAAAATCAATTCTATTATCGAGCCCGTTTTTATTTTTTGAAACATTGTCCCTAAAAGGCATAGACTGACCATACCCTAATGAAAACAATTGCGAAGCCGGCAATTTTCCGTATATCATAAGGTAATTTACAATATTTGAGGCTCTTAATAAAGATAATTCCCAATTATATTCTTCATTTAAAAATTCTTCAGTATGATTTTCAACTACACAATAATTTGAAAGTTTACGCAAAAGCTCTGCAATTGTATCTAGCAAACATAAAGAACTTTCTTTAATTTTGATTTCTCCTTTATTAAAAAAATATTTTTCATTAATACTGACTATAAGTCCACGAGGCACTTTAGTATACATAACCCCAGATTTTACAGGCAAAGCGTTTTTAAACAATGTTTCCAATCTGTCAGTATTTGGCTGATACGAAACAGATATATCAGCAACAGGCTCTGAAAAGCCTGTACAAAACATTAAAAATATAACTAACAATATAATATAAAAAATTTTCAAAATATGCCTCTCAAATATTATTCTTGATATTTAAGAGCATATCTATTCCCTGACAAGGTTACGGTTTCAAAACAGAAAGCAGTGAAATATCATTAAAATATTTGTTAGCACAATCTATAATTTCTTGTACCGTAACTTGCTTAATTTTTTCTACAGCATTTTCGTGAAAATCAAAACCAAAACCCATAATACCGTAATGAGCAAGCCAATTAGCCTGCTGAGAATTTGTTTCTCCTAAAAATGCCCATTTACCAAAAAGATTATTTTTAGCATTTTCAAGTTCTTCTTCACTCACTAAAACAGTCTTTATTTTTTGAATTTCTTCGTCAAATCCTTTTAGAGAAGTTTCAATATTTTTAGGTTCGGTAGCAATATAAATTGAGAAATTTGCAGAGAGTCTGGCAACATCATAAGCGCTTCTTACAACATAAGCCAAACCTTTTTTATCTCTAAGTTCTAAAAATAGCCGAGATGATAAACCGCTTGCGCCAAGTATAATATTTAAAAGAGATATCGCAGCATAATCCTTACTGTCTGCAGTTGCAACAATCCATCCTTTTAATATGTGAGCTTGATTAAGATCTTCCTGGATAACCTCAACTTCTTTTGCTTTAGTAAGCTCAGGTTTTTTAAGCTCCGGCAATACTTCAATAGAAGGTGTAATATCGCCAAAATAACGCTCCGTCAAAGAATTAACCATTTCAAAATCCAAATCCCCGACAAACACTGCAACTTTTTTACTATTATCTACAATAGCTTTATATGCGTTTATTACATCTTCTTTTGTAAGATTTTTTAAATTTTCAAGGATTACAGTATTTGTATAACCATAATTATGTCCTTCATACAAGTTTTTATAATAACTATCAATAACCTTTACACGAGGAGAGTCCAGTTCAGCAATAATTTCACCTTCAAGTTTTTTTCGTTCTTTTTCAAATTCCTCAAAAGTAGTATTTTTAACAATATCAGACACAATTTCCATTGCACGTTCAAAATCTTCATTAAGACAAACAAACTTGAATTTAACATAATCCAATTTAAGCTCTGCAGTAAATTCTATTGCATATTTATCTAATTCTTCTGACAAAACCTGAGCTGAACGTTTTTTTGTACCTTGCATAAACAATCTGACCATTAAAGAATAAACCCCAGGTACAAGCAAAGGATTATTAAGCGAAAAATTTAAATAAAAAGCTGTACGCGGAGTATTTTTATTTCTTTTATATGCAAATTCTATATTATTATTTAATTTTGAAATTGTAGTATTCATAAAAACTCACCTCTTGCAATGATTTTACCATAATACATAACAAAACACAAATCGGATTTTTTTGTTATAATTTAAATACAAAGAGGTTAGAAATGAAAAAAGGATTATTTATTACATTTGAAGGTGCAGACGGTTGCGGTAAAACAACGCAAATGCAATTATTAGCCGAATACTTAAAACAACAAGGCAAAGATGTTGTTCTAACACGCGAACCCGGAGGTAAAGGTTTGGGCGAAAAAGTAAGAGAAATACTTTTAAATTACAACGCTCCTGTATCTGACAGATGCGAATCCTTTTTATTTTTGGCAGACAGAGCTCAAAACATTGATATTATTGTTAATCCTGCAGTTTCTGATGGTAAAATTGTACTTTGCGACAGACATATTGATTCTACTATTGCATACCAAGGCTATGGCAGAGGGCTTGATATTGAAAGAATTAAGATGCTGAATAATATTGCAACAAATTTCCAAAAACCTGATTTAACATTTGTGTTTGACATTGACGTAGAAACATCCATGAAACGTGTCGGCAAAGAAAAAGACAGAATGGAAAGTGCAGGGATTGATTTCCATAACAGAGTAAGACAAGGTTACCTTGAACTTGCGAAACAAGAACCTCAAAGAATTAAGGTTCTTGATGCAACAAAATCTATTGAAGATATTCATAAAAATGTTGTTGAAATATTTGAAAATATAAATTCTTACTAGCAAAAAATTTTTTTTACGAGATTTATTAGATACAACAACGTAAAATTATAAGGCATTTTTATGGCAATACAAACACCTCCTTCTATGGCATATTATCAACCAAACCCCGCTGCATCAAGAAAACGGAAAATAGGTTTAATGGCTACAGGTGCACTTATTGGAATGAATGCATATTATCTTCCCGTACAAAAAGATGCATTTGTACAAAAAGCATTTGACCTTACTAAAGCTGATACAAATGCTCAAATAAATTCACTTGCACAAGCGGCAAAAGAAGTTAATGAAAATAATTTAAGTACTGAAAGCAAAATGATTTTACGTGAAATGGGTTTAAGCGAAAACTTTAACTCTATTACGGATAAATGTATTGAACTTGATAAAACAATTACCGATAAAAGGTTATCAGACAATATAAAACTCAATTTTATTAACAATTATGATGCTTATAAAAAATACCCGAGTTTAATGGATGATATAAGCAATAGAGCCTATAGAGCCGTCAAAAAAACAAAACTCAGATGGGGAGCCGGCATTGGTGCCGCAATTGGATTAGCATTAGGGCTTTTAACAAGCAGAGATTAATTTTACACAGCAACCAATTCAGGTTTATGAATAAAATCTATCACATCAAACCCTTTAAAATGTGATATTACTTTAATATTTTCAGGGCATTTTGCATTTTCTTTTGCAAGAATAGCACCTACAATAGCTTCTAACTGAGACATAGGCATCATATTAAGCGGTAAATCTATATGCCATTCATTTTTCAATGTCTGCTGTAAAAATTTGCAATCAGCAGGGGAACGTTCCTTATAAGAAGAATTCAAATGAAGACTCTGTCTTGTCAAATATAACTCAAAACGATTTACTTCAACACCTTTTTCAGTTAAAGACTTAAAATACTCACATCCGCGAGTTGAATACCTTTGTGTCCAGCTGTCACGATTTGGCATAAGAGGATTTGTAGAAACAAGCTGATAAGGTTTACCTAAAATTCGCCATTTCCCATTAAGCATTGTTCTGTCCCAGACTTGAGATATACAGATTTTTGAATATTTTAAAGACGGAAAATTGTCAAAAAAGAACATGACATCATTCATTGTATAAAGCTTATCTACCAAAATAAGCGTATTATCCTCATCTAATACTGCGACACCGGAATCCATTCCTGATGATGCAGAAAGCGATAAGCCTATATAATAATTCATAAATGTTCTCCTTACGCTAATAATTGCGTAATTATTAAAGGTTCATCATCTGTAACCAGCACAGTATGTTCAAAATGAGCAGAAGGCATATTATCACTTGTGCTTACAGTCCATTCATCATCTGCGACAACAACTTCATCTCCGCCTAAATTCAACATAGGCTCAATTGCTATTGCATAACCTTGTTTTAATAAAGTATTGTCACCAACTTTGTAATTAAATAAAAACGGTTCTTCGTGCATTTCATGCCCAACACCATGCCCGCCATATTGACGCACAATACCGAGCTTTTCTCTCAATGCGACAGCTTCAACTGCTCCCGATACGTCATCTAAAACGTTTCCGGCTCTCATTTGTGCAATCCCTGCAAAAAGTGCTTCTTCTGTTGTTTTTAATAGTCTTTGACATTCATCACTAACTTTACCGACAGGATAAGTCCAAGCTCCGTCACCTACCATTCCGGCATAAGTTGCGCCCACATCAATACTTATAATATCGCCTTCTTTTACAATAACATCTTCATGAGGAATTCCATGAACGACCTGTTCATTTATTGATGCACAAATAGAACCTGGGAAACCGTGATAACCTAAGAATGTCGGAATTGCTCTTTCTTTACGAATTATATCATGAGCAATGCTATCCAATTCTTTTGTACTAATACCGGGTTCTATTACTTCTCTCATTTTTTGATGAACTAAAGCTACAATATGTCCGGCATGTCTCATTCTTTTAATTTCATCACGTGATTTTCTATGTATCATAATAATGTTTACGACTTTTTATAAAGCTTTTTGCGGGACTAATAAATTTACACTTATTAATTCATACATAAGTTTTGCTTTATATAAATGCGCACCTTTCTTTTATTTAATTACTTCTAATAATCTATTCCAAACTTCATCAATTGTACCGTTTGCATCAATTGATTTTAAAACGCCTTTTTTAGTATAGTAATCAACAAGTGGAGCTGTTTCTTTATTATATGTATCAAATCTAGATTGAGCAACTTCTCTTGTATCATCTTTACGTTGAGTAAGTTCAGCACCGTCATTATCACAATGTCCTGCTACTTTTGGCGGTTTAAATTCAAGATTATAAATTTCTCCGCAAACAGGGCAAGAGCGACGATTTACAATTCTTTCAACAAGAATGCTTGTATCAATATCAAAATAAACAGCAATAAATTTTGTATCAATACCGTTATCAATTTCAGCATTCATTTTTTCAAGCTGTTCTGCCTGTTCTACACTTCTTGGGAAACCGTCTAAGATATAACCGTTTTTACAGTCATCTTGAGAAAGTCTGTTTTTAATAATTCTTGTAACCAACTCAACAGGAACTAATTGACCTTTATCAATATAAGCTTTAGCTTCTTTTCCTGCTTCAGTTTCATTTTTGATTTCAGCTCTTAACAAAGACCCAGTATCAACATGAGGGAACTTTAAAAATTCTGCAAGTCTGTTTGTCTGAGTACCTTTACCGCAAGCCGGCGGTCCTAAAAAAATTAATTCTTTTTTTGTCATAATAAATCTCTCTTTCGTCTAACTTATGTAATAATATTATATCAAGAAAAATTTTTGTTCAAATAAAAAGCTCTCAAAAGAGAGCTTTTTTACTATGTATCAATATTTGTAGCATATACCGCATTTGCTTCAATAAAGTTTCTTCGCGGATCTACCTTATCACCCATCAATATATCAAATAATTGATCACACAACATAGCATCTTCTACATTTACTTTTAACAATGTTCTTGTTGCAGGATCCATAGTTGTTTCCCATAACTGTTGAGGCATCATTTCACCCAACCCTTTGAATCGCTGAATTTGCAATCCTTTAGAACCTCTGTCATCAATAAATTTTTGAAGTTTTTCAAATGAATGAATCTCATATTGTTCAGTATCAGTTTCCAAAATTAGCGTTTCTTCTTCCTCGATTAAATAATCTCTAATCAACGGATAAGATGTTTTCAATCTTTTATATTCGGAACTTTTAACAATACTTTGCGTAATTAAAACATGTTCTTCCTCGTTGAGATTCAACTGAATAGCATATTTTGCATTTTCAGGATTATATTTCAACGAACAAACATAATTTGCAGCTTCATGAATATTATAATTTTTAGCATGGTCTTGAAGATAATGATTCAAGTATTCAATAACTTCATTCATTTTAGACTGATCTTCAAAATACTCAGGTTCAATATTTGATCGAACAAGTCCCCTCAAAACAACTGCCGGATATAGATTTAAAATCGGGTTATTATAAGAGTTATAGAATGTTGACATATTCTTAATTAACTCAAGAAGATCATCACCTGTTTTAACTCTTGATTTAGTTTTATCTGATAAACTTAAATTTTTGATACCGCGTTCTTTAAGCATTTTATCAAGAGCATGTTCATCGTATAAATATTCAGACACTTTACCTTGAGTAACTTTAAATAACGGTGGCTGAGCAATATAAACATATCCGTTTTCAATTAACGGTCTTGCATAACGGAAGAAGAACGTCAAAAGAAGAGTTCTGATATGAGCACCGTCAACATCAGCATCTGTCATAATAATTATTTTATGATAACGAAGTTTTTCAATATCAACTTCATCAGGGTTCCTGCTGATATTTATACCGAACGCCTGAACCATTGACTGAATTTCGTTATTACCGTAGATTTTATCCAATCTTGCTTTTTCAACGTTTAAAATCTTACCTCTCAAAGGCAAAATCGCTTGGAACATTCTGTTTCTGCCCTGTTTTGCAGAACCGCCTGCTGAATCACCCTCTACAATATATATTTCACATTTTTCAGGTTCTCTATTTGAACAATCAGCAAGTTTACCCGGCAATGTAGAATTTTCTAAAACAGATTTTCTTCTTGTTAATTCTCTTGCTTTTCTTGCAGCTTCGCGGGCTCTTTGAGCTTGTAATGTTTTTTCAATAATTATTTTTGCAATTTTGGGATTAAACTCAAGCCATTCTTGCAATTTATCACGGACTGCATCTTGAGTTGCAGGCATCGCTTCGGCATTTCCCAGCTTTTCTTTTGTCTGACCTTCAAATTCAGGGTTCGGAATCTTAACACTGACAATCGCAGTCAAACCTTCTCTTACATCTTCACCTGACAAGTTTTGGTCAGAATCTTTTAAAATATTATTTTTTCTTGCGTAATCATTAAATACACGAGTTAGAGAGTTTCTGAACCCTGTTAAATGAGTACCGCCTGAATGCGTATTAATATTATTTGCAAATGATAAAACACTTTCACTATATGCATCAGTATATTGCATAGCTACTTCAATCTGCATACCATCTACAACTTTATCAATATAAATCGGTTTTTCATGCAAAACATTTTTATTCTGATTCAAAAACTCTACATAACTAGCGATACCGCCAACATAATGGAATACTTCCTGTTCTCCGGTAACTCCGTCAATAAATACGATTTTTAAACCTTTATTCAAAAATGCCATTTCACGTAATCTGTTAGCGATTACATCCTTATCAATTTCGGTTGTTTCAGTAAAAATTTCCGGATCAGGCCAAAATGTTGTTTTTGTACCTGTTTTATCTGTAGGAGCAAGTTTTTCAACAGGGTTAAGAGGTTCCCCTCTCATATATTCTTGTCTCCATACATACCCTTGTCTTGAAACTTCAACTATATATTTTTCGGAAAGAGCATTTACAACAGAAGCACCAACACCGTGCAACCCGCCTGATACTTTATACCCCCCGTCTCCGAATTTTCCGCCTGCGTGAAGAACTGTATGAACAATTTCTAAAGCGGATTTATCTGTTCCGGGTTTTATATCAACAGGAATACCACGTCCGTTATCTTCAACCGTTACGCTGTTATCCTTATTTATTGTTACATATATATCTGTACAAAAACCAGCAAGAGATTCATCAATAGAATTATCAACAATCTCATAGATACAATGATGAAGCCCTCGTTGAGAAGTAGAACCGATATACATACCCGGTCTCATTCTAACAGCTTCCAAACCTTCTAATACTCTAATATTGCTGGCATCATAGGATTGAGAAGTTTTAGTTTCAATTGCTTCGTCATTATCAGGAAGATCTACAACTTCTATTTTTTCAGGAGCCTGAGCCTGATTATTATTTTCATTTGTAACTTCTGTAATTCCGTCTGCCATATATTATATTCTCCCCTTAAATTCGTCTAATTCCCTTGACAATATTGTAACACAAACACAAATTTTTTACTAATTTATAACAAAAAGTAACGTAAACTATTATTGAAAATATTCAATAAATGCTTTATAATACATATATAAGATGAAATTCAATTTTACAATGCTGGGGGACATTATTGAAAATATTTAAAGGCATAAATACTGCTTTTACACTTGCAGAAGTTCTTATAACCATTGGGATTATAGGAGTTGTTGCAGCTATGACTATGCCTTCATTGATAAATGAAACCAGAAACAAGCAGCACGTTGTTGCTTTTAAAAAACTATATTCCAATTTTTCAAATGCAATAAACATGTTCAAAGCAGATGAAGGGTGTGAAGGTATTGACGTTGCCTCTTGCATAGAAGGTATGGGATACGGAGATAACAACTGTGAAGCATTTGCCGAAGTAGCAAAAAAAATGAAATATGTAGCAATGGCTGACGGCGGACCATCAACCGGAAGCTGGGTTCCTGAGAAAAGTTACAACTATTACGGGGATGAAATTTCTAACGAATACGGAATGATAAACAAAACAGGTATTGGGTGTTTTTATTCACTCCCTGATGGCATGGTTTTAAATGTAGATGTTGACCCGAATGCATTCAAAGTATTTGTTGATACAAATGGGAAAAAAGGTCCTAACAGAATGGGAAAAGATGTACACTCATTTACTGTCGGCTGCGGAGATATGTCTGAAAATTTAACCAGAATATGTATAGACACTCAAAAAGATATATTCCCGTTTGTTAGCGGGACCTTCCCAACTGATGTAAAAAAAGGCTTATGCACTTTAGAATCTTACCTTCAAGGAGGTTGTAAAGATGCTAATATGTTCCCGAATGAAGGGGACGGAGCTTCTCCGTCTATGTATATTCTTACTATGGATAAACTCCCTGATTATAGAGAAATCGCAAGCAAAGTTTCGGGATTTAAACCTTAATATATCCTTATGAGCGATTAAAAAAATCCAAATACCCTTTATATTGTTTTTGTAAAAACACAAAAGGGAGATAATTTATATGCAAAAACATCTTTTAAAATCAATTAGTAAAATTATTGAAGAAAGCGGAACAAACAAAATTACAATTTTTACTTCGCATTTAAAAATTGACGGGAATTTATTTTTACCTGATGGCAAATGTGAAGAATGTCATGATGATTTTATCACATTAGAAAATGCTTTAGTTTGCAGACTATCTGATTATTGCAAATGCGACGATAATGAATGCAAATGCAATGATTATGTTTGTTTTAAATACGACTGGCTGAATATTGCTATTAATAAAATAACCGCATTCAGTATTGTCCAATAAAAAACATAAAAAAAAATAACCGGAATTTTAATTAAAATTCCGGTTATTTTTTTTATTTAAATTATCTGATTTTTTTTGCAACATCGAACATAAATGCTCCAAAACGGTTTAGTATAGGCCTTTCACATCCGTTTGCATCCGTACCTATCGCCAAAGCCGCTTTCTGAAGTTTACCCTTAAAACCCTTTGCAAATTGCCTGTTTACAGGTTCCAGATTCATTGCATATCCGCCGACAATTTTATCACTTATCTGACGCCTTACAGAATAAAATCTATTTTTATCTAGCCACTCTACAGTTTTATGAACAAACAAAGAACCTGAATGTTCAGATTCAATTTTTGTTACTTTCATCTGACAATTTCCCAAATTATTAATTTTTTGAGTTATTTTTTTATATTTTTTACTCCCATTTTCGCAAATTCCAGAACACAAATTATAAACATGTTCATTTAGAGAATTATGCCCTAACTGAACATAACCATTATTACGTACTCCCCAATAAGGAGTTTCCCAAATAATATCTTTTGGCATTATTAATTTTAATTCCATTTATATATTTCCCTTTTAAAAATTTTATCTGTAAATATCAAAATAAAATAGTAAATATATTGATAATATATCTATTCTATCCTATTAGGAATTATTATAAAATTACAAATTTTTTAAGTCCATATTTACATTTTTTAATATTTTTGGTCTTACCTATATTGAAATTAATAATTTCAACATAAATTAAAATCCTAAATAATAGCAAAAAAAATAATCGTTTTAATAAAAACGATTATTTTTTATATATAAATCAGCCGTTTTTTTATTTATTAACGACCTCGCTTAACGCATTAACCACAACAGGATCCCATTTTGAGCCAGCTTCTGATTTCATAATATCTAAAGCTTTTTCAACAGACATTGCCTTTCTGTAAGGTCTGTCTGAAGTCATTGCACAATAAGCATCAGCCACTGCAATGATGCGTGAGCCAAACGGTATTGACTGTCCCTTCAAACCTTCAGGTTGTCCGGAGCCATCATACCTTTCTTTCTGATAAGTGATATAAGGAACAACTTCTGACAAGAAATTAATATTCATCAAAAGATGAACACCTGCATTTGAATGTTCTTGAATTTGTTTTAATTCATCAGAAGAAAGTTTTCCGCTTGATGCAAAAATTGATTCAGGTAAAGTAATCTTACCGATGTTTTGCAACAACCCTGCATAATAAATTAAATCCGTTGTTTTCTCATTCAACCCAAGCTGACGGCAAATTTCTCTTGCAAGTTTTGCTGTATTTTTAGAATGAGAAACTTTATATTGACCTTTTGTATCAACAGAATATGCAAGATGTTCTACAAAACTTTGTTGATAATCACACAAATCACCAATTAATGCAGTAAGTTCAGCTCTTATATGCTGCAAATTACCAACCGTAGAATGTTCATCAGCTATAATTGCATTTGCTTCATCAATTGCCCTTTGCAAAGCTACAGAAGTTGCGAAAAGAATTGCAATACTTTCAACAAGTTCAATATATTCTTTATTAAGAACGCTTGAGCTCTCAAGAATAATAACCCCTGTCGACTTAATATTACAATACATTGGAATTGCAATTAAATCTTTATCAAAAACAGTTTCCTTGCTTAAGAATGCTTTACCGGAAAAAGAATCTTCACTTATAGGATATTCTTTCTCTGCCTCACCTGTTGAACCTGCTATTTCAAGTTTATTTTCCTTTTCCAAATAGATATGGCACGCTTTAATTTCTAACATCTGCTTAATTGACTGTGCTATTGATGTATAAATAGCATGCTCCGCAGATTTATCAAAACTTAATACACAAAGAGTATTATTTAACGAATAAATTGAAATAAGTTCTTTTAATTGGCCTACAAGACCGGCTTTTTTATCTTTTATATTATTACCGATTTTACGCGCTAAATCTTCTGAAATAAGGTTTTCAGCCATAAAATCACCTAAATTAAGTGCAAAAATTTCTTCAATAGGATCTTGCCCAATCATATAATCTGATTGAGAAAAGAGGGACACACCATTTTTATTCTCTTCTTTTTTCATGAAAATTTCCTTACATACATGCCTTCAAATATATATACGGCACATGTAAGAAAAAACTTTAATAAATTTTACAAAAATTCATACTTTAGTATGGCATAATTCTAACTTTAGTATAAATTAATATCCGATTGCCCAATTAAAAGATGCTGTTTTTTCTGTTTTTTTATCAATTGCAACTGCAGAATTTACAGCCTGAACTTCAATAACTTTAGCAGCTTTTTGAAGAGTATTGTACTGCATCATTTTGCTGTCGACATTGTTAAATGATTTTAATCTGTCTAATTGATTTTGTAACTCTGCATTTTCTTCATTAAGAGTAGAAATTTGACGGCTTAATTTATTCAACGTCAATTCATTTGACATGGCGAAGTAATAGCTTATGAATGCAAATAATACTGCAATTCCCAATAAACCACATAAAGTTTTATTTACCTTCCTTATAGCCATTGCTTTTTGTGAAATCTCCTTTTGGAAATAACCTTCTATAACCTGATTATCATCTCTTATCGGATTTTCCGAATATGATTGACTTGAATAATTTTCTTCACTTACTATTATTTCTGATTTTCTTACTCTAGCTGTATTCAATTTTCTACCCCAGTTTTTAAATAATTAGTGCCTTATGCATCTGGCTATTCTAAGTTTGGCACTTCTCGACGGCGGATTAACTCTAATCTCCTCATCACTCGCTTGAATCGGTTTCTTGTTAACTAATTCCAATATCGGAGGCGGACAATGGCAAATCATTTGCGATTTATCACAATGGCACCTCTGCGAGTGATATTTAAACAAGTGTTTCACTAACCTGTCCTCTAAAGAGTGAAAACTTATTACACTTATTATAGCACCAAAATCTAACAAATCCAACACATCGTTCAGAGTATTTTTTACATTTGTTAACTCTTGATTAACTTCAATTCTTATAGCTTGAAAAACGCGAGTAGCAGGGTGAATTAACGATTTTACGTGCGGAGTACAGTTAACTATCAAATCAGCTAATTCTGTTGTTGTTTCAAGCTTTTTCACCTTTCTTTGCTCTATAATTTTTTTAGCTATTCTTTTTGAAAATCTTTCTTCGCCGTACTCGGAAAAAATTCTCACCAAATCAGCTTCGCTGTAAGAATTTACAACATCATAAGCTGAAAACTCCGCATCTTGATTAAATCTCATATCCAAAGGAGCTTCTTTTGAAAAAGAAAAACCTCTTTCACCCTTATGAAACTGATGATAAGATGCACCAAGATCAAACAACACCCCGCCTGTTATTTTTTCAATTCCTAAATTATGTAAAACTTTTTTAATATTTGTGTAAGAATCTTTCACAATTGTTAAGTTTTTGTAATCTTTTAGCCGTTCAGAAGATGCCCTTATTGCGTCTTCATCAACATCAAATGCTATAAGTCTCCCATCAGGTTGAATTCTGCTCAAAATTAATCCGCTATGACCGCCTCCGCCAAGAGTACAATCAACATAGATCTTTCCATTCTCACACTGAAGCGCATCTACAGCCTCATTTTTCATCACAGTATAATGAGTAAATTCTTCCATAAAAAAATTTTAGCATAAAAAGAGCAGGCGTGGGGGTGGCATCTGCTCAAAATCTTTCATACTCCCATATTATTCATTAACAAACAATTAAACATACATTTAACCATATAAACTATAGTTAGAAATATAATAAAAATAAAAGATTTAATATGTACAGAAAACTAATGAGAAACGAAAACGGTTAGCATTAACAGTAAATAAAACAATTCTTGAACTTCTAAAAGTCAACTATAAAAAAGATTTAGCAGAAATACAATTGAAGCAGACAAATAAATTAGCACAAAAAATAATAAAAAAACGTGATGCAAGCAACTATTTTGCAATTTGATTTAATCCGTAAAAGTCGTAACGCTCTATAAAATGAGAATATTCCATACGTTTAATATAAGTACAATCATCAGCATCTTCTATATTAATAATCATACCGCTTTCTTCCAATACTCTTGGAAAAATCGCATTAAACAAAACAATCATAAAAATATACTTTTTTATCTCATTAGAAGTAATGTAGATATCAACCATATATAATCCCCAATTAACAATACTTGTATAAAAAATTACGACAAATACGAAATAAATCTTTAACAAAAAAAATAAATTATAACGATTTATTACAAAATAAAAACGAGTCTGATTTTTCCTCAAACTCGTTTTTATATATAAAGAATTTAATATTATATACTTATACAGTCTGCTTCATAGCAGCTTCAATTCTGCGGAATGTTTTATCTTTACCAATAATAGCAAGAATAGCAGTCATATCAGCTCCGCAAATCCTACCTGTAACAGCAGCTCTGATTGCCCACATTGTAACTTTCGGTTTTACGCCTTTTTCTTTATAATAAGCTCTGAAAGCTTCCAATTTTTCATGAAGATTTTCTTCAGTCCATTCCCAATCTTTTGCCTGTTCCATAAATGTTTTTAAAACATCTTGAGAAACCTCAGTAGATAAAGTTTCTTTTGCTTTGTCATCATATTCAACATCTTGTCCGAAGAAATACGGAACAGCATCAGTAATATCAGACAACAAAGTCAATGGTTCGTATGTAACTTCTACCATACGAGTATATTGGGCATCTGTTAATTCACTCAAATTATATTTTGTTAAATACGGTTTTAATCTTTCTTTCAATTCCGGAATAGAAAGCATTTTAATATAATGACTGTTCATCCAGTTCAATTTATCGTATTCAAAAATTGAATTAGAAGACGAAATTTCATTAATTCTAAAATCCTTTGCTATTTCATCAATAGTTTTAATTTCTTGACCGTCAGAAGGCGCCCAGCCTAACAATGCTACAAAGTTAATTAAAGCATCAGTCAAATATCCTTTTTCAACAAATTCAGAAACAGCGGTAGCACCGTGACGTTTTGAAAGTTTGCTTCTATCAGGAGCTAAAATCATACCCAAATGCCCGAATTTAGGAACTTCAGCCCCCAATGCTTCAAATATCAATATTTGTTTGAATGTATTTGAAATATGATCTTCTCCTCTTATAACATGTGAAATCTTCATCAACATATCATCAATTACAACAGCGAAATTGTAAGTCGGAGTTCCGTTTGATTTCATAATAACAAAATCGCCAAGAAGGTTTGTATCAACATGCAACTGACCCTTAACCATATCATCAAATGTCAACATTGAAGTTTCGTGGAAAGCTTTTTGAGCTTTTTCAATATTAAATCTGATAGCAGGTTTTCTGCCTTCTGCTCTCAATTTTGCTTTTTCTTCATCTGTTAAATTTAAACATTTTTTAGTATAAACATAAGGTTTTTTATTTTCAGCAGCTTCTTTTTTTTCTTCTTCCAGTTCTTCGGGAGTGCAGAAGCATTCATAAGCAAAACCTTTATCAAGAAGGATTTGAGCATACTTAGGATAAATATCAAACCTTTCAGACTGAGTATAAGGACCGTAAGGGCCGCCTACATCAGGTCCTTCATCCCAATTCAATCCTAATGCTTTTAAACTGTCAAAGATATTATCAATATATGCCTGACTTGTACGTTCTGCATCAGTATCCTCTATTCTTAAAACAAATTTTCCGTTATTTTTCTTCGCAAATAAATAATTAAATAAAGCAGTTCTTGCTGTACCAATGTGTAAATTTCCGCTCGGAGACGGAGCAATTCTAACTCTTACATCTGACATAAAATTTTTCCTCGTTTCTATTTATATTTTTGCCTTTACAGAATAGCACGGGCATAATTTGATATCAAGAGTTCGTGTAAATTTATTTCAAAATGGAATAATAATAAAAACTTTATCAAAATTTGACTAGTTGCTATTTAGTTTCTAAAATATATTTATGAAGAGATTGGCTTTAATAATACTATTATTAATTTGTATTCAAAATCCGGGGTACTCTATTAACAAAAAAATGGTTCCGGAAACCGGACTACAAAACCCTTTGCCAAATATTTTCATATACAGTATTCCTGACGATGATACCACAGAACAAAAAACAGATACAAAGACAGAAGATGTCCAATATATAGAAGACATAAATTCTAAAGAAGAAAATGAAGAAGAAGTAATTACTTTAATTCCTGAAGATATTGATGATAATGCAACAATAGGAGCAACCGTTTTAAAAGGATATGCTCAATATATTGAAGATACTAATGCGATATACTTAAAAGACGAAGATAATAATTTTGTATTAAATTTAAAGCAGCCGCAAAAAATCTCTGAAACGAAAGGGCTTGATCTTACATCACAAATAAAAACAGTAAAGACCTCAAGCAAATATAAAGGTAATGAGTATTTTATAGAACCAAACAATATAAGATCTTCAGAATCAAAAGGGAATTTCACATTCGGAGCTTTATATAACAATGAAATTGATAATATTGCAATGCTTGAATCAGAAGCAGGTTTATTTACCAAATATGAAAAAAACAACTTTGCATTAAGTTCTTCCGTAAAAAAATCTCTTAATACAACCTATGCTCAAGACTACAACACAATTTCAATTGCACCGGAATTAAAACTTAACAGTTATTTATCATTAAAAAATACCCTTAGCGCCGACGTTACAAGAAACAGAAGATCTGCCGAGCTAGTTTTTTCTCTCAATCCGTTCGGGAAAAAAGATAAAGACAGAATGCTTTTAGAAGCCGGAGCAAAACAAACATATTACGTAGAAACCGGTAATAATGCAACTCAATTTAATTTTTCAGCAAAATTTAAATTGTAAAGTTATTCTAATTTTGTTGTTTTAAGAGCTTATTTTGTTTATAATTCAGATGTGAGGTTTTATGACAGAAAATTCTGAACAAATACAGGAAGAAATTCAAACTTCTTCACATCGAAAATCAAAAAACAAAACAGGCTTTTATTATTCATTTTTAACGCTTGTTCTTTTATTCTGTCTTATCCAAATAGGTTTTGGTGCAATATTAAATATCTCCAAAACAATTTCATATAAAGCTAAAATTTCTACACTTTCAAAAATAAGAGACGAAGCTGAAAATCAAAATCAAGAACTTAAACAGGATATAAAACTATTTTCATCAATGTCCAGTTTGGAAGGGATAGCAAGAAACAACCTTAAAATGGCAGGTGAAGATGAAGTCCTTGTGCTTATCAATAACAACCAAAAAACAAACCCGAAACACAAAAAATCTAAACACAAAAAAAATCATAAGAAGAAATAACGGAGCATAAATGCAGGAAATTATAGAATACATAAAACAAGCATTTGATCTAAAATCGCAAAAATGCTATAAACAAGCAATCGAAATGTTATATAAAGCTCTTGAACTTGAAAGCGAAAATATAGAAATTTTATTTCAACTTGGGGAATTATATTTTCTGCTAAACAATTTTCAACGTTCAATGCAATATCTGGAAAAAGTATTGCAAAGCAATCCAAATCACATTGAATCACTGAAACTTATTCAAAAAATATATAAATATACAAACGAAAAAGAAAATGCATCTAAAATTGCTGAAAAAATATATGAAATACAAAATAATGAAGACAATCTTATTAACCTTATAGATGCATTATCTTCTTCCTGCAATACAAAAAAAATAGCAGATTTTGAAGCTCTGAACTCAGATAACGACAATATAACATACCACATTGCCAAAGCTTTTTATGATAATGGTAAAGTTAAAGAAGCAAAAGAAAAACTTGAAAAAACTTTAAAACTTAATCCAAAAAATGAAGATGCCCTTGTTTTACTCGGGAAAATATATTTTGAAGAAAATGAATTTGATAAATCAAAAAATATTTTCAACACATTTTCAAAAAATTCGGGAAACCCTGAAATTTTAAATTATCTTGGGCTTTTTGCACTCGAAGATATGAATTTTATTGATGCAATCAAATATTTTTCAAAAGCATCATCTATCGATAAAATAAACCACCGTTACCTTTACAATCTCGGGAATGCCTATTTTTATAACGGTTGGTTTAAAGAATCTGTCCAATCCTATCTACAGGCAATTCGTATGGCTCCTGATATTACAGGTTACAGATATTCACTCGCTTACCTTTATTATGAACAAAAAGAATTTGAAAAAGCTCAAAAAGAAATTGATTATATCTTAGAACATAATCCTGAATACAGTCTTGCACATGTATTGAACGCTTTATTAAAATTTGAAAATAAAGATTTTCTAGGAGCTCAAGCAGAACTAGAAACAAATTTAAAAATTTCAGGAGAAGACAATTTTACTCTCACTGCACTTTCAAAAGTATACAAAGAGCTTTCAATGTTTGAAAAAGCCGAAAACGCAATTCAAAAAGTTATTGCACAAAATCCTCAAAGTTTAAATTATAAATGCCAACTTGCAGAAATTTATATTAAAGAAAAAAATTATGACAAAGCACTGGAAACAGTTAATGACATATTAAAAGAAAACGAAAATTACATATCAGCATACGAAACAGGTGCCAAAGCTGCATTTCAAAAGCAAGATTATGAACAAACAAAACACTACGCACAGGAAGCAATCTCATTAGATATGAATTTTGCACCCGGTTATTATTACCTTGCACTTGTAAGATTTACGGAAAAAGATTACGAAGAAGCAGTAGAATGTATGAAACGAGCAATTATGTACGATGTCAATAATGCGGAATATTACGCAACAATGAGTAATATTTATAAAGAAAAACAAGATTACAAAACGGCACTGGATTACATCAAAGAAGCAGAAAGTATTTCACCAAGTCTTGAATATCAGATAACATATAAAGAACTTGCGTCATTAAACAGAAAATCAAAATAAAATTTGACCTTTAAATTTATGTAATTATAATATTAAGTATCTGCTACATTTGTAGTTTTGATTGGAATTATAGGAGAAGATTAGTGGATATAAAACAATTAAGAAAAATATTACTCATAACAACGATAGTTTTGTCTTTTCAATTACCGGCACTTTCAGCTAAAAAAAGTGAAGAGCTTATTGAAATGCCTAAAACTTACCCTGCCAAATATACAAGTAAATATATAAATGAAATTAAGCCAATATATAAATCTGTTGGAAAAGATGAAATATTTTACGTTGCTCTGGATATGTTAAAAGGAACAAACGGAGAATTTTCAAGAAATGCAATATTAGGTAACAATTTATCAGGAAGACCTGTAAAAATTGAATTTAGAGATTTAGGTACAATTAACCCTGATTATGCAAAATTTGACGCTTTAGGCTGGAAAAAGAATAAACAACTTTTCATATTCATAAATCCGCGTCACAAAGATGCACCTCCCGGAGCTCTTGCAGCATTATTATCGCATGAAGCCCTTCATCAAGATGAATTTAATTCACTTGCGGAAGAGACTTACGCTTGGACAATGGAAGCTTCCGTATGGTATGAAATTTCAAAACTTTATCCGGAAAGTAATGATGAACTTCATCCGCTAGTAGTAAGAGAAAACACATTAAAAAAACTATTTGAACGCGGCGGCTACTCAAACAAGTATATTAAGAAAACAGTTATGTCCAATGAAGGTTATAAGAACCTTCCATCAACATCACCAGGTTTTGAAGACTTGTAAAATTATTAAAAATTTTATTAATCTTCTAAACTACCTAAAAAGTATATTGATTATAAAAAATTCTTGATGTTAAATATTCGTATGAAGAGTAGACAGGCATTAATTTTTATACTTTTAATCGCAGCAATTTTTTCCCTTAACCAAATTTTTATGGGACAAAAGAGTACACCTGTATCAGAAATGCCTGAAATGGTAAACCATGACCATGTTTCTTCTCAAAAACTTTTTGATAACAGTTGGAAAATTATCAGAGACAACTATTTTGATTCCGAACTCAACAATCAAGCTTGGGGTAGATGGAAAGAGCATTATCACGGAAAAATAAAAAATGATGATGATGCAAAAGTTGCTATTGATACAATGCTAGCAAGTTTGAATGATCCGTATTCAAGGTACATGGCAAAATCAGAATATCTTGAACAAAATAATTCAATTAACTCAAAGATTACAGGTATCGGAGTTAACATAACCTCAATTGCAGGGAAAATCCATATTGTAAATGTTATGGAAGGCACACCAGCTCAATTTGCAAATCTTTTACCGGATGACATAATTGTTGCTATTGATGGGAAAAATGTTAACGGTTTATCTCTGTCGGAAGTTGCTAATCTGGTAAGAGGGCCGGAAAACAGTTTTGTAAATATCACAATTCTCCGAAATAAAGATAAACTCATGAAAAGAGTTATGCGAAAAGAAATTAAAATTAAAACAGTTAAAAGTTCTATAGTAGATAAAAATATAGGTTATATACAAATAACAAGTTTTATAGGATCAACTACCCCGAATGAATTTTTAGAAGCATTAGAAAAAACAAAAGATACAAAAGGACTTATTCTCGATTTACGAGGTAACACAGGAGGACTTTTACCTAACGCAGTATTTATTGCAAACTTATTTCTTCCTGAAGGCAGCAATATAGTAAGTATTGTAGGAAGAAACGGCTATAAATATGACATAGATGCCCAAAACACGGAATTTGGGGTTAAAAAACCGACTATTGTATTAGTAGACGGAAACTCCGCAAGTGCAAGCGAAATTCTCTCAGGAGCTTTAAAAGATTATAATAAAGCAAAACTTTTAGGCACAAAAACTTATGGCAAAGGTATGGTACAAAAAATTATCCCGATGCCAAACGAAACAGGTCTAAACCTCACTGTTGCAAAATATTTAACCCCAAAAGGCACAGATATAAATAAGAAGGGAATAACACCCGATATAAAAGTAGAGTTTAGCATTCAAGATGTAAAAAATAATAATGATGCACAGCTTCAGGCTGCAAAAAATATTCTTTCGAAAATGATGTTAAGTAAAAATTAAAAAAACAATTAACAACCATATATTGAAATTTTTAATATAATAATATATAATATACATATATAATAAAATAAAGGAGGCTGGAAATTATGAATTTAAAAGCGTTAAGGGTCGCCCCCCCCCCGCAAAGGTCGCTTGGGACAAAGGGTTTAATGGGTTTACATTAGCAGAAGTTTTAATAACTATTGGAATAATTGGTGTCGTTGCAGCTATTACTATGCCTGCTTTAATTGCTAACCACAAAAAAACGGAAGTTGAAACTAAACTCAAAAAAATTTATTCCGTTATGAATCAAGCTATCAACATGTCAGTTTCAGAATACGGAGATGTTGAAAGTTGGGCAGCAGATTGTGGCTCTTCAAGTAATACAACTTGCAACACTGATGAAGCAATTGAATGGTTTAATACGTATATTGGGAAACATCTTCAAATAACTTCTATTGAAGAAAAGGAAAACGGAAAAGGATTTTATGCATATTTAAATGACGGCAGCATACTGAGTGTAACAAATTACATTTATGATATGACATATATCATAAATAAAAAAAACATTCCTAAAGCTGGAGAAACAAGTAAAATTGGAAAATACTTATTTGCATTCAGATTTAATCCCACTCTGGCAACAGGTCAAAATGAAGCCGATAATAAATACACCCTTAAAGCGACATTTGAACCATATACTTGGAGCTGGGACGGTACTCAAGAAAATTTATATGAACATCCAATTTACGGCTGTAAAGATGGGAATGGCGGATTTTGTACAAAATTAATACAAAACAACGGCTGGAAAATACCAAAAAACTATCCTATTAATCTTTAGGATTTCTTTTAAAGATATTTACATCTTTTAAATCTTCTCTTCGCACTACAAGTCCGCAATTTGAACATGCTAAAATTTTACCTGTACTATCAATAGGTAGAAATACATGTTCACATTCTTCCGAATTTTCAATATTATCAATTGCAAACGGATCAAAATTTGACTCTCGTTTGTATTTTTTCCCCATAATATATTTGGTTATAAGCTCAAATAAATACATATAATTATAATTCAAAGCAATCAGGCAAAAGAACTTTCAAAGGCACAACTTTTATTCCTTCGTCACTTTGAAGAATCACATCAAGTCCTTCCACAGACTGAAATTCGCTCAAAACTTGTCTGCAAGCTCCGCAAGGGGTACAATTTTTCATTTTTGGAGAATAAATTGCAACTGCCCTAATTTTTCTCTCACCTGCCGCAATTGCAGATCCAACAGCGTTTCTCTCGGCGCAAATTGTCATACCGTAACTTGAATTTTCAAAATTACATCCTGTGTATACTTTTCCGCTTTCCGCAAGAACACAAGCACCTACAGGGAATTTTGAATATGGAGCATAAGCATTTTTTGAGACATCTTCTGCCAATTTTAACATATCTTCGTAATTCATACCCGAATTTTATATCATATTAAATAAAAACTAATCCTTTATTTAAAGTATATTGTGGTATAATTTTATTATGAAATTTTTAATAAAAATTTTTGCAATATTAATGCTATTAATCTCACCAGTATTTGCAATCACATTTGATGTTCTTGTATTACCGGCAGATTTGCTTATTGAAAAGGAAAACTATTACAACTTCGATGAAGTTTCTGAAATTATTGCAAATGATATTATCATTGATTTTAATAAATCAAACGGAAAAATAAAATCACCTGATTTATATGAAGTCAGGAAAAAATTAAATAAAAATCAAGAATTAAAAAAAACTGTTTCTGACTTATTAATCAAATACAGAAACACAAACAAACTTGATTATGATGCCATAAAAACAGCAGGAGATGCATTTTCTTGCAAATCAGTACTGATTGTTTCCAGCTATGCAGTTACAAATAAAAATTCTTTAAAACGAAGTGTTTGGGAAGTTTTAAATATTTCATCCGCATTTGATATTTCATATCCATACAGATTAGAAACCTCAGTAGTTTTATTAGATACAGTAAACAATCTTGTAATGTGGAGCAATAACTATTCAACCAAACTCGGAGCAAATGACAATATATTTGCAGCAAAGAATTATGCACAAGCAAATGCAGAACTTGAAAAAATAAAATTATATTCAAAATCAGTTGTTGCTCCAAGTTCATCTCAAAATATTATGCTAAGATTTTTCCCTAAAGCAATTCGACCTATTGAAAAAAAATATGAAGACCCAAACGGAGGTGCTTTACGCTATGAAAGAACACTCCCCGAAAATCCAAAAGATAAAATAAAACAAGAGAATATCCCATATTCCGGAGATATGATTTACGGGATTTAATTTGCTTTTTGATTTATAGAATTTCTTCTCTCATTAATTACATCAAATTGATTTTGTAAATCGGAATTTCCATTGTTTTGCATATAATTGTATTTTTTGTATTGCGGCTGAACTTGAGAAGGATTTTTTTCATAAATATGATTTTTAAATTGACTTCTCGGTTTATTTATCATTTGCTTCATTTCAACCTGAGAAGGTGTATTTGCAGCAACTTCATCAAGCTCTTCAATTCTATCTTTAGCATCAAAAAATGCAATAAAAGCCACTGTAAATATGCACAAAAATATTAAAGATTTTTTCATATATATCCCTTTCATTTTAAACAATTCTAACTCCTGTTTTATAACACGTAAATTAAACATCTATTTAATATTTACGACTTGCATTAAGCTTCTTAGAATGATAAAATAATCTTGTAATACAAAATAATTAAGAGGAAAGTTTTATGGCAAGATTAATAAGACCAAGCTGGGCTATCAGATGTGTACAATCAGGATGTAAAACATTATTTGAAGTTGCAAAAGTTGAAGACGGCAAACAACAAGAAGTTGTATGTCCAAATTGTGGCGAACATTATGTTTATCCGATTTATGACGAAGAAGAAAACCAAAATTCATAATTATGTTTAACAATACAGATAAGCGCTACAACCAATACAGCGCTCATTTAAAAAACAAATTCGGCGTTAAGATATATAAAATAACTCTTGATGCCGGTTTTTCATGTCCTAATCGTGACGGAACAATTTCAAAAGGCGGCTGCATTTTTTGCGATGACGGGGGAAGTTTCTCTCAGGCACATTCAAACCTTTTATCCATCGAAGAACAGGTTAATATCGGTGCAGAAAAATTAAAAACAAGATTTAAAGCTCAAAAATTTATGTCATATTTTCAGGCATTTTCAAACACCTACAAACCAGTTAACGAACTTGAAAAAATATATAATTCCGCTCTAAAACATCCTGATATTGTTGGGATTTCAATCGGCACAAGACCTGATTGCATTGACAAAAAAAAAATAAAGCTTATTTCAAGCTTTAAAGATGATTATTACACTTGGATTGAATACGGCTTACAGTCCATTCATGACAAAACATTAAAAAAAATTAACCGAGGTCATGATTTTGATTGTTTTTTAAAAGCTTATGAGAAAACAAAAGAAGCAGGAATAAATGTTTGTGTTCATGTAATTTTTGGATTGTGGGAAACTCATGATGAAATTATGCAGACTGCAAAAAAACTTGCACAACTTGGAATTGACGGTGTAAAAATTCACATGTTATGCGCGCTTGAGGAGACAAAACTTGCCCAAATATATAAAGAAGGCGGAATTAAATTTATGGACGAAGATGAGTATGTTAATACAGTATGTGACTTTTTAGAATATTTACCACAAACTGTAACAATTCATCGTCTTGCAGGTAACGGATTGAGCAGCGAATTAATAGCCCCGCAATGGCTCGGCAAAAAGTTCGACTGTTTAAATAAAATCGACAGAGAATTTATTAAGAGAAATTCATATCAAGGAAGTAAATTTGTTTACAAATAAAGCTTTATGTGTAATAATGTATCAGCGTAAAGGCTAAAATTTGTAAAGAATTATTAACAAAATCTATAAAAACCAGCAACAAAAAATTTTTACGCTTGTTAGGTTATGTGAAAAACAATATTTGATTGGAGATAAATATGTTAACATTACAACCTAAAATTTCAAACAATTACGGTTTAACTTTTCAAGCATCCAACAGAAATAACAATAAAAGATTAACCAAAGAAGAAATTGAAGAAAGAGAATATTTATCCACACGCCAAGAACTGGAAAGTCAACAAGACGAATTGTTAAATTTGACCCAAGATGACGAAATCAAAATGCCTAAAATTGCAAAACAAGCATTAAAAGGCGGAGCAATTTTAACAACAGGTCTTATAGGTGGTATGGCAACAGGATTTGGTACTAAAAAAACAATCCAGCTATTATCAAAAATCAATAAATCTTCTGCTGTTGAAAATTTGAAAAAACAAATAAAAGCAACAACAGCATTTATCAAAAAAGCAAGTAAAACAATTAAAACAGAATTCAAAGCTTCAGATGCATACAAAATGCCGGCAAAAGCAATGGATAAATTTTCAAAAACAAAAATCGGCAAGTCTGTTACAGGATTTTTCAAAGCAATAGGCAAAGGTATTTCAACCGTATATAATGCAATTAAAACAGGTGTAAATAAAGTTGTTAATAAAATTAAAAGTGTAAAAAAAGAAACTTATGAAAAAGCAACAGTAAACTTTATGGGTGCATCAGGCGGAGTTGCATCAGGTGTTACAGCAATAAAAGAAAAAGAAGAAGCAAAGGATAAAGAATAATGTCTGTTTTCCTAAATGAAAGAATTACATTCACATCCGCTCAGCAATCTTTAAAACCTGACAAAGATAAAGATACAGAAAAAAAAGTTGTAACAGGTGGCGGAGCAATAGCAGCGACAACTACTGCTGCAAAAGCCAGAGCTGCAAAATCTTTTGATGTTTTCAATTCTGCAAAAGAAGTTTCAAAAGGTATGAAAGGCTTTACTGAATCAACAAAAACAATTAACAATGTCGCAAAACAATCAAATAGCCTTTGGAGAAAAGTTTCAGAAAATGCAAAATGGGCAACCAAAAGTATCTTAAACTGGGGCACAAAATTCAAAAACATGAAATATATAAAACCTCTGGTTGAAAGCAAAGTATTTAGAGCAGGCGCAGGTGCTTTAGGTTACGTTTTTGGTTTTGTAACATTAGCGTCCGGAATATCTGATATTGCCCAAGTTACATCTGAAACAATTGAGACTAAATTAAATAATTAATAAAACAAAAAGTTGTTAAATATATAAAATCGTGCTAAGCTGAGCTTATGCACGATTTTATTTTACGAGAATTAAAAAATACAGATATAAAAGAAGAATTAGACAACATAGGGTTTGACAAATCATACGCACACAGAGCAGCAGATAAATTTGAATACAAAAATATAAAAATTTATTCACTAACTACTGCCCAAGCAAATATTTTAAAACAAACCGCAATTTCTGTTGGTGCAGATTGCGCTACACACAGAGAAGTTATTACAGGCAAAATAGAATTTTCTAATTGTATTCTTGGAGCTTCGGTTTCTCAAATAAAAAAAATAGCTGAAAAATTAAAGTTTCAGCCTTTTGGGCTAAAAGAGCTGGGTGAAAAGCTTTTGAATATGCAAAATAAAAAAAGCCATTGCAAAATTGTTGGAATACTTAATTTGACGGATAATTCTTTTTCTGACGGAGGACTTTATAACGATTTTGAAAAAGCAAAAACTCATCTTTTAGAAATGATTAAAGACGGAGCAGACATAATCGATATAGGTGCAGAATCAACAAAACCATATTCATCTGCCGTTTCAGATTCCGAGCAATTGGAAAAATTATTACCGATTATTGAATTTGCAAAAGGGAAAATTCCTATAAGCATTGATACAAGAAGTTCCATTGTTGCAGAAGAATGTATTAAATCAGGAGCTAATATAATAAATGATGTTTCAGGGTTTGATTATGACAAAAAAATGGCAGATATTATTGCAAAATATAATGTTCCAATAATCATACAACATTCCAAAGGGACTCCTGAAAATATGCAAGATTCCCCAAGTTATAAAGACGTTATAGAAGAAATTTATTTGAACCTGAAAAAGAAAATAGACTTTGCCCAGTCAAAAGGTATCGAAAAAATAATAACTGATCCTGGTATAGGCTTTGGAAAAACAAGAAAAAATAATTTTGAAATTATTAAACGTTGTAAGGAATTTAAGACACTTGGCTTTCCTGTAATGTTAGGGATATCAAGAAAAAGTCTTCTTAATATGAATGACAAATCAAACGAAATAAAAGACATCTATACAACTGCATTAAATACATTTCCAATAATCAATGGTATTGATTATATTCGTGTTCATAACGTTAAACTACATAAAAAACTGATAGAACTGCTTGAAAATTTCTAAAAATAGTTTATAATGATATATGATTGGAGTTTAATTTTGGGGACACAAGCATTTACTTTTGCAGAAGTAATGGTAACCATTACTATAATTGGTATAGTTGCAGCATTAACTATGCCAGGACTTGTTGCACATTACCACGAAAAAGAATACGTTTCACAACTTCAAAAATCATTAAGTCAATTTGAACAAGCTATGCAACATATAATGTTCAGACATGAATGCACAGACATTATATGTACAGGAATTTTTGATGGAATAGCAAATGACACCGAATGGAATAACAGATTTAATGAAGAAATGACAAAATCAATAAAAATCATAAAATCCGAAAAAAACGGAACAGCCATGCAGCCGGAATTAAAATCTGCTCCGCTAAAACCCAAAGATACAAAATTAACTGCTCAAACAGATTGGCGTTCAACAGACGGTTACAAATTTATGACACCTGACGGAGTCCTATACGTTGTCACACCTAAAAATTGTACATTTGTACCATACCAGAATTTAAGCACAATAAAAAACATCTGTGCGGAAGTAACAATAGATGTAAACAGTTTACGCAGGCCAAATCAATACGGAAGAGACTTATTCAAATTTATAGTAGCTCAAAACGGGCATTTATACCCTTTATACAGTAAAGATTATTCAAATGCAATGACAGGCAGCGCATCCGGTAACAGTTACTGGCGTACTAATGAAGAATTATGTGCAGGAGAAGGTATATTAAATGATGCACCCGAAAACGTCAGCGGCGAAGGTTGTGCAGCAAGAGTTATAGAAGAAGGCTGGAGAATGACATATTAATCTATTTACTATTAATCTTTGTTTATGGTAAAATAATCCCATAAATAAGGAGAAAAAATGGAAAATTTAAGAGATAAATATGAAGTTGTTATAGGCTTAGAAGTTCACGCACAATTAAAAACAAAATCAAAGATATTTGCTCCCGACGGCTGCGAATTCGGGAAAGAACCAAACTCTGAGACAAGTCCAATTACACTGGGAATGCCAGGAGTTTTGCCTGTTTTAAATAAAGAAGCCGTAAATATGGGAATCTTAACAGGACTTGCACTAAATTGTGAAATTCCGGAAAGATGTAAATTTGACAGAAAACAATATTTTTATCCTGACCTTCCTAAAGGTTATCAAATTTCACAATATGACGAACCTATTTGTGTTAACGGATATTTAAATATCAAAGGGAAAAGAATAGGTATTACACGTGCACACCTTGAAGAAGATGCGGGTAAACTTGTTCACGCCGGTGCTGATGGACTTGCCGGTTCTTCATACTCTTTAGTTGACTTAAACAGAGCAGGCACTCCGCTTTTGGAAATCGTTTCAGAACCTGATATGAGATCTTCTGAAGAAGCAAGAAATTATATGGAAGAATTAAGAAATATCGTTCGCTACATAGGCGTTTGCGACGGCAACTTGGAAGAAGGCTCAATGAGATGTGATGCAAATATTTCAATTATGCCAAAAGGTTCAAAAGAATTCGGAACACGTGCAGAAATTAAAAACGTAAACAGCTTTTCAGCACTTCAAAGAGCGATTGAATATGAAATCGACCGACAAATTGAAATAGTTGAAGAAGGCGGAAAAGTTGTTCAAGAAACAAGACTGTGGGATGACAATTCTCGAGAAACTCGCTCTATGAGAGGTAAAGAAGATGCACATGATTACAGATACTTCCCTGAACCTGATTTAATGCCTTTAAAAATTTCAAGAGAATGGGTTGAAGAAATCAGAGCCAAAATGCCTGAATTACCTCAAGCTAAACGTGAACGTTATATGAGCTTAGGATTAAGTGAATATGATGCATCTGTTATTGTAGAACAAATGGGACTGGCACTATTTTTTGATGAAGTTTTAAAACTCGGAGCTTCTCCAAAAATCGCAGTAAACTTCATTATGGGAGAAATAGCAGCTTATTTGAAAGAAGAAAAATTAGAAATTACAGATACAAAATTAACTCCTGAAAATTTAGCAGAATTAATTTCACTTATCGAAAAAAATACAATTTCAAATAATATCGGTAAACAAATTATTATTGATATGATGAAAGAAGGCACAAAAGCTTCTAAGATTGTTGAAGACAGAGGTTTGAGCCAGATTTCAGATACAGGAGCAATTAAAGAAATTGCGCAAAAAGTAATTGATGCAAATCCAAATCAAGTTAGTGCATATAAAAACGGCAAAGTTCAACTTTTAGGCTTCTTTGTAGGACAAGTTATGAAAGAAACAAAAGGAAGAGCTAATCCTAAAGCAGTTAATGAAATCTTGAAAGAAATATTGGATTAATAATTATACTATCCTCCCGTACAGGTTTAATTTTTTACGGGAGGATTATAATTTTTAAAAGGAGGCACATTGTTATTCAGCTCGAAACCTAAAACAAGTATGGAAACAGAAATATTTGAACAGGCAGATGTTCTTGAAAATCTGTTCAAAACACATATCAATGATAATAATTATATACTTTTTGATATTCCTGCAGATGTTCAAAAAATCATACTTGTAGCAAGCGGTTCATCATATCACTGTGCAAGATTTGCCGCAGATCTTTTCGGGAACATTGCAGGAATGGAAGCAGCAGCAATTTATTCAAGTGAATTCTTGCTAAAATCTGCAGTTCCGAAAGACAATGACTTTTTATATGTTTTTATCACACAATCAGGAGAAACTTCAGACACAAATTCTGCTTTAAAAAAGGCAAAAGAACTCGGGATAAGGACTTTATGCATTACAAATAAAAAAGGTTCAACAATATGGGAAGCTTCTGATTTCAAAATTGACTGCTGTGCAGGAGAAGAAAGAAGTATTGCAGCAACAAAATCTTTAACTACACAAATGCTTTGTTGTTCACTGCTTGTCCTTAAATATGCAGCGCATAAAGGAATAGATATTTCTTCATACATTAACGATCTAAAAACTTTGCCGACATTTATAAGAGCATCTTATGAGCTTCATCCTGAAATTAAAGAAATGGCAAAATTTCTTTCAAAATTTAAAAATATTGTAATCACAGCAGACGGTATATCTTATGCACTGGCAAAAGAAACTTCTCTAAAAATCAAAGAAACATCTTATATTAATGTATATTCAAGTATTTTAGGGGAATTTATGCATGGTCATGTTGCTATTTTAAACAACAAACCTGCAATGATATATATTTCAGTTAATGAATTAAGTTACACCGCAATAAAAAATTTAAATAAAATTGAAGAAGATTATAACCCTCCTCTGTGTGTATTAGGTTGTTCCAATGACAAAATAAATACTAAATTTAATATTGATATAAAATGTGAGAGTGAAATCGTAAAATCATTCTGTTTAATTGTAATTGCACAACTTCTTGCACTTGAAATCGCAACAGATTTAGGAAGAAATGTAGACAAGCCTCACGGGCTGCATAAAGTTGTTAAATAAAACCAAAAAGGTTATATCCTAACAAAAAAGAGGTATTAAACCTCTTTTCTTGTTAGAACTGTTTTAAGAATCTTTCATCATTGTTGAAGAATAATCTTATATCGTCAACTGCATATTTCAGCATCGCAAGTCTTTCAACCCCCATGCCGAAAGCAAAGCCTGAATACACATCAGGGTCAATTCCTACACCTTTTAATACGTTAGGATCTACCATCCCGCATCCAAGAACCTCTAACCAACCTGTTCCTGAACATGTTCTGCAGCCTTTGCCTTCACACATAATACACTGAACATCAACTTCAGCAGAAGGTTCTGTAAATGGGAAAAAGCTGCTTCTAAATCTTGTAGGACGGCTGGTTCCAAAGTATATTCTGATAAATTCATTCAAAACACCTTTCAAATCACCAAATGTAATATCTTTATCAACATAAAGACCTTCTATCTGGTGAAAGAAATTGTTTTTACGCGCATTAATATTTTCATTTCTGTAAACTCTGCCTGGAGCAACAACCCTTATCGGAGGATTTTTACCCTCCATAGCATGAATTTGAGCTCCTGATGTTTGACTTCTCAAAACAACATTAGATGCCAATTCTGTATAAAAAGTATCTTGAACATCACGTGCAGGGTGATCTTTCGGAACATTTAATGCATCAAAGTTATAATATTCAGTTTCCACCTCAGGAGAATGTTCTTGAGGAACAACAGAAAAACCTAAACTTTGAAATATTTGAACAATTTCATTTGTAGTTGAAGTTAAAAGATGTTCTCTGCCACGAGGCGTGAATTTTCCCGGAAGAGTAATATCAATTCTTTCTGTTTTTAATTTTTCGTTCAATTCTTTTTTATAAAATTCATCATGTTTTAATTTTAAAGAATCTTCCAATTTTTTAGTAATTTCATTTGCAAGAGAACCAACTATTCTTTTGTCTTCATCAGAAAGATTTTTAAGATTTTTCTTAATCTCATTAAATTCACCTTTACGGCTTAAGTATTTTCCTCTTATTTCTTCTATATCACTAATTGAAGAAGCTTTTTCCAAATCTTCCGTTGCGCATTTATAAATTTTTTCTAGTTGTTCTTTCATCTTCGTATCCTTTTTATATTTTTAAAAATTTTTATATTTTGTAATTATAAAATCTCGTTATGTTTCTTCTCATAGCCTATTGTCGTCATTGGACCATGTCCCGGATAAACTTTTGTATTGTCATCAAGTTTAAACAATTTATTTTTTATACTGTCAGAAAGTTTTGAAAAATCACCACCAAAAAGATCTGTTCTTCCAACACTTCCCATAAATAAAGTATCACCTGAAAATAAATTATCTTCCACTAAATAGCAAACACCGCCTTCTGTGTGTCCCGGGGTATGAATAACCTTTATTTGCATATTTCCTACTGGTATAACATCACCGTCTTTAATAAATTTTTCATACACAGGGGGAACACTATCAGGCCAATTAAAAACTCTTGTAAATTCATTTATATTATCGGAAATTACAAGATCATCCTTACAAATCACAGCCTCGGCATTTAAACCTTTTTTTAAATTATTTAGACCTACTATATGATCAAAATGCCCATGGGTTAAAAGAATATATTGTACATCAGCACCCAACTGTTTAACAGTATCAATAATTTCCGGAAGTAGAGCTGTAGCATCAATTAATACAGCTTTTTTAGTATCTTCATCAAAGACAAGATACATATTATTTTCTAACTGACCTGCTATAAATTGTTTTATTATGATACTCATTTAACTACAACTCTATTTTCTTACAAGTTCAAAAATTTCTTTACAAATTCTAAATACATTTTCAGCATCTTTAAGATAAAGCATATTAGGTCCATCACACTTTGCCTTATCAGGATTCGGATGAACCTCGAAGAATAAAGCATTAGCACCCGCAGCCACAGCAGCCTTTGCAAGGGCAGGCACAAATCTTCTGTCACCGCCTGAACAAGTTCCCTGCGCACCAGGCAATTGAACACTATGAGTAGCATCAAAAACAACAGGATAACCAAATGTCTGCATAATAGGTATTGCTCTAAAATCAACAACTAAATTATTATAACCGAAAGAACACCCTCTATCAGTCAATAAAATTTTATCATTTCCGCTGTCTTCAACTTTTTTTACCAGTTGTCCCATCTGTTCAGGCGCTAAAAATTGACCTTTTTTAATATTTACAATTTTTCCTGTCTTAGCTGCTGCAACAAGTAAATCCGTCTGCCTGCACAAAAAAGCCGGAATTTGTAACATATCAACAACCTTGCTGACTGGTTCAGCTTGATCAGGTGTATGAATATCAGTTACTATCGGAATATCAAATTTATCCTTAACCGCTTGCAACATTTCTAAACCTTTTTCAAGCCCCGGACCTCTATATGAATAAATAGAAGATCTGTTTGCTTTATCAAAAGAAGATTTAAATATAAAATTAATTCCTAATTTTTCAGTAATTTCTTTTAGGCCTTTTGCAGTTTCATCAAGAATTTCTTGACTTTCAGCCGCACAAGGTCCGGCAATAATCGTAAGTTTATCACCGCCGATTTCAAAGTCTCTCAATTTAACAGTTTTTATACTCATAACCGAATTATATTAAAAATAAAAGATAATTTCAAGTTATGGCAAACCTATTTAATAAATTTTACCATGGATAATCTCTTTTAATATCCCAACTATCCATCATAATAACCGCGGCACAATAGCCACCCGCACTTTTTCCATCTGTTCCTTTTTTACAATTAAAACTTCCGTTTGTACCTCCAAAATCAAAACTACCATCAACCAATTCATCTATTGTCGGAGACAATGATAAACAATGAGCGCCGTAAGGAGACAAACCTAATTTATAACGCGAGCATTTATCACTGGTTGTTGCAGCACCACCATTTCCCCAACTCATAACAAAAACAAAAACATCCTTACCTAATTTATTAGGCTTTTTTAACCCGTTTATATCAACTATAAACCAACCTCCGTTACCTACTCCATGAAGCCAATAATATACAGAATATCCAGATGATGTTACAAACGAACTTCTTCCGGCATAATTATTTACATAAGATACCGATTTTACTCCATCAATAGTGTACACATCAGCCCAGCATTTTTCAGAAGATGGGGAACAACTCTGCAATATTTTAATATTTGGGAAAATATAATTTTGCGCAAAATAATTCGCTCTCTCCTGAGCAGTTGAAAAATCTGAAAAATCCCAATTATCTAATGTTCCATATTGACCTTCTGAAATCCTTATTGCTTGACTTATTTCAGAATAAGCCTTTTTTAGCTGATTAACAACTTGCTTTTTTTGATAATTTGCAATTAAGGAAGGCATAGTCATAGCTGCTACGACACCAATTATACCTAAAGTTATCAATACTTCTGCTAAAGTAAATCCTTTTATATTATTATAGTAATATTTTATATCACTTTTATAATATACTGTTTCTTTTTTGCAATCCCTAAATTCATGCAGGATAAGCTTTAACTTGCCCCCCCCCCGACATTCTTAAATCTTTTCATACTTCTCTCCTTTATTAAATTATTAAACAATTACAATTATACCATATTACTTATAATTTTTCAATAAAAAAAGCCCTTCTATAAAAGAAAGGCTTTTTATATTTTTTTAATAGCTTATGCCATCAATTCTTTAACTTCTGCTGCAAAGTTTTTAGGATCTAACTTAATACCAGGTCCCATTGTTGTTGAAAGGTAAACTGATTTTACAAATGTACCTTTTGCAGAAGCCGGTTTTGCTCTTAATACTGCATCTGCAAGAGTTGCATAGTTTTTAAGCAAATCTTCTTCGCTGAATTCAATTTTACCTACAGGGCAATGAATCATACCTTGTTTATCAGCTCTATATTCAACTTTACCAGCTTTTGCATCTTTAACAGCTTTTGCTACATCCATTGTAACTGTTCCTGTTTTTGGGTTTGGCATTAAACCTTTAGGCCCCAATACACGACCTAATTTACCTAACATACCCATACAATCAGGTGTCGCAATTAATGTATCAAAGTCAAACCAGCCATCTGAAATTTTATCAATAATTTCTTCTGCTCCTGCATAATCAGCTCCTGCATCTTTTGCTTCAGTAGCTTTAGGTCCTTTAGCAATTACACAAACCTTTACAGTTTTACCTAAACCAGCAGGTAACACAACTGTTGATCTGATTTGCTGATCTGCCTGACGAACATCAATACCTAATCTCATGTGGCATTCTACTGTTTCATTAAATTTAGAAACTTCTTTTGAAATTTCTTTCAATTTTTTAATTGTATCAACTGCAGTAGCCGGTTGTACAAAGCCTTCCAACATTTCCTGCATTTTCTTTTGTTTTTTAGTTAATTTTGACATTTTCTTTTAATCCTTCTTTGTAAATTCATTTTTACTTTTTAAGTATTACGATGAAGGCTCTTTCCTTTCGTGGTACTAGCGGACTGACGTCCTTCCATACTTAAAGTAATTTTTGTAACATTATTCTTTAACTGTAACGCCCATAGCTCTGCAAGAACCTTTAATCATGTTCACAGCAGCTTCCATAGTTGTTGCGTTTAAGTCATTCATTTTAATTTTAGCAATTTCTTCAAGTTGAGCTTGAGTAATTTCACCAACTTTGTCTTTATTAGGAACTGCTGAACCTTTTGGAAGGTTTAATGCTTTCTTAATAAGAACAGGTGCCGGTGGTGATTTTACGATGAAAGAAAAACTTCTGTCTTCGTATACATCAATTACAACCGGAATAATATATCCAGCCTGAGATTCTGTTTTAGCATTGAATTGCTTACAGAAATCCATGATGTTAACACCATGCTGACCTAATGCAGGACCAACCGGTGGTGACGGATTTGCTTTACCTGCTTCGATTTGAAGCTTGATTTTTCCTACTACTTTTTTAGCCATTTTTTTCTCCTTTTGTGGTACTAACGGTCTCTGCATATTTACGATTTATACGAGAGGGTCCTTCCACATCTTTTGTACTAATTATTATAATTTATTAATTTGTTTGTATTCGTGCTGCGCACGTAGACATCTTTAACAAGCTCTGATTAAAGCTTATTAATCTGCTTATATTCCAACTCAACCGGAGTTTCACGGCCGAAAATTGAAACATTTGCACGAAGTTTTGATTTATCAGGATAAACTTCGATAATATCTGCGATAAAGTCAGCAAAAGGTCCTGATACAATTCTAACTTTATCTCCTGCTTTAACATCAAGTTCAATTTTTTGAGTAGTTGAGCTTGAGCGGTTAATAATCTTTTTAATTTCGCTGTCGCGAGCAGGGATAGGCTTTTTAGCTGAGCCTACGAATTTTGTAACACCTGAAGTGTGTCTTACAACATACCAGCTATCTTCATCCATTATCATTTCAACAAGAACATAGCCAGGAAAAATCTTTTCTTCACGTTCCTGTTTTTTACCACCCTTCATCTGAGTTACAGTCTTTTGAGGAACTTCTATTCTAAAGATTTTATCACCCATATTCATATATTCAATACGTTTTTCAAGGTTAACTTTTACTTTATTTTCATAACCTGAATAAGTATGAACTATATACCAGCGTTTTTGATTTTTCTTAGCTTCTTTAGCCTCTTCTTCAGCTTTTGCTTCTAAAGCTTCTTGAGCTTTATCTTCATCCAGCTGTTCTTTCATAGATTTTTCATTTTCAGTCATAAGCCACCTTTATATTTTTTGTATGCTCTTGCTATTTTATCAATCCGAGCAAACCTTTAAAAATTATATCCATTAAATAAACCGCAACTGTAAAAACAAAAACAATAGCTATTACAAATACAGTCTCTGCAACAACCTGACGTTTTTCCGGCCAGCTTATCTTTCCCCATTCGGTTCTTACTCCGCGGAAATATGTTTTAACTGAATTTGTTGTTTTTTCTAGCCATTCCGGCATTTGATTTTCTGCGCCTATCATATTTTTGTTTCCTTACGTTTTTTATAAAATCGCGCCCTGAAGGACTCGAACCCTCGACATCCGGTTTTGGAGACCGACGTTCTACCAACTGAACTAAGGACGCTCAATCAGAAGAACAGTTTACGGAAGGCAAGAAGACAAGAATATACAGAAACTCGGCTTCCTGACCTCCGGAATTTCCGTTCATCATTACTTAGTTTCTTTGTGATTAGTATGTTTTTTACAAGTTGGGCAATATTTGCTCAATTCTAATCTTTCTTTAATATTTTTTTTGTTTTTAGTTGTTGTATAGTTTCTTTCTTTGCAATCTTCACATGCAAGAACTACCATTCTGTCATTTTTACCTTTGATACCCATTTTTTATTTCCTTCTTTATTATTTAATTTAAAATTCTTTACCTGCCTTCGCTTTAAAAAAGAATGTGATACAACTCACATTCTAATTAAATCGGCTTATGATATCATAATAAAACAAACAAAATAAATTGCAAACAATATGTTAAAAAACTATAAGCACATAAATAAAATCAGCCGACATTGCAGTCGACTGATTTTATAAATATTTATTGTATAGCTATTTTATTACGAAATCAGAATTTGAAGATTGTGTTCTTTCAGAAGTGTAAGAAGACGGAATATCATAACTGCCGAAAGAATCAGTACGGAGTTTTTCCATATAAACCTGACCGTTTTTAACAATTTGTTGTTGCTGTGTAAGGTTTTTCTCCAAGTTTGTCAAAACTTGTTCGGCATAAAGCTCAGCGCCTTCTTTTGTTTTCATTGCTTCTTCAACAGCTTGAGCTCTGATATTATCAGCTTCTTCCATTGCTTTACGCTTCAATTCTTCACATTCTTGTTGAACTTGAGTTCTTATTCTTATACCTTCACGTTCCAATGCTTTTATAAAATCAGCTTCTGACAATTTTCTGTCAGCTTCAGCCTGAGCATCTTGAACAATTTTTTCAGCCTTTTGTTGTGCTTCAATTTGAAGTTCTTCTCTGCGACGCAAAAATGCTCGTGCTTCTTGAACTTCAACAGGTAAAGAAGCATAAATTCTATCTATTAATGTTTCTATTTCTTTTGTTTTTACAACCGTAAATTTCCGAGGAATAATCGGAAAACCTTCCTCCAAAGAGATTTCCAACATTTTTAATAAATCATATACACCATTTTGTTGCATTGTTACACATATACCTTTCTTGCTATAATTACATTCTACATAAGCGTATATTAATTGTCAAATAATTTGTTACGGAAAAATCTATATATTTTAACATTTATGTAAACTATTTAAATATTCATTAACCGGTTCCGAAACAAATTTAGAAATATCACCGTTATTAAGATATATTTCTTTGATAGTGCTTGAAGAAATAAAGTTATATTTTGGCTTAGTAGTAAGGAAAACTGTTTTAACCTCACTTGCAAGCGCGCTATTAGCTTGAGAAAGCTGCATTTCATATTCAAAATCAGAAACTGCACGCAAACCTCTAATAAGGACTGTAGCATTACGTTCTCTTGCATAATTAATTGTCAAACCTTCAAAAGAATCGACTTCTACATTTTCTAAATCTTTAACACTTTCCTCAATAAGTTTTACACGGGCATCTACAGGCAAAAAACCTGTTTTATCAGGGTTTTTAGCGACAGCAATAATTACTTTATCAAAGATTTCTGCAGCAGTTTTTAAAATATCTAAATGTCCTTTTGTAATCGGGTCAAAACTACCCGGATATATTGCTATTTTCATATAATAATCCTTTTTTAATATTAACTATTATAAAACAAAAATAAATAAGCTACATAATAAATATTATCAGAAAATAAAAATAAACTAATAATACTTTATTTGCCTCCGGCAGGGTCTTCCAGACAGGGGCACTTTTGATGTCAAAAGTGCCTCAAAACCAGCGACACACATCCACTCGCTAATAATTTACAAGACTCAGCTTAAGGCGTGTAAACTCGTTTCACTCACACAATACACGCCTTTGATATTTGCTTCGTCTGTAATTATTGCTCGTTTCGTTATCGTCGCATCATTATAATATTTATTATTAAACTAAAAACAATTCGACCATTAATGCAGCGAATAATTAATGTTAGCGAAACAACAACAAAACGAGTGCTGTTCGAACGAATGCGAGTTCACTCGTTTTTTGTTGAGCGTTACAATTAATTAATGAGCGTAAAGTCGGTCGAGAGCTTCTTTGCGGTACTTTCTTGTCGGTACAAGAAAGTACGTATAAAAATTTCTTTAGCAAATAATAGTGGTTCTGATAATATTTATTGTGTAAAGTTTTGTTAAGATATAACATATATTAAGCAATTGTATACTCTGTAAATACTTTATTAATATGTAAGAAATAAATAACGAACGCAATAAGCGAATTAATAAATTTTCACACTACCTACTACACTTTCTACCTACTTTTTACACGAGGAATCATAAAGATTTCACAAAGCTTCTAAAAGATTTTTGGAAGCTCTTTTTATTTATAAAGATTTCACAAATACATCTTATTTATTATGCAAATATATTAAAATAATCAAACAATGCCTGTTCTTGTTGATTTAAGCCTGCAATTAATCTTTTGGTATTTAACTTCAGTAAACGTCTCATGTGTTGGGGCATTTTTAGAATATATAGACAATTCATTTTTTACCCCCATTAACTCGGAAGGAATTTTCTTCAAAGAAAAAGAAACGAGCTTTGAATGTGTATTATGCAATTTTTAATAAAAATTTTTGATTAAAATAATTGCTTAAAATCAATTTTAATATTAATATTATTAACTACAAAAAAAAGACACCCTAATTGGGTGTCTTTTTTATAATTTTTTTCAATAACTATTTAAGTCTTACGCTAACTGAAGCACCTTTTTTAGAAATTTCAACTTTGTCTTCTCTAGCTAACCAGCCAAGACCTAAATCTGCAAAATTTCCTTTAAGATCTAATTCTTTTTTCATTTTAGAAAAAGTTGCTTCTCCATTGTTTGACAGATAATTGTAGATTTGACCTGCTGATTGTCCGATTTGTTCTTGTAATTCTTGCATACTTAACCTCCATGCATTTTTTTAATTTTGTATTACCTTCTCTCCGTTTATGGATATATAATAGCTTAACGGGTAAAAAAAAGCAATAGTTCAGAAGGATGAGGACAAAACATTTTTTTTATTGTTCATGGTACAATTATTTTTAAAGGAGTATGAATGTTAATATCCGGTGATTTATCAACTAATAAAACGGGTTTGCTTATCAATGCTTATGCAGATTTGCTTAATTCAGGCGTTAAATCATCAGAAATTTTAGTAATTGTTCAAAATTCTAACCTTAAACAAAACTTCATAAATAAAACGTTAGAAAAATTAAAAATTAAATGCATAGAAAAATTACAAGTTTATTCATTTTCTTCACTGGTATATAACACGATTAATGATAATTGGGCATTAGTTGAAAACATAAATCCTTTTGATAACCCTACAATATTGCCAAATCTTGCAGGACTTGAAGTTTCTCAATTCATTTTGAAAGATATCTTAAAAGAAATTCCGTTTAAAGGCTACAATTCTAAAAAATCGCTTTTACATCAAATTTTTAGAAGATATTCTCTAATTGTTCAAAATAATTTGACAGATGAAGAAGTTGAATGGCGTTCAAGAGTATTAAATGAAAGTTTTGCTGATGATGCTAAAATTGCATTAAAAAAATTACTCAAAGAAACTCTTGCATTAAGGGATTTTGACTATTTAAGACAAACTCTTGTATTTAATTATATTTATAAAAATTCAGATTATTTTAAAAATATAAAGTACTTAATTTTAGATGACGGAGATGAAATTACACCTGTTTGTTTTGATTTTATATCACATCTTGCAGCTCAATTAAATGAAGCATTCATTGCATTTGACGAAAAAGGCGCAAGCCGTGCAGGATACTTGAGCGCCGATAGAACTGCTGTTTGGAAATTTGAGGAATTGTTTAAACAAAAAGCAAAAAAACTCGTATCTGAAAATGAACTTTATAAAGATGCTGAAAATTTGTTTTCAAACATTACCGGAAATGAGAATTCTACATTAGAGCACTTTTCATTACAATCGCCTTCGAAAAGAGCTTCAATGATAGATTTAGCTGTTAAACAAATTAAAGAGCTTTTAAACAAAAATATTCTGCCATCAGAGATTTCTATAATTACTCCGGTAATCGATGATATGCTCAAATTTTCACTAAAAGAAAATATTCACGCAAATTTAATATTTCTATCCGGAAGTGAAAAACTTATTCAAAATAAACTTGTTAAATCAACACTGACAATATTAAAACTCAATAACTCAATACAAGTTAATGAATTTGATTTAAGAGTAGTTTTATCGGAATTTTTAGGAATCCCAATAAAATATTGCAAAGATATTCTCGAAAACTATAATATAAACGGCAAACTCATTGAGCATGAATTTAAACTTGAAGAATACACTGAGAAATATAAAAAATTCCTTGAGATTTTATCTAAAATCACACAAAGTACTTCAAAACTTTCAGAAAAAGTTTATGACATATATTATGAACTTGCAGAATTTTATGAAATCAATCCGGTTGAATTAAATAAATTTAATTTTTTTATAAAACAATTGCAAGATTTTGAAAATATATTTGGAAAAGATTTTGAGAATAAACAAAATGAAATTATAAATCAAATAGAAAATTCAATAATTTCAGAAAACCCATACTCAACTCTTGAAATATCTCAAAACGATTTAATTATTTCTACCCCGCAAAAAATTATAGATAATCAAATAAAAACAAAATACCAATTATGGCTTGATATTTCAAGTGACGAATGGATTAAAAGCGATACAGGTCCATTATATAACGCCTGGGTTTTTCAACGCGGTTGGGCAAAAGATAAATTTACAATTGACGATAATATAGAACTTTCGAAAGAAAAAACTGCAAGAATTTTAAGAAAACTAACATTATGTGCATCAAATCATATTTACACATATTCAAGCTTATTTGACGGAAACGGAATAGAAAATTTCAGCGGAATAGAAGAATATATTAAAATTAATGAAATAACTGAACAAACACAAAATAACACAACAACCTTTAAAATCATACCAAGAGATGACCAAAAACCGGTACTCGATTACAAACAAGGCAAAATGGCAATTTCTGCTGTTCCTGGTGCTGGAAAAACTACAATCTTGCTTGCCTTGATTTTGAGACTTCTCGATAACGGAATAAACCCTGAAAATATATTTGTAATGACATATATGGAAAGTGCTGCCAGAAATTTTAGAGACAGAATTAAAAATATTCGACAGAATAATTCCCAGCTTCCAAATATCAGCACAATACATGGACTTGCATTAAGAATACTAAAAGAAAACGGCAACTTTGAAAGACTCGGACTATCTTCAGATTTTGAAATTTGTGATGACACTCAACGTTCCAGAATTATTAGAGATATTGCTAACAAATTAAAATTAAAGAAAAAAGAAACAGAAGAATTTGACAGAGGAATTTCAGTATTCAAAATTTCAAAAGGCCAATTTAACAATTCAATGGATAAAAAACTTGAAAATTTCAAAACATTTTTCGAAGAATACCAAAGAATTTTAAAAGAATCAAATTTGATTGACTATGATGATATGCTTTTATCATCCGTAAAACTTCTTGAAGAAAATGCGGATATAAGAACATATTACCAAGATATATGTCATTACATCATCGAAGATGAGGCACAGGATTCATCTTCAATCCAGCAAAAATTAATAAATATTTTAAGCGCAAAATACAAAAATCTTATCAGATGCGGCGATATTAACCAAGCAATTACAACAACTTTTTCAAATGCTGATGTAGCTGGTTTTAGAAAGTTTATCGAAGAAAGTAACAGCATAAGTATGGATTATTCTCAACGCTGCACAAAAGATGTTTGGACTCTTGCAAATAATTTAGTTAAATGGGCAGATACCCAAAATGAAACCAAAAATGCATTTTTCAATATTTTTATGCACCCTGTTGAAGGCAAAAACCCTGAATCAGAAAATGCATTACACGCAGTTATTTTTGAAAAACCTCTTGAGGAAAAAAATTATATCTTAAGAGAAATTAAATCAGCACTGAAAAAAAATCCGAAATGCACAATAGGTATTCTTTTAAGAAGTAATTATCAAGTTGCGGAATGGATAAATTTCATAAACAACAGCGGGCTAAAAACAATTACACGTAGTGAAAGCTTGGAACAAAAATCAATTTTCAGAGTAATTTTTGCAATTATGCAAATGATTATACATCCATTTGATAACAATATAATAGCCGACAACTACGAAATTTTAGCAGAATCAGGATTTTATAAACAAAGATTAGGACTTGAGATAAGAAAATACGAAAACCCATTTATTCAAGTAAATTGTGATAATATAGAAAACATCTATCTTGCACAATTTTATTGGGACTTAAACTATTGGCTTTCATTTTCTAACCTTGCCCCTGAAGAAATTGCAATAAAAATAGGACTACACTATTTTTCATCAGATATAGAAAAATCTAATGTCTACCTTATTTCAACATTAATTAAACGTTTAAGCTTAAACTACAAAGAATTTCCAACACTTGTCGAGCGTCTGGGAGAACTTGCGAAAAAGCCAAAATTAAGCGGATTTAATTTCTTCTCAGAAGAGGATGAAAGTGATAAAGAATTTCTGGCAGGAAAAGTACAAATTATGACGCTGCATAAATCTAAAGGAGATGAATTTGATTACGTATTTATCCCTGAAATGTCAGAAAAAAATCTTACTCTTGATTTTAATCAAATTAAACTTAAAAATTCTGATTTCAATGAAAATCTAAAACGACTTAATCCTGAATATAAACCAAAATCAGAATTTGATATGAAACAAGAGCTTGTATCAGAAAATTTAAGACTACTCTACGTTGCAATTACAAGAGCAAAAAAACAATTATATTTTACAACAAGCAGAACAATTAAATCTTTTACAAATACAATTGAACAGGAGCCAAGCTTAATATTTTCAGATATACTAACTTGTACGGAGGAACATCATGAATAGTTTTTCACCAAACATGTTAAAAACATTTGAAACCTGCCCTCAAAAATATTATTACAAATATGTTCAGAAAATTTCTGTACCTCAAAAAACAGGGCTTTTTGAAAAAGGTAAAAAAGTTCATGCTCTTGCTAACTATTATCTCCGAGGCGATGATATCTCAAAAATGGAAAATGCCTTAAATTTAGAAGAAAAAAAAATTTGGGAAACACTTAAACAAAATGAATATTTTCAAAAGAGTTATATAAATTCTGAATACAATCTTTCATGCAGTATTGGCAATTATTGGATAGGCGGTCGTTTAGATGCCCTAATGAAAGATGATAACACCTACTACATACTTGATTACAAAACAGGTTCAATCCCCAAAAATCCCAAATACGATTATCAAACAATAACATACCTTTTATGTACCTCAAAAATGTATGGTAATAATGTCAAATTTATCTACATTGATTTAAAAAATAATCAAAATTCTATAATTGATTTTAATATAGAAAAAGCACAAGAATACGAAAAAAGAATTATAGATATTTGTGAAAAAATAACTACTATCCAATTTCCTGAAGAAATTGAGCATTCCAAAATGTGTGAATTTTGTGAATATAAAAAAATATGTATTTAAAAAAAAAGCTCCTCATTTTTATGAGGAGCTTTTTTAAATCATTTATAATCAATTGACTATTTGATTTCAACAGTTGCACCAGCAGCTTCAAGTTGTTTTTTGATAGCTTCAGCATCTTCTTTTTTGATACCTTCTTTAACTGGTTTTGGGGCACCGTCAACTAAATCTTTAGCTTCTTTCAAGCCAAGACCAGTGATAGCTCTAACTTCTTTTAATACAGCAATTTTGTTAGCACCAGCAGATGCTAAGATTACAGATACTTCAGAAGCTTCTTCAGCTGCTGCTTCACCTGCTGCTACAGGAGCTGCTGCAACTGCTACAGGAGCTGCTGCTGATACGCCGAATTTTTCTTCCATAGCTTTTACTAATTCAGCTGCTTCTAACAAAGTTAATTTTTCAATTGATTCTAAAATAGTTTCTACGTTACTCATTATTTTTCTCCTTTTAAATTGTTTTCAATTTGTACATCTTAGAGGCTTATTGAGCCTTTGCGTCTCTAACAGCAGCCATAGTTCTTGTAAGTTGTGACATAACTGCATTGATAGATCCAACGATACCTGAAGCAGGTGAATTGATAGAACCGAGAATTTTTGCAAGAAGTTCTTCTTTTGAAGGCATTTTTGATAATGCTTCTGCTTCTTTAGCGGTTAATAATTTACCGTCCAATGCTCCGCCTAATATTGCACCTTTTTTGGTATCTTTAATAAATTTTGCAACTGCTTTTGCAGGGCTTACTTGATCTTCAAAACCAAAAGCAATAGCTACAGGTCCTGTCAAAGAATCAGTAAGAACTTCAAAATCAGTACCCTTTAAAGCAATTTTAGCTAAAGTATTTTTTGTTACCATATAATCGCCGCCATCTTTTTGAAGGCTTCTTCTTAAATTGGTAATTTCTTCTACAGAATATCCTTTATACTCAGTTAAAATAGCTACTTGGGCTTTTTCTGCTTTTGCTTTTATTGCATCTATTTTTTCAGATTTAAAAGCTTTTGTTGCCATGTTTAGCTCCTTCTGTTTGTATTCCTTGATTGCCTATGCAATCTGTTCGACCTTGTTATTTCCCGAATATTAAAAAAGATTTCGCTTTTCCAATATCGGACCGCAAAATCTCACAAGTGAACAAATCTATATTTTATATTTCGACTGTTTCACCTCGGTTAGCTGGTTTATTAAGGGGGACTGTAATAATTTCTATTATCACAGTGGGGAAATTAATTTACCTTCAAGGATTTTACCCCACCCCCGCTAACTGTCTGCGGTTGTACAAAAAATATATTACTTCAAATATGATTAAAAATCAATAGTTCTGTTAATTTTTCTTAATCAACGACCAAACTTCACATTCTTGATCAATTATATTATAAGATCCACGCAAAAACGGTTTATACATAGGTTCATTGTGCAGTTCATAGCGCATACAAAAATTACCTAAACACACAGGCTCATTTTGTATTTTAAGAGAAACTAATTTCTCAAGAAGCGGATAAACATCCCTTTTAAAATTTGTATTATTATCATAAACATCTAAAGAAATATATGATATTAAAAGCCATTTTTTCTTTCTCATATTTACTCTTATACGATTTACTGCTAATTCAATAAAATTCAATACATTATCAACGCTGTTAAAATCATTTAACATAATAAGCATTTTATCTCCTGATTTAGCAAATCTGCATCCTGTTAAATTCTTTATTGATGCAAAAAATGTTTTAAAAGCTTCTTCTTCTTTCTCTTTTATAGCTTCAACCGATTCGCCGCCCCAACAAGAATCAACCATCATGTTTTTAGCCTTAAATTCTACAAGAATTGCAACATCATTACATCTTTTAATATTATTTTCCACTTCTTTTTGCAATTCTTTATTAAATTTTGCTTCTCTTCGTTCTTCACATCCTCCGATTGCAATTTTTAAAGAATCAATAGCTCGATGACAATAATATTTAAATTTTGAAAGTGCAAAGACAACTACAATAGCTATAATATCAAACAACAGCAACGAACCGTCAATAAATACACCGCCAACGCTGACTGACTGATTATAAAAGATTTTTACAAAATCTGAAACAACATTAGCAATAGGTTCTACAAATGAAAATGCACTTATATCCAAAAGCGTTAAAAACCAATACGTTGCTGTCAAAAATACAAGTATCATCAAAGCTATTTGAACAACAAATAAAATATTTATAAAACTATTTATCATTCTGGATATAAATTTGTATATAGGAATCATCTAAAACCTCACGCTAAAGCTATATTATCAATTAATCTTACATCACCTATTTTTACAGCAATAAATACTATAGTATTATTATCCGCAATTTCTTTTTCTTCGAGATTATCAGAATCTCTAAATTCAAGATATTCAAGAGAATGATTTTTATTCAAATAAGAATAAGCTGTTTCTGTCAAAACTTTTACGTCTTTTATACCTTTATTATAACAAGCTTTTATATTAAATAAAATTTTACTTAAAGCAAGTGCATCGATTTTTGCATCTTCTGATAAATATTTATTTCTTGAAGACAAAGCCAACCCGCTTTCTTCTCTGACAATAGGACAAGGAATAATTTCAACAGGGATATTCAAATCCTTTACCATTTTCTTCAAAATAATTAACTGCTGCCTGTCCTTTTCTCCAAAAAATGCGAAATCAGGTTGTACAATATTAAACAATTTATTAACGACTGTACAAACACCGTCAAAATGACCTACACGAGATTTTCCGCATAATTTATTTACATAAAAAAACGGTGGAATAACATAAGTTAAAAAATCATTAGAAAGAATATGCCCCTCCCCATACATTTCCTTTTGAGAAGGCGCAAAAACGATATCAACACCTGCACTGCTGCATAGTTTTTCATCTGCATCAAGTGTTCTTGGATATTTTTCTAAATCTTCACCGGGACAAAATTGTATAGGATTTACAAAAACTGAAACAACAGTCTTATCACATTTTTCAACACTTTTTTTTATAAGACTTAAATGTCCGTTATGCAAAGCTCCCATAGTAGGGACAAGTCCCACAGTAAGTCCCTGTTTTTTCCATTCTTTTATTTTCTCTCTAACTTCAGCTATTGTATGCACTAACATAACATTACCCTCTTTCTCATAAAAATTATAACATAAAAAATTCTGCTTGTTTGATAAATTTAAAACACAAACTGACAAAAAAAATTTTGTTCAATCTTTTAATAATTGTAAATTTTAATATGGAGAATATAATGCAAGTTAAATCTTATGAAAACAAAACAAATTTTAACGGAATAAAACTTCAAACAATAAAAACACCGTTAAAAAAAATTGATATATACAGTTTAGATAATAGAGACGAATATTTTATAAAACGTTTATCTGATTTAATTCAACAAACAACATTGCCGTCAGATACAGTAAAAATCGGCAGCAAAACTCCTAAACAAATAACAATAAACGCACTAAATAAAGCCTCTGCCAGATCAAAAAATGATTACACTTCAAAAGTTCTGATAAGTATTGAAAACGACAAAAATATAACAGGAATTATTAATGCTGAATATGAAGGTGATATGACAATTAAAGGTATGGTTGTTTGGGGGAAAAATGATGCAAAGCAAGGATTACTGAATTCAATATTAAAAGAAACACAAAAAATTAAAAATACATCTTTAATAATCCCAATAGAAGAATTAACAGGGAAAATGAATGCATTTTGTAAAAAATTTGGTTTTATAAAACCCAAAGACCAACCATCAATATATACAATTGACCCGCCAGATATGCAAAAAGTTATAGAAAAGACAAATACATCTTTGGACTATAAAATTACAGAATATAAAAGTAAACCATTTATAAATCTTGGGAAAAAATTAATTGATGCTAATGAATAAATAAAATCCTAAAAAATTTCATTCTCATTAGGGAATTTTCCTAATTTTACATCATCATTGAATTGTTTTGCGCAATTTAAGATTAAAGATTTCATATCACCGTATTTTCTTGCAAACTTAGGTTTGAAATCCGAGAATTTCCCAAAAACATCATCTGAAACAAGCACTTGTGCATCACAATATTTTCCGGCACCGCAAGAAATTGTCGGGACTGATAGATTTTCAGTAATATATTTTGCACTTTCTTGAGGAACCATTTCAAGTACAACAGAAAAAACACCTGCTTTCTCTAATTGTTTAGCCTGTTTTAACAATTCATCCGCAGCCTCTTGAGTTTTCCCTTGAATTTTATATCCGCCAAGCATGTTGATAAATTGAGGAGTAAACCCCAAATGTCCCATAACAGGAATTCCTGATGCTATAAGGCGCTTTATCACATCCAGTATATAATCACTAAATCCTTCAATTTTTACTGCATTTGCGCCAACCTTTATCATCTCTCCGCAATTTTTTACCGCTGAAGCTATATCGGTATGATAGCTTAAAAATGGCATATCCGTAACAACCATTGCATGTTCAACCCCTTTTGCAACTGCGCGGGTAAATATCAACATTTCATCGACACCTACAGAATGTGTTGTTTCATACCCTAAAGCTACCATTGCCAAACTGTCACCTATTAGAATAATATCAACACCGGCTTCATCAATATATTTTGCCGTTGAATAATCATAAGCTGTTAAAACAGAAAATTTTTCATTATTTTCTTTATATTTTCTAATTGTGCTGACAGTAATTTTTTTAGCCATTATACATCACAGCCTTACTTTGTTCTTCTTTATGCGATGAAGGAAATATTGTTTTTTCATTTTTATGTTCTTTTCTGAACCAATAGTATATTGCTCGTGCAACACGATTTGAACTATGTCTTACAAGTCCTTCCTTACTGTCCTCAATAAGTTTTCTTGTTACAAGTTTTACACCTGACTTTTTCAAATTATCAAAATCCAATTTTACAGGATAAGAACCGGACATTTGATATTTTTTAGCCAAATTAGAAGGCATAAAATCATTAACGAGAACTGCATCTACAACATTTTTGCTTCCGGCATGCTTCATAATAGCATTTACATGGTCGCAGACACTATATCCATCGGTTTCACCCGGTTGAGTCATAATATTACAAACATATATTTTCTTTGCATTTGATTTTGCAATTTCATGAGAAATTTCTTTTATTAAAAGGTTTGGAATAACACTTGTATACAAGCTTCCCGGTCCTAAAATAATTAATTCGGCATCTCTTATTGCAGAAATTACATCAGGTAAAGCGCGGCAATTTTGCGGATCTGTAAATAATCGTTTAATTTTACCGTGTGCTTCTGGAATATTTGATTCACCATGAATAACTCTTCCATCTTCCATTTCCGCAACAAGTTTCATATCATCAAGCGTTGATGGTAAAACTCTTCCGCGAATTGAAAGAACATTTGAAGATTCTTTTACTGCGCGAACCATATCACCAGTAATAGAGCACAAGGCCGTAAGAAACAAGTTCCCAAAGCTATGCCCTTCAAGCCCTTCACCCATTTTGAATCTATATTGAAATAATTTCGTAACTAAATCTTCGTCATCTGCTAACGCCGCAATACAGTTTCTTATATCTCCCGGAGGCAAAACACCCATTTCTTCTCTTAATCTTCCGGAGCTACCGCCGTCATCACCGACAGTAACAACTGCTGTTACGTTATTGGTTATATTCTTAATTCCCCTTAACAACATTGATAATCCTGTACCGCCGCCAACAGCTACGACTTTAGGTCCTCTGTTCAATTTTCTTCTTCTATATAAATTTTCAAGCAATGTCTGATTATCACTGCCATCAAGCATTGATAAATTAGTTTTTTGCCAGCCTTTAAAAAATAATCCCGCACCAAACATAACAGCAGCAAAAGCAATCCATTCTGTTGATACGTTCATTGCAATTTTACGAATAAACTCCATAGTATAAAAAACCGGTTTTATATCAAATAAAATTAAAACCCCGAAAGTCATCAAAACTGCACCGAGAAATATTAATGCAAACCATCTCTTAACCTGCAAACCAGGCATCAACCATCTAACATCTTCAGGGATTTTTACGCTTTTTCTAAAATCTTTCATTACTTTATTATTTATCCTTATTAATCTTTTTAACTATTCTACCCAGCCTGATAAACAAGCATTTTTATAATTTACCGGAACAGGTTTTATAATATCATACGCCTGCTTAATTAATTCTAACGAATTTGACAATCTGTTTGTAAAATGAATTGTATCTGCTTTAACAACTGTTTTACCGCCTTCAATATTTGAAACCTGAGAAGCTGATAACAGTTGTTTTAAACGTGATATTTCCATTTCTGTATTAACACTGTCTTTTGCAATAGTATTAACAGTCCCATCTACATTATACATTTTTTCAAGACAAATTTCCTGTGCAACCGGAATATTTATAAGTTCTCCTGTTTTTTCAGTAATTTCACCGGTTGCTCCATAGTAAACAAGCCATTTTGAACATTTTTGGACAGCTTTTGCAACAGAACAGGCAAATGAAAAATCACTTGCACATCTTTTATACATAGCCCCATGAGGACGAACATGTTCAATTTCCATATTAAAAGTTTTGGCAAATGACATTAATGCCCCTACCTGATAGATAACCACTGCTTCTATTTCATCTTCATCCAAATCCATATCGCGGTAACCAAATCCTTGAATATCATCAAATCCGATATGAGCACCGACAACAACATTTTTTTCTTTTGCTTTTAATAAAGCGTTTTTGATTGTCAAAGGATCTCCTGCATGAAATCCGCATGAAATATTAACAGAACTCGCATAATCCAATAAATCAAATTCAGAATTATTTTTATAAATCCCGAAACTTTGAGCCAAATCTATGTTAAAATCTATATTTTTTATTGATTTTTTTTCGAAATTATCTTGCATAATTATCTTTCTTATTAACACTATCCAATAACAAAATAATTATACTCAATAAATATCTAATTACCAATATCTTTACATAATATTAATGAAATTTATACCTACACCCTGTAAACATCAGAAATATCCAAAAACATATACTGTTTTGTAAAATATGCAAGTTTTGCAATATCATTTTTGCTGAAACTTCTAACATCAAAACAGAATTCAAACTTCTTACTGCCGATAACATAATGTTTATTAAAGAACATATATAAATATCCATTAGTTAAGACATAATATTCCCCGTTAAAATAAAGTTTATTCATTAATTCATCAATATTTACACCCTGCATTTTGTTGTCATTATAAACTTTATTTTTTAAATCCACTGCTTCATCAGAGAATTTTTCAAACTTTATATATAAAGAACGCTTGCAAAGTCTGCTGTTATCCCATTTTTTAGTAATATAATCGGGTTCAACAAATGCACGTCTTTGTGTTCTAACGAATTCTCTTCTGTCAAAAGTATTATAACCAAGCACCAAGAAAAACGGAATTATAAGTTTTTCTCTAATTTCGTCTTCGGACAAATTTTCATAATCTGCTAATTCTTTTGAATTTTTAAGAATTGCAATATTTCTTGCTAATACACGACGATTAAGCTTATAAATAACTTTTTTGCAAAAAAGATAAATAATAAGCGAAAACAACAAAACCAGAACAAATAATAAAAGAGCCACTAAAATCATACCTATATTTTACCACTTTTTTTATCGCGGCGCAATAAATATAATTATTTATTGTGAACTTTTATTAATTAGCTTCCTGCCCTTCCGAATATTTTTTATAAATCGGATATCCTCCGCCTAAAATATTTTTTAAACTTGCCCATCCTGATTTATCCCAACCCTGAAATGTCCCATCATCTTTAATTCTCAATTCAAATACATCTGCCCCATACTGGTTAGGACCGGAATTACCGTTTGTATCAAATTTCAACGATGCACAATAATTAGATACCAAAGTATAAGTTACAGGGTTACCATCTTTATCAACAACAACCTTTCCGTCTGAATCAAATTTTTTCGCTGTAGAAGTTCTTATACAAGAAGTATATTGTAATATTGAAATTATAGAACCATCTTTTAAAAGAATCATTGGGTAATTTTTCCAAGAACTATCTGCTGATGCAAGAGAATTTTCATTATATAACGGACTTGCCCATAAAACATTATGCGAAAATAATTTACATTCACTTGAAGGATGTAAACACAGTTTTGACCCGTCAAAATACTTTGAAAAATTTGTCAGAACATCTTCTGAAGTTTTTGACGGATCAAATAATCCTGTAACATCATCTGTAACTCCATTTTCAGCTTCATAAAGCTTTATTGCTTGGGATATAAGAGAATATGTACGTTTTGCACGCGTTGCAAGTTCTTTATTTTTATAATTTGCAATTAAAGAAGGCAATGTCATAGCGGCAACGACACCGATAATTCCCAGAGTAATTAATACTTCAGCAAGTGTAAAACCTTTATAGGAGCCTAGATATGCCCCCCCCCCGACTTAACGGATTTCAACAATCTTTCCATGCTTTGCTCCTTACTTTATATAATCTGATAACATATTAATTATTATAACATATTTTTAAAAATTTTCAATAAAAAATGCCCATGTTATTATAACACAGGCATTTTAAAACTAATCAACGGATTACTTTGCTTGAATTTTATTAACAGCAAGAGTTAATCTTGATTTTTTTCTGGCTGCAGTATTTTTATGCAAAATACCTTTTGAAACAGCTTTATCACATAATTGATATGCTTTTGACATAGCTGCATTTAAAGCTTCTTTATCATCAGCTTTCGCAAGTTCTAAAACTTTTTTTACAGCTGTTTTGATAGAAGTTTTGAAAGCAACATTTCTTACTCTGTTTCTTTCAGCTATCAGCACTCTTTTTTTAGCAGATTTAATATTTGCCATTTTATTTTGCCTTTCTTTACTCTTACGTCCGATTAATGACTTCGGACACATTTGAGGATGTGAGCATTGATATATTAAACAAAAAAATATTAATTTGCAATATATAAAATAATCTATGTTAAGTTTATATAATGAGTGATTCTTCTTATTACTATTATATTTGTAACATTTAGTGTATTTTTTACTGTTAAAATTTGTAACAGTATACACAAGAATTAGTTCTAAAGGATTATATTTTTTATCCATTTGTGGTATAAATAATATATAAGTAAGAATTATAGTTATATAATAATTCGTTTAAATAAGATATGGAGGCAAAAATGTCAGTAGGACAATTCGTATTTATGTTACACAGCCACCTTCCTTATTACAGAAAAGCCGGTATGTGGCCTTTTGGGGAAGAAAATCTTTATGAATGTATGGCAGAAACATACGTTCCATTATTGAATGCTATCTCCGAACTGTATGAAGAAGGTGTTAAAGCTAAGTTAACCGTTGGAATTACCCCAATTCTTGCAGAACAGCTTAATGATGAACACCTGAAACACGGATTCGTTAAATATCTTGATTCAAGAATTGCTCAGGTTTCTAAAGACTTAGAAAGATATCCTGACCCTAAAGTAGCTCATTCACAACACTTAAAATACCTTGCAAAATATTATTTTGACTGGTTCTCTAATATCAAAGATTCATTTGTTAATAAATACGGAATGGACTTAATTGCCCAATTTAAAAAATATCAAGATCTTGGTTGTATAGAAATTACAACATCCGGAGCAACACATGGATTTTCACCGTTACTTGCAACAGACAGTAACCTAAATGCACAATTTAAAGTAGGTTCAGATACTACTAAAAGGTTGTTTGGTAAAAAAGCATGCGGTTGCTGGCTTCCGGAATGTGCATACAGACAAGGGTACGAATATGTAGGTAAAGATGGCAAAAAACACTGGAGACCTGCAATAGAAGTAACATTACAAAATAACGGGATTGAATATTTCTTTACAGAATCACACGTTATCGAAGGCGGAAATTCTATCGGGAACAGACGTGTAATCGGAATTTACGGGAACATTGAATATATCCCGCTTCCGGAACGTCCTGCAACCGGTTATGATACTTATTCCGCTTACTGGTTACCAGATGCACAAGTAGCAGTAATGGGAAGAAATGATAGAGCCGGTTATCAAGTTTGGTCTGCTGCTGACGGCTATCCAGGAGACGGAGTATACAGAGAATTTCACAAAAAGGATGACAAATCCGGCATGCATTACTGGAGAATAACTTCCCCAACAACAGATTTAGGGGATAAAATGCTTTATGATCCTGTTTTAGCATTAAATAAAGTAAATGAAAATACTGATCACTATACAACATTAATTTATCATATGCTGAATGACTACAAAAAAGCTACAGGTAAAGAAGGTCTTGTAATGGTATCATTTGACACAGAACTATTCGGACACTGGTGGTTTGAAGGAGTTGAATTTATCAAGCAAGTAATCAAAAAATTTGCGACTTACATTCCTGAAGTTGAAAGAATGACTGCCGGTGAATATATTCACAAATATCCGCCGAAAGAAGCAATACAAATCCCTGAAAGTTCTTGGGGACAAGGCGGACATTTCTATGTATGGAACAACCATTTAACAGAATGGATGTGGCCTATAATCCATGCTTGTGAAAAACGTATAAACGCTATTGCAGATAAGTATCCAGAAATACCACAGGATAAACTTCTCCATAGAGCTTTAAATCAAATGGCTAGAGAAAATCTGTTATTGCAAAGTTCTGACTGGCCATTCTTAATTACGACATGGCAGGCTAAAGATTATGCAACAGACAGATTCAGAGAACATGTGGACAGATTTGAAACTATCTGCGATATGATTGAAAGCGGTAATATTGATGAAGCCAAGCTAAAAGAAATCGAAAGTATTGACAATTGCTTCCCTTTAATTGATTACAGAGTTTATCAATCAATAGAAGAAGGAGTTATTCCTCAACAATCCGCAAAGCTTGCACCATTATATAATTAACATAAATTAAATAAAAAAAGAACTTCTCAGATTTTGAGAAGTTCTTTTTTAACGCATAAATTCTTTTGTAATCCCAGGAAATAACAATTTATCATATTTCAAAGTCAACAATAATAATTCTTCCCCTGACATATCTAAACTTTTAACATCAATTAAACCTAATTTTGAATTATCTTTAATATTGAAAAAGTATTTATTACAAAATCTTTTATAGTTTAAAAACATATTTTGAGCGAAATCAGCAGCCCCAATCCAAGGATCAATAATTATAGTATTTTTAGTAACTTTACCATCAAATTTAGTTCCATCACGATTAAATACGCATACTCTATGATCAATTTTTGAATCATTTAAACATAAAGCTGCAGTATAAGAATTATCGATACCATTTATTTTTAAAATAGCTTCTGATAATAAAGCATCCTCACCACAATTACCAATTTTATCCAACTTTAATTGCTTAATAACATTACATAACAATCTTGAACTATTTTTAGAATCTGACTGCCATCTTCTTCGAACATTATTAAGTTTTTCTACTAAATGTTTCTGCCAATCAAATAAAACAAAGAGTTTTAATTCATTATAATTATAAGGTTTTGCTGTCTGAAACTGATTTTTATTAATAAAATTATAATAAAGTTGAGCATTTTCTTGTTTAAGTTTATACAAAGGTGCACTAAATCTTGTCGTAGATACATGAGGAAAAGCTGTATTTACGACATGACAAACCCACTGTGCATCTTTTACCTGAGAACACCTGCCTGTAAAATTAATATTATCAGAAAAAATATTCATACTATGATAAAATCCCGTAAAAAAATAAATTGCTAAAAAAAAACAATAATTTACAGATTTTGACATAAAAAAATAAATTACCCACTTGCAAAAAAAAAATCAGCATATTATAATAAAAATTGTCGAAAGACATTGATAAAAGTATATGGGAGCGTAGCTCAGTTTGGTTAGAGCGCATGCCTGTCACGCATGAGGTCGCGAGTTCGAGCCTCGTCGTTCCCGCCATTTTTAAAATTAGCACCTTCGGGTGCTTTTTTAGTGCTTGTAGCCTGCATTTCAGCTTGTTCGAGAGTCGCTATTTTATTTTCTTTTTTTAATAGACTATTAAAGACCGGATACAGCTCTATATCTAGCTTTTTGTTATAATAGGTTATTTTCGATATAACTAGCTTTGTTATAAAACTTTTATCCTCAATTGAACCTTTTAAAAACATTTCGTGTGCATTTTTTGCAAAACTTAAAAGTTGCTCACAATTCATGTAAAATTGTTCATCAGCAACATCTAACATACTCAACTGCTCCATCAATTCATTTTTCTCTTTTCTCCACTTCTTGTTTTGTATTCTCCAAAACTCTTCATCTATAACTCCCTCACATTTGTCGATATAAGACTTTTCTATGAGCTTCTGTAATCGACTAATCTTTGCATTGATAGTCTTTACACAATTGCGTTGATAACTGTTTTTCTTATCGTGCAGCTCCATCACAGTTTGCAAAATCCCATTTAACATTGACTTATCAAACTTCAACCGACTTAAAATATCAGCAGTTGCTTTATCAAGTTTATCTTGATTTATATAAGACAATTTTTTGCATCCTTTGCGGTGATAATCACTACAATGATAATACACATATTTCCCTCGTTTGAGTTCCGGAGATAATATCCCTCCACAAGAACTACATTTTAAAAATCCTTGGTATGGGAATTTTAAATCATGAGTTCGAGCTCTGTTTAGTGAATTTAATCTATTTTGAATAGCATTAAATGTCTTAACATCTATAATCGCTTCGTGCTGAGCATTTTCACATACATAACCTCGATATTCAAACTTTCCGATATAAAAAATTTTAATATAAAAAATTTAAAAGGAAAGCTGAGTAAACTCCGCTAAAAACTTATTTTTCAATTAATACATGATTTCCGTTAATAGTAACCCATTTCCCATCACCTGTTCCACTACTTGAATTTGTGGATTTCGTTTTAGAATTAGAACTAGAATTTTTTGTCTTTTTTTCTTTTGAATAAGTATTGACTCTATTTGGAACATCTTTATCATAAGGTACTCCAATAGTATTCATTTGTGCAAGAATTGCTTTTTCATTATCCAAATATTCTTTTGAAGACATTTCAGAAATATTTTCACGGGTAAAAATTTTATTTTCACCACTTTCAGGATTTATAAAATTTGAATAATCAATATTCGAAAAATCTGATTTTATCTGGCCGTTTTTAAGTTGTTCCATAATAATGGACTCATTCTGGACAAATTCTTCTGGAGACATTTTCCCAATTTGTTATTTTGTATAAGCTGAATCAATTGGAGCTGCATTCCCTGTTATAACACCCTCTTTATAAACTCTTTTATCATCAGGATTAGTAATTAATTTTCCACTTTTCATACGCTCCATCACTTTTCTCGCAATAACATCATTTATTTTTTGAGATGGTGCAGTTGCCCATACCCCATATTCCTGAATAATTTCTTTTGCAATTTCACGACCTTGAGCATTATTCCATTTGTCCATATTTTCTTCACCTTTAGATTGTCCCATGTCTTTATTTCCTTGCATTTCATGATAATCTCCAGCAAATTTTGCAATATGTTTACCTGCAAATAAAGCAAGCTGAGCCTGCATGTAAGTATGCTTAAAGGCATCAGCTTCATTATTCCAAGTCGCATGAGATCCAGTTCCCATTTCAAAACCATATTTTTTTTAATATTTTGTAGTTGCATCAAATACATAACTGCTATATTTTTTAGCAGGATAGTTAAACGGATTTAAATTATTATTTTTTTGTTTCATTATAATGCTCCTTATGTTATAAGTATTATATGCGGTTAGATAAATATATTTCGTTAAGTCTTTTTTCTTTAAACTCTTATTTCATTGTTGCAGAGATACTTTATGTATGCTTCATCTATAAGTTTATAGATCAAATTTTCCCGAAATTTTTTATTTCAACACAAACTATATGTTCAATATATTCATTTCTTATGTACTTGAACATTTTACTATTGATTCTATTTTGTATTGAAAAACGTATTCGAAAAAAATCCCCTAAATTTTTATTCAAAATAAATTTCAAAAATAAAACAATTAGAACTGCATATAGAGCATTTTTTTATTTCGGCTATTACTTTTCTATTTTGAACCTATTTATTTTTATACTATTTATATTTACTATATTGTTTTTATGGACACCTCCCTTACATTTTTAAACACTACAAATTTTGGGATTCATTAGAATCCGGATTTGTTACTATTTATCGGCATAAACAAGTGGTATCAGAACATTATACCATTCAAATCAAAGATCCGTCAACATTCAAAATTCTAAAAGCCATTTCTACCTAAACGTTGAGTCCTTAAGTGAATTATTTCAATCAATTCTTCAGTAGTCAAATCGCATACCCTTGCCTGCTCATCAACTCTAAACGTTAAACCTTTTATAATTTGAATATATTCTTGTGGCTGCATATTTGCATACTGCTTTAGCGTTGTTGAAAGATATGCATGACCCACATTTTGAGAAATAGCCTTTATCTCACGCCCATTTCTTGCCAATCTGAATGCTGTATCTACTGCCAAATGTCTAAACTCGTGAGCAGAGTACGCAGGAATATCTTTATCTATACATCTAGATGCTACTATTGCGTTAATTTTAGATTTAGATGAATAAAATTCATTAGACAAAACATATAAGGCTGAATTTACTTCACTCGAAACTAATTTAGGGAACAGCGGATCTGTAGTCTTAAAATGCTTAATTTCAGTTAAAAACTGTAACCAATCTCTTATAATATCTGTATAAACTTCATCAAAACGAAATAGTGTCCCAATAATATATTTGTTTCTTTTTGTATGTACACCCTCTGTTGGATTTTGCACTAAATCCAATGTTTTAGGGTTCGACGCACCTAATGGTAAAGTTCTCACTGCATCAACTCTACCTGCAGATAGTAACAAGAACCATAAAAGAGCCTTATCACGTCTATCAACGTCATTATTTACAGGGAAATCAATAATTTCATTAAATTCATCCAATGTAGGATATTCTTGAATTTTATGTTTTGAAAGTAGACCCTTTTCTGCATTGGTTAATTGTAAAACTTTAAGAGCTTCACTAATATTAGGTTTAGAAACTTTCTTACCAATAATCCCAAATATCATCTTTGTACTGCTTAACTGTCTTTTCATCATAAGACATTTTTGTCCCAACGGTTAAGTAAGTACAAAATTCATTGATTAAACTCTCTCCTAAACGATTTGGCTTATTTCCCATAAAATAATATTAGCATAAAATAAGCGTAAGGGAACTTGATATACTTAAATATTAGTTTCGCAATATCAGATAATTTACATAAAATAAGCAACAAAAAACTGGGACCGGAGGGATTCGAACCCACGACCAAGGGATTATGAGTCCCCTGCGCTACCTTCCCTCTCACAAATGATACTTAATCATTTGTTCGGCAGAGTGCCGCAGTCACAATATATTCAAAGAATATACTTAATTTATCATTAAAATTATAAAAAATCAAGTACTATATTTTCAATGATTCAGAAGAAATTATCTCTTCCGCTCCAACGATTTGTGAATTCAAATCCATTTTTATTTCGCAATTTGAAGCAATTACACAGTTTGAAATATGGACATTTGAATCAATTACAACATTATCCCAGATTATACTGTTTTCAATAACAGCATTTTCTCCAATATTTGAATATTTTCCGATAACTGAATTCCCTATAAATTTTACAGACTTTGGAACCACTGAATCTTCAATTATATATGAACCTGTGCTTGTTGAAACAATAGGGGAATGAGAAAACTCGCAATCTCCGTTAAATAAATCCCAAGTTGATTGAATATATTGATCTAAAGTCCCAATATCACTCCAATATTCATTAACAGCGAATGTATTAATGGCATGCTCTACTAAAAGTTTAGGAAATACATCCTTAGCAAAATCATAAAATGTGTTTTCAGGAATATAATCAAAAATTTTATAGTTAAAAATATAAATTCCGGTATTTATAAAATTGCTTTTTGCTTTATCTATTGCTGGTTTTTCTTGAAATTCAGAAATAAAGCCATCATTATCTGTAACCACAACGCCAAAATTTTGAACTTCTTCTAAAGATATTTGTTTTATACCGATTGTTGCAATAGCATTTGATTTCTTATGAATTTCAATTCCTTTTTTTAAATCTGCATTTGAAAGTCCGTCTCCAGACATTACTAAAAAAGAGCTGTCTTTATCAAAAAAGAATTGACATTTCTTTAAGCCGCCTGCCGTACCTGATAAAGCACTCTCCTTTATATAATTAAAATTCAATCCGTAATTATTTTCAGAATATCTTTCAATAATCTTATCAGCCATATAATAAGTATTGCAAATTACATCAGTTATACCGATTTTAGAAAGATTTTCAAATAAAATATCCATAACCGGTCTATTTGCAATAGGAACAAGAGGCTTAGGGATATACTTAGTCAATGGTTCTAACCTTGACCCTACCCCTGCTGACATAACCATTGCTTTATTAATCCCGTTCATAATTGCCTATTTTACAATAAAAAAGAATTTATTGCAAATTTTTAATCACACCAAATACAACTTGAAATAAAGAATAGATAAAAATTTAATTTCTTGAAAGAATAAAAAAAATATGATACGATTTATTTATTATATTAAGAATTATTTTAATAAATTATAAATAACAGAAACTTATATGGAGGAATTATATTGAAAAAGAGCTTATATTTTTTAGGAGTTATACTCGTAATGAATATAATTACCCCTCAATGTGCTTTTGCATATCTGGATCCAGGTACAGGCAGTATGGTATTACAAATGCTTATTGCAGGATTTGTCGGAATAGGTTGTACATTTAATATTTGGAAAGATAAAGTAATAAATTTTTTTAAAAAAGGGAAATAATGAGTAATACTGAAATAAAAGAAGAAGCATCTTTTAAAGATCCTGATGCAAGGGTATTTATAGAAAACGGTAATTATGTAAGGAAAATTTATAAAAGATATATAACGGAATATAAAAAACTTATGAATTCAGGATTATATAATGAGCTGACTTCAAAAAATCTTTTAGTAAAACATGAAGAAATCAAATTAGAGGACAATTGTATTACCATAAAACCGGAACAAGTATTTATATCATATCCTTGGGAATGGTGTTTTTCTCAATTAAAAGATGCAGCACTAGCTACTTTAAAAATTCAACAAATTGCATTAGATTATAACATGTCTCTTAAAGATGCAAATTGTTTTAATATTCAATTTTTAGATAATAAACCTATACTAATTGATACATCATCATTTGAAACTTACATAGAAGGAACACCTTGGGTTGCATACAAACAATTTTGCGAAAATTTTATTGCCCCATTAGCTCTTATGGCATATACTGATTTAAATCTTAACGGCTTATTTTTGTTAAATATTAATGGAATTTCTCTTGAACTGGCTGCAAAACTTTTACCGTTTAAAACGAAATTTAATCTTAATTTATTCACACATATTCATCTGCATAGCAAAATGCAAAATAAATATTCTGAAAATTCTAAAAAAATTACTAATATTAAAATTAATAAACAACAACTCAAAAATATACTAAATAACCTGCAAACTACTGTTGAAAATATAAATCTTCCAAAATATAAAACAGAATGGGAAAATTATTACAATTTTACAAACTATACAGAAAAAAGCTTTGATGAAAAATACAATATTATAAATAAATTTCGTTCAATGATATCTCCTAAAAATGTTTGGGATTTTGGAAGTAATACAGGAATATTTTCGAGAATTTTTTCAAATAACGGTGCAAAAGTAACCGCTTTTGATATTGATAAAATGGCTATTGAAAAAAATTACCTTAAAATAAAAAAAGATAATGAAAAAAATATTTTCCCGCTTATTTTTGATCTTGCAAATCCTTCTCCATCACTTGGCTGGGCGAATAAAGAACGTAAAAATTTAATTCAAAGAGCTAAAAATATTGATTTAATTTTAGCACTTGCATTAATACATCATTTAAGATTTACATACAATATCCCACTGGAAAATGTTGCTGAATATTTTTGCAATATCAGTAAATATTTAATTATTGAATTTGTTGATAAAAAAGATTCTAAAGTCCAAAAAATGCTATTAAATAGAAAAGATATTTTTGATGATTATACAAAAGAAAATTTTGAAACTGTATTTGAAAAATATTACAAAATTCTAAACAAAGAAAGAATTTCAGATACTGAACGAACATTATATTTGATGGAGAAAAAATGAATAAAAAAGATAGATTTATTTGTGCATTAATTAGTATTATTTTACTATTTGTTACGAATCTTATTCAAAATAATTATTTCACTCAAAAAAATGTTAATATCCCATTCTCAAAAATTGAAACAACTTGTAATAAATTAAATACTTTATGCAAAAGTTCCATAAATCTTAATCTTTCTCAAAGCACAAATATAAATGATAAATTTGTAACAGTAGATATTCAAAATCAAGTAATAACATTTAAAATTCTACAAATTTTCTTAATTTGCATACTTGCAGGAATATTTATTTTGACAATTTATTTAAACAGAAGAAATAAAAAAGAAGATACTGATTTTTCATTTTGGAATACCCTTCTTTTTGGTTTTTTAGCTGTTTATCAAATTTTTTACCTGTATACAAATAATATAAACAACATATTAATAAGTGGAGGTACAATCCTTCTTATAAGCTTATTATCTTATTTAATTCTATTTGGTTTAATTAAACTCATTACAAAACACAATAATGATTCAATATTAATAACTATAATACTATTGACAATACTTTATAATATTAAATTGTTCTTAGGAACTTACCCTTATTATAATAATTTTGAAATTATAGGAATTACCTTCCTATTAATAATTACTATAACATTAATCAATACAAAAAAAATCATCATATTTCTTAAACCATTTACAATAGCATTAATTGTTTTGTGTTTATTTAACGGAATATCTAAAGAAATCAGAACTTCAAACATTGATTATATTGGGACAAAAAATCTTCAAAATTTTAATCTTTCTCCAAAGACAAATAGAGATATTTATATAATTCTTTTGGATATGTACGCCGGAAATGATACTTTAAAACATCTCGGATATGACAATTCAAAATTTTTAAATACATTAAAAGAAAAAGGATTTTTAGTTTTTGATAACTTAGACAGTAATTATAATAAAACATTAGCGAGTATTCCTTCTGTCTTAAACTTTGATTACCTTGATACACTCCCTTATAAAACATCTTCAGATGCTATTAGTGAATCTGCAATGTTCAGAATAGCAAAAAAATTAAAATACAATATATATTATCTTAATTCTTGGCCTCTTGAACTTTCTATAAAAGATAAATATATAAAACATATTTATAATTCTGATTTTTATTTGGGTCAAGCTTCTTTAGCTTTATTTTTTAACAATACAATTTTTGAACCTGTGATAAATATATTAAATAAAACAAATCCAATCGAAAATACTTTAAAATATATGGATATAGTAATTAAAGATAATAAATCTAAAAAATTTGTATTCGCACATTTCTTAATGCCTCATCCTCCCTATTTATATGATGAAAATGGTAATATCATAAAAAATCAAAAAGACATTAATATTCAAAAATTACAATTTAATCAAAATAATGAAAGTTATTTAAACTTTTTAAAATATACAAATAATAAAACATTAGAAATAGTAAACAAATTATTATCAACAGACAAGAACAAGCCAATTATTATCATATTCGGGGATCATGGAATTCGTAAAACATACTATACGAATAATGAACAAGAACATTTTTCTGAATTAACAAAAGACAAATTCTTTTTAAAAGGGCATTTTAATACATTTTTAGCATATTATAACCCTGACTTAAATAAAGAAAATTATAAAAATACACACAGTTTAGTAAACTTTTTCAGGAGATTTGCTAACGAATCATTTGGCACTGAATTTAGTTCCCTTCCTGATAAAAAATTCTATATTTATTATGATAATTCACTAAAATATATACATAATATAAAAGGACAAATCGTAAAATAAAATATTATAATTTGCTTGCTTTTTCTCAATATAAGTGCTAAATTATATGTATGATTTAACTTTGGGCTTATAGCTCAGTTGGTAGAGCAGTTGACTCTTAATCAATTGGTCGAGGGTTCGAGCCCCTCTGAGCCCAGAATAAAAAGACAGAATTTAAAATTCTGTCTTTTTATTTTACAAAATCTTATTTAAAAATAAGCAAAATATTAAGCCGACTTGACACATGTTGTATAATTGAATTATGGGTATAAAGAAAATTTTCTGCCTGATATTATTTTTAATTATTTGTTTATCGGCAGGAGCTATTAAAACATTAGCAATAGAAGATAATAACGATGATGAATTATTTAAACCCGTTGAAATTACTGATGGGAGTTCATTGTCTGTTTCAGATTGCGTTGCAACTGCTTTCAAAAATAGCCCCAGAATTAAAAAACAAAAATACAACCTTGATATTGCTAAAAGCAATCTGGGAATTGCAAGAGCTCAATATTTCCCTGTAATTAGTGCAGGTGCAGGTTTTTATAACGAAAACAATTCTGACAATATATACTATAATTCCCATTACAGAGAACTTCCGACAGTAGGCGTTACAGTTAATAAATTAATTTGGAATTTCGGAAAAACTACTGCTTATATTAAAATGGAAGAATTTTATAAAATCGGAGCAGAATACGAATTTATGGACAGCCTTTGTTCAACTCTGTTTGATGTCAAAGCAAAATACTACGCTCTTTTAAGAGCTAAAGCATTACTTCAACTTGCGGAAAATAACGTTAATATTAACGAAAATTTTGTAAAACTTGCTAAGAAAAAACCGGATTTAACAACAGCAGAACTTAATTTAAGTGAAGCTAAAGTCCGATTAATCGAAGCACAAAATAACTATAATAATGCAAAAGTTGATTTAAATAATTCAATGTATCTTGACAGCCAACCAAATTTTACGATAAAAAATACCAAAACTTTCGGATATGATAATGACTTTGCTTATGGGAAAGATAATCCCAAAATTCAGCCTTTTATCCCGCAAGAATTTCCATTTGATCTTAAAGATGCCGTTCAATTAGCTTATGATAACAGTCCTGATTTAAATGTATTAACAGCAACAAAACATGCTATGGAACAATCTCTTTTATATATTAAAAGAGAATATTTCCCTGATTTAACGGCAAATGCAGGATACGGATTTAATAATTCCACACAAACCACAAATAACAGTTTTCAAATCGGAGTTAACTTAAATTCAACAGTTAACATAATGGAATTAAGACACAGTATAAAAGGAGCTGACGCACAAGTTAATCTTGCCGATAATGAAATTCTGTTATTTAAAAAAAACTTATATTTTGAAGTAAAACGAGCTTTTAACAATGTAGATAAATGCGAAAAACAAATTCCAACTGCAAAAACAGAAGCTATACAAGCTTTAGAGAATTTAAAAGTCATTGAAAATAAATACAAAACAGATGAATTAAATTATGTAGCGCTGCAAAATGCAAGAAAAGATTATTTAATGGCAGTAAATGAATATATAGAAAGTTTATACAATTATAATCTTTCACTTATTCAGGTAGAAATGGCAATGCATTATCACCTTGTGGACATTCACCATAAATCAGAACATGCTATACAATACCATTTCGCGGAACTTATAGAACACTTAAATCAAGTTTTAGGCTGCGATGAAAAAGACGTAAAAAAAGATAAAAAAAAGAAAGATAAACAAACTCTATAAATAGTTTTTTTATATTATTATTAAATTATGCTTATAAATATTTTAAATCAAATTAATACAATAAATGAAAATATATTTTCGGGCTTTGACAAAATAATAGAGAGCTTTGGGATCCCTGATTGGCTCGCAGATGCCATTATTGACAGTTTCCATATTTTGCCATTATTATTTATCGTATTTTTCATAATTGAATTAATCGAATATTTTTATGCAGATAAAATTAATTCTTTTATGAAAAAATCTGAAAAAACTGCCCCATTAATAGGTAGTATAGCTGCAATTATCCCTCAATGCGGATTTTCAGTTATTGCAAGCACACTATATATAAGAAAATTTATTACAAAAGGAACACTTATTGCAATATACCTTGCAACATCTGATGAAGCCATCCCAATTCTTTTGGCACAACCGACTAAAACCTATTATATTTTACCAATAATAAGTATAAAAATTATAATAGCAATTTTAGCAGGATATTTAATAGATTTTATCCTCAAAGATAATAAATATATTCCAATCAGTGAAGAAAAAGATACAGATAAAAAAGAAGAACCAGAACAAACAGAACATGAAGGATGCTGTCACCATAGTGTTTCTAAAAGACGAAAACGAGAACTTATTTATCACCCCCTAAAACACACTTTTAATATTTTTATATTCATTCTTTTAATAACAATAATATTAAATTACCTGATATTCATATATGCAGAACACGCTGTGCTTCATGTAATTTTAGGAAAAGTGAAAATTCTTGAACCTGTGATAACAGCATTTATCGGCTTAATTCCTAATTGTGCTGTATCAATAGCTTTGACAATGCTTTTAATTAAAGGTTCAATAAGCTTCGGCGCAGTAATATCAGGGCTTTTATCGAACGCAGGATTAGGTATTTTAATACTTTTCAGACACAGTGAAAATATTAAAGATACAATGAAAATCATTTCAATATTACTTTTAATAAGTATTATATCCGGAATGATTATACAAATATTTTAAACAAGTTGACGATTTAATTTTTCATATCTTTCAAGAATATTATCATCGTTCAAAAAATACCTGTCAAAAGTATTATCCTGATCTTTGGAAACAGCTTTTACAATATTTTTAACAAGATTAAATTGATCCTCATCTTTCCAACTCGCAAATTCATCAACTAAATGTTCGCGTGCTCTTAGTTTTTTCTTTATATCTTTCATGCCTGTATTAATTTGTCTTTCATGAGCACCCATCTGCGTAACATTTGACATTTTCGCAAAAGGAGAACGATTTAACCTTTCATTAATAACATTTAAAATATCATTATCTATTTTATAAGCAATTTTGCCGTCTCTTACGGATTCTATAAAATATGCAAAATTCTTTGCATAAACTTTTGAAAAATCATTACCGTTGTTCATCTTTGCAAAACGGATATTAAATTCTCCGGCTGATACAGGATCAATATCAAACATTCTCTTTTGCATAAAATAGTCCATATCTTTATCTAACTTATATTTCTCAGTAAGACTATCAAGAACATCTAATGTATTGAACATTTTATCTAACGTATAAACTTCAGGAAAAGTATTTTGATTATTCAAACTTAAAATTCTTTGATCAACATTATTCCATAAAGTTCCCTTATAATCAGCGATAATTTTATCATCATCTTTAAAAACATTTTGTTTTTTACCGAGAATAATATATGCTTTATCAATATCGCTTCCGGGCAATGCACGATTCAACCCAATTGAACACACAGGATCATAACCTGCAAGCAAAACCTTAACATCTGAATTTTCCGCTTTTAGAGCATTCTCTACAAACGTATCATTAATTTTTTGCGAGACTTTTGAGATATTTGGAAAACTTGTAAATTCTTTAAATTTTTCTACAAAAGTTCTTTTTAAAAACTGCGGAATTCTTTCCAAAAAAGAGAAATTTTCCATACGAATATATTTATTTTGCGGATAAATTTCATCATCTAACGCTTCATAATATTTAGCATATCTCAGATATTTATATTGCTTAGTTAAATCCTGTGCTGAATTAATGGCAATTTGAGGCATTCTCTGAGTAATTCCCTGAAACTGAACTGATCTTGCTTTTGGATTATTATTGTAAATCCTGTTTACCTTCATTAATCGACCTCTATATATGAACTTTTATGATTGTCTGAACCGCCTATTTTGAGGAGAGTTTTTAAATAATCATTTACTTCATCAACCCTATCAATATTTACATCTTTGGGATATGCCTGATGATATGCTTCCGAAATCTTTATTAACCCTTGAGATTTATGAATAAAATGACTTAATGATTTTTTCGGGCTGTAAAATTTTGCTGCGGTAAAATATGGATGTGCAAAAGATAAAATCACATTATCATCACCTTTAAATAAATCTATTAAGTTTTCAAAAGAACTTTCGTTTTGCAACACAATCCTGTTATTTTGAAGCTGCGGTTGATATTTTTTTCTTACACTTGAAATGATACTTGATTCATTTATATCATTATCTAAAAAATTATTATTTTTCAAGTACCACATATTCCGATTTTTTACATCAATTCTATTCATTATTTCATTATAAAGAACGGAAGAATCTTTTTTTTGCCTTGAAGCTTGTATCGTAATAGCATGTTTTGTCTGAGCATAATGTTCTACAGGCCAATGAGAATTCATCATCAAACAATCAGGGTTAAGATTGTATGTTTTAATTAATTCACTTCTGTTAAAATCAGTTAACGGAATAGCTGAACTTATTTCCTTCAACATATTATCAATTGTATTACTGCGTCGTGTTTGTAATTCATTACAATATTTATCCAGTTTAAAAGGATCAAAACCATAAGCCAAAATTTCTGATATTTCACAAGGATTTGATGCAATTTGCGCTTTATGAGAAAAACTAAGCTCCACTCCGGGAATAAATCTCACATGCCTAAATTTTTCAGGATTTTCAGAAATTATAACCAACGCCTCTTTTACAGCTTTTACAGAGTCATGATCTGTTATTGAAAAATTAAATTTTTCACCTGTACGGCTAAATAATTTATTTGAATACTCAGAAATTTCATCAAGTAATTTTCTTACACTTATTTTGCCGTCCGTATAATTTGTATGCATGTGAAAATCTGCTTGAAATCCAAAATTTTTAATATTTTCAGGAGAATAAGTATAATTATTTTTCTTTAAATGCAATATACTTGAGATAAATTCATTTTTATCCATTACGCAAGAAAGAGATAACGGGTTAATCTTTTTACCAGTCATTTGTGATAAACCTTCAGCCAGAGATTTTACATATTCACTGCAAACTTTTGGGGCAGGGCATGCAATTTTGTGCACGGCAACAGCAGAAACAAGCCCTCCAACTATAACAGCAGAAGGGGAAAAAAGTCCTTTTTTAGACATTCCTCCTTTACTATTTGGCGAATACGGTTTACTAGTTATACTGTTTGAGACCGGTAAAACTTTCATAAAAACACCTTTTTAAGACCCTGTAAAACTATATAATAAAAGAAAACTTATTTATATTTGGTTTTATACAGCAAAAAAAATAAAAATTTAACCTCCCAACGTATTAGTTATTGTAAGTTATTTAAAAATTTTTGGCACATATATTACAAATCTGTAACACTATTTATCTGATAAAACATCTTTCCAATTTTCTTGCAAATCTTACAATCGGCTTTTCAATATCTGCTGTGATTGAATCCACTAAAATCGTTTTACACCCAAGTTTCTTTCCGCATACAATATCTGTAAGCGGTCTATCACCGACAAAACAAGTTGTTTCTGGGGACAAAGAATATTGCTTCATAAAACTTTTTGCAACTTTTATATCCGGTTTACAAGCCTCAAATACAACCGGAAAATCTGAACACGCAAGGACTTTTGCCATATAAGCAGGGTTATGATTATTCGAAACAACCCCTACAAAGAAATCTTTTTTTACATTTTCAAGCCATTCAAGAGTATCCGATGTATAATACCCCCTTTTAGAACCCATTAATGTACTGTCTAAATCAAACAATAAAGCTTTTATCCCTTGATTTTTTAAATCTTCAAGATTAATATCATAAATACTTTTCAAATTATAATCAGGTTTTATAAACATATTCCCTCAACTTATACCGGATTTTTAATTCCTACGGTTCTTACTAATGCATACTTTGGATTTTTGGGAGAATGTGAAAATTTAACATAAACATCATCATTCGTATTACCCAATGATAAATCCTCTCCATCTTTATTTTTAATTCCTTCAACAACAGCAACAAACTGTTCTTCAGGTGTAATTATTTCAACTTCATCTCCAAGAAGCATTTTATTTTTAATTTTTACTAAATAATACCCTTCAAAACTATTTAAATCATATTCTGACACACGTTGGAATTCACATAAAAAGTCAGCTCCTGCAAGCCCTTTTGAAATATCATAGCTGTAACTTTCACCATTATTATCACCGAGTGCGAAACCAGTTGTATATCCTCTGTTTCCAACTTTTTGTAATTCCTTGAAATATTTGTCCATATCAGAAGAAGGGTTTTGTAAAACCTCATCAATAGCCTGTCTGTAAGTTTTTGCAACAGCAGAAACATAATAAAGACTCTTTGTCCTGCCCTCAACTTTAAACGAATCCACACCGGCATCAATTAATTGAGGCAATTGTTTTACAAGACACAAATCTTTAGGACTCAAAATATGAGACCCTCTCATATCCTGATTAATTTCTAAATATTCACCCGGACGTGTTTCTTCCACAAGCTTATAACTCCACCTGCAAGGTTGAGAGCAATTTCCATGATTTGCTTTTCTTTCTCCTTTAGAAAAATAATCGCTTAATAAACATCTGCCTGAAAAAGAAACACATTGAGCTCCATGAATAAAACATTCAAGCTCAATATCAGGAACCTGTTTTCTGATTTCCGCAATATCATTAATCGGAAGTTCTCGTGCCAATATAACCCTGCTTGCACCTAAATCACGCCAAAATTTAACACTTTCATAATTTAATGTATTTGTTTGTGTACTTACGTGAATAGGAATATTAGGAATATTACGTTTTATTAAATTAAAAATCCCATAATCGCTAATAATAAAAGCATCAGGATTTGCTTCTTTAAATCTCTCTAAAGAAGTTTCCAACAATCTTATATCATTATTAAATGCAAAAATATTTATAGTTACATAAGCTTTAGCCCCGAGAGAATGAGCTAAATCAACAGCCTCTTTTAAATTATCCATAGTTATAAGGCTGCCCTTCCTCATTGCACGTAAACTAAAATCCACAACTCCGAGGTAAACTGCATCTGCTCCGTATCTTACGGCATATTCTAATTTTTCCAAATTGCCTGCCGGCATCAAAAGTTCTACATCCTGCATAGTTGTATATTATCCTAAAGAATACAAATAATCAACCGTTTAGGTGATGCCCAAAAATGATTAATGAATAAGATATAAATATAGAAAAAGTTTTCTGTCATTATAAACAAAATTAAGTACCTTAAAGGTTAATGATGACAAGTAAAAAACAGATTATTGGAGAAGAAAGATTATGCAAACAATTGAAAATGCAGCTACTACTTTAAAAGAAATTTGGGAATACCAACACCCTGTAATGCATACTTGGTTTGTTTTAAGCTCGCTCTCATTATGCGTTATGTTCGCATTGTTATATTTTGTAATATAATTAAGTTATGAGAAAATTAAGGGTATTCTTAGGTTATTTCACGCTTATTTTAATAGCAATAAGTATGCTTTATCCTTTTTTTGCCATGATTAACCTATCTTTTACGGGCAATAATGAAATCTTTTCACACGCCGGTAAATTATTGCATACAGATTTTACTTTTGAAAATTACAGTAACGTTTTCACTGAAATTCCAATGGGACTTTATTTTTTTAACAGTCTTGTTGTAGCAACAATAACAACAATAGGGCAGGTTATTTTTGCAGCACTTGCAGGCTATGCTTTTGCCAGACTCAATTTCAAATATAAAAATGCATTATTTTTATTATTCTTAATAACCATGCTTGTACCGCCGCAAGTTAATATAATTCCACTGTTCTTTTTAATGAGAGAACTTCATTTAATCGATACATATCAAGTATTAATTTTACCGGCATTATTCGGCGGTTTTGGAGTATTTTTAATGAGGCAATATTTTTTGGGATTCCCCAAAGACCTCGAAGAATCCGCAAAAATTGACGGTTGCAATTTATTACAAACATTTTTTAAAATAGCATTACCGCTGGCACTTCCTACGGTTGCAACACTTGCGATATTTACATTTGTAACCACTTGGAACAGCTTTATGTGGCCGTTAATTGTTACAAATTCTGAGAGCATGAGAACATTACCGGTCGGGCTTGCAATTTATAAAGGAAGCTTCAGAGAACTTACATTATGGGGTAATCTTCTCGCTTGCTCGGTAATTTGTACAATACCGGTAATAGGAGTATTTCTGGCAGGAAAGAAATATTTTATTTCAGACATTTTACAAGGCGGAGTAAAAGAATAATTTTTCTAAAAAAAGAGGCTGTATATAAATACAGCCTCTTTTTTTAACAATTACAGTTTTTATCTTTTTACAATTTATACCGCAAAACAGAATTCGACCCTTGAGATGATACAAACAATAAGTTGCCGTCAATATGCACTCCATAAGGTTTTTGAACATTTGATATTAAGACCGTTATAGCACCTGCCGGAGTAATTTTTATTACATTATTACTATTATAATTTGAGACATATATATTTCCGGTATCATCACTTACCATACCTATTGGTCCGTTTATTTTTGTATCTTTTATAAAAATCATTTTTTTACCGTCAGGAGTAATTTTGTAAATTAAATTATCGGAAAAACAGGCCACGTATAAATTTCCGTTTTTGTCAGAAGTAATACCGGTAGGACTTGGTATATCATTATACATACCGTTTGTCTGCTCTACTTTTGGAGCTTCCACTTTTGCTGCATCTGTTTTTGGAGTTTCAACCTTTGGAGTTTCTGTCTTTACAGGTTGAGATTCATTAGATTTCACAGGTTCTTGCGGCGGATTTATTTTTAAATTAGAAGCAAGCTGTTGTGCTTTTGTATACACACTGCTTTCTGCAGGAATTAAAGATAAATATGTTTTAGCTTTTTCAGGCTGTCCCAATCTGTTACTCAAATAAGCTGCTTTATATACAGATTCATAATCATCCGGTTTTCTGACAATTATTTGTTTAAATACAGCGAGAGCTGCTTCATCCTGCTTCAAATATTCAAGAATAGAACCTAAATTGTAATAAGCATCAATATAATTAGGATCAATATTTATTGCCTGTCTGAAAGCTGCCATAGCTCTGTCATATTGACCGACTTTATAATAATCAATACCTAAATTATATTGCAATTTAGCCTCAGTAGGGGGATTATAAAACTCTTGCGATAGTGCAAACCCCGCCAATCCTGTATTTGCTAATATTAATAAAGTTATTAATAATTTTTTCATTTACACCGCCATAAAAAATTGTCTTTATATTTCATCCAATTTTTCAATAATTTTATGATTTTTTTCTGCAAATTCATGCCCTCTTGCAATTATAGCCAATTTTAATATATTTGCAAGATCAATTGCACAAAGTTCTTTATAATTATCAGGAAGTCTTAAACTCCAATTTGCATCACCCGCTGTTCCGGGTCTGTTATAAACATCATATACATTGAAATAATCCGTAAAGAATATCTGAATATTTTCAGCTTTACTTGCAAAAATTTCAACCAACTTTGTTTGTGCAAGGAATTGCGCATCTTCTGTCAGTCTGACAATAATATCATCTTTATTTTCTGCTTCTGCAAATAAATCATCAACCAAATTTTTAGCATGTAAATATCCGACATGAGTATGTATATTTGCATCTGCCCACATCTTTATCGGTTCATTATCGTGAGTACCAACCATTGCCCAGCATCTTTCATTAATATTACAGCATCTGTAAGGGTCTTTTGGTTTATCTGCTTCAACAAACTGAGTTAATTTCATACCTTGCAACCCGAATTCTTTCATTACAGCAGCAACAGGATTAGTTAAAGTTCCCAAATCTTCGCATACAATTGCATCCTTATCCAAACCTTCCTCTTTTGCAGCTGCGATAACAATTTTTTCAATTAATCTGCCGTAATCTTTTATTTGTTTTTTAGATAAAGTTTTTACCCTTTTTTCTTTATCTGCAGTCAATTCCATATCTAAATCTTCAATTTTGGCAATTGCATATTTTGAAAGTTCTTCATGTTCAGGAGATGAATACAATCTGCCTGCACCTTCTTCAATTTTTGGTTTTTTCCCTTGTTTATATACCCAAGGATCTATTAATCCTACGATATGATCAATTCTTACACCACCTGGGTTTTCCTTAAACATTTTTTTATAAAGATTTTTAAGAAGCAATCCACCCTCATCTAAAGACCCGTCAGCATTATACATTCTGTCGGGATCCATAACCGGAAAGCCCCAAGCCTGTCCGTCTTTTGAAAAATAATCAGGAGGACAACCCAAACACCAGCCTTTTAAAAATAATGATTGATAAGCCCAGGTATCTCTGTCTGAAAAAGCAACCTGTCTGTCTGCAATCATTTTAATATCATGCTTTTGAGCGAACTTTCTGGTTTCTTCATTTTGAATGCTTATAATAAATTGAGTAAATCTATAAAGTTCAATTTCATCAGCATATTTACTTTCAATTTCTTTAATCCTGTCAGCAAATTGCATTTTTTCTTCTATTGATTGAGGATTAAAAAGATTTTTATCAGTTTCTGAATTCCACAAAGGCCAGTAATCATTTCCATGTTCGATTGACAAGGCTTCATATAAAGAATCTTTATCTAACCAAAAGCTGTTCTCTCTTTTAAAATGTTCGAATTCTTTTTCTAATTTTTTAACCGGATTTGCTTTAAAATTATTCCAAGCTTCTTGTAAAGCTTCACCATATTTTTTATAAGCATAAGAATAAGCTGTTTTATTAACATCTTTATTAGGATTTCCGTTTACAATTTCATTATATGTATTTTCTGAAAGGATTTTTCCCCAATTCTTAGTAGTTAATTCTTTCAAGTCAATAAAAAGCGGATTTCCTGAAAAAATTGTTCCTGTATATGGAGATGAATCACAAGATTTTGTTTTACCTGCAGGCCCAAGCTGAATTGCATCAAACAAACCGGAAGCATATTCAATAAATTCTTTTCCGCCATCTGTATTAACACTTCCAAAGCCTGTATTTTGGCCTTTTGCAGACGGAAAACTTCCGTTATGCATAATAAAAGCAATATTTTTTTTACCGAGAACTTTAAGAGCTTTCCTTAAAGTTTTTTTAGCACTATCTGATAAAACGTTAGATTTAGATTCTAAAGTACAAGTCATAATTACCCCTTCTTACTAATACACATTACTGTTTGTAACCATACGGCAAACAGTAAAAAAATAATAGCATGATGTATTTTTTTTTTCAACTAATGGTAACAAAAGCAGCAGCTAACAATTTGTATATTAAACGTTTATTGTTCTTGTCTTGTTTTTCAATAATATCCAAAATAGCCTTATCAAGGTTTTCCGGCAAATTCACAGATGAAAATTTAAAAAATTCAATAAGTTCAACATCAAAAACAGATGCAATTTTTTCTAACACATGTAATGAAGGATAAAATCTTCCTGATTCAATCCCTGAAAGTGAAGAGGTTTCTATATCAATCATCTCAGATAATTGTTCCTGAGTTAATCCTTTGCTTTTTCGAATTTCTTTAATTCGTTTTCCTAATAATTTTTTATTATCCATAATACATATAATAACCTTATTTTTAAATAAAAATAAGTAACAATATCACGTTTTTTAATTCAAATTACGTAATAAACACTTTATACCCCTTGACAATCACTGGAAAATAATTTAAAATAAGTGTATAACTATTAGTTTTGTAAAAACTAAGATTTATGCATATACGAAAATTGGACAATAACATAGAGTAATTAAGAGAGTAAATCTTACAAAACAAGAAAGGTGAAAAGATTATGAGAAAAATTTCAGGTTTTACTTTGGCTGAGGTATTGATTACCTTAGGTATTATCGGGGTAGTTGCTGCAATGACAATGCCTACATTGATTAATTCAACACAAGGGGCACAATATAAAGCAGCATATAAAAAAGCATTATCTGCTTTATCTCAAGCTGTAACATTAAACGTTGCTCTTGATGAATGGAACTTTGCTGACCTTGATTCTGATGCTGACGGAAGCTATGGATTACAAACAATGCTTAACAGCAGAATGAATGTTGTTAGAACTGAAACTGATGCTTTTGATGATGCTAAAGGTGATCCTTATGCAATAAAAGTTAACAGCAGTTTAAAAGGCGGCGGAGTTCCATCAGTTGCTGCTCCCGGAACAGATAATGTAACATTATTCTTTAATGACGGTATTATGTTTACATTCCCTAATGACGTAAAAGAATGCACATTAGGTACAGATGAAACAGGTCTTACAGATGCAAAAAGAGGGACACTCGCTACTAACGGATGTATGGGATTTATCGATGTAAATGGTATCAAAGCTCCTAACAGACTAATCCAATGCGATGCCGGAGCAGGTACTGATAACGATTGTGAAATTAAAAGTCCAACAGACGTTTATCCTGTAATATTTTATGATCAGACAATCATGCCTAACTCAGTTGCAGCTAGGGCAGTATTATACAGCAAATAACTCTAATAATCTGAAAGAGTTATTAATTTAACTACCTGAGTTAAACAAAATTTTTAAAATCGAATCTTTTTGTCGGCGGAGTTTCACCCCGCCGTTTTTTTTATGTTATATAACTATCTACTACATTTGTATGATTTTTTCGCTTCTAATCCTCTAGAATTAGTTAAAATTAATTAATAATTTTTGTTAAGCTATTGACTTTTACCAAAAAATACTTTAAAATAAAGATACAAAAAGATTTTTCAAAATAGTTTTTATGCATATCCGCACTTTTTGGAGAGATTCGATAATAAAAATATAATAGAGGATAGAGATATAAAAGCGTAGAACATTTTTGAGGAATCAGAAAGTTTTACAAAAAAGAAAGGTGAAAAGATTATGACAAAAAGATTCGGTTTTACACTTGCAGAAGTGTTAATCACATTGGGTATCATCGGTGTTGTAGCTGCAATGACTATGCCGACATTAATCAACTCAACTCAAGGTGCACAATACAAAGCTGCTTATAAAAAAGCTTTGTCTGCTTTATCTCAAGCTGTAACACTAAACGTTGCTCTTGATGAATGGAACTTTGCTGACCTTGATTCTGATGCTGACGGAAGCTATGGATTACAAACAATGCTTAACAGCAGAATGAATGTTGTTAGAACTGAAACAGGTACTTTTGAAGATCCTAAAGGTGACACTTACAAAGCTAAATACAGTTCAGCCGGTAAAGGTCAAGGTGTTACTGCTGATACAGCAATTGGCGGTACTAACATAACATTATTCTTTAATGACGGTATTATGTTTACATTCAACCCAACTCAAGCAACTGGATGTACACAAGCTGACGGTGCTACTGCTAAAGAATGTTATGGTTTCATCGATGTTAACGGTATCAAAGCTCCTAACAGAATCGTTCAATGTGATGCTGGTAATGGTACTGATGATGATTGCGAAATCAAAAACCCAACAGATATTTATCCTGTTAAATTCTATGATCAAACAGTATTACCAAACTCTGTTGCAGCTCGTGCAGTATTGTACAGCAAATAGTTATAGGATAAAACAAAATTCTAAAAAAGAACCTGTTATAATAACAGGTTCTTTTTTTATTAATATTAATTATTTTTGAAAGAATTTATCAAGTAAAATTGGTACAAATTTAGCACTCAAAGCACTAAAATCAAATACAAATTCATTAACTCCAGCTCTATATAATTCTTCAACTTTATCAAATTCCTCAAGGATTTTATCTTCAAACATATGCATCCTGCAAAAACCATCACATGTAAAAGGATAAATTTTATCTAATGACGGATCATGCAAACCGTAACCGCCTCTATGACAAGGAGCTTTGCAGGATAATCGGGATACAACAGCACTATCATTATTCAAAGGACAAAGTCCAAGACTTGGAACCCTTATATTTCCTGCAATAGTATATTTTTTATACGGAATATCATTTTTTATTTTCTTAATTGTTTTTATAGTACTTTCAATATCAGCAAATGACGTAAAATCAACAGCATTTATTGGAGCAAGATTATTAAGACACTTTATTGAAAGACTATTCAAAAGATTTATACCTTGTCCTATCTCTATAGGAATATGATTAATTTCAGGATCATTAATTGCGGTCCAAAAATACCCAATATTATTAATAATCAAACTATCAGGGCATGGATTTGTAAGCAAAATGCTTTTCACATACTCATAAACTCTGTCAAAATCCCGTTCTATAAGAATTCTTGGAGTAGAAAGTTGAAATTTTATCCCATATTTTGTGCAAAATGTTTTAACTTTTGTCACCAAATCACAAAAACTGCTCGTTGCTAAATCACAAGTAGCCAAAATTTCTCCATATTCTATAGAATAAATTGGGCATGTACCTGCTTTTTTTATATATTTCTCAAGCTCCTTAACCTGAGCTAATTCTGAAAGTCTAAAATTTATTTTATAAATATCAGCTTTTGAATAATCTGTAATAGGTTTTACTTTTTGTTTTGAAATTTTCCAATCAAAATTCCTTATATTCCTGCTGAATTTAAAATCCTGCCCTTCGGCACTGACAACAACACCAAGAAAATGATTTGTACTATAAATACTTTTTCTAACATGCTTAAATGGAAGTTTTTGATGTTTAAACAATTTTGGTTTATCTAAGATTTTCTGAATAAGTTCTATAGCATCTAAGATTTCTTCAGAACTGTTAAATTTACCTTTAATAACAACACTGTCAATAGCCTTAAGTTTTTTTATATCTTCAGCGCAATATGGAAGATTGTCACTGTCTATCGCTAATGGTAATTTTGTATATTGCTTAATTTTGGCAATATTTTTCATATAAATTTCTTCAGTAATAATAATTTCATCAACCTTATGGAAATTATTTATAAAATCAATTCCGGCAAGATTATGAATATCAAAATAAGAATCTACAATAACTTTAAACGGTAAATTAAATATTTTTATAGCCTCTAAAATAGCAAAACTGTTAATAAAAATACCATTTATCCCTGCGGTTTTCAAAAACTTAAGCATTTTTTTTATTTCAGGCAAATTTTCTTCGGTAATATCATGCTTAAAATTTATATAAATAGCACAATTATTACGTTTCGCAGCATCAACAAATTCATTAACATATTCAAAATTGTTATTTAAAAATTTTTTATAATAAACATAATACTCTCTGCATGATGTTTCTTTTGAGAAAACGTCAATATCATCAGGTTTTTTAACCGGTGCAACAATTTTTATACTTCCCATAAAAATATTATACCATGATAAATATTATAAGCATTTCAAATACAATTAGTTAATTGTTTTAAAACTACTAATATTTATATGTAAACAAATGTTAATAGTTTTTGAAAAAATAAGCAATTTTTTGGGAAAGAAATACTTAGTATATACATAAGGAATATTTAGGATAGTTTAACACACTTTCTCAAAACACACAAAATCAATAGGATTACAATTGAATTTAGGGAGGACAGCAATGGCAATAGGTGCTGAGGATTATATTGACCAGCTCTTGGTCAAAAAATACGCAGAAGAAAAAGTAGACAACCACGATAATATGGAATCTATGGTTGATCCCGAAAAAATGATGGGTGCCATGAACGATTATGCGAGCATGTACAGAAATATGATGAACCTTAAACAAAGGCTCAATATCGCTTGCTATGCAGTAAATGCAAGAAATGCAAGATATAACAAAACTTCCCAATATTAATAAAAATTTTCTGTTCCTGCTTTTTCAGGTATAATAATCAAAGAAAATACAATTGATATTTTACCAAGAAAGCGAGAACAAAATGGCGGGAAAAATTATCCTTGCTTCTTCATCTCCCAGAAGAGCAGATATTCTGAAAAAACTTAATATTGGATTTGAAATTATACCGTCTCCGTATGTGGAAGATCATACAATGACGGTTTTTTCTTATGATTTTATAGAAAATTTAGCATATAATAAAGCAAAAGCCGTTGTGCCGCTTGTAAAAGAACCGTCAATTATAATCGGAGCCGATACAGTTGTCGTTTTAGATAACGAAATACTCGGCAAACCCGGTAACTATGAAAACGCTTTTAACATGCTTAAAAAACTTTCGGGAAAAACTCATATAGTCGTTACAAGCATAGTTGTAATTAATTCAGAAACAAATAAAATTAAAAAGAATTCTACAACAAGCAAAGTAACATTCGAAAATCTTACTGATGAACAAATTAAATATTACATAGAAAATTACAAACCATTCGACAAAGCTGGTTCATACGGAATTCAAGAAATCCCTGAAGGTTATATAAAATCATACACAGGTGATCTTGAAAATATTATCGGTATTAGTTCAAATTCATTATTAAAATTACTTAAAGCGTAAATTTTATAAATTTGCTCCGCAACATTTTTTGAATTTCTTACCGCTTCCGCATGGACAAGGATCATTACGGCCGATTTTGCTTAAATCAACACCTTCAAGACTTGGTTTTTCAATATCCTCTTCTATTATACCTAAAGTCTTTGAAAATGCTTTTGACTTATATAAAACAGTTGTTGATGAAAATATTTTATGCTCTAAATATCTTGATTTATAGTGTTCAAGCAACTCATCTAAAGTATAATCGGTACCTAAAAGCTTATTGACAACTTCCATAAAATTATCATGTCTTTCTGCAATTCTTTTAATTATATTTGCAGAAAATTTATCATTTTCTAAGAAAAATTCAACACACTCTTTTGCGTTTTCAACACTTTCAGGATTTTCAATAATTTTGTTAAATGTTTCAAAAAACGGAACAGCGTACAACCCGAGTTCCTTATCAAAAATTATTGCTACATCATAAATCTCTTTATGTGAAGAAAACCCGCCAAGAGAATTTTCCAAAAAGTTTTCATAAGAATTATTGAATTCTGATACATTAAAAAATCTATAACTATCCAAAGGTTGAATTTTATCACTAATATCACTTTTTTCTCCGCCTTCGGCAAAATCATTAAATGCTCCGATTAAATCATCAGCAAATTTATTTGTAGTAACAATCTCATCTTTTCCAAAGAAATCAATAAATTTACTATAAATTTCTTTTATATCTTTTTCAATTTCCTTTTGTTTTGTAGGATTATCTAAATACACAAGTTCAGGATTTTGAATAATCTTTGCAACAGAATACCTTAAAGCATCATCACGTCTACTTGAAGGCAAAACACCCGAAATTTCCAGAAGATAATATGAATCTTCAAATTTAAAAATCCTTGCAACTACATACTGCCCTGCTCCAATACCTCTAAATGTAGTCATTTTAACAAGAGAAACAACACTATATGTCTTCTCATTAATAATATTATTTAAATCAAATCCGTTTTGCAAAACACGTTTAACTTCAAATATTGAAGATATAGACTGCATAAGAGCTTTGACAATTTTTTTTGTCGATGCCGGTATTTTTTTAGAGTTTTCCAAAAATAAAGTTAAAATACTCTTATGATTTAAATTTCGTTCAAATATATAATTAAAACAAGCAGACTGAAAATTCATACCGCTTTGACCGATAGTCTTTAAATATTCCTCAAAGTCAGGTCTTACGGTTTGATCCTCTTGTACAAAATCTGCCAACGTTTTTATAACATTATTAATTTCTTTTAAATCTTCTAAAATAAGCATTAATTTCTCCCTCTCTAAAAAGAGAATACCTTAAAATAATCAAAAACTCAATACTATAACAGATTAATATATTAAGGTTTTTTTATTAGTTTTGTTTCTGTTGTAAACTTACATTCAGGGCACATCTTTTCAGCCATAATTTTATCAAGCTTTGCGCCATTATAATCCCCTAATACAGTTCTTACAGTCGCTCTGTTATAATAAACATCAGCCGGAGAGAAAAATACTTTTTCATTTTTCTCATAAGCATATAAAAGTTTGTTCAATTCATTATATGCAGCAACATAATCTTTATTTTTAATTTGGTAAGCAGCCTTTTCACTTCTTAAAAAATATTTTTCAGGTTTTTCTTCTTCATTAGCAATTGCTTTATCAAACTCAGCAAGCACATCTTTATAAGGTAAATAATAAGTTTTTACCCCTAAAATATCTTCTGCAAAATTATCAGATAAGCTGTATTTATTTGCGTTTTCGTAATTCTTAACAGCATCTTTATATTTTTTCAAATTAAACTCTGCATAAGCTCTATCAGCATAAACTTCCGGAGCTATTGGCACAAGTTTTAAATAAACGGCAGCCAAATTATCTGCCATTTTATACTGCTTAGAACCATTTAAACCACTAATTATAAATGGAGTAAAAACATAACCTAAAAATAAAATCGCTAATATTAATACTACAAATATACTTTTTCTAGGAGTAGAAATATACTCTTGAAAAGCTTTATCATCAATATATTTAATATCTGGTTTAAAATTAGTCTTTTTAAAAGTCCCTACATATCTTGTAAGATAATTTTCATAAAGATAATTCACACCAATATATGTAAAATAAAGAACAACCAAAGGAATAAAAGCCAATATTAAAATTGAAATCCAAAATGGCATTTTCATAAATTCAATAAAATATGGAAATATCACAAGATATATATATAAAAGAATTTCTATCGCAACTAAAGAATTTAATAATGTAGTAAACCTTCTGTATGCGGCATTTATTTGTTTAATTTTTTCATCAGGCAATTTTACGGAATACAAATAACCGTTATTACGCATTATACCTGCTAAAACAGTATAATTATTAATATTATAATAAGTGCAGCATTGAGAATTTATAAAAATTTTTTTTCTATAATCATTAATATCCATAAATTTATATTAACATTTTCTTATACAAATTGCAATTAGTTTACAAAAAAAATTAAAGTGATATAATTAAAAAGCAGTAAATTGACATATATAAATGAGGAATGTAACTTACAACAACCAAGTGATTAAATATCGTAAAAAAAAACAATTTGGCAACATAAACTAACCAAAGTTACATTCACATAAAATTAATAAAAACGGGACGTGGCGCAGCTTGGTAGCGTGCTACCTTGGGGTGGTAGAGGTCGCAGGTTCAAATCCTGTCGTTCCGATTTTTTCACAAATTTCAATTGAGATTTGTATAGTACATTATATTTATAAATAGCAATTTCATTTCTTACGGGATATAGCACTCTGCCGAACAAACGATTAAGTATCGTTTGTGAGAGGGAATGATAGCGCCTTGCTATTTGAGTATATCCCGAGTATAATTTAAGTCGTACATTTTATATTAAATAGCAATTTTATTTCTTTCGGGATGTAGCGCAGTCTGGTAGCGCACCGTGTTCGGGTCGCGGGGGTCGCAAGTTCGAATCTTGTCATCCCGATT
>CALURI010000007.1 GCA_944323135.1 Candidatus Gastranaerophilales bacterium
ATTATATTAGGAGGTCATAGAACAATAAAATGGCTTGCAAAGAGCGTTTCATATAAAGAAGCTGCTTGCGGTGCCGGTTATGTTGGTGCAAATACCCCTTATTGCCGTGATGCAGGTGCAATATCAATTAATAGTGAATGTGCATCCAGCAATTCATTATGTCGTTTAAAATATGTAAGACCATTTAAGTTCTTATTTTAATTGAATTTATATTTATCAGAGAAAGAGGCAGTATAATTAAAATACTGCCTCTTTCTAATTTGCGCTAAATTGAATTTTGTGTTATTATTTCTTTTGGAATAGGAGAGTTAGTTTTTATGGCTACAAAAGAATTTTTTTCAACATCTCAAGAATTAAAAGAATTTATGTCTGCTGCTAGAGCAACTATTATTGCTCCATTTTTTGGTAATAATGTTGAGGAAATTAAATCAGTTTCCGAAGCTTATAAATTAGCAAAAAACAGCCCGGGAACTATTGAATTAACTGGGATGCCTGTGTTTAAACCCGAAAAAATAGGGCTTCCAAAGGATGCAAATCAGCTTTTATTTAATGATGGTGCAGTCGTTGGTCGTTGTGCTGCTGCCAGAAAGATAGTTGGAGAACCAGAATGTGATTTATCAGTTTTACTCCCTATTATAAGAGAAGCAATCTATAAAACAAGAGATAGATTGATGTATAAAACTGAAACTGTTATTGGGCTTGATAAAGATTTTATGGTAAAAGCTCATTTACTTATTCCGGAAGGTTTTGAAAATATTTTGTATAGCTGGATGTTAAATTTTCAATATATTAATGAAAGTTATGCAGAATTGTATGAAAATTCAAGAAGTATTGATGAGGCTGATATCTTTGTATTTTCTGATCCGGATTGGTCACATCCAGATTTCCCTTATGGTTTAACGTTTTTTGACCCTGAGCATAATTGCGCTGCAATTTTAGGTATGCGATATTTTGGTGAACATAAAAAAGGGACTTTGACGCTTGCTTGGGGATGTGCTTCCCGCAACGGTTATGCATCTTGCCATGGCGGAATGAAACGCTATAATTTTGAGAATGGCGAATCATTCAGAGCTGCTGTATTTGGGCTTTCGGGTTCCGGTAAATCCACTATTACTCATGCTAAACATGATAATAAGTTTAATATTACGGTTCTACACGATGATGCTTTTATTATAAATGTTGATAAGAAATATTCTATTGCTCTTGAACCTGCTTATTTTGATAAAACTGCTGATTACCCGGTAGGGAGTGAAGATAACAAATTTATATTAACACAGCAAAATGCAGGTGCAATTGCTCTTTCTGACGGAAAAGTTGTTTCGGTTACAGAAGATATTAGAAATGGTAACGGTCGTGCCGTAAAATCTAAACTCTGGTCTCCAAACAGAGTTGATAGAATTGATGAACCTATTAATGCTATATTTTGGCTTATGAAAGATCCGACTATTCCTCCTGTATTAAAACTTTCCGGATCTTCTTTAGGCTCTGCAATGGGAGCTACTCTTGCAACAAAAAGGTCATCTGCAGAAAGACTTGCCAAAGGTGTTGATCCGAATGCTTTGGTTGTTGAACCTTATGCAAATCCTTTCAGAGTTTATCCGCTTTCGGTTGATTATGATAGATTTAAAAAGCTTATTTTTGACGGTGTTGACTGTTATATATTGAATACCGGTGATTTTATGGGTACAAAGGTTAAAAAGGAAATAACTTTATCTGTTATAGAAGCTATTGTTGACGGAAGTGCTAAATTTCATAAATGGGGAAATTTCTCAGATATTCAAATAATGGATATTGAGGGATTTGATACTTCTTTCGCAAATAATGACTATGCAAAACAGTTTAAAGCCCGCATGAATGACAGAGTTGAGTTTGTCAAATCCCGTGAGATTGAAAAAGCAGGGCGTGATAAACTTCCTGATGATGCTTTAGAAGCATTGACTTCTGTTATCAGAGAAATTTCTGTTTAATAAATAAAAAAATAAAAAAAGGATAATTTTATGCAAAAAAGATATGCAATGTCAAATATGGGTTACGCAATAATTTTTGTAATAGTTTTAGGAATTATTATGATTATCAGCACACCTATGATAATTGACAGCTATAAGAGCGGAAATAAAAATAATCAGCAGAACATTTCTGAGAGACGTTACGATGAAGAAAGACAAAATGAGGAGTTAAGACAAACAAGAGAAAAACGGTATAGGGATAATTCCTTTGATAATGATGCTAATATGATTAATTTATCTGATAAAATTAATAGCATTGAAATTAATTTTGATTCAAGAATAAGAACATTAGAACAACAGCAAAGGGAATTGCTTGAAAATAATAATAGTGCTCGTGAAAGAGTACAAAATCCCCAAGAAGAAGTTTCTGATAAATTCGTTTGTACAATAGAAGGTAATTTGGATTCTGAGGGGAATTTAGTTCCTATAGACAGTAAATCTTCTGCTCAAACTAATAGACGACAAAAAATAGTATTTGTCTGTGATTATAAAGAATAAAAAAATAAACCGTTTGTATTTTATACAAACGGTTTATTTTTATTAAATTGATTTAATTATTCAACTTCGATTGCTGATACCGGGCAAGCTTCTGCAGCTTCTTTTACACAATCCATATTATCTGCAACTGCAGCTTCATCAACTTGAGCAACACCGTCTACTGAAAATACTGCATCACAAATAGATTCGCAAGCGCCGCATCCGATACAAGAATCATTTACTTTTACTGTCATTTCTACTTTCTCCTTATATTTTAAATACAATGTGAATTTCTTCACTTACAAATTATAATATAAAACATTTAAAATTTCAATTGGACTTTTTAAATATTAAGCCATTGTCTTATTCTGTTTGAAATATAGTCAAATCCTTTAATCATACCGAGATTTTCGCCTTTTATATTTTTTTCATAAATAAGAATCGGTACATATTCTCTTGTATGATCAGTCCCTTCGACAGTTGGGTCACATCCGTGATCAGCTGTAATTATTAATAAATCATCATTACTCATTGCATTTATAATGTCATCAACGTATGTATCAATTTCTTCAATTGCTTTCCCGTAACCTTTCGCATCATTTCTGTGACCGTAGAGCATATCGGTATCTACAAGATTTGTGAATATGAAGGTTTTGTCATTAAATGTTTTTTTATTGGCAGGATAAGCAATTTTTTCTAAATCAAGTTTATTTTTTACGGCTTTAAGAGTTAATTCAAGACCTTCTTTATTAGAACCGGTATGAATTGCGTGGGTTATACCTGATTTTGAGAAGATATCTTCAATTTTTCCTATTCCGATAACTTTTCCGCCTTTGTCTTTTATTTCATTTAAGAGTGTATACGCAGGAACCATTGAATAATCTCTTCTGTCTTTTGAAATTCTGGTTGGTTTCCCGTCAATAATTTTATAAGGACGGGCAATTACTCTTGATACGTTCCAATTGTCTTCATCTAAAATTTTTCTTGCTATTTCGCACCATTTATATAATGTTTCCAAAGGAATTAAGTCTGTATCGAGTGCGATTTGAAAAACGCTGTCAGCACTTGTATAGACAATCGGAAATTTTGTTTTATGATGTTCTTCATTTAATTCGGCGATAATTGCAGTTCCGCTTGCCGGAATATTTGCAAGAACTCCGCCGCAATTTGTTTCTTTTATAAATTTTTCTATTAATTCATTAGGAAACCCGTTTGGGAAGGTCGCAAAAGGTCTGTCAGAAACCAGTCCAGCCATTTCCCAGTGTCCGGTTGTAGTATCTTTGCCTTTTGATTTTTCCTCCATAATTCCGTATTGTGCTGTCGGGTTATCAACTTTTTTTATACCTTTATAATCTTGAATATTCCCAAGTCCCATTTTCTCCATATTAGGGACATTTAATCCGTTATTAAATTCACATACATTTTTTAATGTGTTACATTTAGGTGAATCATTAAATTCTTGACAATCAGGCATTGCTCCTGTTCCCATAGAATCTATTACCATTACTATTGCTCGTTTCATAATTTTTTACCCCTTCAATATAAATAATTTTATCAATCTTAATCTGCTGTGTCAATTACTGTATAAGCGTTAAAATCAAGACTGCCGTAAATGATTTGAACATGATAATCTCCGTGAGGTAAAAGTTTTACAAAATTTATTGTTTTTTCTCCGAAATCGTCATTAGTTTCATTTACTGGAAGTTTTGCTACCATATAGTGTGATTGGTATAATTTAAGATAAGTTTTACCGTTTTCTCTTTCCCCTTTTACTTCGTAATGTCCGGGAGGAATAATTGAATCTTCATCAAGTTTAAGATTTAAAGGTATAAGTAATATTTGCGGTTCTTTCACTGTTATGTTTAAAGATTCTGTTTCATTGCTTTGGGAGAAATTTTCGCCTTTTGGAATATTTTTATCTCTTTTTTTCTTTCCTTTTTTGCTTTCAAGAGCTTTTTGAAATTCTTCTTCGCTTACGGGTTTTTGCCCGTATACGTTTGTATCTCCGTAATTATCCCATAAATCATCTTCTGCAAATGTTATATTTACGGTAGCAAAAAGTAAAATAAATAAAAATATCAGAAGTTTTTTCATACTTTATATTGTAATGATTTTTACAAAAAAGTATACCTTTATTTATATGAATATAAATAAAGGAGGTTAAAATACCTCCTTTGAAAACTTGTTAATAAAAACACAAAATATAATGTAATACACACTTAGTCAACGTATTGACCTAACACGGAGAATCTCATTTTTTTCAGTGCTCGTAATTCTGTTTGGCGAATGCATTCTTTTGTTACGCCATAGATATTGCCTATTTCTTCAAGAGTTTTTTTCTCATCACCTTCAAGCCCGTAGCGCATTTTTACAACTTCTTGTTCCCGGTCTTTTAATGTTGAAATTACATTTAAAATATCTGTTCTTAAATCTTCATATTCAGCATTCTCTGTTGCAGATGCTTTTTTGTCTTCAATAACTTCAGCTATGTTAATTTCTTTGCCGTTATTGTTTTCCATGCTGCTTTCAATGGAAATTGTTTTTGAATATGCGTTTAAAAACATATCAATTTTATCTGATGAAATATTCATTCTTTTTGCAACATCTTCATTTTTAATATAGCAATTGTTTTCGCGTTCCATTTGGTGTTTTAGTTTGGAAAATCTTGATAATGTTTCTTGGATGTATACAGGAATTTTCATACAATGAGATTGCTCTGAAATTGCTTTGAACATTGATTGCTTAATCCACCAGCTTGCATAGGTCGCAAATTTGTATCCCAGTTTATAATTGAATTTTTCTGCTGCAATCATTAAACCTAGATTCCCTTCTTGTATCAAATCTGTCATTGGAAGATTTGACATGTGGATTGCTTTTTTTGCAATGGTGATTACAAGTTTCAAGTTGGCGTTAATAAGTTGTTTTTTTGCTTCGAAATCGCCATTTTGCGCTTTTTTTGCAAGCTCTTTTTCTTCAGACGAGGTAAGTGATTTGTAATCTGAAATTTCTCTTAGGTAATTTGATAGTACACTATCACTTGCACCGTCGAAAATTTCATTTTTGGCAGGATTGGATAATTGTCCAGAAGCTTTCATTTTGACGGGTGAATTTTTTTTCATACCTATTTAAACTCCTTCGTTATTTTGGGGAACACAAGACGATACACTTATAAATATATATAAAACTACTTTTGTATATATATAGTATATACCATAGTATATACTTTTTTAAACATTTTTGTTAAGTTTTATTTCAAATGATAATAATTTGTCAGAGAAAAGTTTTATTGTATAATAATGATGGAGGATATTATGAAGAAAAAATTACTTATTACATTAGGAATTATAATAGCAATGGCTGTTTCATCCATTGTAGGATTTGCGGTAGCTGCCATGAATACACCAAAACACCCATCAGATTATAAAATAGGTATTTCTTATGAAAAGGCTGTTGTGTCAGATAAACCAATGCTTATTTTATTTTATGTTGACTGGTGTGGTTATTGTATGAAATTTATGCCTAAATTTAAAATGTTAAGTAGTATTTATAAAGATAAATATAATTTTGTTATGCTTAATGTTGAAGATGCAAATTATAAAAATTTAATCGAAGATGTTGGTATTTCAGGATTTCCGACAGTTTATATTCTTGACCCTAAATATGATAACAGAGTTTTAATGTCAAATAATTATTATCAGAATTTGAAAAAATTCAGAATTGAATTAGACAGATACTTAAGAATAAGGACTTTGTTGGATAAAGCAGCAGCTTTGGAACAAAAATAAGCATAAAAAAAAGACCTTGATATTTATGTTCAAGGCCTATCCGTTTAAATAAGAAGAGAGAGCTTTATATTTATATAAAGTACGGATATTATAAAAAATTGCTATTTTTGAAGTTAATTATTAAGAAATTTTAACAATTAATTATGAAAGATATTCAGAACTTAAAAGATAATAGGAATGTTGATATTCAAAAGGTAGGGATAAAGCATCTTGAACTGCCTCTTATAATCCAGCGAAAAAACAATTCAAATCAGGTTGTTTGTGCTAAGGCCAGAGTAAATGTTTCATTACCAAGAGATTATAAAGGGACTCACATGTCAAGATTTGTTGAGGTTCTTGCTGAATGGAAAAATAAGAATTTGTTGGGAGTTGATATAAAAGGTTGTTTAGAAAAAATAATAAATAATCTTGAGGCTCAAAGCGGCGAATTAGAATTCAAATTTACTTATTTTTTGGATAAAAAATCACCTGTTACAGGTTTGTCAGCACCAATGAGCTATGAGTGTCTTTTTGAAGGTTGTATTGAAAACGGTGATTATAAATTCGTTCTGGGTGTTGAGGTTCCTGTTACTACACTTTGTCCTTGTTCTAAAGAAATTTCTGATAACGGCGCGCATAATCAAAGAGCGTTTATCAAGGTTAAGATTTCGTATGATGAAAGTGAACAAGTATGGCTGGAAGATTTGATAGAGATGATAGAGGGTTGTTCTTCTTGTCCTGTTTATCCTTTATTAAAGCGTGAAGATGAGAAATTTGTAACTGAAAAAGCTTGGGATAATCCTAAATTTGTAGAAGATGTTTTGCGTGATGTTGTTGTAAAACTTCGAAATCACCCTATAATAAAAGAATTTGAAGTCGAATGTGAAGCTTTTGAAAGTATTCACAATCATTCTGCGTGGGCTTTTCAGCATGAAATTAAAGATTAAAATTTGTAAGATACAATTGCGTTGATACTCCAATTTCTGAAAAAACAAGGACAAGTAAAATACCTGTCCTTGTTTTTAATTTTTAATTTTATCTATTGATTAAGAAGTTTTTCAGCCAGTTCTGATTCTGTCCTTCCGTTTAATGTTTTGTTGATTTTTTGTAGTTTTTGGGCAATTAGTTCCATATTATCAGTCCATACAAAGTTATCAAGAACATATTTTTCTGCTTTATCAAAATCTCCTTCTATTTGAATTCTCACAATTTCTGAGAGCATTTCTTTTGCGATTGGAACTACTTTGTCTATATTTACATGGATTTTGCCATCTATAATATCATAGGCTCCACGTTCTGCAAAATATTTGTTTTGCATTACTGTACGTACTCTGTGAGCTTGGCTAAGTGTTGGTTTTGATTTTAAGAAATTATCTGCAACAGTAGTTACAATTATTTGTTTTCTTTGTTCTTCTGTGTACATTCCAAGTTCTGTTAATAAGTCAACAAAAGCTAAAGAACCCATATCTGCTTTATTTTCTTCAATAATATTTCTGTATTTGCCAAGAGTTTCACAAGCTTTTTTAGGTCCAAGTGAATGTGCATTTTCATGGCCGATTGTAAACCAATGATCTGCTTCATCTAAATAATATTTGTGTTGATCTTTATCTAAGATTGCGTCTAATCTTTCTTGAAGTTTTTTCATATCACTTATGAAACGGATTTGCCTGTGGTAAACATTACGTCTGCCACCGCCTATTGTAAGTGATAATTTGTCGTCATTCGGTAAGTTTTCCGCAAGAGTAATTCCGCCTCTATATGCACCAACGTCACCGGTTACAGCAACCAAATCAACATCAACCATTGTTTGTTTTGCATCACTGTTAGGGTTAATGTTTTGTTCGTATTCATCAGCGTATGGCATATTTTTTGCAAGTGTCGGAAGATATTTTTTTATTGCCATAAGAGCTTCTGTGCCTTTTTTGTTTACGATTCCGACTCTGCCGCCCAGAAAATCTTTTGGAGTTGCTTTAATCCCATGTTTTTCAAGAAGCTCTGAAAGTTCTTTGTTTTCTGCAATTGTACCAGTCATCTCATCTTCATAGTTTTCTCTTGTGATTGTAAATTCAAGAGGGGTATCTTGCAGAGTTGCCCATTTTTTATCAGCGTAAGCATCAAGCATTGGATCAGCTTTTCTCAGAGCTTTTGCCTGAAGTTTTAAGTATTCGTTAAAATCTTCATTTGTTGATGTTTCAGATGCTTTTTCTATTTCTTCTGCCATTTTTGTAAAGTCTTCTTTGAATTTATCAATATAGTCTATCCCGACTAATTCATTGCCATTTTTTTCAACAACTGAACGCTGGGTTAATATTTTTTTGACTTCATCAATTTTTCCTTCATTAATCATTTTTGTTAAAATACTGTGAAATTCTTCTTTTGACAAGTCTTCTGGATATACCCCTTTGCCTGGATGTTCTTTAATCCCTTTTGCAAGGTAAATTTTATTAGACATTGTATCAATTGCGTTCATACCTTTTTGTGCATCAAAAAGAATTTTTGTAAGTTCTGCTTGTTTGTTTCCTTTTTTGATTTCTTCTTCCAAAAATGCTTTGAATTCAAGGTTGTGATGACAATCAATTTGCATATTAATTTTTTCTAAGATGTAAGCGGATTTAACAAGATGTTTTAGTGCATCTTTATCTCCTTGAGCCAGTCCCAGATATTCCGGTGCATCTGATTTTAACATTTTTTTAGTCATTAAATAATCTTTGTTTGTACGTTTTTCTAATTCTTCCATAGAAAGACCAAATTCAAACTCTTTCATTATAATATTTCTCCTTTTTTTGTTGGTGCAATTATAACATTAGAGTATTTATATTAAGTCGTCTATTTGTGGTAAGTTTCACCTTTAATGATTTTGAAAGCTCTATAAATTTGTTCTACAAGTATTAGGCGTGCAAATTGGTGAAGAAATGTCATTTTTGACATACTCATTTTTAAGTTTGCTCGTTCTGATACAATTGGAGAAATTCCGCAAGAAGATCCTATTATAAATATGATTTCTGATGTCCCGTCATTTGTAAGTTCTTCAATTTTTTTTGCAAATTCTTCAGATGAAAACATTTTACCTTTTATTTCCATTGTTATTACAAAGGATTGAGGCTTTATGTATGAAAGGATTTTTTCACCTTCCTGCTCTAATATTTTTGAAGTTAGGTTTTCATCTTTAATTTCTATTGGGGAAATTTCTATAATCTCTAAAGAAGTATAAGGGGTAAGACGTTTTAAAAATTCATCAATACCATCTTTTAAATATTTTTCTTTAACTTTTCCGAGTGCAATAATTTTAATTTTCATCTTTAGACATATAAACAGTTGTAGAAGGGAATGCAAAGTCTATTCCTTCTTCTCTGAAACGTTTAATAACTTCAAGTATAAATTGTTCTTTTATTTTGAGGTAATCTTTATATACATTTGTTTTGGTGTAAGCATTAACTTTAATATCAATTGAGCTTGATGATAATGTTTCAAGATATACAATAAAGTCATCATGTATTTTTGGATGTTCTTTGAGAATATTTTCAAGAATAGAAATTGCTTTTTTTAATTTTTCATCAGATGTGTCATACGTAACTCCGAATGTTTCAAATATTCTTCTTTTTTTGCCGTTAGTTACATTTTTTATGACAGTTCCCGCAACAACGTCATTAGGAAGGATAATTAAAGAATTGTCGAGAGCTCTTATTTTGGTAGATCTCATATTAATTTCTTCAACGTTTCCTTCAAATCCGTTAACAGAAATGTAATCTCCGAGTTTATATGAATGATCAGACAATATTCCGAATGTGCCAAAAACGTTAGCTATAGTATGTTGAGCAGCAAAGCCGACAGCTAAACCTGTTATTCCAAAACCAGCTATCAATGAAGACATTGAGTAACCATGACTTTGTAAAAATGATGCGATTAAAAAGAATAATACGATTCCTTTTAATATATTGCTCAAAATCGGAACAAATCTCGCAAGCGGAGAATTATTACTTTCAGATAATTTTGTTTTTATGTGGGAATCTAATATATCAATTAATTTAAAAGCAATTGCTCCTATTATGAAAATTACAATAATTTCAAATACAAATTTTATGCGTAATGCAATAAGAAGTTTCTCAATCTTATCCGAAAAATCGTAAATTTCATTAATCATATTTTCCTCACTTAAAAATAATCTAAAGAGATAGTAAAAAGTATAAAAAAAGCGGAAGACGAGACTCGAACTCGCAACAGCCTGCTTGGAAGGCAGGTACTCTAGCCATTGAGTTACTTCCGCATATTTCTAATATAATATAAAAAAAAATTTTTGCAATAGTTAGAATAAATTAAATCTAATTCTAAAGAATTAGCTCAAGTTCGTTAGTTTTTTTGTGTAAAAGTTATTCTTTCGAGTGGTGAAAACCATTGAAAAAAGCGTTAATATATATATGTAAGCTTGTTATATCCAGGCACTTTTTCGGGGTTGCGATAAGATTTTTTCTTTAAGCGGTTTGGTTGAAAATATAACAAGCTTATTTCCTAAAATTAAAACTCTATGTTTGATATGTAGAAACTTGTCTGATTTATTTTCGGGCAAGTCTTTTTTCTTATAATAAGATTGATGAAACACTTTTTTAGTGCTATCATAATAAAGTACAAATTAAAAAGGAGTTTTTATAATGTTAAAAGAAGTTAGAGCAAGTCATATTCTAGTTAAAACTGAAGATGAAGCTAAAAATTTGTTGGAAGAAATTAAAGGCGGAAAATCTTTTGCAGATGCGGCTAAAGAATATTCTCTTTGCCCATCAGGTCATGATGGCGGAGATTTAGGATTTTTCAAACGTGGTGTTATGGTAAAACCATTTGAAGATGCTGCTTTTAATTTGAAAAAAGTCGGAGATATTTCAGAACCAGTTCAGACACAATTTGGCTGGCATTTGATTCAAATGACTGGAATGATTGATGATTAGTGCCGTTGAAAAAATCCGAGAATTTATGAAGGAACAGGGAGTTGAATATCTTCTTGTTAATTCTGCAAATAAATATTTGGAAGAGTATACTCCATTAGATGAAAACTCACGTTATGTACTAACTGATTTTTCAGGTTCCACAGGTGATGCTCTTGTTACGTGTGATAGAATTTATTTGTTTGTTGATGGGAGATATCATATTCAGGCTGATTTAGAGGTTGATCATAATATTGTAACTGTTGAAAAGTTGCAGACCGGACAGATATTTTTACAAGAGCTTGTAAAAAAAATCCCTGAGGGGCAAGCACTTGGTATATTTTCAAAGAAAAATTCTCAAAGAAGAGTTGAATATTTGGAAGCTCTTGGAGTAAAACTTAAGTATTTTGATATTGACCCTTTAGATAAAAATCTTTCTTACGATAATTCAAATATTGTTAAGGTTGATGGTGTTTCTGTTGAAGATAAAATAAAAGATATAAATTTTGATGGTGCTGTTTTAATTACTGATTTGGAGGAAGTTTCTTATTTATTCAATTTGAGAGATTTTTCAAAAAATTATTCAAGCAAAATCAGAGGCAAAGCTGTAATTTTATCAGACAGAGCACGTATGTTAGATGATATTGATGATTTTGTCGAAAGTTATCAAGGTAACATTTTTGTTGATAAATCAACGATTAATGCTTATGATTATGCATTGATTGGTGACAAGGTCAGGGTTTTGAATGACAGTCCCATAAAATTAATGAAGTCTGTAAAAACTGATGATGAAATAAATCATTATAAAGACGCTTTCAGACGTACAGATATGGCAGTTCGTGCAATTCGTGATTATATTGAAAATAATGATAATATTTCAGAATTTGATATTGCCGAAGAATTGGAAAAACAATTTAAACATTTAGGTGCGAAAAGTTTAAGCTTTAAATCAATTGTTGCGAAGGATAAAAATTCTGCTCTGGCTCATTATTCAAAATGTTCAAAAGATGAAATAATAAATGACGGTTCTCTCATTTTAATTGATTGCGGTGCATATTATGAACAAGGACTTGCAACAGATATTACAAGAGTTTTTGTAAAAGGAAAGCCTTCAGATTTGCAAAAGAGAGTTTATACAACTGTTTTGAAAATGTTTTTGAATGCTTATAATTCGGATTTAACAAACGGTTATGAAATTGATGCTCTTGCAAGAAAAATATATTTTGAAAATGAAATAGACGGGTTTGTATTTAATCACGGTCTAGGTCATGGAATAGGTGTAAGTGTTCATGAGTATCCTCCAAATTTAAGTAAAAATGAGATAGCTAAAATTGATATAAAAGATAATATGTGTTTTACAATTGAACCCGGCCTGTATAACGAAAGTCATTTTGGTGTAAGACTTGAAAATTCCTGTTATATGAATAAAGGTAAAAAAACATCTTTTGTTCACATGAACTATGAAAAAAAACTTATTGATTTTTCTTTATTAACAGAGCAGGAAAAAGAATGGCTGAAAGAATTTGAGGTTTTATAGCAATGCAGGAAATTACAAGTGTTAATAATGATTTAGTAAAACAAACTGTTAAATTACAGCAAAAAAAATATCGTGACAAAGAAAATAAATTTTTGCTGGAAGGTAAAAAGTGTGTTGAAGAAGCATATCAAGCAGGTCTTGAGATTGATTATGTTTTAGTATTAAAAGAAAAAGCAGATGAATATAAATATTTGGGAGATAAATTAATATTAACAGATAGCGCTGTTTTAAAAAAAGTTTCAACAACGGATACTGCTCCTGAAATTGTTGGAGTTGCCGTTAAAAAGGTTTATTCAATTTCAGATTTAAAAAATGCTAAAAAAGTTGTTTTACTTGAAAATATTAAAGATTTGGGAAATCTTGGGACAATTTTAAGAACTTCAAAGGCTTTTGGGGTAGATGCAGTAATATTATACGGGCGAGAATGTGCAGACATTTATAATCCTAAATGTGTTCGCTCATCTGTTGGTAATTTATGGAAAATTCCTTTTGTTTATATGGACTCTTTAAAAGATTTAAAGAAACATTTTAATGAATTTGAACGTGTTGCAACTTTACCCAGAGCAAAAGAATATTTGAAAGATATAAATATTAAAGAGCCTTTGCTTGTTATGTTTGGTTCAGAGGCAGACGGATTATCCGAAGAATTGATTAATTTTGCAACAAAAGAAGTCAAAATTGAGATGGAATCATCTGTTGAATCTTTAAATCTGTCTGTTTCCTGTGCAGTTGTTATGTACAAACTTTTTATTTAGATTAATTTTTAAATTTGTAAAATATTGTTTTTTGCGAAAATATCTTGTCAGAATAAAAATTATTTTTATAGTAAAATTAAATTATGGATGAAAAAGAGATATGGAGCAAAGCAAAAGAGGAGTTAGCAGAAACGGTTCCGACATTCAAAATGTGGATAGAGCCTTTGGAACTTGCATCTTTTGACGGTAATGTTTTAACTTTGATTACAGCTCATGCACTTGCCCCGCAGGCTATAAAATCACAGCATGATGCTAAAATCCTTGAAGCATTAAAAAATGCTTACGGTAAAAATATAAGTTATAACATTTTGTATGATGAAGAATTTGCTGAGCGTTATCAAAAAGAAAAGAAAAAAGAACTTCAAAAACAGAAAAAAGCTCTGCCTGAATCAGACGAAAACAGAATTATGGATAATCTTGCACAGATGCAATCGTCTGCTAATTTGAATTTGAAATATAAATTTTCAAATTTTGTAGTTGGTGAAAATAGCAGATTCGCTCATGCTGCAGCTTTTGCTGTTGCTCAAAATCCTGCAAAAAAATATAATCCATTATTCATATATGGTGCTTCCGGTTTAGGTAAAACCCACTTAATGCAAGCAATCGGGCATTATATAATTTTTAATAAACCGAAATTAAAAGTTAAATATATTAAAACAGAAGAATATGTTAATGAATTAATAAAAAATATTCAATGCGGCGGAAATGACAGAAATGCGCGTATGGATAAATTCCGTCAGAAATATAGAAATGTTGATGTTTTATTAATTGACGATATTCAGTTTTTAGAAAGCAAAACTTATACTATGGAAGAAATTTTCCATACTTTTGATAGTTTGCATAATAAAAATAAGCAAATTGTTATAACTTCAGACAGGCTACCTAAAGATATTCCGACTCTTCCTGACAGATTAAGAACCCGTTTTGAGATGGGATTAATGGTTGATATTACACCGCCTGATTTTGAGACAAGAGTTGCGATTTTGAAAAATCTTGCAGAACAAGCAAATGTAAATGCGGATTTCGATGTGTTTGAATATATTGCCAAAAATTTTGTCAATAATGTAAGAGAATTGGAAGGTGCATTTAATAAAGTTAGCGCTTATGCTGATATTGAAAAAGTTGATTTAACACTTGCTTATGCAAAAAAAGTTTTGAATTGTGAAGTCTCTAAAGAAGAACTTACTGTTGAAAAAGTTGCAAGAGCTGTTGGAGATTATTATGGTGTATCTTTAAATGATTTTTTAAGCTCCGCAAGAAATCAGCGAGTTTCTTCCGCGCGTCATGTTGCGGTTTATATGACTCGTGAACTTACTCAAAAAAGTTTCGAAAGTATTGCAGAATTTTTTAAGAAAAAACACACTACAATGCTCTATTCATACGAAAAAATAAAAGATGAAATCAGAACAAATAAAGATATGGAAAATGCCGTGTATACAATAAGAAGAAGTTTGGAAAAATAAATACGGTAATTTAATAGGTTAGAGGAAATTATGTATGATTATATAAAAGGGATTTTAACAAGTAAATCAAATTCTGCAAAGGGTACATTTGTTACTGTTGAAGCTTCAGGTATAGGTTATCTTTTAGAAGTTACAATGAGAGATTTTTCTCAAATGCCTGATGGTGATGTAAAAATTTATACAGTGTTGCTGCATAGAGAAGATAAAATGAGTCTTTGCGGATTTTTGCACAAAGAAGACAGAGATATTTTTAATATTTTAACTTCTGTTTCAGGAGTTGGTTCTAAAATGGCTTTAACCCTTCTTGATGAATTTGAATCTTCAGAGCTTATAGGTTTTGTAATTGATGGTAATTATAAGGAGCTTACACGTGCAAAAGGTGTAGGGCCTAAATTAGCCCAAAAAATTATTCTTGAGTTAAAAGATAAGTTGATGAATTATCAGACAAAAGAGCCTATAAAAATAACTTCAATAACTCCTTCTAAAATAGATAACAGAGCCGTTGAAGATGCTCAAATGGTTCTGATATCTCTTGGATATGAAAGAAAAGAAATTCAAGATTCTTTATCAAAGTCTCTTGCAATATTAACTGATAAAGCTTCTGCAGAAGAAATTTTAAAAGAAGCATTAAAGATTTTATCAGCATAAAATACAAAAATAAGGATTTTTCTAAAATAAAAAACTCACCAAATTTTGGTGAGTTTTTATAAATTTTATAATTTTATATAAATAATTCCTATAAAATAAGAGCAATAAATGCAGCTACAACCATTGCAGGCCCAAACGGCATATAAGTTCTATTTTCAGGATGTTCTCTTAATCCTTTAAAAATTAATATACAAGAAATAATACCGAGTGCTGCAAGTACAATTGCACATATAGTATATAAAACAATGTTATCAACAGTTATTACTCTGTAATTTTGTAATGTATAGAATGTAATGGCAAATAACACAAAAACAGTGAAGGTTATAAGAGTTTTCCAATCTTTATTTTTAGCAAGTCCTTTAACAAATATAGGTAAGAATATAATTACCTGAATAAGTACAGACATTGCAAGAACTACAATTAGTGATCTCCAGCCAAAAATTGAGCCTAAACCTGCAGCAATAAATGTGTCACCTTCTCCGAAAGCTCTTGTCCCCACGATTAAATATCCTGCTCTTGCGCATATTTCAAGAATTACAGCACCTAAAAGCATCCCCATAAGTGATATAAATATAGGATTGTTAAGTACAAAGTATTTTGTAAATTCTATAGGAGTGCCGGCTATGTGTGTTTGGAATAGTGATACTGCTGTTACGACAATTGCGTATAAAAGACCGACAGCTATTAATGTATATGTATGAATATCATAAACAACTTTTTCTTTAATATCAGTTCCGGCAATAACAATTAGTAATGATGAAATTACCCAGGCAAATAATGTATCAGCACTTACTCCGAATTTCATAAATAATAATGTAAAAATTATACCTGTTAAAAGCTCAACAATCGGGTATTGAATGCTGATGTGTTCTTTACAAAATGCACATTTCCCTCTTAATAAGATATATGATAATACCGGTATATTATGCCACCACTTTAAGGGGTGTTGGCATTTGGGGCATTTTGATGCCGGAAAAACTATTGATTCTTCACTTAATGTCCTTAAAATAACGACATTTAAAAAACTTCCTATACATAAACCGATTATAAAAATAAATGTTAAAATAGCAATTAATGCTCCCATTTTTGATGTCTCCTTTTAGTTTTCATCTTTAGATGTAATGATTTCATACATTTTGCTTAAAGCTTTTTTTAATCTTCTTGAAACTTGCATTTGAGAAATATTTATTCTTTCCGAAATTTCCCGCTGGTTCAAATCTTGGTAGTAACTCATTTCAATGATTTCTTGTAAATCTTTCGGAAGTTTTTTTATAGCTGCGGCAAGCATCATTTTGTTTTCGTAAGCGTTCATGAATTCCTGATAATCACCTGCCGGAATTTTATCGATTAGGGTTAAATCATCGTCATCAACTGTTGAGATTGCTTGATCAAGAGAAAGTGTACTTTTACAAAGCTCAATCTCCATTACTTCGTGAATTTTTTCAACAGAAACTCCTACAATATCCGCAATTTGTTCTTCTGACGGATCTTCAATTCCTTTTTCTTTAAGTTGTTTTACGGCTGAACTTATTTTAAAAACAAGTTCTTGTAATTCTCTTGGAGCTTTTATCATTGAAGCTTTATCTCGCAAATAATGTTTAATTTCTCCTCTGATAAAATAAGATGCGTAAGTTCTAAATTTTGTATTTTTTTCAGGGTTAAAAAATTCAATAGCTTTAATTAAGCCTATTGAACCTACCTGAATTAAGTCTTCATTTGAAATTCCGGATTGCGCGGAAATGTTTCCTGCAATTTTTTTTACAAGATACATTCCGTTTTCCACAATATTAATATGGAGCATACGTTTTTTCTTCTCATCAGTACAATTTTTGTACGTAAGAAGTTGCTCGTCCAAATCTTCTATAGTTTGTTTTTCTTTACTCTCCAACAAATTATTCTCCAATATTATTAGTATTATAACATAATATTTTTATTTTAGAAATCATTAAATTTATGTAATAATTTAACGGCATGTAAAATTTTTGTGCTACGATATAAAAATAACGGAGTGAAAAAATGATTACTATTAAAGATGTAGAGCATGTTGCAAAACTGGCAAGACTTGAATTAACAGAAGAAGAAAAAGAATTATATACAAAACAATTAGGTGATGTTTTAAAGTATGTTGACCAGATGAATGAGGTTGATACTTCAAATGTTAAACCTATGTGTCAGGTTATTGATTTTTGTAATGTAATGAGAGAAGATAAAGTCGTACAGGAAATTAGTAAAGAAGAATTAATGGCAAATGGCCCTGAAGTTGAAGACGGCTTTTTTAAGGTTCCTAAAATTAACTAAAATCAATATTTTAGTTTTTTAATAGTAAGGGGTTACATATATAAAACAAATTAATTAATACTGATTCATACAGAATATAGTTTTATTTATGCATTGAGTTGTATGGGGTAAAGTTGATATTATAAAATTTGTATTGTTGGAAAGGGATAAATGATGACAAAGTATATTTTTATAACGGGTGGTGTTGTAAGTTCTCTCGGAAAAGGTATTATTGCTGCATCTTTAGGCAGATTATTAAGAGCAAGAGGTTTTTCTGTAATTAATCAAAAATTTGATCCTTATATAAATGTTGATCCCGGAACAATGAGTCCTTTCCAGCATGGTGAAGTTTTTGTGACAGATGACGGAGCTGAAACTGATTTGGATTTAGGTCATTATGAAAGATTTACTGATACTGCACTTGGAAAATATAACAATGTAACATCTGGCAGTGTTTATCAAACGGTTATTGAAAAAGAAAGAAGGGGAGATTATTTAGGCGCAACTGTTCAGGTTATCCCGCATATTACAAATGAAATTAAATCAAGAATTATGGGGGCTACAAAGCAGTTTAAACCTGATTTTCAGCTTATCGAAATTGGCGGTACTATAGGGGATATTGAGAGTTTGCCGTTTATTGAGGCAATCAGACAATTTAAAACCGAAGTAGGTATAGGAAATGCTGTTTCCGTTCATACAACATTGCTTCCATATTTACCGACATCCGGAGAATTAAAAACAAAACCATCACAACACAGTGTTCATGTTTTAAGAAGTTACGGTATTCAACCTGAAATTCTTGTATGCCGTACTACAAAACCTATTCCGAAAACTGAAAAAGAAAAATTAGCTCTTTTCTGTTCTGTTCCTAAAGAAGCTGTAATTGAGTGCCGTGATATGAAAAGTATTTATGAAGTTCCGCTCGCTCTTGAAGAACAAAATATGGCAAGTGTAATTCTTGATATGTTAAGGGTTGAAGACAGAAAAGTTGATTTAAAAGGTTGGGAAAAACTTGTCGAAAGAATTAAAAACCCTAAAGGTGCAGTAAGGGTTGCAATTGCCGGTAAATATACAAAACTTTCAGATGCTTATATTTCAGTTGTTGAATCCTTGAAGCATGCGGGTTATGCAAATGATGTTAAAATTGACATAAAATGGATAAATTCTGAAGATTGTCTTGATTATTCTGCTTGCAAGGATTTGATGAAAGATGTTCAGGCAGTGGTTGTACCCGGTGGTTTCGGTGTTCGCGGAATTGAAGGTAAGTTGAATGTAATCCGTTATGCAAGAGAAAATAATGTGCCGTTTTTAGGATTATGTTTAGGCATGCAGTGTGCAGTTATTGAATATGCAAGAAATGTTGTCGGTATCAAAGATGCAAATTCAAAAGAATTTGATGAAAATGCTCTAAATCCTGTTATAGATTTGATGTTAGAACAGAAAAATGTTCACGGATACGGCGGTACAATGCGTCTTGGCGCTTATGATTGCATATTGAAAAAAGGTTCAAAAGCTTTTAAGGCTTACGGTAAAGAAAAAATTTCAGAACGTCACAGACACAGATATGAAGTAAATAACGAGTATTTGAGACAAATTGAAGATGCCGGTTTGGTATTTTCCGGCATGTCACCAGACGGAATGCTTGCAGAAGTTGTAGAGCTGCCAAAACTTGATTGGTTTGTAGCGTGTCAGTTCCACCCTGAATTTAAATCACGTCCAGAACGCCCGCATCCTCTATTCAAAGGCTTGATTGATGCAGCTATCAAATAAAATGTTTAAACCATAAAAAAACTTTCTAATTTATTTAGAAAGTTTTTTTATTATTATTTCCCTCTGACAAAATCATGCCAGTAATCTTTACCGGATTCTGTCGGGTGTTGGTTTATAAGTGCATAATTTGAACAAGTAAGTTGCAATATCCTATCTGAAGTATATTTGCAATAGTCTTTTGTAGATATAGTACAGTTTCCATCGTATGACGTACAACTTGGATTATTTTTATGCTCTTGTCCCCAAGGAATAACATATCCGTCTGTCGTAAACATAAATACAAAGTAATCTTGCCCGTATCGGTTCGGAGCTTTTTCACCGTTAATATCAATGCAAACTTTAGGTCCATTATTTCCTAAATTTGGTAGATCATCAAAGCCAATAACTCTCCCTTGAGAATCCCAGAAAAAGCCGCTTACATTACAGTTAGAAGCATACGTTTTATTCCCTGTAATACCTTTCCACTTATAAGGTGAAGCTCCTATTGTATTCCCTTCTTCATCTGTTGAATCCCATTTTAAATCTGACTTTTTTAAAACAGCATTAAATTCTTTTTGGAATTCTTTGAATGTCTTTGTAGATGTATAAGTTGCCGCATATTCACTGACAGAGATTCCATTGTGTACTTGAAACATCTTAGCTGCTTGATTTAAATCTGAATATGCTGCTTTTAACTGATTTTGTAAAACCATATATTTGTAATTTGCAATTAACGAAGGCATTGTCATTGCAGCAACAACACCAATAATACCAAGCGTAATTAACACCTCAGCAAGAGTAAATCCAAAATGTCGTGTTGTATTCTTTTTCAAGTTAAAAAAATCTCTCTCAATGTGATGCATAACTTTATTATACATCTTTATAATGTTAATGTAAAGTTTATAATCACAAAAAATTCTAAAATCTTGAAAACCATTGTCTAATATGCATTTTTCGGGGGGGGGGCGATTCTCAGCTCTTCTCTATTCATAATATTGCCTCCTTTTATATAAATCTCTGTATTTATTATTTATAATATTTTGATTTTTGTCAAGATATCGCCTGTGTATTTGTTACGGTATTATTTGCATAGTTCACAAGAGCTTTGAATACAAAAGGATGGAGTTTTCCTTCTTTTACATCTTGATAAATTATGGTTAAAGCTTCTTTTGGATTCATAAGGGCTTTATATGTGCGGGTTTCTGTTAAAGCTGAATATTTATCTGCTGTTGATAAAATTTGTAAGTCTAAATCGGCATTAAAATCATTGCCAACCAAAGGATAACCTGTTTTTTGTGCATTCTGGTGATGATTTCTTATTAGATTTAATGTCTTCTTATCAAGGTTTGTGTTTTTTAGTAATTCATAGCTAAGTTGTGAATGCTTATGCATTATTTGGGTTTCAGCCTCACTAAGTTTAGCAGGTTTGTTCAAAATTTCACGCGGAATAAAAACTTTGCCAAGGTCGTGTAGGTAAGCTGCAGATTCAATGGCTTGAGAGTTTACTTTTGTTTGTAGTGAAAAAGGAAGATTTTGCGTAATCCCTATACAAATATTTTTTGTATCTGTTGCATGATGTGCTAAAAGTTGTTCTAATTCCTGCATATTTAAATTTAATTCAGGGTTAAAATCTTTTACAAGATTTTTTATTTTAGGATTTGCATTAATCATTTTTCTGATAGCAGTTTCTGATGTGTATCTTTCAAGTGAATAACTTTCAAATTTGTCAGAGTATAAGTCGCCGGAAAATACTGCGCTAAATTTATTACGGTTGATATAAATATTTGGTTGTATTGCGCCCACACCAAGCGCTTTAGAAATTTCCAATCCCATTAGACTTTTTACACTATAAATTTACTACACTACTGCTATATATTTATAAAGTGTTTTTTTATTTGAAAATTGTCTTTAAAATAGTACATGTGTACAATTTTTAACAAATTTGGATTAAATATATGTAAAGAATAATTTTTTTCTTATTGCGTGTGTTATTATAAAGATATGAAAGATATAAAAAATGTTTTGATATGCGGTATAGGAGCTGTAGGCAGTATTTATGCCAACAAAATACAAAATTATGATACTGAAAGTTTAAGAGTTTTAGTTGATAAAAAACGATATGAAAAATATCTTAATAATCCGATAATTTTTAATGGTAAAGAGTTAAATTTTAATTATGTTTTGCCTGATAATAAAGATTTTAAGGCTGATTTGATTATAATAGCCACAAAATACGACGGTTTATTGGATGTAATTGAAAATATTAAAAATTTTGTTCAGGAAGATACTGTTATAATGGCACTTTTAAACGGTGTTACAAGTGAAAAAATTATTACGCAAACTTATGGTCGTGATAAACTTTTATATTCCTATTTTATAGGTCATAGTGCTATAAGAAACGGCAGAAATGTAATTCATGATGATGTTAATACAATTGTATACGGCTCTGAAAATTCTGCTGATTTTGAAAATGTGCAAAGGGTAAAAGAATATTTTGAACGTGTCGGTATAAATTACAAAATTCCTGATGATATAATACATTCTCTGTGGCTGAAATTTATGCTTAATGTCGCTGCAAATCAGACAACTGCAATTTTAAGACTCACTTTTGGCGAGATGCTTGAAAATGATAAATGTATGGAATTTGCTGTTAATTTAATGAAAGAAGTCCAGCTAATAGCAAAAGCAGAAGGTGTAAAAAATACTGATATAATGATTGAAGAAACAATTGAAAATTTAAATAAAATGATTCCTGAAGGTAAAACATCAATGCTCCAAGATGTTGAAGCCGGAAGAAAAACAGAAGTTGAAATGTTTGCAGGAACGATAATTAAACTCGGATTAGAATACGGTATTGCAACTCCTTATAATAAAATTATAAAAGAGATGATTGAGATTATTCACAAGAAGCAAGATATAAATAAACCAAAACAATTGCTTAATATTTCTTAATATAAGGCAATTTTTTCTTATATTTTTTCTTTATTAAATTACGGGGAAATTTATAGGAGAATATTATGGTTGAAAAAATTTCAAAACAACAAGCTTATTACAATTCTGTTATGGCTAAACTGCCGGAAGTAAAGAATAAAAGTGTTCATACCGTCAGAAAAGGAGAAACTTTGTGGAATTTGGCAAGAAAGAATTTAAATAAGAAAAAAGTTACAAACAATGAGATTAATAATAGAATGCTTTTAATCGCAAAGCTTAATAATATGGATTCTGTTGAAGATATGAACAATCTTAAAGTAAACCAAAAAATATATCTTCCTTCACAAAATAGTGCAGGTCAGACAGTGCAAAATAATAAATCTTCTAGGACAAAAGCCGTTGTGAATAATAAAATAAAACCGGTAATTAAAAAGAATACAAATAAACAACAGGCTCCGGTAAAAACAAGGGTTGTTTCTCGCAGAACAGATGCAGAACAAAGTGTAAATTCCGCTTTAAAAACTATTAAATATGATAAAACAGTAAAAGTTGAAAAAGTAAATCTATATCTTAGTGATTGTTATCATGTAAGTAATCAGACTAAATCAAGATTTGGTTCCTTTCTAAATAAAAATAATATGGTTATGTCATTCAGTGTAGGTCAAGACAAAAAAATTAACAGTATTTACCTTGAAGATTCTAAAAGAAACTTAAATGTGTACGGATATGATTATAAGATTGATTCAAATGGTACAATCCGCGAAAATCAATATCCTTATAATGTTAAAGGAAAACTTTCTAAACAAGAAAATAATCAGTTAAGATTAGAACTGCAAAAAACTGTTAAAAAAGCAAAATAGTTTATTTAAAATGTAACAGGATATTTAAATTTAAAAGTTATCCTGTTGCATTTTGTTGTTATAATCAATAGTTTGCTGACGCATATTTTGAATTTCTTCTACTTGCCGGTCAACATGTTCTTCAACGCTTTCTTTGTTTACTGATGAACCGTTCAAGTTTAATGAAGAAATCCCTTTTATTGAATTTATACCTATTAAAAGAATTACAGATGTTATTAAAAGACTTATTAATAAATCAATTGCGCCGAATGCTTGTTTTTTCATATATGTTACCTTAGTTTAATTTATTTTTGTTTATGAAAAATTTAATGGCTTCTTCTGTTGTTTTCGGAGTTTTTAATATTTCATCTTTTATAATATCGTGATTTTTTTTGTCGACAAACATTTTTTTATAGATTTTTAATCCTGCAAAAATCACAATTGATGAAAGAATAACTCCGCCCATCGCAAGAGCAAATTTTATAAGAGGGGTTTGTATAACAGCGGTGCGGGTTTGTTCACACAAGCCCGCATTTGCTGTTAAAAATAATAATGTAAATATTGTATTAAATATTTTATTCTTCAACTTTTGCCTCTGTTGTTTCTTTTGTTTTTCTTGTTCGTGTTTTTTTAGCTTTTGAAGCTCCTCTGTTTGGTCTTCTAGTCTTTTTTGTTTCTTTTTCAATAGGAGGTTCGGTATCAGAATTTGTCGTTATGGAAACTTCTGTCCCTGCTTGTTGTTGAACTGCTTCTTCCGTATCTTTTGTTTGAGAAGTTGTTTCTGCGGATTTTTTTGCATCAGGTTCTATTGTCGGTTTAATTTCTTCGTTAGGTTTAAGAACTGTTTCTGCTGTTTCTATTGTTGTTTCTTTTAAAGTTTCCGGTTCAGTTTTCTTTTCAAATTTATTTTTTCTGCTCCCGCGTTTTTTCCTAGTATCTCGTTTTTCAGTTTCTTGTACTGCTACAGTAGATGGATTTTCAACTTCGATTTCAGGTATTTGTTGGGTTTCAATTTGTTCTTCAATTTGATTTTCTTGTTGTGGGGCAGGTTGGTTATTATTGTTTTTGTTTTTATTCTTTTTGAAATTATTTACAGGTAATTTCATTTTTGCCGCTTTTGCTCGATATTCTCCTTCTGCTGTCGGGGAGGCAAAGTTAAATTCATTCATAAAATAACCTGTACCTTGACAATGCGGACATTTTCTTGTAAATATTTCAGAAAGTGATTGACCTTGTCTGTGTCTTGTAAGTTCTACAAGACCTAAATCTGAAATCTGTCCTACTTGAGGTTTGGCTTTATCAGGCTCAAGTGCTATTTCAAGTTCTTCAAGCATAGCCAGTTTATCTGCACGTGACATCATATCAATAAAGTCAACGATAATCATTCCTCCGATATTTCTTAGTCTTAATTGGCGTGCTATTTCATGAACCGCTTCAATGTTTGTTTTTAAAATCGTTTCATCTTGTGTTGATGAACTTGTGAATTTGCCGCTGTTTACATCAATTACGGTTAACGCTTCTGTTTGTTGGATAAATAAATAACCGCCTGAAGGCATATTTACTTTTACATTCAATGCTGCTTTTATTTCTTTATGAATATCTGTTGCAATCAGAAGAGGTTCTGTCCCTTTGTAAAGAGTTACTTGAACATTTTTATTCATATGCCAATTTTGCAAAATATTCTGAACTCTTTGCATCGCAAAAGCTGTGTCTACAATAATTTCTTTTACATCTTCAGTGCAAGCTTCTCTGATAGTTCTGTATAGCAAATCTTGGTCTCTGTATAAAAGATTTGGAGGCGTCATTGTTTCTGCTGCCGTAATGATATTGTTCCATTTTTCAAGCAGAATTTCTAAGTCTTCTTGAATATCAGCTTCCGATTGCCCTTCTGCTTCAGTTCTTATAATCACACCTACTCCTACAGGTTTTATAAGACTTACTACTGATTTTAATCTTGCTCTTTCTTTTGAGTTTTCTATTTTTTTGCTTATGCTTATGCCTGGTTCATTTGGCATTAGGACTAAAAATCTGCCGGGTAAACTTATTTCTGTTGTAACCCTAGGGCCTTTGTGACCTGTAGGTTCTTTTACAACTTGTACAATAAGTTTTTGTTTTGGAGAAAGTTTGTCTTTTAGTGCACCTTTTCCCATAACATCTTGAGCGTGTAAAAAGCCCATTTTGTCAGTGCCGACATTTACAAATGCCGCATCAATACTTGGAAGAATGTTATCAACTGTTGCAAGATAAACATCTCCTAAAATTACTTCTCCTCTTGAAATAAAAAAGTCGGTTACTTTTCCGTTTTCCATTACTGCGGCAATATTGTCACGTTCAGCAATGATGATTTTTTTCTCAACATTTCCGTTTTTGTTGTGTTTGTCGTTTGTCATAAATAAAATCCTTTACTGTAATTCTTTAAAATCTTTGTCAAAAAAGCGTATACGCTTAATATCAAAGGTTACATCGGGTGCAATTAAATTCATCAAAACATCTGCTCTCAGTGCGGGAATTTCTTCTTTTGTCGTTCCGTTTTTTTGATTAATTGCGGATTGCCCGCTTTTAAGTACTATGAACAGACTTTCATCTTCAAATCTATACGATTTAATCGACTTTTTAATGTCTGTTTTTTTGATTAAACCTTTTTTGTTTTTCTTCTCAATAAAAATTTCTTTGGAAGATAAAACTTTGTCTGTATTATATCGTAAATTTTCAAAATCGTAAAGTGATTTATTAAAAATATCAATTTTATATTCTGCCCATTGAGCTGTTATATCAATTGCAGGTGCATTTTTTTCTATTTTTACAATACTTATAATTTTTGATTGTTTTGGTAATACTTTCTCTAACTTTAGTTTGAGTGTATCTAATGTTAAGTTATCGAAAAGTTCAATATCTACAAGTTCGCATTCACTTTCCGCAAATAACGGGAGCGCTATGCCCATTGAAACTTTCATTGAAGGATTGTAACCCAGAGAATATACAATATTTAAATCTGTTCTTGCAAGTGCTTTGAAAAATGTGTTTTGCCAATCAAGATGTGAAAAATATTTTAAGATTCCGGTTTTGGTTAATTTAATTCTGTATTTATATATTTCTCTATCGTAACCGTTAATTGTTTTCGGATCTTTTATTTCGATTTTTAATTTTTGAGCTTTTTCGCTTGCTTTAAAAGGTTTGGCAAGAATTTTATGAGTTTTTAAGTTTTTACATACTCCACAATTAACACATTTTGTTTCACAAGTTGGAACAATAGCCGGATTATCAGTTGAGATATTTTCTGAAATTGCTGTCCTGTATTCATTTAAGAACCATTCTTTATCAACTCCGATATTTATATAATCCCAAGGGAGTTTTTCTTCTGTGGGGTATTGCTTTTGTGCAAGTTCTTTAAGATTAATCCCGAGTTCTTTTGCTGTTTCGTGCCAAATGTCTTTTTTGAAATATTCTCCCCATGCATCTAAATAGCATCCTTTTTTATAAAGAGCTTCAATATATTTACAAAGATTTTCATCTCCCCTTGTTAATACAGCTTCAAGTTGTGAGATTGTATCTTCGTGATAATTAATTTTTAATCCTTTAATATGTGCGGTTTTTTCTTTTAAGTAGCGGATATGTTCATTTACTTTATCTAAGCACATTTGTCCGTACCACTGGAATGGTGTAAAAGGTTTTGGTACAAAAATAGATAAAGTGCAGGTTATATCCAAGCCGTGGGTTAGTCCTTTTTCTCTTTTGATTTGACGGCAGCGATATTTGATTTTATTTAAAAGTTCTGCCATTTCATCCATATCTTTAAGCGTTTCTGTCGGAAGCCCGCAGATAAAATAAAATTTAATTTTTGACCAGCCGTTTTCGTAAAGAGTTAATACCGCATTCAAGATTTGTTCTTCCGTAATATTTTTTTTAATGACGTTGCGTAATCTTTGGCTGCCTGCTTCAGGTGCAAGTGTCATTGTTGATTTTCTGACACTTTGTACAAGATTCGCAAGCTCAAGATTAAATCCGTCAATTCGTTGGCTTGGCAATGATACAGAAATTTTCTTTTCATTAAAATCAACTGCTAATTCTTTTATTACTTCATTAATATTTTTATAATCGTTTGAAGAAAGTGAAAGAAGTGAATATTCATCATAGCCTGTATTTTTTACAAGTTCTTTTGCTATTTTTATTATATCTTCAGCTTCTCTTTCTCTAATAGGCAAAGTAACATGTCCGGGTTGACAAAAACGGCACATTCTGCCGCAGCCTCTTCTTATTTCTACAACAGCTCTATCTTGAACTGAGGTTGAAAATGGTATAGGGTATGATTTAAGTGCGGTATCATATTTAAGTTGTGCAATTCGCTTTGTGACTGTTCCTCCGGTTAAAGCTGACCAGCGTCCTGAATTTTCCCCTTCGCAAAGAGCTTTAATCCTTTCTTTTCTTGGAAGTCCTTTTGTTTTTTCTAAAATTTCACAAACTTCTAAAATACTGTCTTCTCCGTCACCTATCATGAATACGTCTATAAAATCTTGAACGGGTAATGGGTTAAATGCACAAGGACCACCAGCAATAATAATAGGGTCATTATCTGTTCTCATGTCATTGCGATAAGGGATATTTGCCATTTCAAGCATTTTTAAAACTGTAGGATAAGCCATTTCATATTGCAGTGAAAATCCGACTGCATCAAAATCTTTTACATAACGTTTACTTTCAAGCGTATATAACAATTTTGGCTGAAAATCAGCTTCCGGTGCATAAACTCTGTCTGCCATGTAATTTGGTTGTTTATTTACAATATCATATAAAACTCGTAAGCCTAAATTGCTTACTCCTATTTCATATTTATCAGGAAATGCAAAAGCAAATCTGACTTTTGCAGAGTCAAAATCTTTATTATATGATAAAAATTCTCCGCCTACATACTGATAAGGTTTATTGCATTTATATAAGGCTTCGTGATTTTCTCTAAAAAAACAATTCATTTATTATGCTAAATCCTCCGGAAAATATTTATCGATTTCAATTATCGTGCCGTCAAGAGTGTTTTCTTCAAAAGATTTCATAAATTTGAAAAGAGCATTATTCGGAACATCATAATTATAAAGTACTGTTTCCCCTTTGTATTCTCTCATTACTCTAACTATATAATGGCATTTTTCTGCGTATTTCAGTAAATGCTCAGGCATAAATTTATTCCCGTTATGATCTTTGTCTATTCTAACGTAACTGAAACCGGCATAATATTTCACTTTTTCTTTTATTTCTTCTGAAATATTGTTGTTATGTTTTGAAAATATATCTATAACTTTTTTGTTTATTTCATCACTCATATTTATATTTAACTATATTTAAGGCCGGCATGGCTAAAATGTTAACAATTTGTGATATAATATCTATAAAATTAAGGAGATGCTGTTGTGTTTATTAAGAAAAATAGGATTACCGGAAGATTAATTGTTAATTTGTTTGGATTACGTTTAAAATTCAGATTACCTGTTAATAAAAACAAAATAGATGAAAAATTCTCAAATCTTTTATATGAACTAGCTGATCCGAGAACTCTTCAAAATATAAGACTTCCTAAAGTATTAAATTTGTATGATACTTTGTATGATCTTGTAGATTCAAATAAGTCTTTGGCACGTTTTGGTGATGGTGAATTTAAAATCATGATGGGAGAGAGTATTAATTTTCAAAAATATGATGCGAAGCTTGCAAAACGTTTATGTGAAATTTTGACAAATAATTCTGATAATTTAATGGTTGGTATTCCTGATGTATTCGGTTTTTGTCCGAGTGATTATTTTAGAAGGGTTTTAATTTCAAGCAGAGATTTTTTATATAAGTATATTAATTTTGACAAAACTTACGGAGATGCTTTTTTAACTCGTCAATCAAAATTTTCCAGTGAAACAAAGGGGAATGACTATTACAATAATTTGAAAAAATTGTGGGATGGCAAAGATATTGTGATAGCGGAAGGAGAAGGATGCAGACTGGGAATCGGGAATGATTTGTTTTCCAATGCAAAATCAATAAGACGTATTCTTTGTCCAATAAAAGATGCTTATTCAAAGTATGATGAAATATTAAATGCATGCAAAAATTCCGGAGCAGATTTATTTATAATTGCGCTTGGACCTACTGCAACCGTTTTAGCTTATGATCTTGCAAAATTGGGTTATAGAGCTCTTGATGTCGGTCATATTGATACAATGTATGAATGGTTTATTAGAAAAGCGACTAAAAGTGTTCCTATCGAAGGAAAAATTGTTTTTAATGAAGAAAGAAACAAAAATCATATTGTTCCTTGTAAGGACAAAAGATATTATGAACAAATAATTACTACGATAGGTTGATCACGTTCGAGAAAAGACTATCCTTTAGAATTATAGAATTATTGCTAATTTTTATTATAATTAAATTATAATAGTGTATTATAAAAAAATAGCCATCCGGCTAATTTTTATGAGCGTTATTAAATGTCATAATAAAAATATTATATAGGATTAAGAAATTGAAATTTATAGAAAAAGGTACGGCAAATCATTCTTTTAAGATAAATATTTTTGGAATAAAAATTCGTTTTAGAAATCGTTTTGCATTTAAAAATAATAAAATATTATTAATAGATAAATGCGGTAATGAAAGGCAAGTTCAAAAATTAAATGGGTTAAAAGTTAATTTTTTGGGAGCGAATTCTGTCGTCAAAATTAACATGCCATGCCCTAAATTTGAAAATACAATAATAACTTGTGGTGATAATGTCTGTGTTTCTATCGGAGCTTCTGAGCACAGAATATTAAATTCAAATATTCATGCAACTGCTTCTTATTCAAATATAAATATTGGTAAAAATAATTTTATAAGAGGCTTTTTTATCGCAAGTACCGATAAATCGGGCATCTCTGTAAATGTTGGGGATGATTGCCTTATTGCAAGTGGTGTAAGGCTTCTTACGACAGATTTTCATACTGTCATTGATAATGAAACAAAACAAATTTTAAATCCTCCTGCAGATATTAATATCGGTAACCATTGTTGGATATGCGAAGATGTTACGATAACTAAAGGAGTAACAATCCCTGATGATACTATTGTCGCAGCAAAATCTTATGTTACAAAATCTTTTGAAAAGCCAAACACAATAATAGGAGGAATTCCTGCAGGTATTATTAAAGATAAAAATACAAGCTGGTCAGTGTTACCTTACTGGCAATATGCAGAAACTGTTAAGTCTACTTAAATTTTTTTGCGTAGTCTTTATATTCTTTTATAAATCCGATTATTTCAAGTGCAAGTTCTTTTCTTATATCTATTGGGGCATTTTTTAGATATTCCATAGCATGTGAAACTTTAATATTTTTGTCATACCATCTGCGCATAATATAATTATACTGGTCATCCAATGACAGTTCTATATTAAAGTCAATATCTTTTAATCTGTCTATGATAAAATCAGCACAACGAACCTGAATGTATTCTTCAGCTTTTTCAAGTTCGGCAACAGCTTTACTTACTGTCGGATCAATGTCATACCAGCGTTTTTTCATACATTCATAATACTGATTTTTTTTTATATTGTCAAGTTCTATGCAATTGCTGTATTCATATATGCAAGTACTGATAATGAAATATCTTTTTGTAATTCTTTTTTGGTTTCTTTTAAATATGCAAATGCAGTTGAGACTGTTTCATTTTTATCATACCATCTTTGGTATTTATTTGACAGATTAGTTTTTGCAAGATTTTTAATGTAATCAAAATCTTTATCTTTTTCTTTTACAAGTTTAATAATATATTTAGCATATTCTACTTGTGCATCAGGTTGAGCACACTCAATCATACTAATTGCCATACAAACATCTGGTTCTAAATCATACCAACGCATCCAGCTTCCTCCCTTTCATTTACAAATTTATTATGCCCATATTTTTGTAAAAACAAACTGCCCGAAAAATTTATTGTAAAATATTTTAAATTTATTATTTTTTGAATTTATTGAATAAGTGTTGTATAATTCTGCTATGAAAAGATTTTTTGCCTTGTTATTATTAATTTCATTTATATCTTGTAATACTTTAGTTTACGCCGAGGTGTTAGAAGGTCATGCAGAAAAAACGGATGTTTATGAACAGCAACTTCAAAAAGAGCTGTTTACCGGTCAAGTTGAACATCTTGAGCGAAAAGATGTTATCAATATGACTGTTTCTCAAGTCCTTGACAGTAATATAAATATGGAAGGTGATGAATTTTTTGCAGAAGTTACAGATGAAGTTATGGGCGATACAGGTGTAATTATTCCTAAAGGAACTATCGCTCATGGCAGAATTTCTCAAACAGGTGATGCTAAACGTTTGGGACGTCAAGCGTGGATATCTTTAGATTTTGATTATCTTGTTACCCCTGACGGACGTGAAATTCCTATTGAAGGTAAAATGTCAACTAAATTACATCCCATAGCTGAAACATCTAAAATAGTTGCTCAAGATGTTGGGTATACTTTGGCTGGTGGTGCTGTTGGCGGATTTATGGCTTTGAATTGGCTTGGTCTCGAAGCAGCTATTGCATCTCAGGGATATACTGTTGCAGGCGGAGCCGCAATAGGTGGAGCTATTGGGCTTGGTATGGCATTGATTAGGAAGGGGCATGATGTTTTAATTGCACCCGGAGATGAAATACGTGTGAAAATCAATACAACTGTTCCTTTACCTGTATACAAAGAATCTGCTTTGATGCAGCATGAAATGTTTTATCCAGGTCTTGATATTCATATTAGTGATATTAAACATGAAACTGACCCTTTTGGAGAGGCTAATACAATTACTTTAACTGTTATGATTTCAAATATGTCAGATAAGACGTTTTCAGGACTTGATATGGCGTTGGTAAATGATTATAATTCTGTTTTCAGACCTTCGATATTTGGTGATACAAAGTTAATGTTTAAACAAATTCGTCCAGGTGACAAATTTGCAGGACGTGTTTCTTTTTCTGTTGATAATATTAACAGGAGTTTTTGGCTGACATTTTATGACAGACGTAAAGGAACTGCTTTAACTAAAATTTCTATTGATAATGCGTATAGAAATGTTTCTGAAAAAACAAAGAAAAAAAATTTAAAATTACGAAAGAAAAAAACGAATTTTAAAAAAGAAGAAGATCTTCTTGACGTGCAGTAATTGTAACATTTTATTGAATATGCAGTTGCAATAAAATTATTTTATGTTACAATATTAGTAATTAGAAAATTAAACAAAGAAAGTAGAGGAATATATGGTGTGCGGCAAATTGGAAATCGATATTTTAAATTCATTCTGGAAGCTTACGGAGAATGATGAAGATAGAGATATTTCCATTCAAGACATTGTAGATGATTTATCTGCAAATGGTGTTACACGTGCTTATACAACAATTAAAACTGTTATGGACAGACTTACTGTAAAATCTGTTCTTGTTCGTTATAAAGTTGGTAAAAAATTCTTTTATAAAGCTGCGATGAGTAAAACTGAAATGGCTTCAGATGCAATAAAAACAGTTGCGGAACACTATTTTGACGGTAATTATTCCGATATGATCAAATTTATTGATACAAATATTCAAGATGTGTTAGTTTAAAAAAATGGATTTGATTAAAGATAGACAATTTGTTGCATCGCTGATACGTCAGGTGTTAATTTCTCGTATGTGTGTGAGGGAAGCAATTTTAAATTTTCCGCGTGATACTGAAGATAAAAGTATTCAGGCGGCTTATCATGCTTTAGTTCATTTTGAGGCAGATGAAGATTTGCGAGCAAAGGATAAACTTTACCGGGAAGAGCAAGATGATTATCTTGAATTTATTTCGAGTATTCTTGAGCGAGGAGAAAATTTGCCTGAAAATATTATTAACAATTATGAAAAATATTATACTTGTGCTAATATCCCTCATGAAAAAAATATGAGAGGATTTTTTAAAAGTTTTTTGAGATTTTTGAATATAAAATAGCAGAATGTTAAATAAGGAGAAAATATGAAAAAATTAGTTTTATTATTAAGTATTATGCTGTTAGCAAGTGGTACAGTTCTAGCGAAAAGTAATAAAAATTTGGAAGTTTTGCCGGTAATGTCTTATGAATCAGCACAAGCTAACAGAGTTTGGGTTGGGACTTTTCAACTTGTTTGGAATGATTTGATGGATGGAATTGTAAAAGGACCTGTAAAATTTGAAGGTTACAAATCACCGCTTGCCAAACAATTAAATAAACAAAAATTTAAAGCAGATCAGCTTTCTGAAAATTCTTATTATAAAGCTTATGGTGAAACATCTCCTCAGTTGAAGGCTCAGATTGAAGAAGGTATAAAAGAAAAATTTAATGAAACAAGTGATATTTTAGATTCTGTAGATTGGACTCCTGCTCCAGGGAAATATTTTTTATATGCAATGTTGAAAAAGGATTTTAAATTTTTAACTGCATTTGACAAACTTAAACCGGCAAGATTTGCTCATTCTTTCAAAAAAGTTGAATATTTCGGAATTGATCAAAATAGTGATAATATTTTAGATAATATGGTCAATGTATTATTCTATAATTCGAAGGATGATTTTGCCATTGCAATCAGAACAGATGGTAATGATGTGGTTTATCTATACAGAACTGATGATGATAAGACTTTTGACAAGTTATATTCAGATATGTTTATGAAAAAAGCTTATTATGACGGTCCAACAAAATTTAATTCCGGTGATGAATTAAAAGTGCCTAATATCAATTTATACAGAGAAAAATCTTTTGATGAATTGTGTAATCATGAAATCAAAGGTACAGATATGCTAATTTCTCAGGCCTTAGAAACAATAGACTTTAAAATGGATAATGAAGGTATTAAATTAAAATCTGAAGCCGCAATTGCGGTTACAACATCAGCTTTAATTCCTGAAACGGTTAAACCTCGTAAATTTTATTTTGATGATACTTTTGTAATGTTTTTACAAGAGGCTGATAAAATAAAACCATACTTTGCATTACGTGTAGATGATGTTTCATTAATAAATAAAACTGAAAAAAAATAACAAAAATTAAAAATGGCGGTTGTTTTAAACAACCGCCATTTAAATATTAATAACTGTATAATCAGAGTTGTAAGATTATAACAATTATTGTATAATTTATCTATGGTAAAAGTTAAATCTAAATGGGTTTGTTCAGAATGTGGTTATGAAACGGCTGGATATCTTGGGAAATGCCCTGAATGCGGAGCTTGGGGAAGTTTAACAGAAGAAATGCAGTTTAGTGCAAAGCCTCAGCAAGTATCAATGCATGATGAGTTTATAAATACTGAAAAACCTGAGCTTTTGAAAGATATCCATATAGGAGAAGAAGTAAGGGTCCCGACTAATATTTCAGAATTTGACAGAATTTTAGGCGGAGGATTAGTACAGGGTTCTCTTGTGTTAATCGCCGGAGATCCTGGAATAGGGAAATCTACTATTTTATTGCAAACAAGCGGTGAACTTTGTAAAAATAATAAAAAAGTTTTGTATGTTTCGGCAGAAGAAAGTGCAAGTCAATTAAAATTAAGAGCGCAAAGGCTTTCTATTAATGCCGATAATTTATATATTTATCCGCAGACTTCTATGGAAAATATAAAATCACAAATAGAGGATTTGATGCCTGATGTTGTTGTAATTGACAGTATCCAAGCTATTTATTCTCAAAATGTAGCAAGTTCTGCAGGTAGTGTTTCTCAAATACGTGAGTGTACAAATCTTTTAATGCATATTGCAAAATCAAAAAATATAACAGTTATTGTTATCGGTCATGTTACAAAAGACGGAAATATTGCAGGTCCAAAGGTTCTTGAACACATGGTTGATACTGTTATATATTTTGAGGGTGATAAATATAAATCATATAGAATGCTTCGTTCTATGAAAAATCGTTTTGGAAATACTTCTGAAGTCGGGATTTTTGAAATGGGTATGGATGGTTTAAAATGTGTTACCAATCCCAATGAATTATTTTTAAATGAAAGGTCACAGGTTTCAGTACCGGGCAGTGCCATTGTTGTAACAAATGAAGGAACTCGCCCGTTATTAGTTGAAATTCAGGCTCTTGTCGGGACAACACCTTATCCTTCTCCAAGACGTGTTGCAAACGGTGTTGATACAAGCAGAGTTTTGCAAATACTTGCTGTGCTTGAAAAAAGAGTTGGTTTAAATCTTTCCAAGCAAGATGTGTATGTTAATGTTATGGGCGGGATTGATGTTTCAGAACCGTCTGCTGATTTAGGAATTGCATTAGCGGTTGCTACATGTGCAAGAGATGTTGTTGTAGATTCGCAAACGGTTATAATCGGTGAAATTGGGTTGTCCGGAGAAATTCATCCTGTTAATAATATCGAAAAACGTTTGAATGAAGCTGTTATGACAGGTTTTAAAAAAGCTATAATTCCTTATGCAAACAAAATTGAAGATAAAAGAATTGAAATAGTACCTGTCAAACGTCTGATTGATGCAATTTCAGCTTGTGTATCTCCTGTATAAGATATTATTATTTTTCTTTTTTAGTTTCAACACCCGGAGAATCTTTGATTATAAACGGTCTTACAAATGCATAAGTCCCGTATAAAGATGCCAAAAGTCCTGCAGCCATAGTCCCTTTAAATAATTTAGGGTGTTTTGCTTTGTTTACAAGCCCGCCTAAAGTAACAAGCGTAGTTCCTGTCATAATTCCAAGATATCCTTTGAAAATTGTACGCGCAACGACAATTGTGTCCGTCATATCTGCAGAATTTTTGGTGTAAGTGTGAAATTTGTCCAAAAAAGATTCTTTTTTGTTGTTATTGTTGTAATTTCCATTAAAATGCTGATAGTTTGAAATACTTGCTATTCTCATTATTGTTTTACCCTAATCTTTGTCAGGAATATATTCAAAAATATCCTGAATTCTACAATCCAGAGCATAACACAGTTTATTTATTGTTTCAAGTTCTATTGTCTTTGTTTTGTTATGATAAATCTTAAATACAGCAACGTGACTTAATCCTGCAATCCTTGCAGTTTCAGCCATATTCATTCTCCTTATACCCATCATTTCAGATAACTTATTTTTAATCATGTTAGCAATTCTAGCATTTATTATAAATTTCGTAATTATATTATTTGCTTGACTAATAATATTATTCATGTATTTAATAATATTGTAATAACGTTTAATAATAAAATAAGGAGATTGTATGAAAAAAGGTTTTACTTTGGCTGAAGTCCTTATAACTCTCGGAGTGATAGGTATTGTTGTTACAATGACAATGCCTGTTTTAATTTCTCATTATAGAGATAAAGAATTTGTAACACGTTTAAAAAAAGTTTATTCCGTACTTGATAATGCTTATCATAGTATTATTTTTGAAGAGGGAAATGCTTCATCTTGGGATATGCTTCCTGTGGAATATGAAATTAATAGTGATGGAAATATTATTGAAGATGTATACGGTGTAAAAATTGATAAAAATGCTTATCCAAATTCAATTATGGTATATAAGCTTTTTAAACCTTATTTAAAAGTAGTGAAAGAATGTGAAAAAAATGATCATAGTTGTTTTCCTGAAGAAGTTATAGAATGGGGTAGTCGAAAAATTTGCGCTGGATCTTCATCAATTTGTTCATTATATAAAAATGGAAGTGGGGCAAGAATATTTATAGTTTTAGAGGATGGAATAAGTATAGGTTTTTTACAAAATCAAGTTATTTATGTTGATTTAAACGGGCCGGCAAGACCTAATAAAGTTGGGGAAGATGTTTTTCAGTTTAATTTAGGTGTAAATTCATTGACATTGCCAAATGATGGAAATGAAACAGATGGTGGTGTTATCTGTTATTCCAATAATTGGACATGCTCTGCTTGGGCAATAATAAATGAAAATTTGGACTATTTGCACTGTAATGATTTAAACTGGAAAAGTAAAATAAGGTGTAAATAATTAACTTTTTTTTAATAATTCAAACCTTCATACCTACTTGATTAGTTTTTTTGTTGATGATATAAATTCCATGTGAGAGTTTTACAAAAGAAAGGAAAACACTTATGGTAAATGTAGCAATTAACGGTTTTGGTAGAATCGGTAGAAATACTCTACGCGCTGCTATCAGAGAAGGTATTTTTGACAAAATTAATTATGTAGCAATCAATGACCCAGGTTTAAAACCTGCTGATGCTGCTAGACTTTTCAAATATGACTCTGTAATGGGTAAATTTGATGGTACTGTTGAAGCTTATGAAGAAGGTATTATTGTAAACGGTAAGAAAATTAAATTCTTTGCAGAAAAAGATCCTGCACAATTACCTTGGAAAGATTTAGGTGTTGAAGTTGTTGTTGAATCAACAGGTTTCTTCACAGATGCAACTAAAGCTCATGCTCATATTGATGCTGGTGCTAAAAAAGTTATTATCTCTGCACCTGCAACAAATGAAGATATTACAATTGTTCTTGGCGTAAATGACAAAATGTATGATCCAGCTAAACATAATGTAATTTCTATGGCTTCTTGTACAACTAACTGCTTAGCTCCTGTAGCTAAAGTTATTGATGAAAAATTCGGTATCGTTAAAGGTTTAATGACAACAGTTCACTCTTATACAGGTGACCAAAGAATCTTAGATGCTGGACACAAAGATCCTAGAAGAGCTAGAGCTGGTGCTTTAAATATTGTTCCTACAAAAACAGGTGCCGCTAAAGCTGTTGCTCTTGTATTACCTCAATTGAAAGGTAAATTGGACGGTTTCGCTATGAGAGTTCCTACTCCGGACGTATCATTAGTTGACGTTGTATTCGAACTTTCTAAAGACGTTACTGTTGAAGAAGTTAATGCAGCATTAAAAGAAGGTGCTGACGGACATGTTCTTTGCTATACTGAAGAACCGTTAGTTTCTTCTGACTATGTTGGAACATCTCAATCATCTACAGTTGATGCTTTATTAACTCGTGTAATGGGTGGAAACCAAGTTAAAATCATTTCTTGGTATGATAACGAAATGGGTTATTCTACTCGTTTAGCTGAAACTACTTTGATGGTTGCTTCAAAATTATAATTTGTAAAAGATTATAGTTAAAAAAGAGTCTGTAATTTTACAGACTCTTTTTTATTACCTGATTTACCAATTTAAAAATTTAAATTTTTGTTGAATGATAAATTTGAAAGTGAGGTAAATTTATGCAGATTGTGAAAATTGTTAGTTATATTTTAGTTTTAGTCGGGGCTTTAAATTGGGGACTTGTTGGTTTTTTCAATATTGATTTAGTTGCATTAATTTTTGGAGATATGACTGTAATGTCAAGAATTGTTTATGGTTTGGTAGGAATTAGCGCAATTCTTTATGGTATTACGTCTTATCGTGATGTTTTTGAAAATAATTAAGGGGGTATTTTTCGGGAAAAATTTGATAAAAGGCAGGCTTATTTATATGAGCTTGTCTTTTATTGTGCAATATGTTAAAATAGAATATAGTTTGCGAAAGGATTTTGTATGAAAAAGAGTTTTATATGTTTATTATTTGCTTTATTTTTGATTAGTTCTACTGCTGTTTTTGCACGTTCTTATTTGGGGACTGAATTACCGCTTGCTGGGAAAACACAACTCCCGCAGAATATGCAGGCTGTTGTTCTTGGTTTTGTTTATTCAAAAGTCGCTCGTGAGGTAAAAGGTTGTAATAAATTTATTTTATCGGATACAATTGTTGTAAAAGAAAAAAGTAATGTGGAATATAATAGACACGGACGTGAAATTGGTGGAATTTGGTCTGAAGAGTGGAAAGTTAATGCTTGCGGAATGGAAGTTATTGTTCCAGTTAATTTTACAACAACAGGCAATGGCGTAAAATATGATATTCAAAACATAAAACAATAATTACTATGCTGATAGATTTGCAAGGTATTCTTGATTAGCGTTTATAGAATCTTCAGTTGCAAGGATTGAGTAGGTCGGTTTACCGGCGAAAATGTAGTTTGCTGCATTATAAATATCGTCTGCCGTAATTTTATCTATTTCATTAAACAATTGATTTTCTCTTGAAATTCCATAAGGAGATTCCATGCCTTGAATTAGGCTTAATGTTATGCCAAAAGGTGAGTGGTTAGCATTTAAAAGATTGTTTTTTATGGTTAATTTTGCATTATTTAATTCTTCATCTGTAACTTTTTCTGTTTTAATTTTTTCGATATGTTTATTAAAACCTTCTATTGATTTTTGTATGTTATCAAAACTTTGTTCACCTGTTTCTTTATTGTCAGTTGTTGTGCTTATGTTTAAGGTTAATAAACCGATATCATTATTTATTTCATAATTTGATTTTACATGGTATGCAAGTTTCTGTTTTTCACGTAAATCCGTAAAGAGTCTTGATGAAGGATTTTCACCTAAGATTGTATTTAAAAGAGCCAATGTAATACGGTCTTTAATGTTTTCATTAACTTTAAATTTGTATGCTTCAATAATTTCTGCTTGATTTTTAAAATGAGTATCTGTCAGAACCTTTGTTTGTTCAATTGGCTGATAAAGTTCTTGTAATTTTTTGGTTGTAAAAGGTTGAACAGGTTTAAATTCTGAGATAGTCTTAAAGAATGTATTTTTAAGCTCAGGTTTTTTATCAAAAGGTGCAGATATTGAGATTTCACCTTTACCGTCTTTAATTAAGTTATTATAATGATTTTTTACATCTTCGATTGTTAATGTTTCAAGATCTTGCAATATTTCATTTTTTGAGTAACCTTGAGGAAGCCCTTTAAATATTTCTGTATCAAGTTTATCAAATGCAGATTTATCTGAAGTTTGGATATCTTCTTTTATTTTTGCTTTTGCATGTTCAAATTCTTCTTTGGTAAATCTTGGGTTTTCAACTGTTTCTTGCAAACTTTTCAATGCTTTTTGTAAATCTTCGCTGTCACAGGTTGCAGTTGCGGAAATATAATCAAATCCGCAGTTAATACTGTTTTTAATCCCGTTTTTAGCCAAATCTGTTTGATAATCTTCTTGATTTCTGAAAATTGAACCTTCCTCAAGCATTTCATCAAGAACAAGTGCTGATGATGGTTTACCGTTAAATGTTTTATCTGTTGTTATTTTGAAAATTAAATCTGTATTATTTGTTTTTGAATTTATTGTTGCAATACGGTAATTATTGTGCATATCATATTCTTTTACGTTTGATATATTAATAGCTTCTTTTTTGCTGCCTGTAAAAGATACATTTTTGTAATTTTTTTGAATACTTTCTTCAGTTGCTGAAGATGGGTGAATCAGGGTAACAGAAGCTTTATTTATATCTAAATATTTTTTTGCAGTGTTTACAAGATCTTCTGCAGTCATTGAATTTACAATTTCTTCAAAATTATTTAGATAATTTTCATTATTTTCAAGTATTGAGGTTCCGATTGCGTTATTTGTATCAAAAGAGTTTTCAAACAAATATGAGAAATTATTAAGAAGTTTTTTCTTAATTATTTGCATTTCTTCATCTGTCGGAGGATTATTAGCTATATTTCCGATTTCATTAAATATAGTTTTTAATATTTTTTCGGAATTTTCATCGGATGATTCTGCCATTATCATTAAAACTCTACCGTCTTTAGGGTTTGTACTGATTTTTTCTTCTTCCGCGAAGCTTCCAGTATTATATTGTTTAATCTTTTTATTAATTCTTGATGTTTTAGTCATCGTAAGCAGGTTAAGAAGAGCTTCAGTATAAATTCTGTCTTTAGTATTATCTGATGTTGGTCCGTTAAAGCCTACAACTATTGATGTTGCATTTGCTTTATCAGAAATTAAATCTTCTCTTACTGTTTTTTGTATTGGGGTAAATTTTTCAATATGTCTTTCTTTTACGGGTTGTTTTTTTGATGTAAAGTATTTGGAAATTAATTTTATGGTATCTTCAGGTTTTACATCTCCGGTTATTACTGTAACCATATTGGCAGGATAGTAATTATTATTGAAATAATTTACGACATCTTCCCTTGTAAGGTTTGTAATATTATCAGTTGTACCTCCAATCATATCAGTTGAAGTTGTTTTAATACCGTATAGATTTTTAATCATCTTGTTTATTGCAAGATTTTCGGGTTCAGAGGTAATCATGTTGATTTCTGAATTTACGATTCCTTTTTCTTTTTCAAGTTTATCTGTTGCAAAAAGCGGAGTTTCAATCATGGATGCATGAAGTTTTATTTTGTTTTCTAAATCTGAGTCATTCAAAAGATTTGAACTTATATAATAATTAGTTTCTGCAAAGCCTGTTGAGGCATTTGTAGATGCTCCCATTTTGTCAACTTGTTTGAAGAAATCTCCTTCTTCCAATCCTTGAGAACCATTAAATAAATTATGTTCAATATAATGGCTTATTCCGCGAAGTTTATCAGGTTCATTCATAGAGCCTGTGTTTACATAGGTTCTTAAAACTGTTTCTCCGTCTTGAGGTACAATAATTACTTTTTGACCGTTTGAAAGTTTATAGCAGTATGCTTTTGTATCATAAGGAAAATTTATTTCTCCGATTTTAGAATACTGCATTGGAGTTTTTACTGCATAGTCAGGCTGAACATTTGACAATTCCGTTATTTGCTGCGGATTTGTTTGAGTTTCATTACCTTTAAATGCTGGTTTGTTATTTATTTGATAATTATTTACACAATTAATTGAATTTATTCTAACCACATGTATATTAAAACATGAAGAATAAAAAAATTGCTAGTTAGAATTTGTATCAGGTATAATTTGTTCCCAAGGGTAGTTTTTTCGGATTTCCCAGCCATCCATTTCGATTAAGCGTGTGCAATCATGTCTTCGACCTTTTGCAGCTCCAACTTTGCATTTTTCATTTAATTCTTCTCTTGTTAAACCATCAGATGAAGGAGTAGAAGTTATAAATTTTCCTTTGTAAAGAGTAAATAAAAAAGTCCTTTTGCCGTCATAAGATTCAGATTTGCAATATTTATAATCAGTGCAGTAAAAGAAATATACCACAGGTTCACTTTCCCAAAGACCAATATATGATGAAAAACCGCTTCCATCAGTGAATGCAATTTTATAATGTTTTTCTGTTTCTTCTTCTGAAGTAATTGTTTTTATATATTTCCCAATTCCGTTATTAATCCAATCTTTAATTTTGCTGATATTTCCAGCATCTTCTGAGGTAAATATACTATCCTCAGGTGTAATTCCTTCGTCATTTTCCCATTGCATTATTGCTTGATTCATTATTGAATAAAATTTAGAAAGTTTAACTGCTGTTTGTTTTTTTTGATAATTCACAATTAACGCAGGCATAGTCATAGCTGCAACTATACCAATTATTCCAAGAGTAATTAAAACTTCCGCAAGAGTAAAACCAAAAGATTTATTTGAGTGATACTTTAAAAAGTAAGTATATTTGTTCAAACCCCTTCTTATACTTGCGTTTTGCGGGGGGGGGGCACTTTCAAAGCTTTGTTATAACTCATTTCTCAACTCCTCTTATGCTTCCAACACTTTTATTATTTATGATTTATTTAATTTTGTCAAGTTTATTTGAAAATAGTTTGTTCTCTATCCGGTCCTACGCTTACGATAGAAATTGGGACTTCGAGTAATTCTTCCAGTCTCGCGAGATATTTTTTTGCATTTTCAGGGAGTTTTTCATAATCTGTAATCCTTGAAATATCTTCTCTCCACCCTTTGTGGGTTTCATATTCGGGTTCTAAATATTTATGGATAAATACATCTGTCGGGTAATTTGTGTAAATTTTACCGTTTCTAGTGTCTTTGTATGCTGTACAAACTTTTATTTCATCAAATGTGTCAAATACATCTATTTTTGTCAGGGCAACTGAAGTTAGGCCTCCAACTAAAACGGAATATTTCATTGTTACGGCATCAAACCAGCCGCAACGTCTTGCTCTTCCTGTTGTTACGCCATATTCATGACCAATTTCCCTTATTTTATCCCCTGTTTCATCTTTTAATTCCGTAACAAAAGGTCCTTCTCCAACTCTTGTTACGTAAGCTTTTGCAACACCTATAACTTCATCAATCATAGTCGGCCCATAGCCTGAACCTGTTGCAGCTCCTCCGCCTATTGGATTTGAAGATGTTACAAAAGGGTATGTTCCATAATCTATATCTAGCATTACACCTTGCGCACCTTCAAAAAGAATTGCTTTTTTTTCACGTTTAGCATCTTCCAAAACTTTTTGCCAGTCAAAACATACATAAGGTCTGAAAATTTCTGCATATTTTTTGCATAAATCTAAAATTTCTGTTTTTGTATAAGTTTTCAGTCCGTAAACTTCTTTTAACGTTTTATTTTTTAATGGAAGTATTATGTCAAGTTTTTCGGATAATGCATCTTCTGAATACAAATCTTCGACTTTTAAACCGATTCTTGCCATTTTGTCAGTGTAAGTAGGCCCTATACCTTTTTTTGTTGTTCCGATTTTACCTTTAGTTGCATTATTTTCTGAATATCCGTCAACTTCTGTATGATAAGGCATTGTAATTGATGCCAGCGGATTAATTTTAAGCCCTGAAACATCAATTCCTTCTTTTATAAGACCTTGAATTTCTTCTTCAAAGTATTCTGGTAAAATGACTGTTCCTGCACCTATAAAGCAGATTTTATCTTTATATAAAATTCCTGATGGGATTAAGTGAAATTTAAAAGTCTTGTTATTCGCAACAACAGTATGTCCTGCATTACAGCCGCCTTGATATCTGATAATTAAATCAGCATCTTGTGCTAATAAATCAGTAATTTTTGCTTTCCCTTCATCGCCCCATTGAGCGCCTACTACAACCTTATTCATATCCCTTAATCCTTTCTTTGAAAAACAGGTCAATTACTTATTTATTTTAGCACAAAAAAATATTTGTCATAATCTTATTGGGTAATCACTTTTGAACTCCCAACCGTCAAGTTCTAGTAATCCGGTACATGATTGGTGGAACAGGTCAGAAAGGCATAGAGATTTTAATTCATCCCTGCTTTTATCTGTTCTATTTGCGTATGCATATAATTTTGGTGTTTGAGCCCTTCCACTCTTACATAAGTAAAATACAAAAATATCTCTTCCGCCTTCATTAGGAATTTGGTCACCGTTGATGTCGACAAATATGTCATAACAAGAACCGGTATTTACTATTATGCTTGTTCCGTCTGATAAATAAATTTGTGGTTTGTTTGTCAGATATTTATTGTTGATTTCTTTTGTACAGGATTCTTCATATTTAATGGAGTTAACGTATGGTTTTAAATATGTTTCAGCAAACATTTTTGATGCATTTGAGCGTTCTTCTACTTTATCATCGGTAAAACTTAAATATTCCCAATTTTCCATTCCGCCATAATCAAGTTGAGCGCTTGTTAATGCTTGTGAAATTACTGAATAAGCTTTTTTTACCTTTGTTGCGGTTGTTTTTTTCTTATGATTAGCAATCAACGTGGGCATAGTTAAAGCTGCAACTATACCAATTATTCCAAGAGTAATTAAAACTTCCGCAAGAGTAAAACCAAAAGATTTATTTGAGTGATACTTTAAAAAGTAAGTATATTTGTTCAAACCCCTTCTTATACTTGCGTTTTGCGGGGGGGGGCACTTTCAAAGCTTTGTTATAACTCATTTTTCAACTCCTCTTATGCTTCCAACACTTTTATTATTTACGATTTAAATATTTTTGTCAAGTGTAAGATTTTCTGCTCTTTTTAAATTTTCAAGCATTAATTTTGATGCGTCATATAAAGATGCTTGTGCCCAGCCAAGAGGAGTATGTGTGCCCGGAACAAAAATTATTTCACCTTTTGAGGTTTTTACTGCCTGATAAGCTTCTGGTATTTGAAAAGGCGGACATGGTTTTCCGTTTGCTTTGTACGAATTTTCTCCTGTAACTCTTGCATAAGCACGATTTATGTATTCTGTTTCTTTTTTCAGTGCTTTTTGTAAGAGTTTGAGAGTTCGTTTGCTCGCATATTTATCTGTTTCGATTTTATCAAGCAGGCGTTTAGCTGCTGTTCCGTAACTTTTTGAAATATCGCTTGTCATAAACCATTGTGCTTCAGTTTTTTCAGGTAATTTCTTATTATGATCTATTTTATGGCCTGCAGTCATATTAAGGTATCTGTCGCCTGAATATCTTAGAGTTCCATTGGCTCTTACAAGTTCCGGTGTTGTTTTAGTACCTTTTTCAAGTTGGTTTAGGCGTTTAAAAATTTCAAGGACATCAGAGATAGTGTTATTGCTATATTTTTCTGTTTGAGCAACAAAACTGAGAGCTCCGTCAAGTATTCTTTCATTATTTACAGGAACTTCTTGCAAGCTGTCATTTTTAATTCTGTATTCTCCCCAAGTAAGTAAATCTCTTAAACCTTTTTCATCTTTAAAGACTTTTCCGTTCTTGGAGTTAAAAAATCTTTGTCTGACTTTTAAGATTTCTTTATTGTCTGTTGGTGAATACATGAGATTTATTATTTTTCTAAAACCTTCATTAATAATTGCAACATCGCTTGTTGGTGTCATAGTGAAAGTCTTTTCTTCCCAAGCGCCTGTTGATTTTGCATAAGGATAAATAATATTTTTTAAATAGGCTGTGATATTTGTTACCGCATCTATTGAGTTTTGAGAGATATCTTTTGCAGTTTTGTAGCCGTAAGGCGCGCCTTGTAAACCGTCAAAAATTAAATCTCCCATTGTTTGTAAGTAAAGTCCAGGTGATTCTAGTCTTGTATGCGGAAACCATTTGTGGGATTTCATATTTAAGGGATTAAATACATGGCCAATACCATTTTTTGCAGTCGATGCCCAATCATGATTTAATTCATATTCAATTGGGTTATTTATAATCTTGTTTAGTATTCTTTCTTGTTTTTTGTAAAATTTTCCGATATTTTCCATTAGCGGTACTGCTGCTTCCGGATATCTGTCTTTTAATATTGGAAAGTATCTGCAACTGTCTGTAACCCATACGAGTTTGCTCATTAAAGGATTTTCTTTCGGGTTGATAAGACTTGTTGTTATAAAATGGGTTTTATTGTTTATATTTAAATCGTAAACACCATTGTTTGTAGCAAAATTAAATAATTCTTTGAAGTTTTCAGTAGAATAATCGGGTTTAATTTTTTCAGCAATTGCTTTATTATGTATTGTTAAATTGTATCCGTTAAGTTTTTTTATAACAGGTTTGTAATTGTCAAAAATATTGACCGGAATTTTTCCTTTAAAAGATACGCTGTCATAAGGAATAGAACTTGTTGCAGAAAATGATAAATTCTTTCTATTTTGAATCTGTGTATTTTTTCTACTCTTAATTTCCCCTAATTGTATTGGTAATATAAACATATACTTTCTCCTTTACAATATTTATGAAAAAGTGTAAAAAAATTTTTTGTTGTATATTAATTATTTTGTTACAATATTTAATAGAATTTTATTATTATAAATTTACAATATATTTATATCGGATGTATTTTCCCCATTTGAATTTTTTATTATTTTTATTAATTCAGGAATAACTTCAAAAACATCTCCTACAAGCCCACAGTCACAGTGATTAAATATTTGAGCATTTGCATCATTATTTATTGCAATAATTTTATCACTGTTTTGCATCCCTACAATGTGTTGAATGGCTCCGGAAATCCCGCATGCAATATAAAGTTTTGGGGTTACGGTTTTGCCTGTTTGACCTATTTGAATATCAACAGGAGCTAACCCCATATCAACAGCTCCTCTGCTTGCTGCAATGCACCCGCCTATTGATTGTGCAAAATTCTTCAAAAGTTCAAAACCTGCTTCATTTTTCATCCCTTTCCCGCCTGCAACGATTATTTCAGCGCTATCAAGATCATTTATTGAGGTATTTAAACCTTTGACAAATTCTATAAATTCAACCTTTTTTTGAATATTATCGATTTCAGGTTTTATATAAATAAATTTTGTATCTTTAACTGTATTTTCAGGGGCAGGTTTAAAAACTTTCGGTCTTACAGTTGCCATTTGGGGTAAAGTTTTGCATAATATTGTAGCCATCAATTGTCCGCCAAATGTTGGGCGTGTTGCTGCAAGTTGTCCTTTTTCATTTATATCAAGTTCTATACAGTCTGCTGTTAATCCTGTATGTAATGATGAAGAAATCCTCGGCGCTATGTCTCTTCCTTGAGTGGTCGCACCTACAAGAATTATTTCCGGTTTAATCTCTCTTATAATATCAATTGCAACTTTTGAATATAATTCTGTTGAATAATGCGTTAATCTGTTGCTTTCTGCAATATAAACATAATCAAACCCTGAATTTATAAAAGCTTCTTTAAAATTTTCAGAAAGTCCTGTTTTACATATTAAAAGAGCTGAAACAGATGCATTATTTAATTTTTTAGAAAGTTCCTGAGCTTTATTTGCAAGTTCAAAAACAACGGTATGAAGGTAGTTTTCTTTTGTAACTTCTGCATACAACATAATATTACTCATTGGAAAATCCTCCAAATTCTGTTATTCTTTGGACCAAAGTGTTGCAATCTGAGCAAATTTCGCATTCTGCTCTGTTATGCTCAGGCCGAAATGCTCGACTTACGTAAGTTGGAGAGCCCTTAATTCCTGTTTCTTCAGGAGTTAAACCGATATCTTCCATCGAATAGACTGTGATATTAGTATTTTGTGCTTTTATAATTCCGTTTATTTTCGCTCTGCTCGGTTCGTCAAACCCTTTTAGAACGCATAAAAGTGCAGGAAATTCAACTTTAACGGTTTCTAATCCCTCTTCAATTTCCCGTACTGCATAAACACATTCTTCATCACATTTTTTTAGTTCTTTTACATAAGTAACCTGAGGAATATTAAGCTGATTTGCAACACTGGGACCAGTTTGTGCAGTATCACCGTCTATTGCAAATTGACCGCATATAATTAAATCATAATCAGGTAACTTATTTTTAATTGCCGACGCAATAGTTTTACCTGTTGCATAGGTATCGGCTCCGGCAAATTTTTTATCAGAAATTAAAACTGCATTGTCACATCCAAGTGCAATTGCTTTTTTCAACATACTTTCCGCTTGTAAAGGCCCCATAGTTAAAACAGTTATTTCAACATTTTTAAGAGTTTTTTTAAGCTTTAAAGCTTCTTCAATTGCATAAATATCATAAGGGTTTATTATACTTTCAACCCCTTCTCTTTGTATTGTATTATTTTCAGTCCATTTTATATCTGTGGTATCAGGAACCTGTTTTATGCAGACAATTATTTTCATAATAAAACCTTATCTGTGTTGTTGAGCGGATTTTTGTCTTGCATTGGTTTCTAACAAAGCATTATATGCTAACATATACATTGCACATTTTCTTACACTTGGCAAATACCAAGCACAGCTTTCAAGTGTACAAACTTTATCGATATCGGATCCTGCACTCATCAAAGGGCAGTATGGTATATCTTTAGCCATTATGTCTCTCCTTATATTTTTTCTGCTTGTTTTAGCAAATTACAATTTTCGTCTCGTTTTCTTTCTTGATCTTTATATATTTTTGTTCTGTTTATAACTTCATCAAAGTCAATTTTGTGAGCATCAAAATCAGGTCCGTCAACACAAGCAAATTTTGTTTCCCCTCCGACAGTTATGCGGCAAGCTCCGCACATTCCGGTACCGTCTACCATAATCGGGTTCATACTTGCTTCAGTATAAATCCCTTTATCGCGAGTTAAATCAGCCACTGCGCGCATCATTGGCATTGGACCTACAGCTATTGCATAGTCTACTTTTTCTTGTTTTATAATTCTGTCTAAAACTTGAGTCACAAATCCTTTTTCGCCTAAACTGCCGTCATCTGTCGTGATGAAAAGTTCACTGCAGGCATCTTTCATTTTGTCTTGCCAGAATATTAAATCTTTAGTTCTGGCTCCCATAACCATATAAACTTTATTTCCGGCTTCTTTAAAAGCTTTTGCAATTAAATAACAAGGAGCTGCACCGTATCCGCCAGCCAAACATACAACAGTACCATATTTTTTTATGTGTGTAGGTTGCCCTAAAGGTCCCACTAAATCATGAATTTCATCGCCTACATTTAATGAGGCAAGTTGTTTGGTTGAATATCCGACAGCCATAAATACAAGAGTAAGTTCTCCTTTATCTTTATCGATATCTGCAATTGTTAATGGAACTCTCTCGCTGTTTTCTTTTGCTCTAAATATTATAAATTGTCCTGCTTTTGCATTTCTTACTACATAGGGCGCAAAAACCTTAATTTCGTACTGTTTGGGACAAAGCTCTTTTTTGGATAAAATTTTATATCCCATAATTTTCTCCTTCTTATACAAATATTATACTATAAAATGCGGAAATTAAAATAGTTATTAAAAATTAATATAACAACAAAAATTAGTTATTATGTTAAGGAAATTTTCATACAGGTATATTATTTTATTATTTAGAATTAATTTTTTTTAATTATTAGTTAAGGAGAAAAATGAATAATAGTAATAATTTTTTAAAGTCTGTTATTGATAATAAAAAAATGTTTTATGAAAGGATAAAATGTAAGGCTTTATGTCATAAGTATAATTCAATATCCCCTGAAATGATTGGAACAAGGCTTGAATTGTTAAAAAATATACTTGCCAAAACCAAAACTATTTTTCTGGTTGAACAGCCTTTTATGTGTGATTACGGTTACAATATAGAGATTGGTGAAAATTTTTATTCTAATCACAATCTTATAATTTTAGATGCAGATAAAGTTATTTTTGGAGATAATGTGCTTGTAGGTCCAAATTGTGCGATTTATACAAGTACGCATCCATTTGATGTTGCTTTAAGAGAAAAAGGAGTAATTTATACAAAGCCTGTTGTTATTGGTAATAATGTCTGGATATGCGGGAATGTTACAATATTACCGGGAGTTACAATAGGTGATAATTCAATAATCGGAGCCGGCAGCGTTGTTGATAAAAATGTTCCCGCAAACGTTGTAGCTGTGGGAACACCTTGTAAAGTTTTAAAATATTTAAATTAATAATTATTTATCAATTTGGTATGTATATTCAGGTTTTGCGTTTAATCTTTCTTCTATTTCTTTGAAAGTTAACAATCCTTGTGTTGCTCCAAATGCTGATACTACACCTGCTGAATTAACAGATGCATACATTAAAGCTTTTCCTATATCTAATTTGGTTTTACCCAAAGCTGCACAAAAAGTTGATGCAAATGCATCTCCTGCTCCAAGAGTTGATACAACAGGACCGTCAAATACTGGGCAATAATAATATTTTTTACCGTCATAAGCATAAGCACCTTTGCCGCCATCAGTAATTACAATGATTTGATAATCTCTTACTTTTAATTTCTTAAACATTTCTTTTACATCAGGGTGAATAAGTGCTTCTGAAAATTTTTCTTCTCTGGTATCAGGTCTTACCTGAATTTGAGTTGCCATTGTTGCTTCTTCTTTGTTCATTACAACAATATGTGCATTTTCTAATATTTTTTTAAGATAATTAAATCCTTTTTTCAAACTTGAAGAGCCTGCATTAAAGCATACTTTTACATGATTTTCTTTTGCAAAATTTACGATATCATCAAGAACTTTGGTACTGTCTCCGTTAAGAGGTGCTATATACAAAAGTTTGGCATTTTTAATTGTATCAAAGTTTATATCTTCTTTTTTAATTGTTGCGTTTGCTCCGCGGTGAGCTAAGACAGTTCTGTCTCCTTGGAAACTTACAAGAATTATTGAAAATCCGGTACTTTCTTTAGGGTTTTGAATTATATTTGATAAATCTACATTTTTATTTTTAAAAGATGCTAAAATCCCTTCAGAATAAATGTCATCTCCTATTTTAAAAATAGCACTGGTCTTAAATCCCAGATTTGCGAAATTGCAGGCTGTGTTAATACCTCCTCCTCCTACTTGTGATGTGAATTCGGTAATTTCAACTTTGGCCCCGTACGGGTAACTCATAAATTCTGATTTTTTGTTTTTTGTGTATACTGAAACAATATTTGCATCATCACTTTCAACAAATACATCCATTGTTGCACTTCCGATAGTTATAACGTCGCACATCTTAAATTTCCTCCAATCAATTTTAGCTTAGCACAAAATAAAATAAAACAACAGCCGATATTTTCAACTGTTGTTTTATGATTTTTTATAGTGTTTTATTTGTTAAATTAATTCAATTGAGCTTTTTCTTCTTCAGAAACCCCTTTAATTGTAAGGTTAACTCTGCCTTTATCATCAATTTTAATTACTTTAACAATAACTTCATCTCCGATATGAAGATGCGGTTCAATAGTTGCGATTTTTTCATTGCAAACTTGAGAAATATGAACCATTCCGTCTTTACCCGGAGCTAATTCTACAAATGCTCCGATTGGAATAATTCTAACAACTTTGCCTTTTACAACCATTCCGGGTTCTGCTTTAAATGTTAAATCTTTAATCATTTTTTGAGCAATTTGTGCACCTTCCTGATCATTTGAAGTTATTGTTACAACACCATTGTCTTGAATATCAATTTCTGCACCTGATGCATCAATAATTGATCTGATTTGTTTGCCGCCTGGTCCGATCACAGTTCCGATATCTTCTGTCGGAATTGTCATTGTTGTAATGCTTGGAGCATAAGGTGACAAATGATCTGCAGGTGCTGAAATAACTTCTCTCATTTTGCCTAAGATATGTAATCTTCCTTCTTTAGCTTGTGCTAAAGCTCTGCGCAAGGTATCGTTTGCAATACCTTTAGCTTTCATATCCATTTGCAATGCTGTAATACCTGTATCATTACCTGTTACTTTAAAGTCCATATCACCCAAGAAATCTTCTATACCTTGAATATCTGTTAATACAACAGGTTCTTTACCTTCTTCTGTAATCATACCCATTGCAACACCGCCAATCATACATTTTACAGGTACGCCTGCATTCATTAGTGCCATAGATGATCCGCAAGTTGATGCCATTGATGTTGAACCGTTTGATTCTAATACATCAGATGTTACACGAATTGTATATCCGAATTCTTCTTGTGATGGGAGGGCCGGAATATTTGCTCTTTCTGCTAAATTTCCGTGACCTACTTCACGTCTGCCGGGACCTCTTAGTGGTTTTACTTCACCTACTGAAAATCCAGGGAAGATATATTTATGCATATAAGTTTTTTCAGTTTGAGGGTCAACTCCGTCAAGTTCCTGTTTCATTCCAGGCCCTGCAAGAGTTGCAACTGATAATACCTGGGTTTGTCCTCTTGTAAATACGGCAGAACCGTGTGCTCTTGGAAGAACGCCAACTTCGCACCAGATAGGACGAACTTCATGAGGTTTTCTTCCGTCAGCTCTAACGCCTTCATCAAGAATCATTGTACGCATAATGTGTTTTTCTGCATTTTTGAATTCTTCTGCAACAAAATCAATGCCTGTTTCTTCCATTATCTTTTTAATATAATCGTCTTCAGGGAGTGCATCAATTTTTTCTTTAACAAGCTTTTTAGCTTCTTCAAGTTTGTTTTGTCTGTATTCTCTGTCAAAATTGTGGTATGCGTCAAAAATCATATCGTGTGCTGTTTCATCAATGATTTTCTTAATTTCAGAAGTATCATAAGGATTTACAAACTCTTCTTTTTCAACGCCGCATTCTTTCATAAATGCAACCTGTGCTTCACATTGTTTTCTGATTTCAACTTGTGCAAATTCAACAGCATTCATAATATCGTCTTCTGTAACAAATTTGCAACCTGCTTCAACCATAATTACAGAATCATGTGTACCAGCAACTACGATGTCTAAGTCTGATTTATCAGCTTGTTGATGTGTTGGGTTTGCAATCATATTACCGTTTTCATCTCTTGACACTCTAACAGCACCGATAGGACCTTCAAAAGGTGCTCCTGATAACATTAAAGCACAAGATGCGCCAAGCATAGCAAGAGTATCAGGTTGATTTTGCTGATCATAGCTGAATAATTGGGCTACTATTTGAATATCGTTTCTGTATCCTTTAGGGAAAAGAGGTCTTATTGGTCTGTCAATAAGTCTTGAAATAAGAATTGCTTTATCTCCTGCTTTCCCTTCTGAACGGTTGTAACCGCCAGGAATACGTCCTATTGCAGACATTCTTTCTTCATAATCAATTAATAACGGGAAGAAATCAATCCCAACTCTTGGTTCTTTTGAAACGCAACAATGTACAAAAAGCATTGTATCTCCGCATCTTACAGTAACAGAACCATTTGTGGATTGAGCATATTTCCCTGTTTCAACGGTAACTGTTTTCCCGCCGATTTCAATCTCAAATTTCTTTGTTTCAGGTACCATAATTTTCCTTTCTTGCTCGTGGCGAACTTTCCTCGAGCTTTGCGCTTTTCTGACGCAATTTGTTATACACTTCTATTGTTCTTTTTTATTATACCTCAAACAAGAAAAAGTTGAATTTTCTATAAAGTAATATAATTTATTTTACCAAGGATAATCCTTGCTAATTTCCCAACCGTCTTGTATTATTTTAGCGGCGCAAGTTCTGCCTTCATTTTGAAGATTACATCCCTGATTTATTTCATCTCTTGTATTTTCATAGCCTTCAGGTAAAATACCTTTTCCGTTTATTCTTTTAAATATAAAAACATCTTTTCCTACTGTATTTGGATTTTTCCCGCCATTAATATCTACTATTATCATGTTAGTTTTTGCATTAGTTGTACCAATTCCTGTATAAACAAAAATTGCATACAAAGTTCCGTCAGGAAGATAAAATATTATACGGCTGTCCGCAGACATTGATAATCCAACATTAAAAATTGTTTTATTTAAGTATTTATAAGGAATATTAGAATTAAAACCGCATTCTTTGTATGTTTTACATAAATTTGAATTGTTGAAAAAAGGTTTCCAATATTGATTATAATAAGCTTCAGCCCCGATATCATAAGCATCTTCCCAGTGTTCAGATGAACCATTTGAAGCTTCTGACATTTTAAATGCTTGATTTAATACAGAATATGCTTTTTTTAGTTTAGTAAGATTTTCTTTTTTTTGATAATTTGCAATTAATGACGGCATTGTCATTGCCGCAACTACTCCGATGATTCCTAAAGTAATCAAAACTTCTGCTAAAGTAAAACCCTTAGAACCGCCTACATTTTGCGGGGGGGGGGCACTCTCAAAGCTTTATTATAATTCATTTTTTAACTCCTCTTATACTTCCGACACTTTTATTATTTACTATTTTGTTTTTTTTGTCAAGGTAAAAAAAAAGCCCTTTTAGGGCTTTTTTCGCATATTAGATAAAGAAAAATTAGTTTATTTTATAAAGATTTTTTTACGGTTAAAAATGCATATCAAATGATGATGGCATTCCGTTAATTTTTTCATCTTCCATTCTCATTGCGGAACCGATTGTAAAGCTTTCTGCATAGAGTTTATTTATTTTATAGTTAATATCCCCTGTAAATACTTCCTCATTATCTTCAAGAAATTTGAAAAGAGGGTCAGTCGGATTTTTAACTATATTGCCTAATGTTCCGCCAGCCAGTTTTAATGTTTTTTCTCCTATTTCAGGAACTTTTACATTCATTCCGAATGGTTTATATGGTCTGTTAAATGAAGCACCTGTATCTGTCATTATAATTAATTCCTTATTAACTAAGTACATTTTGTTAATCGGAATTATTTTGGGAAAAGTTTAATTTTTTGATTATTTTATTTTACAATTTGTAATAATTTATTCTTTGGTATATTTCATTCCGTTTAATTTTATTTTTATTCCGGTTTGTTCAAAATAATTTTTTGCCATATTTATAACTGAATCGGCTGATAGTAATCCCTGATTTACGTCATTTATAAGAGTTTTAAAATATTTTATGCCGGCTTCTTTACTGAATGGAAAATCCTCATTTTTTATGTTTTTACATCCATGTAGCAAATTACACCAGTTATGAGCTAGAGCCCAGTTATCAATATTATCAATGCCTCTTATTATTCTATTATTTTTGGACAAGTTTTTGTTTATTAATTTAAGCTCTTTATCTGATGTATTTCTTAGAATTGGGGTGATATGTTCAATGGTTACAAGAGAATCTGCCAGCAATTTGGAGATTATTATTTCGGTTGGCTCATTTTTATATTTTACTATAAATGCATCTTTGTTACTCAATGATGTTGGTAATTTCTTTATTTGTTTTTCAAATTTGTTCCGTAATTTTTCGTTTTTTACATTTTCAAGAATTTCATATAATTTGTAGGTAAAAGCTTTGTTACTGAATTGTACTTTTACAGGGACACCAAGTATTTTATTTTTAGTCAATTCACATAGTTTTATGATTGATAAATTATTATTGTTTTTGGCTTTTTCTGTGATGTTATTTAATAAAATTAATTTTAGTTTGTCTTTTGCGTTAAAATTATGTGGAGATAAATAGTTGCCTTTTCTGTTAGGGTTAATTTTAGCTTGTAGATAAACTCTTTTTAGCCATTTTTCAGGTAATGTTTGGTCAATTTCTTTAAAAATCGGGTGGGTTAATATCTGGGCAATTTTTAATATTTCTTCTTTTTCTTTGAGGGGTAATGTTTTTGCAAGCTTATTAAGCTGATAACAAAATTCTTTTGCACTGTATTCACTTACATAAGGGATTTCTTTTATTCTGTGTTTACTGTGGTTTATTAATATATCAAAATCTTTGTGTAATTCTGTTGGCAGTTCAGGTTTTAATTTTTGAATATTATGTAATATAAAGTATTGTTTATGAATCAGTCGTTTTTCAGCTGATGGAGTCATTTTTTTAAGTATGTATTTTAAATCATTATTTGGAAATGCTCTACTGTAATTTGATATTTGTTTTACTAATTTAATTCTTTCCGAAGGTAAATAATCTTTAAAATGAAGCATTACTCTTGAAAAAAGTTCCCCGCTTGAAGAAAGACGTTTAGAAACGTGTTGGAACATATCAAGTTCATTCTGTGTGAACATTGACCCTCCGCACCATATACACCCGAGATGACCATTTTTTGCAAGCTTTTTTAATTCATTTTTATTTGTTATAAATGTTGAATATTTCCCATTAAAACTTATGTCTGAATTATTAGCGGTAAATGTGTCAGTGTTATTTTCGGGAATAGAATTTTGATGTAAAGGTGTTGAGAGAGTTTGTGAATTAATTACAGAATTTTTATTTTTTATTCCAAATGTTATTGGTAAAATTCTCATAAAATTAGAATATACCTGAATAAAATTTTTTGCCAATTTGTTAATAACTGTAACATTACACGTCAAGTCGGCTTATATCAAGGCATATCATTTCATCTGAGAGTATATGTAATATTTGTTGTAAATTTATTATATATTCTTTTTTGCATAAACCTTTTTTGCATAAAGAAATTAATTTATCAATTTGAATTTGAGCATTTTGCGGCATATATGGATTTTCTTCAATTTGAACCGAAATAGGATAATGATGGCGTGAATTGTTGCAGTATGAACATTCAAGTGCAAAATTCAGAGAGTTGTTTAAACCTTTCATACATTTCGGCATCAGATGCTCAAATGTTCCGACAGATGGGTGAATAAGATTTAACGCAATTACAGATGAACGTTTTCGCGCATTTTTTACAACAAAGGCACATACTTCATCACTTGATCTGGGTAATCTGCGAGCAATTTCTAATATTTCTTCTTTTATCTTTTTGCTTTCAAGATTTTTTATTATATTTTTTAATTTATAAATAAAAATTCTTCTGGAAAAAGGTTTATGCGGTTCAGGATCATAAATTATATCATTAGTCTTAATCATTAATTTTCGAATTTGACGGGCTGTTTTTTTAGGTAAGATTCTTCTGTAAAAGCTGATTTTGTTAAAAATTACACTTTGAATTTTTACAAGGGCAAGTTCATGAATGTCTTTTTTCATTTGAAGAAGTTCTTTAAAATTTTTATCAGGATATTTTACTGCCATCGTTTTAAACATGTTAAATACTTGTCTTTCTACCGGATGCATAATTTTTTCGTATGGAGACAAAACGGAAATAGCTTCTAAAGCTGAACCTGATAATTCTGGCATTTCCATTAGTTTTGTATAAATGTCGGGGTGAAGCATTTCTTCTCCACAGCACAGGCATGGTATATGATAATTAAGTAGGTTTTTTAATTCTTTTCTGGTGAGTGGAATTTCGCAAACTTTAAAAGAAATATTCTCAATTTTTACTATTTTTTTCTCCATACTTTATCACCGCAATTATGTTCAATAATAATATTCCCGATTTTTTACTTTTTAAAGCAAATTTTTAGCATAATAAAATTACAGATATTTTGGTTATCTGTTTTTATAAAAATATTCTGATAATTTGTTACCTTTAAACTCCCATTGGCGGTGGTTGAATATATAGAGGTTTTAGTTTTCTCCAGTTTCCTTCAGAGTCTTTTTGTTCGGCTAGTTCGGCAAGGATTTCTCCAAGCGCGTAATTCCCTGATTGATATGAAATACCGCCGAGTAACGGCTGTAATTTGTCATCGGTAATCAATGTATAATTGCCTGTTTTTATAATTTCTTGAATTTTTTCTAATTGAACCGCACCTTTAATTTCATTATCATAGTAAAGGTATGCACAATTTTTTCTTGCATCAAGTGCAACAAGTGGGTTCTCACAATCGGCAGCTTTGGCAAGAATTTCAAGTGATGAAATCCCGACAGCTTTACAATTTAATTGTTGAGCCATTACTCTTGCAACTGTTACGCAGGCTCTAATGCCTGTAAAACTTCCGGGACCTATATTTACGGCTATTAAATTAATATCCGCCGGTTTTATATTATTTTGGCTCATTATTTCTTGCAGTGTTGAAATTAAAAACGCAGAATGATATTTATTGTCACGGTTTTCAACAATTCTTGATGTAAGAATTTCTCCGTTACGTTTTAAAGTCGCATACATTTTATCTAAGCAAGTATCAAAAGCAAGTGTTATCATTTGGATAAACCCTCTATTATTTCATCTTTTCCTATTGATTCAAATTCATATATTCTTGAATCATCATCATTATATTTTACGTTAATTTTTATGTGGTTAAATGGAGCTTCATTTTGATTAAATTCTGCCCATTCAACAAATGTTACTTTTTTGCCTTCAGAGTATTCTCTTAATTCATCATAAATTGTTTTAATACCTTCATTTTCAAGCCTGTATAAATCGAAATGATAGATTGGAATTGAACCTGTATGATATTCATTTAGGATTACAAAACTTGGGCTTGTAACTTTTTCTTTTACATCAAGTGCATCTGCAACAAGTTTTACGAAAGCTGTTTTGCCTGCACCAATTTCTCCGTAAAGATTTATAAAACAACCTTCTTTTAATAACGGTGCAAATTTTTTTGCAAGTTGTTTAGTTTCTTCAAGATTATGGCAAATTTGTTTATACTTTTTCATAAATTTCTGCTCTGTTCCTTCCGTTTCCTTTAGCTTTATACAGTGCTTTATCAGCGTTTTGTAATAGCGTTTTTTCGTTGTCTTCAGGATTAAATTCTGAAATTCCTAAGCTAATTGTAACATTAATATTTTTTTCTTGTACATCAGGATTAACTTTTGAAATGTCTATTTTTGTATTTTTTACTGCTTGAAGAAGTCTGGATGCAACCATTTGCGCTTCATTGAGCTTTGTAAACGGCAGTATTATTACAAATTCTTCTCCGCCGTATCGACCTGCAATATCGTAGTCTCTGAGTTGATGTTTAATGACATTAGAAATTGTTTTTAATACCAAATCTCCTGATGCATGACCATAGGTATCGTTTATGTTCTTAAAATAATCAATATCTGTCATAATTGTACATAAACTTCTGTTTTGACGTTTTGCACTTGAAACTTCTTGTTTTATACGTTCTTCAAGTTGGTGTCTGTTATAAAGACCGGTTAAAGCATCCAAGGTCGCATGTTTTAAAATTTCCGCATAAACATTGGCACGATTTATTGTGGTGGCTGCTTGATTGGTTAATTGTTCTATATAATTTATTTCTTTTTCGCTTAAAATATTATCTGTACTTTTTGTTACAATACAGCCAAGAAGCTTATTTTCACTAATTAAGGGAAACAGACCAATTTTTTTATCAGGAGTTAAAATATACTCGGATTTGTTAGTAAGACATTTTAACAATTCAAATATTTTTTCATCTTTGCAAGCATTCGGCCAAACTAGTTTGTTATCTATAAAAATATAAATAAGATGTTCAGATACAAATTTGTCAATCATTTCTCCGATAATCGGAATTATGTAGCTGGTTTCATATTGAGTTTCAATAATTTTTGCAATATTTTTCATCGAATCGTGGAAATCAATATTTCTTTGCATTCTGTCAGATAATATTATGTTTTGAATTTTTAATGAGATTAAATATGATGCAACTTTTAAGAATTCAATACTGTCTTTGTCAGGTATAGTTTCAAATTCTATCATACCTATAAGTTTTTGACCTTCACAAAGTGAACAGTAAAATTTTTCATCTTTTGCAAGGAGTGTGTTTGTTTTTAATTTCTCGAAAATTTTATATAAGCTTTTGGTTTTATCTTTGTGCCTGTATTCTTCGATAGAAATCCAGCTTTTTGAAAAATCTCTTAATGTCTCTGATGTATTGTCATATATATAAATATTTATTGGGTTAAATATTTCCTCAAGAACACGTGTAATCCCTTCAGGATTACACGTGTCATTCAGCTTTTCTGATAAATTTTCAATCTCATCGAATTTTGACATTACGCTTCCAATTTTTGTAGAATTTCATCTGATATATCAAAATTTGCATAAACATTTTGAACGTCATCATGTTCTTCAAGTTTATCTAAAAGTTTTAAAATTTGATCAGCTGTTTTTTCGTCTGTTATTTCTATTGTATTTTGTGGAATTCTTGTAAGTTCAGCAGATTCACTTTTAAATCCTTCAGCTTCAAGACCTTCCGTTACTGATTGGAAATTTTCTGCTGATGTAATAACTTTATACTGCTCATCTTCTTCATTAACATCTAATGCATCTAAACTGATTGCAGCTTCAAAAAGTTTATCAAAATCAACACTTTTGTCAAAAGTAATAACTCCTCGTTGATCAAACATCCAGCCAACACAGCCTGTTGCACCAAGACTTCCGTTATATTTTGTAAAGAAACTTCTGATATCTCCGGCTGTTCTGTTTCTGTTATCTGTCATTGCTTCAATTACAACAGCAACCCCGCCCGGTGCATAACCTTCATAAATAAGTTCTTCGTAATTATCAGCAGAACCTGCTCCAGCACCTTTTTCAATTGCACGTTTTATGTTGTCATTGGGTAATCCTGCTGCTTTGGCTTTTTCTATTGCGGTTCTTAAACGGAAATTCCCGGCAGGATCAGGACCGCCAAGTCTTGCTGATACTATTAATTCTCTTGAGTATTTTTGAAATACTACTGCTCTTTGTGAATCTACTTTTGCTTTTTTATGCTTAATGGTTGACCATTTTGAGTGTCCTGACATATTTTTTACCTCTTTAATCTGATTATACTTATATTGATATTTTAACACAAAAAGTTTTATTGTTTTTTTAATGTGATAAAATAGTTTTATGAATTATAAAAAAAATGTATATTATAAATATTTTGATGAAAATATTTTAACGCAAGTGAAGGAATTTGAAATTCAGCGTATAAATATTATTAAAAAAGTAATTTTATCTTCGGCTGCATATTTTTTTGTTGGAATATGTTTGGCTGTGTGTTTTGTATTTGTTAAATTTGAACCTGTATATAAATTTATCCTTGTTCCTTTAATTTTATTTTTAATGTATGCGTGTATTATAAAAAGTATTGTGAATTTTGTTATTGCCGGCAAAGATTTTCAGGCTATGCTTTATGAAAAAGTTTTTCCTTTGTTTTTGGTCCCGTTTGCAAATTTTAAAAAATGGCCTAAAAATCATAATACAGATGTTATTATTGATTCTAAACTTTTTCATAACTTTGATACTCAAGAAGATGTAGCAAGCTTTTTCGGTTTTTATGAGCGTACGAATATTATTGTTTCTGATTCCAGAATTAAAATGCCGCTAAAAGGGGTTAATAAGCCGGATTTGTTTAAGGGAACTTTAATCCAGCTTGAATTAGAAAAAAGCATTGATAATCATGTAATTATGTTTTCTAAAAATGAGAAAAAATTTAATAATTATAAGCAGATTAATCCGCATATTGATGATATGAATAAATATTTGTATGTGTTTGCAAAGAATAATAATAATTTGGAATTTATTTCCTTAAAGTTTTGGAATACTGTTAAAAAATTTGGTGCATTATATACAGCAAAAGGATTTGAATTATCTTACAAGGATAATATTGTTCTGATTGCTATTAGACAGAAAAAACCTATGCTGTTTGGTTTTTTATTCAGATCTTTATTAAAGGCAAAAAATTACGATGACCTTATTGAAAGATTCATCGTAATTTTTGATTTAGTTGATATTTTAAATGAAGGTTAAGCTGCTTTATCTAATTTTGGCTTGTCTTCTTTTTTTGTATCTGTTGTTGTTTGCGGAGCTGTATTTTCGGCTGTTTTATCAGCTTTTTTATCGCGTTTTAAATATGCATAAGCCGCAGTGCCGATTGCCGCAATACCAATACCTGTTCCGATGATAATTTTAGTCCATTTTGTTCTGGCTTTTGATGCGCTTTCTTTTAATGCATCAGCTATGCCAAATTTATTACCTAACATACGGCTCATTTTTTTATTGCTTCTGGCTGCTATTCCTTTATCTACTTCAAAAACTTCTGTCATATAACGTTCATTTGCAGTTTTGCCTCCGTTATATGCAGAATTTTCATGCCAATCAATTTTTTGTTGAAGGCTATCTCTTACCATAGAAGCATACTTAGATACTTTACCTTCTTCATGTTTGAGATTATAATCAGATACTGCTTGTTGTATGCAATCTTTTACTTCTGCAGCGTTTTTTAACATTCTTTCAGAGTCTACAGCATTGCCGAGTTCTTGAGCTGAAATATTTTGGAATTTAGAAGTATCTATGTTTATAAGATAAGGATTTTTAGTTAAGTAACCTCTTGTTGCGGCAATAAAGTCTGGAGCTCCACCGGTTTTTGTACTTATAACAGGCGTACCTGCTGCAAAAGATTCAAGAGGCGTAATTCCGCAAGGCTCATATCTTGATGTGAAAATAGAATAAGTTGCACATCCTACAAGTCTGTTAGGGAAGAATCCGTTGACGTACATTGCATTGCCTTTATAAATTCCGCCATCTAATTCTTCTATCTGTCTGATAATATCTTTAACCCATTTAAAATCTCTTGCATCGTCTTCCCAAACACCTGCACCGACAATCAATTTACAATGTTTTTTTGTTTCTTTATCAACGTTTGGGTCTTTTAAGAAGTCTAAAAATGCTTGAAATGTAGAAGGATAACCTTTTTGTGGATCAGGACGTCCCCAACCCATAAATATCATATCGCCTTCATTATATTTTGATACATGTCCTATAACACTTGCTTTATCGCCGGATATTTGACTTTGAGTAAAGAACATTTGAGTTAAACCAGTTTGACCGTTTTTATCAAATGCTTCTCCTAAAGTGTCAAGCAACCATTTTGTATTTGCTTTTTTAGCTTTCAAGACTTCATCAAGGTTGTCTGATACAAATTTGCCGTTTGCATCATATACCGGTTTGTATTCGTAAGTTGTAAAGCCTGCTTTTGATTTTGTTAAACCGTTTATAAAGTTGCCTCTGCAGAAATTTGCGGTCGGGTCATTTAGTCTTAAGTTAGCCGGAGTACTTCCGTTTGTAATATCAATAGTTTTTGTTTCTGCAAGTTTTGTTGTCATAAATTGGGCAATATCAGGTGTATTCGAGGATTTCATTTCTTTGCCGTAATTTACTGATACTGTACCGCAGCTAATATTTTTAGGGTTTGCTTTTGTCCCTGCGACAGGAACCATTGACAAGTTAAATGTCCGAACTTCATTTGCAGTGTCTATATAGTCATCGCGGAAGTTTTGCATAAAAGGCTCTAAAATTTGATATGCAAATCTTTTTTCTTCTTTAGTTGCTCTTGTCCAGTTAGCTTCTATTTCTCTTAATTTTACAATTTGAGAATGTTTATTTAAATTATCAACATCTTCTTTTCTTGCAGCCATTCTAAAGAAGTCAAAAGGATTACTTTCTGCTCCTTGATAATCTCTTCCGGGGTTATGGAAACGCCCGTCAGCTTTAACGCCGTTCCAGTATTGGTTCCCGAAATGAGATTCATCTGCAATATAGTTCATTACCATAAAGCCCGGTCTATCGTGTACCCATATGTTTGAAGGATTATAAAATCCGTGTTTTTCAGTATTTAATTTAGGTAATACATCTACAAATACTCTGTTACTGTCGGCATAAGCAAGATCTGTTTTGATTTCTTGAAGCTTGCCGTTTACTTTTACTTTTGCACTTCTGGAATAATAAGCTTTATCAGTTCCATAAGGAGATTCAAATCTTGCTAAACCTTCTGTGTGCATAAAATATGCAGCGTTTCTTTCTGCTTTGTTTGGTGCAGCTTTGGAGTTTATTGCTTCAATTTGTTTTTTTACTTCATCGGTGTTTAATTTAGCTTCATATTTTTCTTTTAAATATTTATCTGTATTAACAAGCTGCTCTACTTCTTTTTTTATTTTTGCTTCTACTTTGTTTCTTTCTTCTTTGAATTCAGGTAGTTTATAATCTATTTGCGGGTGATTTTGTTTTTTTATTTCTAATTCTTTTTTAGCCTGTTCTAAAAATCCGTTATCTTTCTTTTCTGCTTGTGCATATTCTTCTTTGTATTTTTCACGAACTTCTTTGTTATACTTTTCAACGTAAGGTTTTTTAAGTTCGTTAAATATTTTTTCTTTATATTTATTTATTTTTTCATCAACAGTATCCGGAACACTTATTGCTCTGAAAATTCTATATGGAATAGTTTCCATTTCTGAAATTGACTTTGTTGAAGGTCTTGTAACGCTTCCTTTTAAATCAGTTGCTTCTTCTAAGACAATAACACTTGATATGCCTTTATCATTTGGTTTTCTTTGAACTACAAATCGGAATTCTTCCCCGTCTTTGAGTTGAATATTTTCTCTTTTCATTAATTGTTCTAATGTTTCATTCGGATTTGCATGGTAGAATTCGTTTGCGTCGTAGTTTGTAATATAATTCCCTTTGGCATCTTTTTTTACAATAACTGCTTTAATTCCGCCATCACCGTTGTCATAAGCATGGTAGGGGGAAAAGTCTCTTACATCTGCTTTTTCTCTTAATCGCCAGTTGTCCGGAGCTTCTTGTGTTACAACCCCTAAACCGCCTGCCATATAGCCGAATCTTTTATTTTCCGGTGCATAAGATGCAAATTCATTAATATGTTTTTCGTTATTCCCCGTGAAAGTTAATAAAACACCTGGCATGGTCCTTTGCGGGTTGATACTCATAGCTACAGGTGTTGATTGATTGTTAGATTGTACTCTGTCATTTCTTTTGATACTTTTTGCCTGATAATTTGGCATAACTGAATAAATTCGCATGTTTACACCCTTTTCAATTTATAAATAATATACACTTTTTTATATATGCAGAAAAAAAAATTTTCCCCGCATATATAGTAAAATGCTGACAAAAAATTTTTCAATACTTATCTGATTTTTTATTAAGAAATATTAAGTAAAGTTTTTTTTAATAATTAAAGTTTTTTAAATTATTTTTGAGTAAAATTTAATAAAAAGTGTATAAAAGGTAAAAATATGGACAGATTTTTTGGATTATTAGGAATTATTTTGATTTTTGGGTTAGCTTATTTAATGTCGAATAATCGTAAGGCAATAAATTATAAAACGGTAGGAATGGGTTTTCTACTTCAGGTTTTATTGGCGCTTTTTATTTTTAAAGTTCCTTTAGGACGTGCTATTTTTTATAATTTAGGTTTATTTATTCAAAAAATTCTTGAATTTGCAAAACAAGGCGGTTCTTTTGTTTTTGGTCCTTTAATGACTGAACATAAAATTACTGCTGTTTTTGGTGAGGGTGCTCAGGTTTTTGCGCTTCAATTAATTGCCTCTTTAATATTTATGATGATTCTCGTAAATATTCTTTATTACTATGGGATTATGCAGAGAGTTGTTCCTCTTTTTGGGAAAGCTATGAACAAATTGATGAATGTAAGCGGAGCTGAAGCTTTATCAAATGTTGCAAGTGCTTTTGTCGGACAAATTGCCGCACAAATTATGATAAGACCTTATCTTGCAAAACTTACCCGTTCAGAGCTTTTAGCTTCGATGGCAGGGAGTATGGCTTGTATTTCAGGAGCTACAATGCCGATTTATATAGGCATGGGAATTCCGGCTCAATATCTTTTGGCTGCTTCAATTATGGCGGCTCCGGGTGCGCTTGTTATTACAAAAATTGTTTATCCTGAAACAGGAACTCCTGAGACAAGTGATGATATTAAAATTACATACAGTAAAAGGAAAAAACCATATATTAACGTATTTGATGCAATTTCAGCTGGTGCATCCGAGGGAATGAAAGTCGCAATCAATGTTGTTGCTATGATTTTAGCTTTAGTTGCTTTAGTTGCAATGATTGATTGGGCATTAGGGCATTTAGGTGTATTAATCGTGAAATATTTGCATATAAATTTTGCTTCTTTTGATTTAAATCATCTTTCTTTAAAAATGATTTTGGGTAAAATATTTGCTGTCTTTGCGTATTTTATGGGTGTGCCTTTGAAGGAAGCTACAACAGTTGGGAGTCTTATGGGGACAAAGCTTGTATTAAATGAAATGGTTGCTTATTTTGATATGACTCATCTGCCGCAGACTTTATCCGCTAAAAGTTTTTTAATTGCAAGTTTTGCATTGTGCAGTTTTGGGAATTTCGGTTCTATTGCAATTCAGCTCGGAGGTATTGGAGAACTTGCTCCTAACCAACGTAAAAATCTTGCAAGGCTAGGTGTTAGAGCTTTAATTTGCGGAACATTAACTTGTTATATGTCTGCAGCAATAGCAGGGGTATTATTTAATTAGGTTTATTTTTTAAATAAATCGATAAATTTAATTTCAAAAAAATTGGCTATAGCAATTATTTTATCTAGTGGCGGTATAATTCTGCCATTTTCAACCTTGCTTATATACGAAGAATCACAGCCGATAAGTTCTGATAATTGCTTGCAAGAACAGCCGTATCGTTTGCGGAGTCTTTTTAGGTTGTCTAAAAATATTTTGATAATATTTTCGTTCATTTAATCATAATCCAATAAAATTTGTATCAAAATGGATTTTAAATCCATTTTGTGTTATAATATTTTCAGGAGGAAGTATAAATATGAAAAAAGCATTCACTCTTGCGGAAGTTTTAATTACACTTGGTATTATTGGCGTAGTTGCTGCTATTACAATGCCGTCATTAATATCAAAGTATAGAGAAAAAGTTTTTGTTGAAAGATTGAAACAAACTTATTCAATTTTTTCACAGGCATATTTAATGGCAGTGTCAGAAAATGGTGAAGCTGAAAATTGGGATATAGGAGAAGCATCTACTATAGAGGGTGCTGAAAAGCTTTTTGATATTTTATCTCCTTATTTGAATAAAGCTGAGGTTTGTCGAGAAAAATCAGGTTGTTTTGCAGATTCTTATAAGACATTTAGCGGGTATAATTATGGCTATGCACCTAAAGCTCATCCTAAGTATGTGAGAGGTGTTTTAGCAAATGGTGTATCTTTTGCTTATGCAAGTTCAGGTTCAGGATGTTCATATTTTAGCGGTACGATTTATCCGGATATATGTGCTGTTTTATATGTTGATTTAAACGGTTATCAATTGCCGAATAAAACAGGAGTTGATTATTTCGGTTTTTATATTACTAAAAAAGCAATTTTACCTATGGGGCTAAAAGGTTGGGATGGCGGATCTAATGGCTATACCTGTGAATTTAACGGAACACGTACAGGTAATGGCACCGGCTGTACTGCTTGGGTCTTGAATATGCAAAATATGGACTATTTAAGACGTGATATTTCAAATGACTGGAAATAGTTTTTTATTTAGGTAAATGTTTTTGCCAGTCACTGTCAAGGCTTTGAATAAACTTGTGAGCATCAATTACATCGTCGTAATTTATAGGTTCCGGCCCTTCCTGAACCTCAAGAGGCTCATAATCCTTTACATCAATATCTGTAAATCCTAAAAATGCAACTCCGAAATTTTTGCCGCATTTTTTACATTCAAGACTTACCACCATTAATCCGTCTTCTTCTCTTTTTATTGTTATAGAATCTTCATTGAAGCCGTTTTTGCAATGTGAACAGCACAAATTATTAAAAAGTTTTTCTATTTTCTTTTTCATATAAGTCCTCATTATTATTATAATTAAAAGTTTTGTTAAATATTGTTAATTTTTTGCAGAGCATGGGTATAATAGAATTAAGGTGAATTATATTTGTCGTTTAAATTCGCTTAAGCTTAACAGATAGGAGTGTTTATCATGGAAGCTATTAACTTAATTCTATTCGGTTTCATCGTTTATACTGCGTTAATCGTAGTTCCGAGTATCTGGGAAGAATTAACTACAGAAGGTTAATACCTTTTAAATTTAAAGACGAGGAAATTTAACTTAAGTTCCTTTTTCATTTAAAAAGTAGAGAGTGTGGAAGTTTCAGATTTAAATAGTGTATATTATACGTTAATTACCTTAACGCTCCTATTAATATTGCTTTTTTTTTCAATTTTTTGTAGGAAAAGCAAATTTTTTTGTTTAAATGACAATAAAATATTGTAATAATAACAATATTATTATGATTGAGCGAGTAATTTTATTAAAGCTTTTCAGTTGGGCAAAACTTCATTTAAGCACTCAAATGCAGTATTGACAGCATAATCCATGTCATTTTTTTCAATAATTAATGGAGGATTAAAGTATATTACATCTCCCAGCGGTCTTAGAATAACCCCATGTTTGAGTGCTTTTTTGTAGATTTGGTAGCCTATTCTGAGTTTGTTATCAAAAGATTCTTTTGTTTGTGTATTTTTGACAATTTCTATTGCGTTTATAAGTCCTATATTTCTGACTTCTCCTATATTTTTATGGTTAAGAAATTTTTCTTTGATTAAACTATTAAAATATTTCCCGTTTTCTTGTGCGTTTTTTAATACTTTTCCGTCTTCAAGTATATCTAATACTGCGTTTGCTGCTGAACAGGCAAGAGGGTTGCCGCTATATGTGTGGCTGTGCATAAAGGCTTTTCCTGTATTATAATCTGCATAAAAGGCATCATATATTTTTTGAGTTGTTACAAAAAGTGCCATTGGCATATATCCGCCGGTTAATCCTTTTGAAAGACACATAATGTCAGGCGAAACTTTTGCATGTTCAAAGGCAAACATTTTACCTGTTCTTCCAAAACCTGTTGCGATTTCATCTGCTATTAGATTAACGTTATATTTATCACATAGTTCTCTTAGTTTTTTTAAGTATAGCGGTGGATAAATTTTCATTCCTGCAGAGCCTTGCAATAGTGGCTCAACTAAGATTGCTGATGTTTCTTCTCCATTTTCTTCAAATGCTTTTTTAGCATGTTCAAAACATTCACAAGTACAGTTATCTCTGTTTTTCCCATAGGGGCATCTGTAACAGTCGGGGGCTTTTACTTTTTTTATATCCATTAAAATCGGTTTATAAAGTTTGGTATATAAATCGCAATCTCCGGCGGATAGTGCTCCTATTGTTTCTCCATGGTATGCATCTGTGAGTGCCATAAATTTTGTTTTTTGTAGATTGCCTGTTTGTTGATGGTATTGGAAGCTTACTTTCATTGCAGCTTCAATTGCTGATGAACCGTTGTCTGTAAAGTTAAATTTGCATAAACCTTGTGGAAGTATTTTTGATAATCTTTCACATAATCTTATTGCTTGTGTGTGCGTAAAGTTTGCAAATATAACGTGTTCCAGTTCGTCTATTTGTTTTTTTACGGCTTTATTAATTACAGGATTACAATGTCCCAAAAGATTGCACCACCAGGAGCTTATTACATCAAGATATTTGTTACCTTCAATATCATACAGGTAAATACCTTCTCCTTTTTTTATTACAATAGGTTTAAGTTCTTCATAGTCTTTCATTTGTGAACAAGGATGCCATATATATTCCAAATCTTTTTCTGCCCAATTTTTCATATTTATACCTCTTTAAAAAGCTTTGACAGATCATTTATGTCGTTTGCTCCATTTTTTATTGTTGCAACAACTTTAATTCCTGTTAGAGCTTCAATTTGAATTTTATTATCTTTTTGCATTAAATTATTTTCATCATAATTATTGAGAATAATTCCTTTTATTTTAATTCCGTGTTTTTTTGCATATTCGACTGTCAGTATTGTTGAATTTATTGTTCCGAGATTTGCAGATGCAACTATAATTATATCTAGTCCTAATGATTTTATGACATCTTCAAGCATGAGTTTTTCAGCTCCAAGATTCAAAGGACAGACGATTCCTCCTGCTCCTTCAACTACTATATAATCAAATTCTTTTTTTATAGTTTCGAAATCTTTTTTTATTTTATCTAATTTTATGGGATTATTTTCTATTTTTGATGCAAGATGAGGGGAGACTGCCGTTTTAAAAATATACGATACAAAATTTTCAGGATTAGTATCTATTCCTGCTTGTTTTAAGACATATTGACAGTCGCCGGGAATAATTTTATCTCCTGCAATTTCAGCTCCGCTTAATGCCGGTTTATAATAACCGCAGTTTAATCCTAATTCTCTTAATTTTTTTACAATCAATGATGATATATATGTTTTACCGATATCAGTTCCTGTTGCAGTTATAAAAATACATTTTGACATTTTATTTTATCCCTTTGCAAGTTTCGCATAAAAAATTATGCGGCAACTATAATGTTACCGCATAATTTTTTATATTCAATGTTTCTTTATAGAGAACCTCCGCCTCCGTCACGGAAGTAATCGTAGTGTCTTATGTCATCATAGTTATTGATATATTCTGCTTCAACATTCTTTTGGAATTGAGTTTTTGGAACTGCTGCTGTGCTTCTTGAAGCAAGTAATGCATCAATATTTGGTGAAAGTGTTAATTCAAAATGGAAACGTCCCATTTTTCTGTCAGGTTCCCAGTGGTTGCTGATTAATGGATAGCCCCAATATAATCTTGCGCTTAAATCTCCTGGAAGTTGGACTCTTAAACCCATACCAACTGATGCTGCAAAATAGCTTCCGCCATAAATATCTTCACTTGCTGTTGGGAATATACCTGCAGTATCTGCGAAGACGGCACCTTTTACATATCTGCCGATAAACGGAATCTTTTCACCGGTTCTTGGGCTTGTGATTTCTCTTGGTAATATTGGGAACATAAGTTCACCACTGATGAAGTAACCGTTTTTACCAATCATCATACCTTCAGAATAACCTCTTACCGTTGCTAAACCACCTGTCTGCATTTGGTCTAAGTAAGGAATTCTTTTATCTCCGGGAATGATTTGATAATTACTTCTTAATTGACCGATAATACCGTGTGAAAAATCATGTAATCTTACGATGCTGCCACTGTATTTAAAGTAGTTATTATCTCGGTCACTGTTAAATATCGGGAATGAATAATATGCATCTTGATTTAAATACCAAATACCATATTTAGTATCTTTTCTCATCATTAATGCTACTTCTGCTGATGTAATATTATCAGTACTACCTAACCAATCATCAAGGATAGCTATATCACTGAATGTTCTTGCACGTTTGTAGTTTAATCCGCCGTATGCTTTTAATTCAAATCCAGGTTTTCTTACGATTGGTTGTGTATAGTACAATGAATATTGATATGCGTTACTGCCGATTTTTAATGGAACAAGAGGTCCGTATTTAACATCAGCAAATGTTGATGAAAACATAAAGCCTACACGACCGTCATATTTGTTTACAGGAAAATTATAATCAAAGAACGGGCTCTGTGCTCCTCTTGAAAAATATGACCCTAAAGACATTCTGTCTCTGTGTCCGAATAAACTGTCTGCGTAAATCATTGCACCGCCACGTATACTACCTGTATTATAACGGCCTGCGTTGTCCATAATACCCATTATATGGAACGGGAAATTTTCGTCAGCAACTAATTCTATATCAGTTGTTCCAGGTTTTTCACCAGCTTTTAAGTTTGCTGTAAGTTTTACGCCTTCATTATATCTGTTAAAATCAAGAACATCTTTTTCAAGTTCGACAATATCAAAAAGTTCGCCTTCTTTTTGCGGCATTCTGCTTGTAATATAACCGTCTTTGGTCCATCTGTTTTGTTCTACGGTAATACTTCCGATTTTACTTTCTGTTAATGCAATATAGATATTGCCGTTTTCAACAGTTTGTTCAGGTAAAAATGCTCTTGCTGTTACAAAGCCTTTTTCTGCATATAAATTGTTAATACTGTCAATTACTTTTTGAATATCTTCAATAAAAACATTTTTTCCTACAATAGGTTGTACGAGTTTGTTAATTTCTTCTTTTGTAAGAATTTCAGATGGCGCAACTTCTACTGAATTTACAAACACTCCTTTAGTATTTAATTCTTCAACGGTTGCTTGTTGAATAGAACCGCCGTTGTAGTTTTGTATAATTTGATTTCCTGCGTCAGGGTCTTTTTCTAATTTCTTTCTTTCTTGATAGTAATTATAATCTTGATTTCTATAATTATCTTGATATCTTTCTTTCAGATAATTTGAATCATGCATTTGGTTTAACCCGCTTTGGGCGCCGACTTCTTGCATTATCATCTGTTGAGGTGTAACGTTTGCTCCTCCAAAAGAATCTGCATTAGCTTGGGTAAATGATGCAGAAATAACAAATGCAGAAAGCATAATTGCTTTTAGGATATATTTTCTCGAGTTAATCTTTTCCATTTATTCACCTTTAATTATAATTATAAGATATATTTAATTAAGTCTGGTCAATATTCATTTTTGCGCTTAGGAGCCGAAATAAAAATATTTTCTTAAGATATATTACTAAAATGTAACAAATCTTTATTTTTTGCGAATTTTCAATATGACCTTTATTATTATACATGATATAGTTATACTTGTAAATATGTTATTAAAAATATCAATCCTATAGATGATACTTTTGTAATAATATAAAACAAGTAATGTATGAGGGAGAAAATATGGATAACAAAATTAAATTTTTAACGGTTGGTTTATTAACTTTTGCTGCTGGTATAACTTTCAGTAACTTTGCTATGTCTGATGTACCTTCTAAAATAGCTGTTGTTGATGTTCAGGCTGTTGTTAATTCATCTTCACAAGTTTTGGCTTTGAAAAAAGAGCAACAAGCTAAAGCTAAAGATATTGTTGCTTTTGTTGAAAAAGCAAGAAAAGATGTAGCTGCTACTACTGATGTTAAGAAAAAACAGGCTTTAGAAGAAAAATATTCTAAAGAATTGGCAAGTAAAAAAGCTGCGATGGATAAAAATTATGCTTCTAAATTAGCTAATATTGATAATTCTATTTCTAAACAAATAGAAACTTTGGCAAAATCAGGCGGTTATGATATTGTTCTTTCTAAAAATGTTGTTTTATATGGCGGGAATGATATCACAGATGCTGTAAAAAAAGCTGTTAAATAGAGGCTTTTATAAATATTGATTTATAATAAAAATACCGGCTTTTAATGCCGGTATTTTTATTTTTTCCTTTATATGTTTTAAACATCTTTATAAGAGCCGGTAAATCTATTTGTGTAGATTGTATGAAGCAATTCATGTGCTTTATGTGAATTAGGTTCTTCAAGATATTCATTATAAAGTTTTCTGACTGAAGAATTAAAGTGAGATTTTCTGTAAGGTAGTGCTGCATCTTCTTTGTAAAGACCTTGAGCACGTTCTTCTTTAATTTTCGAGTCGTCGCAGCTTCTTGGCTGACCGCCTCCGTTAATGCAACCGCCGGGACAAGCCATAACTTCAAGCATTTGGAATTTTGCTTTCCCTTCTTTTATTTCTCTTAAAGATTTTTCAGCTTCTCTAAGTGTAGAAACAACTCTAACAATAAGTTTTGTACCTTTTAAATCAAGCTCAATATCTTTACATCTGTTTGTTGTTCCGCGCATTTGTTTGATATCTACATCATTTAAAGGTTCGTTTGTTGCAAATTCGTATGCAGTTCTTACTGCAGCTTCCGCAACACCTCCGGATGCTCCGAAAATTGTTCCGGCACCGGTGTATTCTCCAAACGGTGAATCCGGAGCTTCCGGTTCTAATGAATTAAAGTTAATTCCTGCTTCTTTAATCATTCTGCCAAGTTCTTGAGTAGTTAGAACATAATCTGTGTCAGGATGTCCATCATGAGTTAATTCAGGACGTTTACATTCGTATTTTTTTGCTGTACAAGGCATAATGGCAACTACAACAAGATTTTCTTTTGCAATATTAAAATGCTCTGGAACAAGTGTTTTTAAAACAGGAGACAACATACTCATCGGAGATTTACAGCTGGATAAGTGTTTAAGCATGTCAGGGTGCTCTGTTTCAAGATATTTAATCCAAGCCGGACAGCAAGATGTGAATAGAGGAAGATTTTCTCCGCTTTTCAGTCTTGATAAAAATTCTGTTGCTTCTTCCATAATTGTTAAATCTGCACCGAAATTAGTATCAAATATTAAATCAAATCCGATTTTACGCAATGCGGCATTCATTTTTCCGATGGAGTTTTCACCAGGTTCAAGCCCAAACATTTCACCAATTGCAACACGAGTTGCAGGTGCCATTTGAACTACAACTTTCTTTTCGGGATTTGTAATTTCTGACCAAACTTGTTCAACATCAGATTTAATTGTTAATGCTCCGGTAGGACATACTGCAACACATTGACCGCAGTTTACGCAGTCAACTTGTCCTAAAGGTCTGCCGTTCATTGGTTGAACAACTGTTTTTGAACCTCTGTTTGCAAATCCAAGAACGGAGTGCCCTTGAAATTCAGTACACGCTCTTACGCAAGCTCCGCATAATATACATTTATTGGGATCTCTTACGATGGATGGACTTGATGCGTCGATAAGATGATATTCATCAAGTTCTTTATCGGGATAACGAATGTTTCTTATGCCGTATTCTTCTGCATATTGTTGTAATTCGCAATTCCCTGATTTCTCACAGGTTAAACAGTTTCTGTCATGGTTTGCAAGAAGTAATTCAAGTACTGTTTTTCTTATTCTTCTTGTTCTTTCTGTATTAAGATGAATTTTTAAACCGTTTTCAGGCGGCATTGTGCAAGATGATTGAATGCCTCTGCCTTCAATTTCTACAACGCACATTCTGCAAGCTCCGAAAGATGTTAAATCCGGACGATAGCAAAATGTCGGAACATTCATACCTGCTTTTCTGATTACTTCAAGAAGGTTGGGTTCATCTGTAAATTCAACTTCTTTGCCGTCTATAAATAGTGTTTTTTTATCTGTCATTTTATTATTCCTTATATTGGAAGTCTGGAAGCTTCTATGTTAAGATGTTAGGCTATTATAATTTAACAGCTTGTTTTTGCCTTCCGAGCTTCTGAATTTCTACTCTAATACGATTGCTTTGAACGGGCAGTTTTGCATACAAGCTTCACATTTAATACATTTATCTTGATTTATGTGGTGAGGATGCTTGATTGTCCCTTCAATTGCGCCTACCGGACAAATCCTTGCACATTTTGTACAGCCTCTGCAAGCAGATTCATTGATTACTAATTTTTTCATTGCTGTACAAACCCCTGCAGGACATTTTTTATCTTTAATATGTGCAATATATTCATCTCTGAAGTATTTTAAAGTTGAAAGAACCGGGTTTGGTGCAGTTTTACCTAATCCGCAAAGAGATCCGTCTTTTACTGCATGTGCAAGTTCTTCCAGTGTGTCTAAATCCTTCATTTCGCCTTTTCCGGCTACAATTTTTTCAAGGATTTTTAACATATTTTTTGTACCTTCACGGCAAGGAACGCATTTGCCGCAGCTTTCGTGCTGTGTAAAATTCATAAAGAATCTTGCAACTTCGACAATACAAGTTTTGTCACTCATTACAACGAGACCGCCGGAACCTACCATTGCACCGGCTTTTGTTAAGTTGTCATAATCCATAGGAATATCAAGATGTTCTTCTGTCAAGCAGCCGCCTGAAGGACCGCCTATTTGAACAGCTTTGAATTTTTTACCGTCTCTCATTCCGCCGCCGATATCAAATACGATTTCTCTTAATGTTGTGCCCATAGGAACTTCTATAAGACCTGTATTATTTACTTCACCTGTAAGGGCGAATGTTTTTGTTCCTTTAGAAGTTTCTGTGCCCATTTGAGAGAACCAGTCTGCACCTTTTAAAATAATAACAGGAACGTTTGCAAGTGTTTCAACATTATTAATTAGCGTCGGTCTGCCAAACAAACCTTTATTTGCCGGAAATGGCGGTTTAGGTCTTGGCATGCCGCGTTCTCCTTCAATGGAGGCAATAAGTGCAGTTTCTTCTCCGCAGACAAAGGCTCCGGCACCTTCTTTTATGTGGATTTCAAGAGAAAAATCGCTTCCCATGATGTTTTTGCCTAAAAAGTTTCTTTCTTCGGCATCTTTTATAGCTTTTCTCAAGCGTTTAATTGCTAAAGGATATTCAGCTCTAACATATATATAACCTTCGTCGGCACCTATTGCGAATGCTGCTATTGCCATACCTTCAAGAAGTTTATGCGGATCGCCTTCCATTACGGATCTGTCCATAAATGCTCCGGGATCGCCTTCATCGCCGTTACATACAATGTAGGATTTTCCGCCTCTGTTAGCGGCTGTAAATCTCCATTTGCGTCCTGTTGGGAAGCCTCCGCCGCCTCTGCCGCGTAAGCCGGATTTTTCAATTGTTTCTATAACACTTTCAGGGTTATTTTCTTCTAAAACTTTTGCTAAAGCTTCGTATCCTCTGACAGCAATTGCTTCATCAATGCATTCTGCGTTAATATTTCCGCAATTTGCAAGTGCTGTTCGCGTTTGTTTTGCGTAGAAATTAATTTGTTCATCGTTCAAAACATGTTCATGTGTTTTGGGGTCAACATATAATAATCTTTCTACAGGTTTGTCATTTTTAATATGACTTTCATATATTTCTTCAACGTCTTTTTCTTTAACTTTTACATAAGTTACGTGTTTATCAGGTATTACTACAAGAACACCCTGTTCGCAAAAACCGTGGCAGCCTGTCGGTACAATTGTCATTTTGTCATAATCTGTAAGGGTTGAAACGTTTGCTCCTAGTTCTTTAAATTTTTCAATAACTTTCATAGAGCCGTTTGCTACACATCCTGTACCTGCGCAGACTAAAACTCTTAAACCTTGATTTGATATAATATCTTTAGCTTTTTTTTGTTCTTCTTGTATATTAATATTTAATACTGTATTTTCCATTAGTTTTCCCCTTTCATAATTGTATCTAATACTATAGTGATAGCATCAGAGGTCATTTGAGGATAAACTTTATCGTTTATAACAACAACCGGTGCAAGTCCGCAAGCTCCTAAACAGCTTACTGTTTCAAGTGAGAATAACCCGTTTTCACTTGTTAATTGTCCTGCCGGTATGTTTAATTTTGCTCTTATTGCATTAAGAACGGGCATTGAACCTCTAACGTGGCATGCTGTCCCGTCACAAACTTTAATTTCATATTTCCCTTTTGGTTCAAGTGAAAATTGTGCGTAAAATGTAGCAACTCCAAATACTGTTGCAGGGGATAAACCTTCCATTTTTGTTCCGATATAAATCATTGCATCTTCCGGAAGATATCGGAAAACTTCCTGGACTTTTTGTAAAATCGCTATCAGATTAGATTTTTTATAGTCATAAGATGCCATAATTTCGTCTAATTTTGATGTGTCGATTTTATGAGAGCTTTCTACACTCATTTTGGACTCCTATGTATTTAATTGTCTTACTAACCCCGATTGTATAAATAATAAATAATAAATAAGGTAAAATAATATATACAATCTTAACAAAATTATGACACAACAACCTTTTTAAATCAAGCATTTAAACATAAAAACATCATCAGGATATTTTTATATTGTTTTTTGATGATGCTTTTATGTTTAAAAATATTTTATTTAGAATTTTTGCCGGTTACGTTTCTTGTTAGTTCTTCAATATTACGGTATAAATGTCTTAAAAATGTATCTGATGTATTTCTGTAGCCGTGTTTTACAACTTCCATACTTTCTTCAAATCTATCAGGCAATATTAATGTTGTTTTTGCTATTTTAGGATGAATTTTATCTGTGTTGGCACTGATAATTTTATTCTCAAATTTTCCTGTTAGGATATTTCTTACTACAACATTAATTTTGTCTGAAACGTAGTCTTTAATTGTTGAAGGAACTGTTTCATCATTTTCAATTAATTTATTAGCATCATAAATATCGATAGTAACGCCTTTTTTTTGAGCGTAATTTGCAAGTATTTTACGAGCTCCCATCATTTGGTTATAAGAATCACCATAAGTATTTTTATCGTGAATACGTATGAGTTTATCAAATCTTGACAGTTCGCGTCTTTCTAAATTTTTTGCTCTAGCTGTTTTTAGCGTATTAAAAATTGTTTGGATTTTCATTTTTTATTCTCCTTTTTTTTTATTATAAAAACGCTAATAAAAATTTTTGCTATGCTTTATAAAATTTAAATAATTTTATTACAATAATTTTTTATAGGACATATATTGCACATTGGTTTTTGAGGCTTGCAGACATTTTGTCCGTGAGTTACTAGCAGGGTATTTATATCTATCCAATATTTTACAGGTAATTTTTCTCTTAGGGCAAATTCAGTTTCTTCAGGTGTTTTTGTATTTACATACCCAATTCTGTTAAAGATTCTGTGTACGTGGACATCTACACATATTGCAGGTTCGTTAAAACCTCTTGAAAGTGTCAAGTTTGCAGTTTTCCTTCCTACGCCGTTAAATTTACAAAGTTCATCTATAGAATTTGGAACTTTCGAGTCATATTTTTCTACGAGTTCTTTAGATAGTGCTATTATTTGTTTTGCTTTGTTTGTGTAAAATCCTACAGGATAAATCGCTTTTTCAAGTTCTTTTAGTTCACATTTTGCAAAATCTTTTGGTGTTTTACCAAGTTTAAGCATTCTTAAGGTTGCGGGATAAGTTGTTTTGTCATTTGTACGTAAACTCAAAATACAAGATATCAAAACAAGAAAAGGATCATTAAAACTGTCCATTAATCTGACAAAATCGCTTTTAGGCTGGTCTGCATTTTTTAGTAATTCTACTATTTTATCAATATTTATTTTATTTATTGTTTTCATATAACTTATTATATAATAAGTAAAAAAATTGTTATCAGTATTGAATTTTCTTTAATAATACTTTATAATATGTGTGAGATATGAATTTAAAAAGGAGTAATTATGAAGAGATTTATTAGATTTGCGAATGTCGGGGGGGGGGCGATTTAGAGCTTTTTCCTATAAATTTTGGAGTTAAAAAAAAAGGTAAAGCCTGTTATTATAGTGTTATATTACATCACATAATGAAGGCTTTTTTTATGAATAAGAGAGCATTTACACTTGCAGAAGTATTAATTACTATTGGTATAATAGGTGTTGTTGCAGCTTTAACTTTACCATCGGTTATTTCTCATCATCAGAAGGAAAAGACAGTTTCTTACGTGAAAAAGTTTTATAATGAGATAAATAATGCCGTCAGAATGGCAGTTGTTGACAACGGTGATGTTGAACTTTGGGTGGAAGATGCAAGAGATACAAATTATAATGCCAATTTGGCATTTGTACAAAACTATATATTACCTTATATAAAATATTTAAAAGTTGATAATTGTTATAGTACAAGAGCTTGTGTTTATTTATCCTATGGAATGTTTTCATATAATGTTGATAATAATGGCGGAGATATTGCATTTTTCCTAAACAGCAAATATGAACTAAATCCTAGAAATTATTTTGCTTTTCAATTTAATAAAAATAATACAACCAATAAAACTTTTGTAGAACCTTATACTTTTAATTGGGATGGAAATATGGATTCTTTAAAAACGGCTTCTTGGGGCGGTTGTAATACTTCCGCAGGTAATGCAAAATATGCTTATTGTACAAAATGGATTCAGGTGAATGATTGGAAGATACCTAATGATTTTCCTTGGAATGGTAAGGCTAGGTAGTAATATTAAAAAGTGTTTCAATATTTATAACAGTTTTTAATTTTAGAGCATAAATATCTGTGCGGTTGAAATTTTGCATTTTGACCGCATCTTTTTCGGTTGTGATGATTAGTCCTTGAGGAATTTCTTCTTCTTTATAAATATGGTGATCGTCAAATGCAAGTTTTTCTTTTATGTTGTAGTCTTCTGTCAAAAATTTAAAAAACTGTTCAGGTTGTCCGATTGCGCATAGTGCAGTAATTTCTTTGCCTTTTTCAAGGTGTTCACCTGTTTTAATATTATAGATATAATCAGGTTCTGTGTAACAAACTTGAGTTTGAATATTCATTTTCTTGGACATTATTTTTGCAATTTTTTCTGCTCTTGTGTGGTCTTTGTTTTTGCTTACAACTACAAGTTTATTTATTCTTTTGAAACTTTCAGTCCCTTCTCTTAGAGGACCTGCCGGAAGAAGTTTTTCATTTCCGAAACCTTTTTCACTATCCATTAAGACAATGTCAAAATCTCTGTGGAGTTTTCTGTGTTGAAAACCGTCATCTAAAATAATTTTTGTAACCCCAAATTTTTCAATTGCATATTGTGCTGCGTTGTATCTGCTTTTAGAAGTTAAAACAACTGCTTTTGGCGTGTTTTGAGCAAGCCAAAAAGGCTCATCTCCTGAAAGTTTGGCATTATAATAAATCTTTTCTCCATCAGAAATTACGTTGATATTTTTATTAGAAAGTCTACCGCCATAGCCTCGAGAAATTATTGCAACTTTTTCTCCTTTATTGATAAAATATTTTGCAATCTCTGATACTACAGGAGTTTTGCCAACGCCGCCGGTTGTAATGTTTCCTACAGAAATTACAAAGGCAGCTACTTTTTGCGGAGGCAAAATATTTTTGTCATAAAGAATATTTTTTAACTTGCTGCCAAATCCGTAAAATAAAGAAGCAAATTCCAAAAAGTTTAAAAAAATGCCCTTGTAATCTCTGTTATAATGAATTTTTGTAATTTCTGTTTTTAGATTCATTTATCTTTGCCGGAATTAATTAGAACATTAATCTCCAGAGTAAAAATCTTTTATTTAATTTTTCTGAGAATTTCCTCAAATTGCAGGTTGTAACTCTTGTATTTTCTACAATTGATTGTAATTCAGATTTATTTTCCGGAGTTAATTTATTTACAGTTTCAAGTGTTGTTGAAATATCAACCATTGCGGTATTAACATTTGCAACAGCTCTGTTTATATCTTTTTTTAGCTGATCGTCTTTTGTCAGAGAATTTACATAGCCGCTAATTTCATTGACATTATGCATAATTGCTTTTAAATCATCTGCCATTTGTTTTGCTTCTTCTTCATTGCCTATTATTTTATTTAGGTTTTGTGAAAGTTTGTCAACAGAATTTGCAGTTGATAGTAAGGTTGTTTTGAATTGCGGGTCCCCGATTATATTATTAATGTTATACGAAAGCATATTAAAGTCAGTGGTTGCTTTATCCATCATAACCATTAATTGTCTTAAATCGCTGCTTGAATCATCTATTAAGTTATTTAATTTTGTCATTGTTTGGCTTGTTTGTCCCGTTAAAGAATTAATGTTTTTAACAGACATTTTTAGTTCTGCAATAACCTGATCAGAAAGCAAATCATTAATCTTTTTATTAGTTTCGGTCAGTGATTCTGCCGCTCTGTACTGCCAATCCATAAAGTCTGCAATGCGCATAGGCTCTATAATGGTGTATGGAGAAGTTTGTTGAGGGTAAGGAAGAGTTATATCATCTAATGTTGAGATCAGAAGTTTGTTTTCACCTTTGTCTTTAATAACTTTACCCTTTAAAAATTCAGGTAATATAAGCCCTGGTAAATTGATTACATAATCTATTTTATATGCATAATTTGTTTTAATTTTATCTTTTATAGAATATGGTATAACATCTTTTGATACAACTTCAATATTTTTGATTTTTCCAACATCGTAATATTTTTGATCTAATTTCATTTCTACGGCGTCATCTTTATAAAGAATATCTTTGTTAACCATAGGAATAAATACTGTTCTTGTTTTTGGCGGGGTAATTTCCAAGAATAATTCACCGATAAGTCCTGATTGTTGAATTGAAAACATTGATGCTTTTGGAATATCAACATTTGGTTCGGTTATTACAAATTTCACTTTTACGTAGCTGTCTTCACCATCTATAACAGGGATTACTTCTTCTACCTGACCTACTCTGAGTCCCATCATTTGAACACCTGCACCGGGACGCATGCCGTTTACATCTTTAAATTTTATTTCAACTCTGTCTGCAGATGAAAAAGTTCTTCCCTTAACTTTAAATACAACACCAATTAAAAGCACTAATGCTAATAGTGTTAAAAGCCCTACTTTAAAAGATGATGAAAATTTCATTTGCTGCCTTTCCTAACCTTTAAAATTATTGTAGCAAAAACAACAAATTAATGCAAAATTGTTAATTATAGATAGTTGGCTAATATATTTCTTACATAATTTTGAGTTTCTTTATACGGAGGGACTCCGTCATATTTGTCAACCGCTCCGGGTCCTGCATTGTAAGCTGCAAGTGCTAATATAACATTTCCATTGTATCTGTTAAGCATGGATTTTAAATATTTTACTCCGCCTTCTACATTTTGAACGATGTTATAAGGATCTTGGACTCCTAAATTCTTTGCAGTGGAAGGCATCAATTGCATTAATCCCATTGCACCTGCTTTAGATTTTGCTTTGGGGTTAAATCCTGATTCCTGTTTAATTAATGCTTGCACAAGTTTTTCGTCAACTCCGTGTTTATCGGCAATTTGATTGATTACATTCAAAATTTGAGATTTCGTTGCGCTTTGTGTGTTTGCTTGAATTGCATTTGCTTCTTGGAGGGCTTTTGAAAAACTGATTTGAGGGGTTTCTTTTACAATATCAGCATTAACCTGTTTTAAACGCGGATCCAAAAGAAGAGTGCCAAAATTTGATGTAGCTGATGATTGCAATACTTTTTCAAAAGACGGGGCATTATTAATCTTTTTGGTATTTGGGTAAATTGTATCAAGCGGATTTTGAACTTCTTCAGGACCGTTGATACTGTTTAATTTGTTTGTAATTTGAGTATAACGCTGTATTGCCTGAGTTTGTCCGCCTGTATTTAATAAGCCTTGTATGAATTGTGAGAACATAATTTGCTACCCTTCAGATAAAACCTTCCTCCAATTATATTCTACATAGAATTGGATTTTTCCGTATCCTCTATTTGAATTAATGATTTTTTTATAAAAGGCAAATTAATACATTTTATTTTAAGTTTTTAAAATAATTATTGTCTGTCATAGCATAGTATGCACATGTAAATCCGTTTTCATTAAATGTAGAAGTTTTTTTACAACGTGCTTCTCTTGCAGATTCTGTTCCCCAATATGTTTCTTCTGCTCCCATTGGTAAGACTCTGCCATCATTTGTAATCTGAAACATGAATAAATCATATCCCATTTTATTTGGGCGTTTTTTATACCCGTTTACATCTATTGAAACAATATATCCGGTATTTTTAGCTTGTTCTCCTTGTTCTATCAGGTACATTGTTCCGTCTGTAGATATAAATCCCCCATCATCAAAATATGCTGATGCAAGAGTATTACCTGTATAATTTTTATATGCCGTAAATGTGTCGTCATCATTTTTTAATACACAGCCTTTGTTGCTTACAATTGAACCGCAATCTTGAGCGGATTTGAATTGTTCTGCAAGACGTGTTTTTAAATTCGAACCATAATTGATAGTATCAAATTCAATATTGTCTTCTGTTTTTATCATCATAACAGCTTGTTGAAGTAATGAATATTGTTTTTTGAATGCTGTTTCAAGCTCTTTTTTGTTCGTGTTATTAATCAATGCAGGAAGTGTTAATGCTGCAACTACTCCTATAATGCCAAGTGTAATTAAAACTTCGGCAAGAGTAAAACCAAATTGTTTATTTAAGTGATGTCGAATATTACTATTGTTAAATATGCTTTTGAAAAAGTAAATATGTACGTTTGAATTACTTGTTATACTTACATTTTGCGGGGGGGGGGCACTCTCAAAGCTTCTTGAATAAACATTTTATATCCTCCTTTTTTTTATATTATAACTCTATTCCTGATTTTATGCAATATATTATATAAATTAAAAAATCTAATATATATACATGCAATCCCCGTAAGAGAAAAAGCGGTATTTGTTTTCTATAGCTTCTTTATATGCCTCAAATATAAAATCTTTACCTGCAAGAGCACTTACAAGCATTAATAGTGTTGATTTCGGCAGGTGAAAATTTGTTATCAGATTATCAATTACTTTAAATTCATAAGGCGGGTAAATAAATAATTCAGAATGATCATGGCATGCTTTTATACAGCCGTATTTTTGGAAAGCTGTTTCAAGAGTTCTGACTGTTGTTGTGCCGACTGCTACAATTTTTTTGCCTTCAGATTTTGCTTTGTTTATTTGTTCTGCAGCTTTTTCGGAAATTTCAAATGTTTCTGAATGCATTTTATGATTTTCAACATTTTCGCATTGAACAGGTCTAAATGTGCCCAGTCCTACATTTAAAGTTACGTAAGCTAATTCAACCCCTTTAGATTGAAGCTTTTGTAATATTTCTTTTGTAAAATGTAATCCGGCAGTTGGTGCTGCAACGGAGCCTTCATCTTTTGCATATACTGTTTGATATCTTTCAAAATCAAGTTTTTTTAAGTCTTCATTAGGAATTTTTCTTTCAATATATGGAGGTAATGGTATTTGACCGTTTCTGTGAAGGATGTCAAGGATATTATCACCTTCAAAGATTAATTCCACAAGCCATTCACCGTTATCTTCCAAACGTTTTACAGCTTTCACCGATAATTCATCGCTAATTTTTATAATTGTATCAGGTTTAACTCTTTTAGAGGGCTTAATTAAAACATCCCACAAGTGTTGTTTTTCTATTTCTTTGTTATCGAAAGTTGAGCTTTCAGATTGTTTCAGTAAAAATACTTCAATTTTTGCTCCTGTGTCTTTGTGTCCTATAAGGCGTGCAGGAAGAACTTTTGTATTATTCATTACAAGAAGAGTGTTTTTATCTAATAAGTCAACAATATCGTAAAAATGCTTATGAGAAATGGTTCTATCCTTTCGGTTTAGAACCATCATTTTTGAATTTTCTCTTTTATCTGCAGGTATTTGTGCAATTAATTTTTCGGGCAGATTGTAATCGTATTCTGATAAAAGCATTTATTTATTATTCCTTTGGTTCAATTTTTTTTGCACCTGCAATATCAGAATCAGTTACAATATTTTTTGTACGTTCTTGTTCCATATCGATTTGTTTATTTACGATAACTGTTTGCAAAATTTGAATGATATTGCTGGTTACAAGGTATAATAAAACACCTGCAGGAATCGGTATTATTACAAATGTACCAATAATCATAATAGGCATGAATGTACCCATTGATTTTTGTATAGCTTCCTGTGTCGGATCAACAGCTCCGTCTTTTGGTTTGTTTGTTGCCATCATTACTTTTTGGGAAGCAAACATTGTAAGTGCAAATAGAGCTATTAGAACAAACACATCCCAGTGGAAAGATCTTGATGCCGCAATTGTCGGTACAGATGCAGCTAAGACACTGCCTTCTTTTTTGAATGTAATATTTTCAATTTCTTTATTAGACATGTCTGTAACAGCGATTTCTGCTTTTTCAATTTGGTCTAGCTGAGCGAATTTTAAATTCAAATGATCTAAATCAATTTTAAAATCAATATTTTCACCAGGTTTAAATTCCCCTTGAATTTCAATAGCTTTATTTGGATCTTTTATTTTAACGTTTTCTAAAGTTTCATCAGGTAAATAAACAGTAGCTGTTTTGCCAAGAGTAAACGTGTCACCTTGAGAAACTCCGAAAGTTCCGTCATAAGAACGTCCTGCTGTTGCTCTTAATGTTGTATCCAGTCTGCTTAAAAATCCTAAAGATGTATCACCTGCAATTTGAATAAATTGCGGACTCATTAAAGCCGAATATAAAAGTATGAAAATCGGTAATTGAATTAATAAAGGTAAACATCCGCCCATTGGGTTGAACTTATGTTCTTTGTAAAATTCCATAAGTTTTTGCTGCATTTTTTGCGGGTCGCTTTTGTATCTGTCTTGAATTGCTTTAATTTTAGGCTGTAAATTTTGCATCATTTTCATAGAACGTTGTTGAGATACATTCAACGGCCACATCGCAAGTCTTATAACAACAGTTAATAGTATAATAGCGAGTCCATAATTCCCTACAAGTGAAGCTAATGCTTTTAATGCTTCAATAGTTAAAGTTGTAAAATCCAATTTCCCTAATCCTCATTTAATAGTGTAAAATCTCTTCTCCAGAAGTTTATTATAAAAGTAGAGCCAAGTCAACAAATTGTAAATAACAAAAAAAGATTGACAACAAGTCAATCTTTTTCTAAATGGTCGGGATGACACGATTTGAACGTGCGACCCCCTCGTCCCAAGCGAGGTGCGCTACCAAGCTGCGCCACATCCCGATGGTTTTCGGCTATTCAAATGTTTAATACATTTGAGAGACTGTTATTTAACAGCAAGTTTTATATTAGAATAAACATGTTTTTACGTCAAGTGTCTTTTATTTTTTTATTATCTTTTGTTTTCTATCAAACTTTGTTTTGCTGCAACTCCAAGTCCTATGCCGGCTATTAAGTAAGTTAACCATGCAAAAAAATAATTTCTTTTTAAAGGCGCAAGATTTATTGATTTGCCAAGAGTTTCTCTTGCGGCTTTAATTCCTCTGATTGAGGCTAAACCTTCTTCTGCAATTGTTGGTAAAAAGGCTGCAAAACCTATAATACCGGCATTTCGTTCAACAAAATTAGGGTTGTTATCTTTTTGCTTGAACATACCGTTTAATATTAATAAAGCAGTAGGTACAGCTGATACATATATTCTTGATTTTTGCAGTGCTTTCAAAAATTTTCCTTTATGAGCATTTATTGCATGACCGAGTTCATGTAAAATTAACGAGGGTTTGCTTTTTGGGGCTACCGCAAGTTTGAATCGATCTGTGTAAAATGCGTTTTCACCTCTTGCAACGGGACCTAATTCTGCTTGTAAGGCTTGCGGATATTTTCTTATATTATTTGAATCAATAAAATCAACGTTAACATTTAATTTGTTTTTGTTGACCATGTCTTGTGCAACTTTGTTTATATTATCGGCATTTGTAAATTCTTTCCCGCCCATAAGTTTGTTTCCGCACCATTTAGATGCCTTATGGAGGAAAATCGCAAAAGCTTGCAGCAAACCTGCTGTTAAAATCGTTTTTTCAGGGATTTGCTCTTCAGCGTTTTCTTTATAAGTATGCGAAATAGTATTATTATTTGGCATTAGATAATAATACTGAGAATTGCTATAATTTGAATTTACACTGCCTAATCCTGTCACATGTATAATAAAACATATAAATTCTTAAAATTGCTAAATATAATTATTTTTTTTACAAAAAAGTTAACGGTAAAATTTTTGGATTTAAGGATTTTTTACCGTTAACTCGTTTAAGTTATTCTTCAACTTTGTCGAACATATCTTTGCTTGCACCGCAAAGGGGACATGTCCAATCTGCCGGTAAATCTTTAAATTCTTTACCTTCTTTTGCTTCATCGTAAATCCATTGACAAACTTGACATTTGTATTTCATTTTTTTCTCCTTTTGTGTTATAATTTTTGTTATGAAACATACATTTGAAACCAGAGTTTATTATTCGGATACTGATGCTTATGGCGTAGTCTGGCATGGCGCATATTTGAGGTGGCTTGAAAAAGGTCGTGTTGATTTATGCAACGCGTTGGGAATTGACCTTGTTTCTATGAAGAATATGGATGTTCTTTTGCCTGTTACAAATATGAATGTAAAGTATAAAGCATCTGTAAAACTTGATGATACTGTTATTATTGAAACTTGGATTGAAAAATTCAATAGTCTTTCGGTTACATTTAAGCAGGTTATAAAATCAAAAGATACAAATAAAATATTTATTGAAGCATTATTTGATGTTGTTGCTATAAATAATGATGGCAAGTTATACAGAAGAATGCCTGAAAAACTTCAAAAAAGCTTGGAACCAGGTGTTGAAAAATCTGATAAGAGCTTGCAGGTTTGCTGTGAAGTGTAACTGTAAAAGGAATTAATTATGTCCGGAGTTCGTTTAAATAAATATATTGCTTCATCGGGATTGTGCGCCAGAAGAAAAGCTGATGAATTGATTGAACAGGGCTGTGTCAGCGTTAATGGTAAAGTTATTAAAGAGCTCGGGTATCTTGTTCAGTCAAAAGATAAGGTATTTGTAAATAAAAAACTTATAACCCCTGCAAAACATTCATATTATAGATTTTATAAACCTGCCGGTTATATTACCACAAGAGATGATGAGCAAGGACGAAAAACAATATATGATTTGTTACCTGAGGAGCTATTCAGTTTAAAGCCTGTTGGACGTCTTGATAAGGATTCAACCGGACTTTTGATACTTACAAATGACGGAGATTTAATTAACGCATTGACTCATCCTTCTGTAAAGGTTCCTAAAGTTTATCTTGTATCTATAAATTCTTCTATACATAAACATGAACTGGAACAGCTTGCAAACGGTATTGAGCTTGAACCCGGAAAGATTGCTTATGCTGATATTGAAGTCTTGGAAATGGACAGCAAACATACTGAGATGAGAATTACTCTTTATCAGGGTATGAACAGACAAATTAGAAAAATGTTTAAATCAATAGGTTATGAGGTTAAAACTCTTAAACGTATTCAGCATGCAACGTTGACCCTTGACGGGTTAAAACGCGGGGAATTTAAACCTATAAAACCTATTCAAATCAGAGAATTGAAAAACTTTTTAAATAGGATTTCTGCACAATGAAAAGGATTGCAATTTGCGGAAACATAGCTTCAGGTAAAACGGTTGTTCAGAAGTTTTTAGAGCAAATGGGCTATAAAGTATTTGATACTGATGAGGCTTCGCATAAACTTTTAACTGTAAATAATAAGCCTTTATATGAAGCTTTCAAAAGTTATGATGCTTTTGAAAATGGCGAGTTCTCACGTGAAAAGGTAGGAAAACTTGTATTTTCCAATTCAAAACTTAAACAAACAATTGAATTAATTATGCATCCTCAAATTGTGGATGAGATAAAAGAGTTTTACGAAACTAATAAATCAGAATCTATATTATTTGTTGCAATACCATTGCTATTTGAGGCAAAGATGGAATATTTGTTTGATAAAATAGTATTTGTTTATGCAGATGATGAAATTCGTCTTGAAAGATTGTTGGCACGAAACAATTTGAGTTTGGAATATGCAAAAGCACGTATAAATTCTCAGATGCCGCAGGATGAAAAAATTAAAAAATCTGACTATATAATTAACAACAATGGTACAATTGATGAGTTAAAACATCAGGTAACTAAGCTATTTGGATAAATCCGCTCACCTTGCTGTCATTGCTTGAGTAGTTTCTGTAGGCGACCTTATTAGATGTATTACCTTCAATTGTTTGGAATGAACCATCAGGATTTACTTTTGTAACAATACCTGTATGTGATGTTCCGTTTTTAAATATTACAACATCACCCGGTTTAACGTTTTTAGCTATCAGAGATGACTTATTTGAAGAATTAGAAGTATTAAGATAACAATTGTTATTTATTCCCCAGTTTTTGAGTGATTCTACACTTGATGAGCCAAATCCTGAAGGAATCTTTTTGCCGTTTCCTTTATATGCTTCTTTAACTACATAAGATACAAAGTCTGCGCACCAGGCATGATTTTTGCCGCCTGTAAATAATTTGAATGAGCCGTCACTTTCTTTATAACCGACATACTGTTTTGCTGTTGCAACAATGTCTTTCCCCATGTTGCCTGTCATTCTGGTTAATGAGAAATTATAATTGTTATTAAAGTTAAAATTAAAAGGAGTGTATGCTTTTCCAAATAACGTGCTATAAAGCTGTATTATACTGTTTGGAGATGTACTTGGCATTGTAAAATTAAAACTTGGCATGAAAGAACTTGGTGTCGTTAAATTCGACATCAATGAAAAATTAGGCATAGTAAAATTCATAAATCCTGTCGTGTTATTTGGCGGAAAATATGTATTTAACTTTTGCGTAATATATTTTTGATTAGTTTTTAGATTAACTAAACCCAAAATATTATCTCCTTAATTTTCCTCTATAAATATAAAGGATTTTTGCTGAGAGAAATTGCTTAATTGTAACAAAATTTAAACAGGAATAAATGTATATGCTCTGTCTGATTTAGGTATAGAATCTTCTATAATATCGCTGCAACCTCTTCCATCACCAAGAGCGACTAAAACATGCCCGTCTTTTCCTATTTGAGATTGTGTGCCGTTTTCATTTATATAATTGTCATAAGCATCATAAACGATTATACTTCCGGCAGGAAGAGTTGATAATTCTGATGCTTTCACTTTTACTTCTTTAAAATTTTTATTTGCTCTGAGTATATTTTTGCAGTATTCTCCGTTTCCGTTTATGTATGGACCAAGTCCGCTTTTTACTATTGCTTTTTTTACGTATCTTGCACAAAGCGGATTATTAGGATCCCTGTTTGTAGGAAGCCCTTCAACTACGTTTTTTGCAAGAAGTTCACCTTTTTGCTTATTGTATTTTACGCCATGAACAAGATTTTCTGATTCTGATTTATTTTCTTTTTCGACTTTTTCAATATTTGATGAATCTTTTACGGGAGAAGTTTTATTTAATCTGCTTTCAATAGTTTGATTATTAGTATTTGAAAATATTGATGAATTATTTTGAAATCTTGTATTGTAAGGATTATAAAAATTCATCGGGAACATATTATAAAACGGGAAAATACTATTATTCATCAAGAACATATTTAAAAATGGAGAAAAACAATTATTTATTGGTAAAAAGTTCATGAATGGCATAGCAAAATTCATGAACGGATTATTATAACCGTATATACAGTTAAACCACATAAATATTTTCCCCTTTTACCTATATTTAAATAAAGTATATTTAAATGATAAAATTGCTTTTTTGTTAATAATTGTAAAAAATATTGAAGAATTTGCTGATTATGTCAATATATATAATAAGGTTAGTTATGTTTGATAATATTTATACATTTTATAATGATGCTGAATATCTAATAAATTTTTTCAATGCAAACAGAATAATTAAATTGTTAAAAAAGCGAATTGAATCAGGCCAAAAAACGCCTCAAAATTATGCTTTTCTTGCTAATGCTTATTATCATAAAGCTCAGTATTCTAATGCTTTAAAATGCGCATTAAAGTCAAAATATTTAGATGAGAATTATTATTATGCAGATTTTGTTCTTACTATGATATATATAGATGAAGAAAATATTTCAAAAGCTGAGAAATATCTTTCTATTCTTTTCGAAAAGTGTCCGCAAGATTATTATTTTGCATATTATGCTGCTGTTGGTCTTTATAGTATGAAAGATGAATATGATATTGCTCAAAAGTATTCAGATAAATTAAAGCAAATTAATAAACAAGAGCCATTTTGCGAAACTCTGAAAGCTTTGGCTTGTTTTTTAGAACAAGATTATAAAAATATTTTAAAATATTCAATTTCTGCACTGAAAATGAAACCTAAAACTTTTGAAAATTTGATTTTATTAATAGGATTGATATTTTTCTCAGAAATTTCTATATTTTTTAAAAATATAGATGGTATAAAATTGTTCAGATATTTTGCAACTTTATTTTTACCAAAAGATGAAAGGTATGCTTGGCTTTCAGATATGTGTATGTACTATGATTCGAAAAAAGCTCTTAAAAACATAAATAAGGCTATAAAAATTAATCCTAAACCTGCTTATTTAATTCGGAAAGCTATGATATTGGGATCATGTTACCGTTATAAAAAAGCTATTAATATTTTGGAATCAGTTATAAAAGATAACTCTGAATATACTTCTGTTTATGAGTATTTAACCAATTTGTATATATGTCTTCGAGACTATAAAAAAGCCCTGGAATATGCGAATTTAGATTTATTAAATAATATGCATAACCCTAAAATGTATCACAGAAAATTAGACATACTGTTTAAGATGGAAAGATATGATGATGTTTTAAAAGTTCTTGATAAATTAGAAAAAGAATTTCCCGATGATTGTGGATTAGAATATAAACGGGCACAAGTTTTTATGGTAAATAAAGATTATGAAAAAGCTCTCTTGTACATAAATAAACTATTATTACGTGAGAATGATAACTTATATTTGCAGGATAAGATGTATTGTCTGTTTATGCTTGAACGATATGATGAAGCAATTGATACGGGATTGAAAATATTGGGAACAGAAGAAAAAGGTATCACATGTTTTTGGCTTTCCCGTTGTTATTTAGCTGTTGAAAGTTATTCAAAAGCTTTGATTTATATTAATAAGGCAATTCTGCTTGGTGATTGTGATAAGTGGGATTATTATTGGAAATCCGTAATTCTTGGGAAATTAGGACGAAAAGATGAAGCGGAACTTACTTTTAAAAAATCCGTAAATCTGGGTTACAGTGAAGATGATTAAAATTTTATAATACTGGCCTCAGCTTTACCCATATCAACCATTTCAAAAGGCTTTTCAATGTCTTCCGTAAGTATATAATCTGATGGTGTTAAATCAAAAATTTTATCAATATCAATATTGCCTTTGAATAAATAAAATTTGTTTACGTTTTTCATATAAAGCCCCAAAAAATCTTCTTTATTTAAATTTTTAAGGAAATCTTTTTTTATATCGTTTTTTGAAAAACCGTCAAATGTGAAATCATTAATAAGTTCACAGTCTTTTTTTATTGTTTCTAACAATATATAAGGTTCAATCCATTTTGTAATAACTTTGTGCATAAGCTCCTCTATAATTATGCTGTAATTCCGTCTTGAGATTTAAATTGCATTTCATACAAATATCTGTATTTGCCGTTTTCGATATGTATTAATTCATCATGAGTTCCTAATTCTGCGAGTTCTCCGTCATTTATAACAGCAATCCTGTCTGCATTTTTAATTGTGGTTAACCTGTGAGCAATAACGAATACTGTTTTATTCTGAATCAGATTATCTAATGCTTTTTGAACAATTGCTTCTGATTTATTATCAAGAGCAGATGTTGCTTCATCTAAGATTACAATAGGTGCATCTTTAAGCATTGCACGGGCAATTGCAACTCTTTGCCTTTGCCCTCCCGAAAGCATTGTTCCGCGTTCTCCGACTATTGTATCAAGACCATTTTCCAATGTATGAGCAAATTCATCAAGATGTGCCATTTCAACAACTTTTGCCAATTGTTCTTCTGTAGCAGACTCATTCCCCATTAATATATTTTCTTTTATGGTGCCGGAGAACAAGAAATTGTCTTGAAATACAAAAGAGATATTGTTTCGGAGTGATTCAAGATTGAATTTTCTAATATCAATGCCGTCAAATTCAATAGAACCTGATTTTACATCATAAAATCTTGGTAAAAGACTTACAACCGTACTTTTGCCGCCGCCGGAGTTTCCGACAAGTGCAATAGTTTCACCCTTATTAATATGTAGAGAGAAGTTTTTCAATACCGGAGTATCTTCCTCATATTCAAACCATACATTTTTAAAGTCTATTGAATTATTTAAGTCTTTAAGTTCTATTGCATTTTCAGGTGATTTGATTTGTGGTTGTAAATCAAACAATTCAAATACTCTGCTCATTGCAACAAATATATTTTGGAGGTTTGTTAAAGTATTCCCAAGAGTTTTCGTCGGTTTGTAAAGCAAAAGAAGAGATGTAACAAATGATGCAAAACTCCCTGCTGTCATTTGTCCTGTAAGAATTAAGTGGTTTCCGTAAGACATAACAAGTGCGATGCCTATTGAACAAACAAAATACATAATTGGTGACATCCAGCCTACACGTTTTGTCAGCGACATTGCAAGGTGGAATTGTTCTAATATTTGATTATCAAATTTTTCATTTTGATCATTTTGCAGGTTATAAGCTGTCATAATTTTATTTCCTGCAAAAGTTTCGTTAAAATTAGTTGTCATGTTTCCGCCTACAACCATTGTTGCATTGGAAACTTTCTTTATCCTTTTGCGAATAAGTGTAACAGGAGTAATTGCAATTGCCATGATTGTTACGCCTATAATTGCAAGTTTCCATGAATTATATAATAAAACTCCGACAAGCCCAATAAGCCCGAAAAATGTTGCAATAAATGATTTTAACATATCAATAATATTTTTTGAAGCTGTATCTGGATCGGTCAAAAATCTTGTTAATACAATACCTGAGGAATTAATATCAAAAAATTGCGGATCCATCGAAGTAAGTTTTTTGAATAAATCTTTTTTTAGAGACATTGAGATTTTTTGTCCAGTCCAATCGGTTAAATAATTGCTTGAATATTTAAGAATTCCTTGAAACAACGCAAAAGCAACTATTCCAAAAGGTATAATCATTGCCAAAAAAGCTTGTGAATGAACGGTTATTCCTAAAAAAGTCCAAGTATGTTCGGGATTCCCGTTTACAACAAAGTCAAGGTATGGCTTTAGGGAGAGTGCTACAACACCGTCTAACAAACCCAAAGGAATTGCAATTATAAGATTTATAATTGCTCTTGGTAAAACCGGTTTTATATAAGGAAAGATTTTCCCAAGCAAATATTTATAATTGAAAGCATCTTTTGATGATGTTTTTTGTAGTTTATACTCCATAAAATTTCCTTTTTATACTGTTCACTATCCCTTTAATAAGTGAAAAAATTTTTTAACCACCTATATAATCTTATTATCTCACAAAAATATTTTTTGTGTTATTATTTGTTTATAAATAGTTTTAAGGAAATGGAGTAGAGATGAAGATTTGTGTAATAGGAACTGGTTATGTCGGATTGGTAGCAGGAACTTGCCTTGCAGATATGGGGAATGATGTTATTTGTGTAGATAATGACTTGGAAAAATTAAAGAAACTTCATGAAGGTATTGTTCCTATTTATGAACCTGGTTTGGAAGAACTTATAAAGGCAAATGTCGCAGAAGGACGATTACAATTCTCATCTGATTTAGATAGTGCTGTTAAACAGTCATTAGTCTGCTTTATAGCGGTTGGAACTCCTCAAAGTGAAGACGGATCTGCTGATATGAAGTATGTTATGACCGTTGCGGAAAGCATCGGTAAAGCGATAAACGGTTATAAAGTGATTGTTGATAAATCTACAGTCCCGGTCGGAACTGCTGATAAGGTTGCAGAAACTATTAGAAAATATTATGACGGTGAGTTTGATGTGGTTTCTAATCCGGAATTTTTAAAACAAGGTGCAGCTGTCGATGACTTTTTAAAACCTGACAGGGTTGTAATTGGTTCTAATTCTCCAAAGGCTACTGCAATTATGCAGGAAGTCTATGCTCCGTTTTTCAGAACCGCAAGCAGATTTGTTATTATGGATGTTAAGTCTGCTGAAATGACTAAATATGCAGCAAATTCATTTTTGGCAATAAAAATTTCTTATGCAAATGAAATTGCAAATATTTGTGAGGCTGTCGGTGCTGATGCTGAGATGGTACGTATCGGAATGTGTTCTGATAAACGTATCGGTTCTCAATTTTTGTTCCCGGGACTTGGTTATGGAGGAAGCTGCTTCCCGAAAGATGTAAAAGCTTTACTTAAAACTGCAAAGGATAATAATTGCGGGTATAGGCTTATTGAGGCTGCTGATGAAGTTAATAAAGAACAAAGAGTTATATTTATTAATAAAATCCTCGGACGTTTTGGACTGAACTTATCTAATATGACATTTGCTGTTTGGGGATTGACTTTTAAACCTAAAACAAATGATATGAGAATGTCGCCTTCTATTACTATAATTAATGCGTTATTAGAATTTGGGGCAAAAGTTCAAGCATTTGATCCAAAAGGTTTTGAACAAGCTAAAAATATTTGGGGTGACAGAATTACTTATGCAAAGAATGCTTATGATGCATTGGAAGGTGCAGATTGTCTTTTACTGTTAACTGAGTGGAATGAATTCAGACGTCCTGATTTTGATAAAATTAAAACATTGCTTAAATCACCAGTTATATTTGACGGAAGAAACCAGTATGATCCCGAACGGTTAAAACAACGCGGTTTTGAATACCATTGTGTAGGAAAAAGAAATTAAAGTTTATTTTAGTAAATTTAATATACTGTAGAACCCGACAATTTATATAAATTGTCGGGTTCTACATATTTTATTATAAAAATTAGTAATTGTAAAATATGGGCATGAAGAGACTCGAACTCCCACGCGTTAGCACTAGTTCCTAAGACTAGCGTGTCTACCATTCCACCACATGCCCATATTTAATTTTCAATCAGTCTTTTTAAGCCTGAGGCGTGTCTACCCCTCTCTCAAAACCTGACATTTAGTCAGCTTTTGTTCGGCAGAGTACCACATGCCATATTTAATTTTCAATCTGTTCCGCCCAACTGCGCGTAAATTTAATTTACTCGGAACAAGCTTAATTGTCAATAGTTTATATTTTAATGTCTATATTCTTTGCCGTTTCAAGTATTAGATCAAAAGATGATTTCATATTTTTATGTAAATTTACTGCGCCGCATTTTTGTGCAATTGCTAAGAGTTTATTGCTTGTGGTTTTATATTTTAGGATTTGTTCAGGAGTTCGCGGGATTGAATATAATTCCTGAGAATACAATTCAAGAGTTTTGTCTTTTGCCAGTTCTTTATTAAATATTTCTGTTTCTTTAAGAAGCACTTTTTCATAAAGTGCTAAAGAATCTGCCTGATTCATGAATGCATCTAAGGCTTCATTTTCGCCTCGTTTAATTTTTGCAAATGGCTTTGGATTTAATTTACGTGTTATAATTTTTTGTTTTAATGTAATTGTATTTGGTTTGAGTTTTCTTATTTTCATGTTTGATTTGTTAAAAATTATATTTCGATTTTAATTTAAAGTGCATTTTTAATAGTATATTTGTAAAATTTTATTGTCAATATTTATTTTTTTAGTATGCTATTTTTTGTTAAGATATTTTAGTGTAGCTCAATAAAAGATTTTTTAAGGATTGTTTAGTGAAAATTGTTCGTTTAGTTGGAAGACTTGGAAACCAGATGTTCATTTATGCTTTTGCAAGGGCTCTTGAATATTATACCGGTGACGATGTATTTTTTGATATTTCTTCTCTTGTTCAACATTCAAGAGATGATTTACAGCTTGATAAAATTTTTAATATAAATCTTAAAGTTATTCCTTATAATAAAATTCCTTTAAAATATAAAGAATCTCTGTTTACTAAAGTTCCATTTATAAAAAATCATAAAAAATTATTTGCATTGTTCTTTTTAAAAAGTAAAACATTTATAACAGAAGGGAATTTTATAAATATATATAATCCTGATTTGTTAAATATTCAGAAGGATGCTTATTATTCCGGATTTTTTCAATGTGAAAAGTATTTTAACCCTATAGAAGATGAAATAAGAAAGGCATTCACATTTAAACCTGTTGAAAATCAGTCATTAATTGAAAAACGCAGGGAAATAGAGCAATATGAATGCCCTATTTTTATAAATGTTCGCCGCGGAGATTTCGTAGAGCTTGATAAAAATAATGTTGTTCATTGGCTTTGCGATATTTCTTATTACAAGAAAGCAACTGATTTTATGAAAAAGAAATTTCCGAATTGTACATTTATTGCTGTTTCAGATGAGCCTGAGTGGCTTGTTGATAATTTAAAAATAGATTATCCGTTTAAAATTTATTCGAGCGATACACCTTATCTTGATATTTATTTATTGCAAGCCTGTAAACATGGGATTTGTGCAAATTCAAGTTATTCCTGGTGGGCAGCTTGGCTAATCGAAAATAAAGATAAAGTTATTATTGCACCTGAACCGTGGTTTGAGGTAGGCAGAAAATCAGATATTATACCTGATGAATGGATTAAAATTCCGCGCTTAGGTTGACATTTTTTCGGGGTGAGCAGAATTTGAAAGTATTATTTCATAATATTCATTTTTGTCGATATTTACGCCCATATTTTTGGGGTCTGCAAATTTTTTCTTTTTACTTTTGTTTAATAATTTCTTGTAATCGCCTGCCATAGTTATATTATATTACAAAATTTTAAAAATTGCTTGAAATTTTTCTGCGTTTGGTTTACGATATTTTTGCGTGCGTCGATGTATTTGTGGAACATCGATTAAAGGAATTTGAAATAAGTACGAAATATAAAGTTATAAAGGAATTTTGAAATGAACCCTATTATTGATGAATTGGAAAAATCTTATTTAAGAGAAAACATTCCGGAAACTAATCCTGGTGACACTGTAAAAGTTTTCGTTAGAATTGTTGAAGGTAACAAAGAAAGAATTCAGGCTTTCGAAGGAACTGTTATTAAAAAACACGGTTCAGGTATTAATAAAACTATTACCGTTAGAAAAGTTTTCCAAGGTGTTGGTGTTGAACGTGTATTCTTACTTAACTCTCCAAGAATTGATAAAATTACTGTTCTTAGAAAAGGTGATGTAAGACGTTCTAAACTTTACTACTTAAGAGAACGTTCTGGTAAAGCAACTCGTATCAAGGAAAAAATTGAAAAAAGATAAGCTTCATATACATTGGTATCCGGGACACATTGCTAAAGCTGAAAAGAAACTTAAAGAACAGCTGTCTTTAGTCGATGCCGTTATAGAAGTTATTGATGCAAGATTGCCTTTATCAAGCAGTTATGATAATATTACGGGGCTTTTAGGTGAAAAGCCCCGTTTAATATTGCTTAATAAAGCTGATTTGACAAATTCTGATGAACTTAATAAATTTATCAAAATATTGGAGGAGAAATCAGGTTTTCCTGTTTTAAAATCTGATGCTAAAAATTATAAAGATTTAAATATTGTTGTAAAAAAAGTTGTAGAGCTTTCTGAACCAAGAATTCAAGCTTTAATGAAAAAGGGATTATTGAGAAGACCTGCAAGAGTTATGGTTGTTGGGATGCCCAATGTGGGGAAATCCAGTATTATAAATAAATTGACGAAATCATCAAAAACAAAAATAGGGGCAAAAGCAGGGGTTACAAGGCAACAGCAATGGGTAAGGATTAACCCCCAGCTTGATTTGTTGGATACTCCAGGAATTATTCCTATGAAGCAGGAGGATCAGGCAAGAGCTAAGAAATTGGCATTTGTAAATGCTGTTTCAGAAAATGCTTATTCTAATGAAATTGTTGCAAAAGAGCTTTTGTCGCTTCTCGAAGAAAAATATCCGCAAGCTGTAAAAGATTTTTATAAAATTGATAATATTTCTCTTGAAGATATTGCAAGTGCAAGAAATTGGATAGTTTCAGGCGGAAATCCTGATATTGAACGCACCTCTGTATATATTTTAAGAGATTTCAGAGAAGGTAAAATAGGTAAATTTATTCTTGATGATGTTGAGGAATAGATATGGTAAAAGATTTACAGACAAAATTGACTTCTGATTCAAGAATTATAAAATTGTTTGCTTTTGATTTGGCTCAAAAGCGGGTTGTAATAGGTACTGATGAAGCTGGCAGAGGATGTGGAGCCGGCGGTGTATTTGCGAGTGCTGTATGTTTTAATAATGGTTCAAAAGAGCTTGTTGAAGAACTTGCGGAATTGAATGACAGTAAAAAATTATCTGCAAAAAAGCGCGAAGCATTATATGATGTTATAAGGGCAAATACGATTAATTCAACTATTTGTATTGAGGTTGAAGAAATAGAGAAAATAAATATTTTGAATGCTTCGTTAAAGGCTATGCGTTTGGCGTGTGAAAATGTACTAAATCAGCTTTATCCGGTTCCGGAGAATAGTGAAAATTTGATGGCACGCAATATTTCTGCAAAAAATGAAATTATGATTTTGATTGATGGGAATAAAAGAATCCGTGATTTTAATTATTCTCAAAAATATGTTATAAAAGGAGATGCAACATCTGCTTCAATTGCTGCAGCAAGTATTTTAGCAAAGGTTAGCCGTGATAGGTATATGTTAAAGTTGGATGAAGAATTCCCTCAATATAAATGGAGGGAAAACGCAGGATACTTAACAAAAGAGCACATGGCATTAATAGATAAATACGGTCTATGTAAATACCACAGACCGTCATATTTGGAAAAACATTTTGCCAAACAAGAACAGCTAAGTTTATTTTAAAGATTGTAAGGATAATCTTTTTTGTATTGCCAGTTATCCAGTTCTAAAAGTCCAGCACAATATCTGGGATCTGATTCGCAGTTAGATAACCTTTGTGTTCTTGTTTTTGAACCTGCTTGTGCAAAAACGCTAAACGATAAATTTTTATTCGCGTTAAATTCATATCCTGCAGGACAAATTACAAATCTGTATCTGTCTCTGCCTTCTTCATTTGGAAATTTTTCTCCGTTATAATCGTAAATAAAATCTATACAACTGCCATTTCTCATAAGAAATGAGCTTCCGTCATTTAGTGTAACTTTAAACAGGTTTGTATTTTCATCTTTCTCTGTTTTAATATAATTAAGATATTTTTTCAGATAATTATTAAAATAGATTTCTGTGTTTTCAGCATCTGTATCATCATACAATCCTGTATCAGGATCTTTAGCTATAACATCAGCTTTAGTCCATTCTTTAGCAGGGCCGTTTTCATTTTCAGAAAAAAGTATTGCCTGTTGCATTGTGCTGTAAAATTTTTTTAATCTTGCTGATGCTTCAGATCTTTTATGGTTTTGTATTAATGCCGGCATAGTCAAAGCCGCAACAACCCCTATGATTCCCAGAGTAATCAAAACTTCCGCAAACGTAAAACCAAAATGTCTATTTAAGTGATGTTTTATATCACTATTATTGCACATGTTTTTAAGAAAGTAAATAGGTGTGTTTAAATGGCTTGTTATACTTGCATTTTGCGGGGGGGGGGCACTCTCAAAGCTTCTCTATTAAACATTTTTCAACCTCCTGACTTTTCTTTATTATTTATTATTTTTTGGTTTTTGTCAAGTGTTATATATCAAATAGTTTATGTAATCTTGTTACAATATCTTCTTCGTCAAGATCTTGAGTTATTTTATTTAAATCGATTGCCATTTGATAGTAATTAGCAGCATCATTTATAAATCCCATAGCTTGAGACGCACGTCCCGCATTAAAGTATGCAAGTGTATAACTCGGATTTAATTCTACTGCCGTTTCAAAATATTCAAGAGCTTCTTCCGCATCACCAAGTCCGTCCAAGTATAAAATCCCGAGATTATTTTGTGAATATTCATTATCCGGATTTAGATCTATAGATTTGTGGAAAGATACCAGAGCTTCTTCCAAGTAGTCTTTTTCCCAAAGGGCAATTCCTGCTTTTGAATATCCTCTGTAATCATCAGGATTGAGTGTTATGGCATCGCAATATGCTCTTATTGCATTATCAAGGTCATAGGCTGCCATGTGAATATCTCCAAGTGAAATATATAGATTATAATTGTTAGGGTCAAGTATTATACCTGCTTGGTAAGTTGAAACTGCTGCTTCAATATTCCCTTTTACTTCTGCATATATTGAGCCAAGTGCTTCACAAACAACAGATGTCCATTCATTGTCAGGATTTAGGGTAATTGCTTTTTGATAATGTTCAATTGCATCATCATATAACTCTGCTTTCGAATATGCATAAGCAAGCGAATTATTATAAAAAGGATTTTCAGGGTCGCGTTCAAGAGCAAGTTTAAATGCACTTATAGAATTTATTTTATCTTCTTTCTTTAGGTATAAATGTCCGAGTTCATAGTAAATTTGGGGAACATCAATATCAAATTCTAATAGCTTTTCATAACAATCAATTGCTTCATCGGTATTTTCCGGGAAATATGTTTGAAGAACCGTTGCAAGTTTTATCAGCACTTCTCTGTTAAGTGGATTTGCTTCTAAAACTTTTCTGTAACAATCTACAGTTAAATCCATTTCTTTATTTTTCAGGGCTAAGTCACCCATTTTGCTATAGAAAATTTCTCCGTGATTAGTTGCTGTAACTGCATGCTTATATATATTTTCTGCTGTCGGATAAAATTTGAATTTTTCTAAGAATTTACCCACTGTGTTATAGGTAAACACTGTAAAATCATCAGATATGTTTTTATAAAACATTTTCATTGATGGTCTGTCCCAAGCGAGCATTAAACTGCCGGATAGGAAATAATATAAAAAGCTTAAATAATCTTTTACAGAACCGTTTTGAGAATTAATTTTTTGTAAAATGGATTGAGATAGTATTAATCTCGGGCGTGCGGATTTTAATTTATCCATTTTAATTGCTGACTTAAACTCGTTTTCAGCAGATTTAAAATCCTGTGCCATTTTCATGAAAAAGCCTGTATAAAGATGAGCATTGATGTTTTTTGGAGCCAGAGAAACTGCTGTCTTACATTGTTCAATTGCTGTATCAAGACTGATTTGCCCTTGTTCCCACATTAAAGTTGCAAGTCTATAGTATGCTTCAGGCATTGTGGGATCGTATTTTACAGCATCAATATAATATTCAATAGCTTTTTGCAAATCGCTGTTTTGTTGGCGAATTAGATAACTTTCATGCGCTATTCTGGCTTTTTCTAATGATTCTTTTGCTTTATTTGGATTAGCCGCCATCGGCTGTAGTAAAATCTGTTCTGACATCAATGAGCTCCAATAAGATGTATATTCAATATGTATATTATTAATTCGATATAAATAATATTAATCTTTAGTAATTTAAATTAATATCATCTATTTGGAGTAGATAATCGGTTAATCTATTTTAACTTTTTAATCTCAATTGCATTATTTATAATATAATATTTTGTATAGCCGATTAGGAATATTAATTTATGGATTATCTTAAAAATAAATATGATGTAATAGTTGTAGGTGCAGGTCATGCAGGCTGTGAGGCTGCAATTTCTTGTGCAAGATTAGGTGCAAAAGTTTTACTTGCAACTTTAGATGTTGATCATATTGCTTTGATGCCTTGTAATCCCGCAATCGGTGGTCCTGCAAAATCTACTTTAGTTAGAGAAATTGATGCATTGGGCGGTGTTATGGGAGAAGCTGCTGATGCGACTTACATTCAGATGAAAATGCTTAATTCATCTAAAGGGCCTGCTGTTAGAGCTTTGCGTGCTCAATCTGATAAAAAACAGTACATGGATTACATGCGAAATATTATTGAGCATAATGATAATATTTATTTACGTCAGGCTTGTATTACAGATTTACTTGTAAAAGACGGTGAAATTACCGGTGCAATTGATGAATACGGAATTGAATATTGCGCGCGCGCTGTTATTTTGACAACAGGAACATCTTTAAACGGCAGAATTTTTGTCGGATTACGTTCATATAGTGCGGGCAGATTAGGTGAAAAGGCTGCCTATGGATTATCTGAATCTTTAGTTAAGCATGGAATTGAAATAAAAAAATTGAAAACAGGTACTCCTCCTCGTGTTGATAAACGCACTATTGATTACTCAAAAATGAGTATTCAACCTGGAGATGAAGCATTACATTTTTATTCATTTAAACCAAATAGACCTGTGAGACCTCAATATCCTTGTTATCTTACAAGAACTAATGAGCAAACGCATGCTATTATAAAAGCTAATCTTGATAAATCACCGATGTTTCAAGGTTTAATTCAAGGGGTTGGACCTCGTTATTGCCCTTCTATTGAAGATAAGGTCGTAAGGTTCAGCGAAAATCCTTCACATCATATTTTTATTGAGCCTGAAGGTTTGGGAACTTATGAAGTTTATATTCAAGGATTTTCAAGCAGTCTGCCTGCTGATGTTCAGGTAAAGATGCTTAGAACTTTACCAGGGCTTGAGAGAGCGCATGTTATAAAACCTGCTTATGCAGTTGAATATGATTATGTACCGGCAGTTCAGACTACTCATTCTTTGATGTCTAAAAAAATTAAGGGTCTGTTCTTTGGCGGTCAAATTAACGGAACAAGCGGTTATGAAGAAGCTGCTGCTCAAGGTTTGGTCGCCGGGATTAACGCTTTCAATTATCTGAATAATACTGAAATGCTCGAGCTTTCAAGAAGTTCATCTTATATCGGTACTTTAATTGATGATTTGGTTACAAAAGATATTCAAGATCCTTATAGAATGCTTACTTCCCGTTCTGAATACAGACTTTTATTAAGACAGGATAATGCAGATGCAAGGTTAACCCCTATTGGCAAAAAATACGGACTAATTGATGATGCTCAATATGAAGTCTTTACAGATAAACAAGAAGCTATTGAAAAAGAATTGTCAAGGATTAAAGAGGCTAAGATCTCTGCAACAGATGAAGTAAATTCTATTTTATCAAAATACGGTGAACACATGGATCGCGGTATGAAACTTGCAGAACTTTTAAAACGTCCTAACATTGATTATTCTGTTATAAAAGAAATTGATAGTGTGACAGATGAATTGAATATCCCGTTTGATGTAGCTGAACAGGTAGAAATTTTGGTTAAATATGATGGATATTTAAAACGTCAGGAGTTTCAAGTCGAACAGGCTTCCAAATTAGATAAATTTAAAATCCCTGATGATATAGATTATTCTTCAATAGATCATATTTCATCAGAAACCAAAGATAAATTAACAAAAATTAGGCCCAAAACACTTGCTCAAGCTTCTCGTATCGGAGGAGTAAAACCTGCTGATATATCTATTTTAATGGTAATGCTTGAACGTCATCAATTTTCAAGACTTTAGGCTTTGTAATTTATGTTGTATGATTGTTTCTTTTCATAAGATATACCGTTATTTTTCAAAACAGACTCGAACGCATTGTCTTTATAATCTTTTACATTAACATCAACTTTTCCGTAAACCGCTGTGTTCCTGATTCTGCTGAAAGTCGCACCAGCATTGTTTAACCAAAAATTGTTCATTAATGCTCCAAGGGTAAAGATTTGAGTTTTTGATTGAGCAGAGCCTGTATCTACAGTATATGTACTTTTGAATGAAGGGGATTGAATTTTACTTATTTGCATATTTATTTTAAAGCATAAAAAAAATTTTTTTGCTATTTTTATTAATTTTATAATTAATGATTATTTTTTTGCGTTTGTGATAAATTGATAATATGCATTTATCTTTAAAAAAAAGAATCTTATTGTATATTTTGGGAATGAATATAATGTCACTTGGTATAGTGTTAAATACACGAACAGATTTAGGTGTTGCGGCTATAAGTTCAGTACCTTTCGCCTATTCAATTCTGTTTAATGTATCATTAGGATTAACAACCTTCGTTTTATATATTATATTTATAGGAATTCAGGCTTTTTTGATTAAAAACTTAAAATTTTCTCTTATTATGCAAATCCCAATGGCATTTGTAGTAAGTATTTTTATCGAAATCTATGATACTATAATACCTCATGGGAAATTGTTTTTCCTTCTAGCATTTACAATACTCCTTATTTCGAATACTTTAACAGGTTTAGGGGTATATTTAATGACAAAATCAGATTTAATTTTAGACCCTGGTAATGGAATTGTTGAAACGTTGTGTGAATATTTAAATAAACCTTTTTCTTTTTTAAGGATTAGATTTGATATTCTTTTAGTAATTTTTACATGTTTATCAGGATTGTTGATAAAAGGGCATATTGTTGGTGTAGGTATTGGAACTCTTGTGTCAGCCTATTTAATTGGTAAGATGGTTGGGGTAAGTAAAAGTTTAATTGATACTAAGATTGCTAAATTCTTGGAATGAAAACTAATAAATAAATTTCTAAAGACGGATTCTAGCTTAGAAAACGGATAACATCACGAGTATGGTAGATGTGGGTACATAGTAAAACAAGGAATATAGACCAATACGAAAAATTCCTGAGTTTCGAATACACTCCATAAAACAAAACTAAAATGAAAAAATTCCCGGAGATGGATTCGAACCACCGTTGGAAGAGCCAGAATCTTCAGTCCTGCCACTAGACGATCCGGGAATAGTTTTCTTTAAAAATATTTTAAAGCAAACAAATAAATAATACAAGACATTACCAGCGAAGATAAAAATCGCCGATAATGTCTTTTCCCCATTTTTATATTTAAATTATTTACTTTGATTTGTTAAAATCTCTTGGATTTACTCCGTGTATCCAGTTAGATTCAATTTGTTCAAGAGAAATTCCTTTTGTTTCAGGAACAAAGAAGTATACAAAAAGAATACATAAGAATGATACAACCGCAAATCCCCAGAATGTATATGCTCCGCCTATATTGTGTATAAGAATAGGGAAGCTTCCTACAACAAAAAAGTTAAATGCAAAGTTTGCGACTGTACATATACTCATTGCTATACCTCTTATTTTGAGCGGAAAAACTTCTGATACAATTATCCAACCGATAGGCCCAAGACTCATTGCAAAACAAATTATATATGCAACAAGACTGCCAACAGCAACATATTTTAGGTTTTCACCAAGAGCAGCTTCGAAAGCAAATGCTCCGCCAAGTGCCGTCAAACTAAGCATAACACCTGTCAAACCAAAATAAAGTAAAGGTTTTCTTCCGAGTTTGTCGGTAAAGAATATTGCAACAATTGTCATCAAGAAGTTTACTACACCAATCCCTGTTGTAGCATATATTGCATTTAAGTTTGAATCAAATCCTGCAACTTTAAATATTGTCGGTGCATAATATATTATTGTATTAATACCTGTACAAATTTGTGCAAACATTATTCCGATACCGACAACAAAAGGCATTATCATCCATTTTTTAAATTTGAATTTTTCCCCTGAAGTTTTTTCATTCAATTTTAAAGTCTTTTTAATTTCTTTAATTTCGATATCAACGTTTACTCCGGGTTCAATTTTTTGTAATACTTTCTCAGCATCTTCATCTTTATTTTTGCTGATAAGCCATCTTGGGGTGTCACTCATAAAGCACATCCCTATTAATAATACAAGTCCTGGTAACACTCCGGCAAGAAGCATCCAACGCCAATTAAATACAGCTTGAGCAAATGCTGCGTTTATAAAGTAAGAGAATAATATCCCTGCAGTGATAGCCCATTGATATAAGGAAACAAGAGTCCCTCTGACAGATTTTGGCGAAATCTCCGATAAATATAAAGGTATAACAAAATTAACAATACCAACGGCAAGTCCGACAAATATTCTGGAAATTATAAGTACATAAACATTTGGCGCACAACCGCATAAAATAGAACCTAAAATGAATATAACCGCGGTTGCTATAATAACTTTTTTTCTGCCAAAGATATCTGCAAGTATTCCGTTAGTGGCTGCACCTATTACAGCACCTATCAAGACAGAACTTACAACTATCCCTTGTAAAGAATCCGATAAATCCCAGCTTTCATTAATGAATAATAGTGCTCCGGATATAACTCCTGTGTCGTATCCTGATAATAAACCACCTAAAGATGCTATGATTGCAACAATATACAACCAGATAAATTTAAATTTTTTCATAGTAAACTCCTCAAAACCTATTTATATTTTAAATTATTTTTTTTATTAATTCCAGATATTTTTTAAGAAATATGAAGTGTTAGAAAATTGGAAAAACTTTATTTATCAATTAAATTTTGAATTTAGGAATCCACATTGGCACATTCTTTTTGTATTCTAAATATTCGTTGCCAAAATTTCTTTCAAGTTGTTTTTCTTCAAACAGCTTAAAATAAATACAATTAATTATAAAAAATAGTATCATCCAATAAAGAAGATTAATTGAATTTAAAATTAAAGCTTCTCCGGTTAGTATAGATAGCACTCCTGTAATCATAGGATTTCTAACTATTTTGAACGGACCTTCAACTATTAAATGTTTTGTAGGAGCCCAAGGGGCAAGTGTTCCTTTGCCGATTGTATAAAATAAAATCATTGTCCAAACAGCAAGGTATAAACCGCATAATAATAAGATTATTCCTAAAATTGCTTGGTAAATATCAGGAATTGTATATTTGAATTTTGAAAAATAAAGTATTAAACAAGGAATTATTAATAAATGAGAATAGATATAAAATAATATTTAAACTTTCTATAAAAATAACTCGGAAGTTTAGAATACAATAAATCTTCCGAGTATATTCTATTTTTTTTATAATAAAAATATTCTATTAAATAGTTTTATTTAGAAGTAATTAACAAAGTTCAGCATCATCCATTGCAAATTGCTCTAACGAGCCTGTTTTTGCTTGAATACAGATATATATAGTATCTGTATCTGTTTCCATTGTTCTTTTAACTTGCGGTAAAACTTTAATGCAACTGCCTTCTTTAAAGTTTATGGTTGTGTCATCAAGAACCATTCTTCCTTCGCCTTTTACAAAAATATAGATTTCTTCATTTTGTTTGTGTTTATGACTGAACGGCAGTTTTGTATTTTTCTTCATTGTGTTTAGCGAAATTTCACATGAAGTTAAATTTAATGCATCATGCAAAAATGCTTTTCCATTTTGATAGCTGGTTTCTAGGTTTTCCAGTTTTCCAAGTTCTGATTTTGTGTAATTTGTCATAAGTCCTCCTTTTTTGTTTGATGTCTAACTATTACTATAAAAATTTTTATACGTTTTTTAACATTTTTTCTAACAAATAATCTAATTGTTTTGCTTCATCTTCAGTAAAATTTTTATACAGCATTGTATTTAAGTCATTTGAGATAATTTCAAATATCGGTTTAAATTCAAGGCCCTTTTCGGATAGACTAATATAAGTGATTCTATTATCATCTGAAGCTTTTTCTCTTTTTACAAGCCCATTTTTTTCAAGTTTGTCTATTAACACTGTAACTGTAGCTTTTGTTCTACCTATTTTTTCAGCTATATTTTTCATTGTTATTTTTTTATACTTATACAGGACAACGAGAATATCACCATGCGAAGGTGCTAAATTCCCATAGTTATATTCTTTTAATTTGGATATTATGAATGCATTTCCTGCTTCTGAAATTTTTGATGTTAATGAAAGAGCCTTGTACATAATAATATTATAGTTAGATGTCTAACTAATGTCAATATGTTTTTTTGTATGATTTATTTAAAAATTTTATAGGATTCCGACTTTATTTGATAAAACTTCCAACTTATATAATTTAAATTTTATTAAATTTCATTAAATTTTGTCTAATTTTTATTTAAAAAGTTCCTCTTAAATTTCAACAAATTTTCAACACTGTCCTGTCCCAAAAATCCTGAACTGTCCCAAAATTCCTGAACTGTGCCTAAATTCCCGCCATTTAAGGTTTTGAGACACTGTCCTGTTTTAGACATTGACGGACAGTAATCGGACTTTTTTGACAGTTCAGGAATCTTATTTTTAGCAAATTCCGACTAAAAAAAATCAAGATATATTTGAAACACAGCCCTATTGGTTCAAAAAAAATCAAATTCCGACAATGTCTGTTCAATGGCAGACTTTAAGGCTGTAAAGAATCACATGATTTGAGTATTTAGTTCAAATAGTTTGAGTATTTTAGGCTTTTAAGTTACAAATATTAACAATAAAGCAATTTCTAAGAACAAAACTACTTTATATAAGTATCAGGGAAAATAGAGGAATTTTTTAATGGGGATGGGGAAAATCGGAACAGTCATAGGTAAAGAAGTTATTGCTTGGACACGGACAAGTGCTAGCAAAAGTTTACTTGCGACAAAACCAGTAAAAGTTAATACTATAGGTTTAAAACTTGCATCAAATTTAGAAGGTGATATTATACAAATTTCTAAAATAAATGCTCCGTTCAAGACAAAGAGTTTTACTCGTGACGAAATCTTAGACATGAAGCCTGACATGTTTTCAAATATCGTCAATAAAAGGACTGATATTCCAGAGAGATTCAGAGAATATATTTTTTCTCCTGAAAAATTAAATCTATATGATGAACTTTTGAATATGGATATTGTTAAAAATTTGCCGAAGGAAAAACGTGACAAGGCGTTTTCTTGTTTGTTCAGCGAATATAATTTCAGAATTACGGAACCTGATGCTCAGCTTGAAATACTTCCCGATTTAGTCAAAAAAGGAGTTGATTTAGAGCTTTTATCTCAATTACCGATTACTAATGTTAATAAAAATCAAGTTGAATATATATTAAATTGTGAGGATTTGTTGTTAAAATCTTGGAGTAAAAAAGCGCAAGAAATTATAAAAAGAGGACGAGAACGTAATTTAAATGAAAATACTATTAACATTGAATTGAATTTAAATAAGAAAAAGTTTAAAAATACTCAATTGGCAGAAATTATAAGATTTGTTGATGACAAAAATGTTAAATATGTTGAAGATTGTATTGAACTGACAAATAATCCTTCTTTGTTAAAATATTGGACTAAAGATTTTTCAAAAATAATTAAAGATTTTGCTACAGATGTTTTAGATATAGATATTGCCGATAGAATTTTTAGACGTTCTCATAATTATGAGTCTGTTAAAAATATTTTAGGAGATGAAAAACTCACAAATGTAAGCGCCAGATTATTGGAATTTAAAAATTTTGATAAATTAAAAGATATAGGTCTGGATGATTTATCAAAGCTTTCTACCAATGAAAAAAAGGAGCTTTTAAACGGGTTTATTTCTTCTATCACACCTAAAGAGATACTTTACAGAAAACAACATAACCTACAGGATATAGGTTTGTTACAGTCTAAAATGAAAATTTTTAGAGAAATTGATACAACTTCTGATGAAGCCTTTATAATATCTCATAAAAATATAATCGATAAAATTTTAGACAGTATTCCAATCTCTGAAAGAAAGATTATAGATTCTGAGATTGATACAAAGGCATATAGAAGAGCGTATCGATTAGCGAACCCGATTCCTGCATTGGTTGATGATATTGAGTCGGTTTTGCAAATAAAGACTGCAGAAATAAAAGGCAGAAAAATAAAATTGGGCGTAATGGATAGAGAACCTGATTTTGCTATCTCTACGCATAGAATTCCAAGTTCCGATGCTATTAAAACAATAGAGGCGCTAGAAACAACAGATCCTAATATGCTAATTTGCGTTGGAACAAAAGGCGGAAGCAGAACACTCAATTTTTCGGACAGTGGGTATGCGATAGCCGTAAAACCAAGGAAAGGCACAGATTGGCATGTGCAAGCATATAGCGATATTGATAGCGGAAATAATGCGTCCAAAAATATATATAATTTCGAAAATGTTATGTTAAATGCAATGGGAAATCATTGCAATTGTATTGATTTGGTTCCAAATAAAATAAAACAAATCATGAATTTATCACAAAGAGAATATACACAAAGAATGTTAAGACTCAAGGATTGCAGAACCTTGCAGGAGATTGAAAAACTTGATTCTGAAATGTCAAAAGCGATAAGGCAGGTAATTAAAGAAGAAAATTTGTATGAAGGTCTAATACGACCGGAGCCTATGGCCGTTTTAGTAAGACGCAATATCCCAAAACAAGAAATAAGTGAAGAAATTTTGGATTATTGCGTACGTAGAAATATTCCTTTAATAGGTGTAAAACCCAATGCTAAAATTCTTTGATTTTAGTAAATATCAGTCTGATTTAAAAGTGCTCTCTGTAATTTTAAGTCCTAATAAAGTCCAATTCCGACCTATTCAAAAATCAATATTATCCAATTTCCGACGGCTATAATTTAGTATTATTGGGTAAATATGGTAAAGCAACCTGAACAATCCAGAATATAAATCGGACTTTAAAATACAAAGGCAGGTTCCTCTTTTCTGTACTGTCCTATTTCTTTACAATGTCAATAATGAAAAATGTGAACTATTAAATTACGTACTTCAGAACTTTTCTATGGATGGCGAAAACCTAAGCTAAGAGCACAAAAAAACTTTGACATATTTGCCAAAGGTTTAAATCGTAATAAAAAACTCCGCTGGCTGTACGACATTGGAACTTTTTATTCAAAAGTTGTATCATAAAATTGTTGAAAATCGAAGAATTATGAATTTAAATATTTTCCATTTTTTGTAGTTTTTCCAATCCAGAAATAAAATAAATAACCTGTGTAATATTATCAGAATTAAGAGTTGTTTTAGTTGCAAGTAGTTCTCTTAATTCATCTTCAAAAGTTTTTTCAGGAATATTTTGTTCTTTATTTTCAAACAAAATGTCCGCTAGAACAAACAATTCATCATTGAATTTTAAGGCATCACTAAGTTGTTTAATGGTAATAGCTTTCGGAAAATTAGCCATTTTTCCGTTTTCAAGTTTAGTTATTAAAGCGGCACTAACACTTGATAGCTTTTCTAAGTCTCTTAAACTTAGTTTCAAAGCTAGACGTCTTTGCTTGATTACAGTACCGAATTTGATTAGTTGAGTATGTTTATCCATAATTAACCTCAAAAAAATAGTATCATAATTCAAACAACAAATCAACACCGTTGACAAATACAAGAATATGGTATATTATATATTAATCAACATAAATTGATAAGTATAAAACAATTTTACATCTGAACAAAGGAGAAATATAAATGGTAAACTTTAGAAACTTTCTTAATGCAATCGCAAATGACAGCAGGATTTACACTGCAGAAGACATCGGGAAAATGACAAGCAATGAATTTATGTCAAATGAAAAAGCTATAGATTATCAACTGAAGAATTTGGGAATACCAAGAGAGTCTGATTTGACCGGTAATCCTGATGTTGTATATGTTCATGCATACACAAGAGATGACGGAACAAAAGTAAAGGCACACTATCGCTCCAAGCCTGATGGAGTTGGGAGTAATAATTATGAGCACAGTGCAACTTCAACCGGCGCATCCGCTAATATTGAGCAACCAACAGTATTAGAAGGAGGTATTACTTATAATGATTATCCTATAAGTGAAAGTGCTAAAATTGGAGATTATTTTCAACATCAAATCTATAGCACAAAGGGCTTCTTAAATGAAATTGGTCTTAATTTAGGCATTAATCTTTTGGGATATCCATCAAATCAAAACGATGCAGTTGAGATGTGGAATATGGCTTCTGATTCTACAGGGATTTATAATAATGATTATATAAGAAAAAATGGTACTTTATATAACGATGTGGATTCTTTAACCAATGAGTATGCATCATACAAAGCAAAAATAAAAGATAAAATAAAATCACAATTTGGAAATGTAAATGTTCCAGGTGTTGTTTTACATGAAAATAGCAATGTATCTAATGCAATAGCTCATTCGGAGGAGCTTGGGAATTTTATAAGAAATAACTATGCAGATTTAAAGTCAGGGAAAGATGTGTCCGGCTCATTCAGGTTTAATGGATTTACTAATTTACACAATGCATTTGGTAGTGTAGATGTATTGTCTGCTAAAGTTCGTGGGAATTTTGTAGATGTGACATTACTTGATACATATGACTTTAATAAATATGATTCTAACCTTCTTGTCAAAATGGGGCGTCAAGCCCAAGAAGCAGGAAAATTAAATCCATACTTTACAATAGTAAAATGTAGGTATAAACTAAAATAAATCAGGGGGATTTTAATATATGAAAAAAGATAATTTTTATGTATGTTTAAATTTATTAAATATATTACTTTGTATATGTATGTTTGGAATGTTTCTTATTTTTTTTATAACTTGCTATATTGCACCAAACTGGATGGCTCCATGTTGCTTGATTGTATTATACATAATTACCAAAATTTTTCTTTTGCATATATTATTTGTTAACGTTGCAAAATTTTTCCCTAATTCAGAATTGATTAAAGTTGCGGAGGAATTGAAAACAAACTCAACTCGTAGAAAATATTCACTGTTATTGGCATTATGCTATGATGCTGCTGTTGCATTATACTTTGCTTTCCCATTATTTTTAAAGCCGGATTATGGAAGTTTGTTATTTTTTCCGATATTATGGGAGATATATACATTGGGTGGAGTATGCATGTTCTATATCTCATTATTTTTTATATGGAAAATCCAAGATAAAAAAATTAAAAAAATAAAATATAAAAGAGATGTCAAATGACATCTCCTTTATGGCTCCCCAGGTTGGACTCGAACCAACAGCCTACCGGTTAACAGCCGGTTGCTCCGCCATTGA
>CALURI010000008.1 GCA_944323135.1 Candidatus Gastranaerophilales bacterium
AAAGTAACTCATAAGCCGTGTTCTGTTTCTAAATAATCATCTGTCTTGTATTGAAATTACTTTCAATCTCTAGCGATTTTTCTGAAGTTGGCGGACAGCCTTTATAACCTTCAATTTAATCTTGCATTCGATTGGGGTTTACCTAGCCGACACTTCTCAGTATCGCTGGTGAAGCTCTTAACTCACCGTTGCACCATCGCCTGTGATAAATCCATCGGCAGTCTACATTTCTGTGGCACTTTCCACCGGCTCACGCCGTCCGGAGTTTCTCCGGCAACCTGTCCTTGAATGCACGGACTTTCCTCACCTGAAATTCAGGCGCGATTATTCGATTACTTTAAAAATATTATGATGAACTATCTCTAATAGCAGTATTAATTGTTGCATACTCAACAGCTTTTGCATCTTCAGGATTTATTCGTAATTTACCGTTAGATAATATTTGAATTTGATACTGGTCAAAACTATCAGCATCACTCTCTTTTTGTCTCTTATTTATACCTGCAGAACCATCTACATCAATCAATATAGTTCCGATATTACTTGGAGCAGTGCTACCTTCAAATTTTCCGGGGACTTGTCCTGCTGGCCAAGCGCCATCTAATCCATTTAAATTCCATCTTACACCATCTGTTGTATAAAATTCCAAACCATTACTTCCTGCAACTTCTGATTTAACATTTAACCTATTTTTAAATAATTTTGCAAATTTCGTATCACCGCTATATGTTTCACCTTCATATTCTACAGGTTCTTTATAATCAAAGCCATAAGCACAATAAATATCACTGGCACCTGAAACAACACCAGTACCACAGGCATCACGCATATCAGGATACAATCTTTCATCATTAATTAAAGAACTTACAATTTGTTCTGTAGTATAGAAAGTCTTTTTAATCATCATTTTATTCTTATTCGGTCTTGTTCTCATAATAGCCGGTGTAACAACCGCAACAAGAATACCTATAACTGCCAGAGCAATCATAAGTTCTGTAAGTGTAAAACCTTTAAATCTTCTCATTAATATTTCCCTCATAATTTAACAAAATATATTATTATAATAACATATTCATCAAATTTTTTCAACACGAAATGTCTGAAAGGATAAATATATAATAATTAAAATTAAATTCAAATTATTTTTATATTTGTAAACTTTTATTAAATAGATAGCAAAATAATATTTTCAGATGAGTTAATATAATATTCAATCTGGTAGGATTATAGGAGATTGAATAAAAATAAACAGAGGGTTAAACGTATGGTCGATAACAGATCAGCCGGATTTTTCGGAATCGGAGGCTCTTTCAATTTTAAAAGCGGAGATATTTCAGGAACAGCTGCCAAAACCCAAGACGATAAAATGGGACAGGGTGGGGAATATTTTGCTCAACAAAGAAATTCCGAAGAAGAAGAGAACCAAAACAGCCAAAAATATACAGACCGAAGTGCACAACTACGTGCAACCCTTAATTCACTGGCAATGATGAATGTAGCAAATGTTATCAATGCCCGTAAAAAAGCCATTGAAGAACAAAAAGAACGGGAAGCTAATTCAAATAAAGATAATAATTCAAAAAATCCAAATGAACAAAGGCAAGAAAATGCTGAAAAAGAGCTGGAAGAAGAATTTTATAATCTTGCAAAAGAAATAAAAAATGACAATAAACAATAAAATATGTATTATTGTTTTTTAATATCCCATAAACATATTCTGCATACCGTTTTGCACACCCCGCATCATCATCATACTATTTGAACTATCATAATTTTGGGGGAATTGACTGTAAGTCATAGGAGTTCTACCATCATTAGAAGGAGTAATTTGTCCCATTTCTTTAACTGATTTTGGGCTCATAATACTTCTTTCATTTTGTTCCTCTACGATATCAGCGGCAGAAACAGGTTCTCCTAAACGTGGGTATTTAGGACGTGCAGCGTTATTATTAAAACCAGAAAAAGAATTCTTTGGAGTCAGATTAATTTCTTCTGAAAATACAGGCAAAGCAAAAGTTAGCAACACTAAACTCAAAATAATTTTTTTCAACATACACACCCTCCATACTTTATAATCTGATTATATCAAAAAAATACCCTCTTGAACAGTCTTTTTATTTTGTACGGCGTATGATGTAATTTTTCCACAATATATATATTTAAAGGCTATTTTTTGATATAATTAAGCAGAGGTTTTTATAAAATATGGATTTAAATGTAGAAATAAAAAATACTAAAATTATTGTTTCATGGGTTCCGACAGATGCAGACTATTACAAAGTTTTTTGCAAAAACAACGGGGTATATTGTGAATGTGCAAAAATATATGATAATAACTCCATAAGATTTTCACTTTTACCTTACGGAGATAATGAATGTTTTGTACAAGCAATTAAAGACGGGGTCGTTATTGATGAATCACGTAGACACCAGTTTTTATTTGATGAAATTGATCTCATATATAGACATGAAAACAATGACGAAGTAAAATTTTTCTGCAGTAAATACAATGGAGCAAAAGGATATAGACTATACAAAGATGAAAAAGAAATAGGATTTAACGGTTATAAAAATTCGGATACAAATTTTCTGACAGTAAAAACAGGTGAAGAAAAAGATTTTAAAATCAAACCTTTTACAAAAGATGAAAATGGAAAACGAAATTTTCTTGCATCATCAGCAGTTGTAGATATTACAAAAAACAAATTTGAAAATATTTCTGTTTATAAATCATATAATTATAATCTTTTCCTTTCTTGGAATTTCAATGGAGATGCAGACGGCTTCCTTGTATATACAGAAAACAGTGAAAAGCCTATATTTGAAACAAATGACGGATTAAGGCATTATTTACCTTTATACGATTATAAAAGCAGTTTGAAATTTATTGTAAAAGCTTTTGTAAACACAATTGACGGCAGAGTAATTATTGCAGAATCAAACCCTGTATCTTTAGGATTGAGAAAATATAAAAAACCTGAGGTATCATTGATAATACCTGCATATAATGCTAAAGATTATATAGCACGAAGCATTGATAGTGCACTGGCGTCTGATTTTAATGATTTGGAAATAATAATAGTAAATGACGGCTGTACTGATGATACGCAAAAAATTATCGACTGGTATGTAAAAAATTATCCGAACATTGTTTCAATAATAAAAGAAAACGGCGGAGTAGCAGATGCCAGAAATAAAGGAATTGATGCCGCAAAAGGTCAATTTATCGCATTTATGGATAATGATGATTTAATAAGACCTGATATGATTAGCAAACTTTACAATTCTATTGTAAAAAACAATTGTGATGTTGCAATAGCACCACTATACAGAATTACCGATAACGGATACACTCTTCACTGTAACTTGCCGTTTATGGAAGACATACCTCTTGATATTGATAAATATTTTGAAATTATGTACACTCCCGGCTACTATAATTGCGCGATATGGAACAAACTCTATAAAGCATCAATTGTAAAAGAACATCCTTTGGGAATTTTAAAATACGAAGATGTATCTTGGACACCTTGCATTTTATCCTATGCAGAAAAATTCTGCTTTTTAAAAACTCCGTTTTACGAATGGGACAGAAAAACACGCCCGCAAACTTTCGGAGATATACTTGCCAAAATGCCTGAAGAAAAATTGTTTGAAAACAGAAAACAGGCAATGCTATTCTTTGTAAAAAACGGCAATCCTGAAAGGATTGAAGATTTAAAAACAGTTGCAAAACGTAGATTAATGCGTTATGCAAAAAAATCCCCGTTAAAAAATAAATATGAAGATTTGATTGATAAAATAGAAAATAATAAATATAACGAAATATAATATATTTTTTTTTAATAGTATAAAAATATTAAAAATGCAGTCTTAAATTTTTTAAAAAAGCTTATTTGAGTTTTCTTAAATACAGAATATAAAAATTTTCTATCTTTTTCATCAGACGCCAAAAATTCCAATATCACATTTTTTACTTTTAAGCTTTCTGCTTTCATACATTCTTTATCCCGACTTACATTATCCGGATGTCTCCTGTATTTTAAAATCGGTTCTTGAAGATTTGCAAATTTAAGATATCTTACCGCCTTTGCAAACAGTGCATAATCTTGTGCTCCATAATAACCTTCTTCATAGATTAAATTAAATCTTTCAAAATCACTTCTTCTCCACATACAAGCAGGATGAATTAATTCACACCTTTTCAAAAAATCAAGAATTTTCGGATAAGTTTTTGTTTTCCAAATTTTTAATACCGGTTTTTTCAAACTGCAATTACGCTCAGAAAAAACTTCTATCCAACCGGATATAACAGAAATTTCTTTATTATTCTCCAAAAAATTATATTCTTTTTCAAATCTGTCTGAAAAAGATATATCATCATGATCATGAACTGCTATATACTTACCTTTTGCCAATTTTAACAATTGATTTCTACACTTTGTTATTCCTTGTGTTTTTTCATTCTTATAATAACAAATTCTTTTATCATTATAGGATTTTATAATTTCTTCTGCATTATTCGAAGAACCATCATTTAAAATTACAAGTTCAAAATTCTCAAATGTTTGATGAAGTATACTTTCAATACATTCTCTCAAGTATTTCTCTTTTGTATTATATACCGGCAGTAAAACCGAAATTTCAGGATTCTTATTCCCCATAATATACTCTCTGTCTTAATAAAATTGCACCCGATAGCTTTCCAAAATTTTTCACAAACCTTGTAACTGAATTAAAAAATCTTGTTGTACCAAATGGAATTGAAAATGGAATGATTAATAAATTTATAAATACCGTAAAAATTTTTTCTAATATATAAAAAAACCTTTTAAAAAAATTTTGTTTATTGAAAAACCTTGTAATTGAAACAGAGTAACCGTTATGAAAGGCACGATTTAAAATCCATTTTATATTTGCCCGCTCATCATTTACGAGTTCAAAATTCACAGCATTATAATTCCAACCAATATTGTAACCTTCATCATTTAATCTTGAAAAGAAATCTGTATCTTCACTGCCAGAAAAATTAAAATCCTCAGAAAAATAAATATTACTGTCTTTAATTATATTAAGCGGAAAGAAAACGTTTCCACTCGCACAAGTCTTTTTATATACACCTAATTTTTTTGAAGAATGCGTCGCAAATACAGGGTTATTTATTATATAAGAAGGATAATCATTCTCAAATTTTTTATAAGTAGGCCCGCTGCTTATGTAAATATCCTCAAATTTTTGATAAAACTCTATATGATTGACCAACCAATTTATATCTGCAATCTCGTCATCATCAATAAATGCAATATGGCTTGCTCCATAATTCATAGATTCTTTTATTGCACAATTTCTCGCATTAGATAAACCTTTGTTTGCTTCTGTAACATAATGAATCGGGAGAATTTTACAAAATTGCAATGCAATCTTTTCAGAACTTTTTTCCTTATCATTATCAATAACAAGAACTTCTGTCTTTATGTTCTTAGGGTAATGTATACCACACAAATTATCCAGCAGTCTTTCTAATTTCTCAGATCTCTTATATGTACAACAACAAATCATTATATAAGTAATTGATAATTTTCTGACTATATCTTTGTTACTTTTATTCTTATAAACTATATGCATACGTATAGTAAATCATAAATCATTATATGCATGCAACAAATTGTTAAGTTTTATATATGTATACATCTAATTAATAGAGAATATATGCATTAATGTTCTTAAAAACTATTCGTATGCATCATATTTTAATATTGGAGATGCGGTAATGATGAAGTTTGATGACAAAAAATTTATAGCGGAAAGAATTAAATATCACCGAAAAAAGATGAATTTAACTCAATCTGAACTTGCAGAAATGGCTGATTTGAGTGATCAACACATTTCAAGGATAGAAAGAGGATGCTACACACCTTCTCTGACCACATTTTTTCTGCTTGCAAAAATTTTAAAAATTGATTTGAAAGAATTCGGTTTTGATATAAAAGAAACAAATAATCCGAAAAAAGACAAGCTTATAGATATTATCAATAAAGCAAATGATAATGAACTTATATTTTTAGATGATATAATTTCTGCACTTGAAAATGCTATGAAAAAAGTCAGAAAAAATATTCGTAATCATTATTTTATGTAAAAAAGATTTCTTTATAAATAACATTTAGGTTCTTTACCTTGCACAGCAGCATATAATTCAACATACTGTTTGGCAGGGCTGGAATCTATTTTTGTTAATAACACTTCTTCAATTTGGAAATATCCGACATCTCCGGACATTTCAATATCAATTCTTATAGGTTTCTTTTCCCCGTGGTGAATTCCTATTCTTTCAATTGCATTAGCTGAATATTTATGAATATCACCGACTTTTGGAGTAGTATTAATCGCCATCGGGATTCGTGCCCTTCCTTTTGTCATATCACAACCATCTGCAATCAGGATTATTCCTGCTTCAACAGAATGAATTTTTCTTGAAGACATGTGACCTATAATCGCTTCTATAGCAAGAGATTTAATTATAGTTCTTCTGTGAAGATTATCAGGAAATACATGCATTAAAGTTCTTTCGATAATTGGTTTTGCAAGAATTACGGACATATCTTCATGCCCTTGTCTGCCAATCATCATACCCAAATCATGCATAAGACCCGCAATTATTACAGCACACATACTATCTTCAAATGTTCCTATCTCTTCTTTTTCCAAAGAAGTTTGTATCCCGGAATCCTGCAAAAGATTAAGCATTTTTATAGCATTAGCAGCAACCTGCCTCATATGCACAGGTCCATGATCATTGTAACCAAGACGTTTGATAGAAACATTGTTAGCATAATCCTGCATTTCTTGTAATTCTTCATCTGCAAATAAATAATTAACAAGTTCTGTACAAACAGGATTTTTCTGTAATCTTTTTAATATTTTAGCTTCTAATGATTGTTCTTTTATCGATTTCATAATTTTATCCTACTTCTATAATTATATTATACCCCGATTTTTTTATTTTTCTATCATGGGAATTTTGATATAAAAACAGACGGCAATTAAACCGTCTGTTTTTGTTTAAGATTATGACTTTAATTATGAAAAATATCTTTTTAAAAGTCCGTCAAATGCTCTGCCGTGACGAGCTTCATCTTTAGCCATTTCATGAACAGTATCATGAATTGCATCATATCCTAATTGTTTTGCACGAGCTGCAATAGCAAGTTTACCTTCGCAAGCTCCTTGTTCGGCATCAGCACGCAACTCCAAATTTTTCTTTGTAGAATCAGTTACAACTTCGCCTAATAATTCTGCAAATTTAGCAGCGTGTTCTGCTTCTTCAAAAGCATATCTTTTATAAGCTTCTGCAACTTCAGGGTATCCTTCTCTTTCTGCAACTCTTGACATTGCAAGATACATACCTACTTCTGTACATTCGCCGTTAAAATGAGCTCTCAAACCTTCCATAACTTCTTTATCTTCAACTTTTCCGTCACCTACTTTATGTTCACAAGCATATACTTTTCCTTCTGCTGTATTTATTTCTTTAAATGTAGTTGCGCCGCAAAGAGGGCATCTTTCCGGAGCTTTATCTGCCTCTGTAGACCAGCCGCATACTGTACATACAAATTTTGCCATTTTTTACCACCTTTCTTAATTAAAAAATGATCTCTCTTTTTTACATGAATATAATACTACATAAACTTTTATTTGTAAAGTAGGAATTATTCTCATTTTTATCCAATTGTTACATTTTATCAATATTTTACAAAAAAAAGACCTTGTATCATCAAGGTCAAGGTTGGTTATTTTGGTTATGTTATAGTTTTATATATTATGTAGTTATTAACGACTTCTTACATTTGATATAATTACCCTGAACAATCAAATTTGCCATAACCTATTAAAATGTTTACAAAACTTTATGATATTATGTTGATATGTTTGAAAATCTTAAAAAGTTTTTTTTGTCGAAAATTCTCAGACGTAAATATTACAGAACAGGCAAATGCAAAGCCTGCGGTAAATGCTGTACACAAATATATGTGAAGCACTACAAACATGTTGTGCAAGACGAAAAAGAATTTGAAAAACTACAATATCTTCATAGGTTTTATACTTACTTAAAAATTATCGGCAAAGACGATATCGGACTAATCTTTGAATGCCAAAACCTTGATCCAATCAGCCATAAATGTAAAATTCACAAAACACGTCCTGGCATTTGCAGGCGTTATCCGCAAGAAGAATTATTTTCAATGGGTGGGGCACTATCAGATGATTGCGGGTACAAAATGGAACCTATTATTCCGTTTTCCGAAATATTAGCAAAAACAGCCAAAAAGAACAGGAAAAGGAATAAATTATAAAATAGAGATATCAGTATTATTTAATTCAACTATATCAAAATATCTGCTTAAATATGCTTCATCAGGTTTGTTTTGGCAAGCTTTCGGATTGACAAATTTATCCAATACAATTTCTAAAAAGTTATTTTTTGTATGAAGGACAATTTTTTCTTCACCTTTTAAACTACCTGCAAGAATTGATGTATCAATATCAGGTCTGTCACATATAATCTCAGCAAGTTTATTAACAGCATTAATTGTTCTTTCACCGTTAACGCTTTTAATTGCTTCGCCGCCAATAATCCAAGCTGTTAATTTCCCTTTTGCCATTGTTTGTAATTCTTCTACTTTTTTAGAAATTTCATCAAGTACATGCTGAATTTTCCCATTTATCGGTACAAATTTAAGAATACCATCTTTTTCATTACGAACAATAACTGCAAGATTTTGTGCACCAGCTTCTGAGGTAAATACTTTTCCATTTGTCAGTTTACAATTATTGCCTAATCCTAAATGCCGATATGCACCGGAGGTAATTTCCCTTGCCTTATCATAGGCTTTTGGATTTAAAACTAAAAAAGAATGTCCCTGAAAACTAATATTATCCATATTAAAAACTCCTTATGTTGGACATAAAAATACAAACAAAAAAAATTTTGCTACTTTCGGGCAATGAAAATTTTTGCATTGTAATTTAAGCTTATAATGTGGAATATTTAGAAAGGCTGAAAAAATATGAAAAATTATATATTATTATTTATTATGTTAACTACATTAATTATATCTGCACCTGTTTGGGCAACATGCTCAATAACAGGAGGAGCATGTACCGCACCGTCAAATCTTGATCCTAAAACACTCGAAGAAAAGCTTGTACCTAATTATTTAAAAGAAATGAAAAGAACAGATGCTTTCCAATCTTCTTACCAAAAGCCATATTATGATATGCTTATCAACACAGAAGACAATGTAACAAACTTACCTCCTGAAGACAACTATAATTCTAACTGCCAATTTGGCGTGTGCTTACCCGGAGAAGAAGCTGGCGAAGAATTAATAGAATAGCGGAAGAAGACGGGAAAAAATACTCCCCGTCTTTTTTTAAATATGTATAATTTTTATAAATTCAAATTAAACAATGTTCAAAAACAAAAACACTTATTGCCCTAATTTTATCCGAATTTGGAAATATTAATTTTTTGTTTATTTTTTTAAGATTTGAAAAAAAAAGTGTTATAACATAAATATAATTTATGGAAGGTAATAATTTACAGTAAAGGAGATAATTAATTATGGCTAAAACAATTGGTATCGACTTAGGTACAACAAACTCTGTTGTAGCAGTCATGGAAGGCGGTAAGCCTACAGTTATTGCCAATGCCGAAGGTTCAAGAACAACCCCTTCAATTGTAGGTTTTTCTAAAACCGGTGAAAAACTTGTAGGTCAATTGGCTAAACGTCAGGCTATTTTAAACCCTGATAAAACTATCGCTTCAATCAAAAGACATATGGGCGAAGATTACAAAGTAAATATTGACGGAAAAGATTACACTCCGCAAGAAATTTCTGCGATGATTTTAAGAAAATTAGCAGATGACGCATCAAACTACTTGGGAGAAAAAGTTACATCAGCAGTAATCACAGTTCCTGCATATTTTAACGATGCCCAAAGACAAGCTACCAAAGATGCCGGAAGAATTGCAGGTTTAGATGTATTACGTATCGTAAACGAACCTACAGCTGCAGCTTTAGCATACGGACTTGAAAAAGAAAAAGCTGAAAAAGTTCTTGTATTTGACTTGGGTGGTGGTACATTCGATGTATCTATTCTTGAAATCGGTGACGGTGTTCATGAAGTTCTTTCTACATCAGGTGATACTCACTTAGGCGGTGATGATTTTGATCAAAAAATTATGGATTGGATTTGTGATGAATTTAAAAAACAAGAAGGTATTGACCTTCGCGGTGACAAACAAGCTATGCAGCGTGTAAAAGAAGCTGCCGAAAAAGCTAAATGCGAATTGTCATCTGTTATGGAAACAAATATCAGTCTTCCGTTTATCACTGCTGATGCAAACGGTCCAAAACACTTAGATTTAAATTTAACAAGAGCTAAATTTGAAGATCTTTGCCGTGACCTCTTAAACAGATGTAAAACTCCGGTTGAAAATGCATTAAAAGATGCCGGCATTTCAAAAAATGATATTAACGAAGTTGTTCTTGTCGGCGGTTCAACACGTATTCCTGCAGTTCAACAATTAGTAAAAGAATATACAGGCAAAGAACCTAACCAATCCGTAAACCCTGATGAAGTTGTTGCAGTCGGTGCAGCAGTTCAAGCTGGTGTATTAGCAGGTGAAGTTAAAGATATCGTTTTATTAGACGTTACACCTTTAACTCTTGGTATTGAAACTTTAGGTGGAGTTATGACTCCTTTAGTTCCAAGAAACACTACAATTCCTGTTTCTAAATCTCAAGTATTCTCAACTGCAGAAAATAACCAAACAGCCGTAGATATTCACGTACTTCAAGGTGAAAGACCAATGGCTAAAGATAACAAATCTTTAGGAATGTTCAGACTTGACGGTATTCCGCCTGCAATGAGAGGATTGCCTCAAATCGAAGTTACATTCGATATCGATGCTAACGGTATTGTAAATGTTTCAGCTAAAGATAAAGCTACTAATAAAGAACAAAAAATTACAATTACAAATTCTTCTAACCTATCAGAAGCTGATATTGATAAAATGGTTAAAGAAGCTGAAGCTAACGCAGCTGAAGATAAGAAGAAAAAAGAAGAAGCTGAAATTAAAAATAATGCTACAAGTTTAATCGGTTCTGCAGACAGAATTGAAAAAGACTTTGAAGGTAAAATTGATTCAGCTGATAAAACAAAATTAGATGAACAAAAAGCTGCATTACAAAAAGCTTTGGATGAAAACAAACCTGTTGACGAATTGAAAAAATTGTCAGATGAATTGCAGCAAACAATGTTCAGCATTTCTCAAAAAGCTTATGAAGCTGTTCAAAAAGAAGAACAATCAACTGCAAATTCTGAAAATGCATCTTCAACAACCGAAGATAAAAAAGATGATGATGTAATTGATGCTGAATACACTAAAGAATAATCTTAACACCATAAAATAACAACAAAAACGGGCTTTAACAAAAGCCCGTTTTTGTTTACCAAGGATAATCTCTGCTTATTTCCCATCCGTCAAATTGAATTAGCTTTGCACACATCCCACTTCCAGTTTTAGAGCATAAATGATTGCAGGAATTTTTTATAAAAAGTTCTTCTCTTGTACCTTTCCAGCCACAATCATAAGGTCCAAAACCATAAGTTGTTGAAAATTTAAAAATAAATCTGGAATGAGAATTATTATAACGTTCTGTTGCTTTTTTACAATCAGAATAATTTACACAAAAAAAATACAAACTATTATAATTTGAGAATCCTGAACCATTTGGAAGAGCAACTAATGCATATTTATCAGAATAACTTGCTTCTGTATATTTAATGTGAGGTAGTAAATATTTTTGAAGCCACTCCATTTGTTTTTTCCCGTCACCATTACTAGATAGACTGTCTCCAAAGATATTCGAATCCCAATTATCCCAATCTCCGTAATCTGATTTTGCAGTATTAAAAGCTTGTGCCATTATAGAATTAAATGCTTTTAATTTTGTAGCAACAACTTTTTTTTGATGATTCTCTATTAACGAAGGTAATGTCAATGCTGCAACTACACCAATTATGCCTATCGTTATTAACACTTCTGCAAGTGTAAAAGCTTTTGACTTCATTATAATCTCCTGTCAATATGTTGTTGTTAAATAGTAATATATTGATATTATCATCATTATATTCACTTATATAAATATTGTCAAGGTTATATAATTTTCTAATGAAAAATGACATTAAATATAAATTAGGGCGCAATATAAAAATCGAACGGATAAGAAAAGATATAACTCAAGAAGAATTTGCAGAAAAAATAGATATGAGCTTGAGTTATATTAGCAAATTAGAACAGGGATTAACTTCTCCCACTGCATTAGTGCTTTTTAAAATGGCTAAAGTTTTAGATGTACCTATGGAAGAATTTTTCAATAATATTGAAATATAAGAGATTTTTTATGCTATATTAAATATTATTAATTAAAATTTATAGAACAAATAAGAAGATAAATGAGACTTTCAAAAATAAAAAATAACATTTACGCTGGCATACTTGCACTCAAAAATGCAAATTCCGAAAGAAAACTTGTAAAACAAATTGATACAGGTATCAGAAGATTACATAACATGACCGAAATACATCAAGATTTGTATTTAAAAAGCGCAACAGAAAACGGGCACTATTCTAAAAATCCTATAAAACGTTTTATTTCATTTATAAAATCTTGGAATTCTAACAGAAAAAAAAATAGCTTCTCAAAAATAAAAAGACGATTTTTGAAATAACCGTCTTTTTATTAATTATATTTTGTTTTCCTGAATTATATATTAGCTAACTGTAAATAATAATCATTAGCTCTTTCAAATTTATGAGCTGCATTAAACAATCTGCTTTCCTGCAACTGCGGAGCAAGAATTTGTAAACCTATTGGCATACCGTCTTTATCAAATCCAGCAGGTACGCTTAAGCCCGGAATTCCTGCAAGGTTAGCAGAAATTGTTGCAATATCTGTCAAATACATAGCTAAAGGATCAGATGCTTTAGCACCCAAATCAAATGCTGTGTTTGGACAAGTTGGTGAAATCAAGATATCAGCCTTCTTGAAAGCTTCCGCAAAATCTTGAGTAACTAATGCTCTCATTTGCTGGGCTTTTTTGTAATAAGCATCATAGTAACCTGATGACAATGCGTAAGTTCCAAGCATTATACGACGTTTAACTTCAGGCCCGAAGCCTTCAGCACGGGTTTTTGTATACATTTCTAATAAGTTTTTAGCATCAGGTGTTCTATATCCGTATTTTACACCGTCAAAACGCGCTAAATTTGATGAACATTCAGCAGTTGCCAAAATATAATAAATCCCGATTGAATATTTTAATCTTGGCAATGAAATTTCAACAATTTCACAGCCTAATTTTTTATAATCTTCAATAGCTTTTTCAACAGCTTTTTGAACATCTTCAGACAACCCTTCTGACATAAGTTCTTTTATAACGCCGACTTTCATACCCTTAATATCATCATTAAGATGTGCTGAATAATGTTCAACCGGCAAATTCAATGAAGTAGAATCTTTAGGATCATGACCTGAAATAACTTCCAATAAATTAGCAGCATCTTCAACTGTTCTTGCAAAAGGCCCAATTTGATCTAAAGAAGAAGCAAATGCAATAAGTCCGTATCTTGAAACACGACCATACGTAGGCTTCATTCCGACAATACCGCAGAAAGATGCCGGAAGTCTGATAGATCCGCCGGTATCAGAACCAAGAGCTAAAGTTGCTTCACAAGATGCAACAGAAGCAGCTGAACCGCCTGATGAACCACCGGGAACTTTATTTAAATTCCACGGATTATGAACTTTTTTAAATGCTGAATTTTCATTTGAAGAACCCATTGCAAATTCATCTAAATTTGCTTTTCCGACAATCGGAACAAGATTGTTCAATAATTTTTCACTTATTGTAGCATTGAAAGGTGATACAAAGTTTTCCAAAATTTTTGAAGAAGCAGTTGTTTTTGATCCTTTCAAATTCATATTATCTTTTAAAGCAAGAGGAATACCGGCTAATAAAGGTAATTCTTCTCCTTTTGCTATTTTTTCGTCAACTTTTTTAGCTGTTTCCAACGCAATATCTTTTGTTAAAGAATTGAAGGCACCTAATTTTTCATCAAGATTATTAATTCTTTCAAAAGCCGCATTTGTCAATTCAACAGCAGAAATTTCTTTATTTTTAAGAGCTTTTGCCTGCTCCGTAGCTGATTTTTTTAGAAGCTCGTTCATACTTTCTCCTTAGTTCTGATGTAACTTTGCCCAAAATTGTAAGGCTAAAAGTGTCTATGAAAAAATTTTATGACAAAAATAACTGTTTAGCAAGTATGAACATAACAACTAAAATCTAAGAGGATAATCTTTGGGAATTTTCCAACCGTTCATTTGAATAATTTTTGTACAATATGCTCTTTCATTTGTTACTTCTTCTTTACAACCCAAAGAATTATTATTATACAAATCTTCTTCAGTCCCATCCCAATAAAGAGTATACGGTTCAACTCCTTTTGAACTGTCATAAATAAATGTAAAATATTTTATTCCTGATATTTCCCAAGGATTTCTACGGGTACCGGAATCTGAGGTTACATAATCTTGAAAATCTTTTGCATTTGGATAAGCCTTTATAGAAGTAGAACTTAAAAGGCACAGACTTCCATCCGAAAAATATATCATAATTTTACCTGCAGAGTCTACATCTAATTTTGTATAACTTAAATATGGTTTTAAATATTTATTAAACCAAGGCATAGGAAGCGGTTTAGTCATATCAGGATTTCCGTCCTCATCCTCTTCAAAACCTGTTTTACCCATTGTATCCCAATGTTCCTTTGGCCCGTTTTCATTCTCAGAAAGTTCTAAAGCCTGATTGATTGTACTGTAAAATTTTGCAAGACGTGTTTCTGTTACTTTTTTTCTATGATTTGCGATTAATGCAGGTAAAGTTAAAGCTGCAACTACTCCGATAATACCTATTGTTATTAGTACTTCAGCAAGAGTAAAAGCTTTTTTATTGATATATCTTTTTTCAAAAAAATTTTTTTTTAAATTTTTTATCTGATAAATTTTTTTTTGCTGCATTCTTAACCTCAAAATCTTTTTATTACTTTTTACAATATATACATTGTATCACACAAATAATATATTGTAGCAATGAAATTGTCAAGCTCATAAAATTTTCATATGAATAAAAAAGAAATATTAAAAGAATTTGGTAGAAATTTAAAAGCTGAAAGAAATAGAGCTGGGCTATCGCAAGAACAATTAGCAGAAAAAATAGGACTCTCTTACGGACAAGTAATAGGCACAATCGAAAGAGGTGAAATAAATACATCAATTTCTGTTGTTATTGCAATAATGAATGCATTAAATATAGATTTTGAAGATTTATTTGATATAAAAAATTTAATGAAATAACTGATTTTACAGGCTTTTCATTTTTTTATTTATTTCAGAATGAATTCTATTTGCACGGTAAAGGTAGTTTGTTAATTTTTCATAATTCGCTTTTGTTTCTCCATACGGAACTTTCATCGCAATAAGTTCATCAACATTTTCATTTATACTTGTCAATGTATCTAAGGAATCACTTAAATCAAGAATTGATTTAACTTTTCTTGACATACGTGAAATTATTTGTCTTGAAACAAACCGCGCAAGTCGATGAATTGGAGACAACTTCGGTTTAGGTTTTTTAAAAATTATTGCATCAGTTATTTTTTCAGCCATATTCTTTTTTGAATACTGCTCTTTTAAATCAGCAATTTCATTTTCAATTTGTTTGGCTTGAATTTTTAAATCCATAACATCAAGAAGTTTACCCAAAAGCTCTGCACCTTTAATCTTATTATTTAAATTATCAAGTGCTTCTTCTTTTTCCGCAATAAGACATTCGAGCTTTAAAGTTTTATCATCCAAATCTTTAAATGAATTGTCATTTAAAATATTCAAATCATAATCATTTAATCTTTTATAATTGTTTTGAAATAAATTATTGTTCATTTCTTTAACTGTTGTATCTGGGCGGCTACGCTCATTTTTTTTTACGATTGCCTATTAAATTTTGCCAACCACCTGAGTGGCGGGTGGAGCGGCTACGCTCATTTTTTCTTTACGATTACCTATTAAGTTTTGCCAACCACCTGTGTGGCGGGTGGAGCGGCTACGCTCCTATTCAATTGTGTAAACTTTTTTATAATAAAGCATTGTTCCTATGATTGTTAAAACAATATTCGGCATCCAAGCCGCCAAAAACGGCTGTAATGTCCCAGCTTCACCAAAAGATATAGATAAAGCTCTTATCAAATAATATGCAAATATGATAAGAATACTAAATAAAAATCCTCTGTTATAACGGACTCTCGGAGGTGTAATCGCAAGAGGAACACCGATTAAAACAAGAGCAATTGTAGTCAATGGCAAAGCTAGTTTGTCATACAATTCAATATGAAAAATATTAAGCTGTTTTTCTTCTATATGATTATGCCTGATATAATCTATAAGTTTTGTAAAATTCATCTCTTTTGCCACATTTTTATTTAATTCTTTTGACATATCAAGTCCGAATTTTACAACAGAACTTTCAAAAAGAGTTGTGTTTAAAATTTTACCTTCATTATCGACAGTATAAACAGCACCTTTTTCAAATTCCCATCCTTCTGGCGAAGTTTTTCCCTCATCAGCTTGAAGTACCTGAATTGTACCGTCTTTTGAAGTATCAAGAACTGTAATATTATGCAAAACTTTATCTTCGCAATAACCAACGTAGAATAACCTTTTAATACTCCCACCGTCATTTAATTCTTTAAAAACAAAATTTTGTTTACCTTCAGGAATATTTTTTTGTCCCAAAGACCATAATGCCAAATCTTTAGATTGCTTTGTCATTACAGGAACAACCGTTTCATTTATAACGAAACTGCAAACAGACATTAAAAGAGCAAATACAAATATAGGTTTTGCAATTCTATTCAACCCTATTCCGCATGCTCTCATAACCGTAATTTCCGATTTCAAGCTCAAACCGTTTAGAGTCATAACAGTTGCAAGCAAAACCCCCATAGGAATTGTCATAACAATTACCTGAGGCAGGTTTAGAATAATCATCATTAATGCAACTTTAAACGGAATCCCGAATAATGAAATCTGTTTTATAAGAGTTATAAAAGTATCCGATGCAAAAATAATAGATGTAAAAACGCATACACCCATAATAAACATTTCGATTACCTGCTTCAAAATATATTTATCAAGAAGCGTAATCTTTCCGGAAAATTCTTTTTCTCTTACTTCAGTATCCATACATACAATGATAATTGAAACAAATAGAATAGGCAAATATTAAAATTCAAGAAGAACTTTTAATGTTTCTTTTTCCTTATTTTTTTCAAATGCCTCTAACGCATCATCTGCCTTATATCTGGCTGAAATCAAAGGAGAAAAATCTATTTTTTCTGATTTTAATAATCTTAATGCAGCAGGAAATTGTCCGCATCTTGAACCGAGTACAGTAATTTCATCAATCACGATAGGAGCGAGATTAAATTCTTTTGATGCTGCAACTGTACTTTTTAAGACTAAAACACCGCGTGGCTTTGTCAGTGCCAAAGCTGTTTCAAAACCGGAAATTGAACCTGTTGCTTCTACGACTACATCATAAATTTTTTCAACTTTTAAATCATTAAGAAGTTTTGTTTCAACCCCCTGAGCACGAGCAATGTCAAGTTTGTTTTGATGCTTCCCGACAAGTGTTACATCTATATTTTGAGCATTTAATGTCAAAGCTGTAATAAGCCCGAGTTTTCCATCACCCAAAACAATTACTTTTTCAAAAGGTTTTATATGTAACTGCTCCGTAATTTCACAAGCAGCAGCAAGAGGTTCAACAAAAACAGCCTGTTCATCAGGAACATTATCAGGTACTTCAAACAATACTTCTAACGGCATTGTAAAATATTGTGCAAATACACCGTCTTTTCTCCAAATTCCTAAAGTATGACGCTCAGGACAGTGACGGTATAATTTTTCAGCACAATAAGGACATTCAGGTTTTTTGCAGCCATAACTGATTTCTGCAACAACTCTTTTACCTAAAAGAGATTGATTATCATCATTAATTTCTTCAACGACTCCGACTGCTTCATGACCTAAAATTCCTTTATAGCCCATATAACCTTTTGTTATTTCATAATCGGTATTACAAATACCTGCCAAAGTAACACGTATCAGAGCTTCGCCTTTTTGCGGAACCGGTTTTTTATAATCGTTTACGAGCTTTAATCCTTCATCAAATACTACTGCTTTCATTGTTAATCCTCACTTATAAAATCTATACTAATTCACCTTTAAGATACCAAGTTTTCGCACCTGATATTTTTACATTTACAAATTGACCTGTCAAATCTTTATCACAAGGAATATGAACCGTTTTAAAGTTTCTTGTTTTTCCTGAGTTTATCATTTGCCCTTTGTGCTCGTAAAAACTTTCGACTAAAACTTCCATCTCACGACCAACATATTTCAGATTTGATTTAAGACAATTCTCCTGAATTTTTTTGTTTAATCTTTGAAATCTCTCATTTTTTACATCTTCAGGGATAAATTTATCAACCCATTTTGCCGCAACTGTTTTTTCTCTGGGAGAATAAGCAGCTACATTACAATAATCAAGTTCAAATTCATCAATCGCAGTTAAAGTTTCTTTAAACTGTTCTTCTGTTTCTCCGGGAAAACCTGCAATAAAATCACTTGTAATTGTAACGTCAGGAACCATTTGACGAACTTTTTTTACAATTTCCGCATAAGTGTCCCTGTCATAACGCCTGTTCATTGCTTTTAAAACTTCAGAACTACCTGATTGCATAGGAATATGAAAATATTCACAAACCTTATCAAGCTCAACTGCAGTTTTAATAAGCTCATCTGTAATATCTGTAGGATAAGAAGTAACAAAACGTATCCTAAAATTTCCATCAACAGCATTTAAATCTCTTAAAAGCTGAGCTAATCTGTAATTTTTAAGATCATCTCTATCAGGAAGTTTTGTCGGAAAATCTTTACCATAACTGTCAACATTTTGTCCCAAAAGCGTAATCTCTTTAAAACCTGAATTTAGGGCATCTTTTGCTTCTTTAATAATAATTTCCGGCATCCTAGAACGTTCTCTTCCTCTTGTATAAGGAACAATACAATATGTACAGAAATTGTTACAACCCTCAGTAATAGGAATCCAAGCATTTACACCTTTTACACGTTCAATATTGTATTCTTTTGCAATATTATCTTCAGTAGAATTTGTTTCCGTACATTCACAAACTCTTTCGCCATTATTTATCTTTTTTATAATTTCAGGTAATGAATATATTTTATGTGTTCCCAAAACAAAATCCACATAAGGAGCTCTTGAAAATACCTTATTTGCTTTTTGCTGAGCGACACAACCGCAGATTCCGATTTTTATATCTTTACCTTCCTGCTTCCATTTTCCCCAAACTCCAAGTTGACTGAAAGCTTTATCTTCACTCAACTGTCTTATTGAACAAGTATTGACCATTAACAAATCAGCTTTCTCAGGCTCTTTTATCTCATCATAACCAACATTTGATAACATACCGAGCATTCTTTCGGTATCTGATTTATTCATTTGACAGCCCATAGTCTCTATATAAACATGTTTCATTTTTTTATCCCTGCTATTCATAATCTTACAAAGTAAATTATAATACAAAAATAGTTAATATATTTGACTTTTAAAGAATATAATATTATCATTTATCTAGATGGTTTAAAAAGGTGTATATTATATGGGGTATGAAAAGAAAAATGTTCTCATGCTTTTACAAGAGAGAACAGACAAATTTGCAGATAAAGTCGCATTAGGAATGAAAACACAATATGGCTGGAAGGAATTTACTTATAAAGGGGTAGGACTTTTATCCAGAAAGCTTGCTTATTACCTTTTAACAAAGCTTAATGTAAAAAAAGGAGACAGATTGGCAATTCTTTCCGAATCCAAACCGGAATACGGAGCATGCGTATTTGCATCAGTAATTTCCGGAATGATTACTGTTCCTTTAGATATCAAACTTACAAAATTTGAATTAAAATCAATTCTTACAGATTGTGAACCTTCTGTTATTCTTGTTTCTAAAAATTATATTGAAATGGCAAAATTCTTAAAAGAAGAAATCCATTCCATAAAGGAAATTCTTGTAATCGATGAACCTTCATACAGCTTTAATGAAAAAAGTATATATCAACTTGAAGATAATTATGATTGCAAATGGAGTTTAAGAAGTTCCAAATCAACAGCTTTTATTATATATACCTCCGGAACAACCGGCTGCCCTAAAGGGGTTGAAATAACATTTGACAATATGCTCGCTCAACTTGATGATTTAAGGTATGTGTTAGAACAAATATTACCGTATAAAAATATAAATATCTTGTCTATTCTTCCGATGAATCATCTTTTTGAAATGACAGTGGGATTTTCAACATTTTTACACTTCGGCTTTTCAATATACTATACACCAAGCCTTAAACCAAAAGATATTTTAAGTATAATGCGGGAAAAACAAATTGAATTTATGATTGTAGTCCCAGCATTTTTAAAATTGTTGAAAACAGGCATTGAAACTGAATTGAATAATTCATCTAAAATAGTTAAAACAGCCTTTAAAATATTATTTTTTGCAGCAAAATTTATTCCGTCATACAGAATAAAGAAAATATTATTTAAGAAAATTCATGACAAATTCGGCGGACATTTTTCAGGCTGTATATCAGGCGGTGCACCGTTAGATATTTCTGTAGGTGAATTTTTTGAAAGAATCGGGATAAAAGTATATCAAGGATATGGTTTGTCAGAAGTTAGTCCTGTTGCATCAGTAAACTTTGACAGACGAGGAGATATCGCATCTGTAGGCAGACCGCTAAACAGTTTTCAAGCAAAAATAGATCCTGAAACAGGTGAATTAATGCTAAAAGGACCTGCCGTTATGAAAGGGTATCATAATCAACCTCAAATGACTGCTGAAGTTATAGAACCTGACGGATGGCTGCATACAGGTGATGTTGCCAAAATAAGTAAGGAAGGACATATCTATATAACAGGAAGAATTAAAAATATGATAGTCCTTTCAGGCGGGAAAAAAGTTTTTCCGGAAGAAGTAGAAAGTATTCTTGAAAAAAGTCCTTATTTCAGTGAAGTCTGCGTATTAGGAATCAAAAAAACTTTCGGAGTAAAAGACGGAGCAGAAGAAATTACAGCAATTATTGTACCGCGTCAAAATCTTTATGAAGAATTGGATCAGGATGCGGTAGAAAAACTTGTAAAAGCAGAAGTTAAAAAATTATCTTTATATTTGACTGCTTACAAAAGACCTGTTAATATTGTAATCAGTAAAGAACCTTTACCGAGAACTGCGACAAATAAAGTTAAACGCAATAAGGTAAAAGAACTTGTAACAGCCTAAAAATTCTCTATGGAGACATCATGAAAAAAATAATATTATTATCAATTTTGTTTTTATTTGCAGGTATACCTATACTTGCAAATGAAGTAAATGAAGCACAATCTGACTATCAAGAACAGGTTGAATCATTAGACCCGTCTGAAATTACACAGATGCCTGCACCGGTTAAAACAGAAAAAACTCTGGTTGTACCTCCGAAATGGACTGATTTTTGCGAATCAGGGTATGAAAATGCAGTTTATAAAGACAGCCATGATGTGTTTAACATTTTCAGTTTTGTTAAATCAGAACGTGTTAAAAAGAATTACTGGGCTGAACGCCGTGTCAGTTTTGAAAATTATTTAAAAACTTGTAATGCTTTAGATGACGAAGCGAAAGTCACCTGTTATCAAGAACTTACAAAATCCGAAGAACAAAAAAATGATTTGTATAAGCTTAAACGTAAACAACTGTTATATGAAAATAACATTGAACTTAACAGAAGATAAATAACAAATCACAAATTATGCTGCAGTTTCTTCTTGTTCCTTATCTTTCTTAATAAATAAGAATTCACCTTTATATGATGGTGCTGAACCGTTTTTATCTTTACCGGCAGCTAAACTTATTATACTGTTAAATTTTGGTGCTTCATCATTTTTTTGAACATTACCGACACCTTCATTTAAAGCAACAGTAATTTTACCTTCAACATTTTTCTGTACATTTTGAGCAGCTTTAGAATTCAAGTATTGAATAGATTTTAATACATCTTGACTCAATTGAATTTGTAAACCAGAATTATTCATAGCAACTTGACGTGCAACAGAAACATCTACATTTCCCTTATATAAATCAATATCAAGAGTTTGTGCTCTAAAATTGATACCTGATGAAGAGGTATTATATTGGCTGTTTTTTTCTGCAGCACGTTTCAAAATTTCATTTGAAACCTGTTTTAATGTTGTTGTATCAATCCCTAATTTGTATTGTGCATTAAAAAGACCAATTGCCATATCTTTAAATCCCTTTTCTATTTGTTTCCTTATTATTGTTATCGGCTTTTTCACTGATAAACTTTAATTTTTGAGAGGTGCTCGTAACAATACTTAACATTTTTTAAATAAAAAGGCAATTTTAAATTAACGATATACTTTATATATATAAGAGTATATAAATTAAGAGAGGTATTATGGGTTTAGATAATACTTTATACACACTTAGTAATGTTAATGCCCTGCTCGGCAGCGCAGTCGGTTTTGCAGACGCAAAAAATAACGGTGTTCCAACAGGCGAAGCTCTTATGGACTTTGGCTTTAACATTATGAACGGAGCCATAAGAAACGAAGCAGCAAGAGATATAAGAAGACATACAGGCAGTTATCTTGGCTATGCAGTCAATTCAGCAGCAGGATACGGCAATCCTATTGCTAATGCTCAAGGTACTATGGGTTTAATCGGGGCATCAATGGTTACATCACCTTTTGGGATTTTCGGATGCGGATTTAATCCTTATATGACATCATCAATTTATGGATGCGGACCTTGGGGCGGAGGCTTTTTCGGCGGCTGCGGGTGTGGACCGGGATTTATGTTTGGCGGGCCGTCTTTCTTCGGAGTAAGAGGTTTTTGGTGCTAATCCGCCTGAATTAATTTAATTTTATCAGAAACATCATTGAGAATATTTTCAGTGGTGTTTTTGTTTAAAAGAATTTGTTGAACTGCTGTATTTATAATTGTATTAATTTCCTTTTGATCTTTCATCGGTTTGAATGAAGGTTCAATATCATTAAGTTGCTTGGCACTAATTACACGAGCCTTTGCAATAAGATCATTTTCAGCATAAGAATTATAGAAATCATCTCTTAAAGTATCTTTATTAACGGCCAGTATGTTTGTCAATTTTGCAAGCTCCAATTGATTTTCAGTATTTGTTAAAAATAGAGCAAACTTTAATGCTTCATTTTTATGCTTAGCACGTATAGGGATTACAAAATTCATTAAAGAAAAATCATTTTGCCCGAGTTTTCCTGTAATTTGAGGTGCAACATCCGTATTTTTATAAGTTGAAGGAGCATTTTCTTTTATCATATTCAAGAAATTTGCACCGGCTTGAAAAAATACTATCTGTTCTGCCATATATTTTTCTAATGCTTCCCGATGAGTTTGGGTTACTGATTCTTTCGGGATTAAATTATTTACATATAAGTGTTTAAAATATTCAAAAACCTTTACGGATTCATCAGAATTTATATTTGATGCAGTCACTCCATATTTATTCAAAATTCTTAGCATAGTATCATTTTCAGTTATATTTGGCAAAAGAACATAAGCACCTGTTTTTGCTTTAAGCTGAGGTGCAATTTCGCCTAAATCTTCAAAAGTTTCAGGCATTTTTACACCGGACTCAGATAATAATTTTTTATTATAAATAGTTACGGCAGAAGTAGCATACCAAGGAAGAGAATACAACTTCCCGTTATATTTAAGAGAATTTATAATATCTTTATTAAATTGTTGAGTAAAATTGTCATCAATCTCATATAACGCACCTCTTTGAGCTAAAAGCGCAGAAAAATCAGGATTAAGATTAATTAAATCAGGCGGATTATCACTTAAAACAGATGCCAAAGTACGTTTTTCGCCTTCCGAAAAAGGTACATCAACCCATTTAATTTTTATTTCAGGATTTTGCGCCTCGAATTCTTTAATAACCTTATTCATATAAGGTGAAAAATCGCTCATTTGTAAAGTCCAAAAAATAACTTCATTATCAGAAGATTTTTTATTAACCGGAATTGTTATCCCAACGAGAAAAATAACAAATATAATAATACATATTTTTATTACAAAACTTTTCACTTTATACCACTCACTTTTGCCTAACCATGTTACAATTATACTATGAATAATCTATTTACGGAACTGGAAAATCAAAATAAGCAAATTCCGCTGGCAGAACTTTTGCGTCCCAAAACGATAGAAGAATTTTTGGGACAAAGTAATGTTATTTCTCCAAATAGTCCGATATTAAATTTGTTAAAAACAAACAGACTTTTTTCAATGATATTCTGGGGAACACCTGGCTGCGGAAAAACTACACTTGCAAGATTAATTGCGACAAAAACAAATGCTAATTTTATAGAAATTTCTGCCGTAACCTCAGGTGTAAAAGATATAAAAGATGCTGTTGAAAACGCTAAAGAAGCATTAAGAAGCGGGATTAAAACAATTCTTTTTATAGATGAAATCCATAGATATTCAAAAACTCAGCAAGATGCACTTTTACCTCATCTTGAAAACGGAACATTATTTTTAATCGGTTCGACAACAGAAAATCCGTCATTCCAAGTTGTCCCTGCACTTTTATCAAGAGTTCAGGTTGTAAGATTAAATTCCATTGACGATACAAGCATGGAAAAAATTATTAAAAAAGGTTTTTCATACCTTGCAAAGAATTATCTGCCAATGGATTGTGAAAGCGGAGCCATAGATTTTATTATAAATCTCGCTCGCGGAGATGCTCGTTATGCCCTTAATGTCGTTGAAAATGCATATTTTGCAAGTGATTTAAAAGACAACAGGCGAAATTTAACAGTCAAAATTATTGAAGAAATTTGTCAAAAAAGAAACACCAGATATTCTCAACAAGAACATTATGATTGTGCTTCAGCTTTTCAAAAAAGCCTTAGAGGAAGTGATCCTGATGCCGCAATTTATTATCTTGCAAAAATGATTACAGCAGGAGAAGACCCCAGATTTATTGCAAGAAGACTCATTACCTGTGCAGCAGAAGATGTTGGGAATGCCGACACTAATGCTTTAAATGTTGCACTTAATGCATATAAAGCTGTTGAATTACTGGGGCTTCCTGAAGGCAGAATCCCTCTTGCTCAAGCTGTAATTTATGTTGCTAGAGCACCAAAATCAAATGAAACCATAACTGCAATTGATACGGCATTACAAGATATTGCCTCCGGAAAAGATTTTCCGCCTCCAATGCATCTTAGAGATGCACATTATAAAGATGCGAAAAATTACGGATTCGGGATAGGCTATATTTACAGCCATGATGCACCTGACGTTAAACAACAGTTTCTACCTGATGAACTTATAGGCAGAAAATATACAAAATAATAAATTATAAAAAAAGACCGTTTTTCAAAACGGTCTTTTTTTTATTTATTCAGCTTGTTTTTCTTCCATCGGAATTATCAATTTTTGCCCGATGCTAAGCTTATTCGGATTTGTAAGGTTATTTGTCTTTAGCACCAGAGATTCTTTTTCTTTACTGTATGAACCGTAAAATCTGATTAAAATACTCTCCATAGTATCGCCGCTTTGTACTGTATAAGTTTCATTTATAGCAACGGATTCTGATTTTTCCGCAGAAGAAGGAATAAAATTAAGACTTAATTTTTCTTTCTTAGCCGGAGCCGGAGAAGAAGCCATTTTTTCCTTTAATGAATTAAATCCGTTAGCTGAAAAGCTAATCATAACTGTTAATATAAGCATTACAACAGCGCCGACAATAAAACCAGCCGCAAGATAAACACTCGGAGATTTATCGTTTTTTTGATTAACTTTAAAATTTTGCCATAAAACGTCTAATTCTCTTTCCTTATTTGGTCTGACATAAACGCCTGGCGAATTATCATATTGGTCACGTCTGTACTGAGACAATGCTTCTAATACAGCCATTTTTTCCTTAGATAGATTTGATCTTCTGATAGTTGAACTCTTCATTTTTTCCATACCCTAATAATAAATTGTTCTTAATAAATGAAATATATCATAAGGATATTTTTAATTCAAGTACTTATAAAAACGTTACAATTCAAGGGTTTAAGTCATACCTTAACTTAATTTAACATGCTTCTTGATTTTTCTCATTTTTAATATATTATTAAAATACACAAACTAGCTAGAAAAGGAAATAAATTATGTCAAAAAAATGTGATGTATGCGGTAAAGCACCGATTAAAGCAGCGAAATTAACTTTCTCGCATAAACAAATTGTTCATACTCAAGAACCTAACTTGCAATCAGTAAAAGTTAACGTAAACGGAACTGTTAAAAGAATTAAAGTTTGCACATCTTGTTTAAGAGCAGGCAAAGTTCAAAAAGCTGTTTAATTTTAAATTATTAAAACAATTATATTAAAAAGTCCGAAATTGTAATTTCGGACTTTTTAATTATATAAATAATATTTTGTTTTTAAATAACAGATTTTCTGAAAAACTTATATTCAAATACAAATTGCACATCAATATTTCTGGTATTTGATTTTATATTTGAGATTTCTTTAAATGGGGATGAAAGCTCAACAGCACTCATTATTGACCTGTCTGTTAATTTATCCCCTGAAGATTTTGCGAATCTGTAATTTTGTAAACTTCCATCAGGCCCGATTTCCACAATTAATATTGCATTTGTATTACGTCCTGATTTCGGAGGATACCAATTTTCTTGAATTTTTTTCCCAGAAACCGCAACAAATTCTTTCATGGCATTCACATTTTTTACAGATTTTTCCACAGTTACATTTTTCTGCGAGGAGTTTTCTTTTACAGTTGTTTTTTTCTTATCTTGATTTAATTTTTCATTTTTCAGATTTTGTTTAGGCTCTTTTGCAATTTGCGGAATTGAATTGGAAACCCATCTATGAGCAATAGTTAAAAAAGATTCTTGCGAAACAGGCTTCATAAATACTCTTGGATTTGCAAAAACCGCTTGAGGACGATATTCATTTTCATCAAACAAACCTGCTTGTATTACACCTATATTATTATTGTTGAAATTTGATTTAATATATGCAACCTGCTCAGGTCTATATCCAATTCTATATCTGACAGCATATAAATATTCACCTGGATTAATATTTTTAACAGAATCTCTGTCAACATACAAACTTAAATTAGGTCTGTCAGTATCAACGGACTGCCAATCAACAGCATACAAACATCCACTGCTGAATAATACTAAAACCATTAATAATAAAAAAATCTTTCTCATACTACCCGCCTTTTTCTTTTATTAAATAAAAAACAAAAAAGTAAAGCAAGTTCTATATTTTATCCATTTAAAAAAAATATATATTAAGTGATGTTACAAGATTGTTAAATCTGTTTGTCTTTTTTTTATATATAAAATACAATATAGTTGGAGAAATTTTGAGGGATAACAGATGATATTAGAACAAGAATTAAAGGGGAAAACTTTATCTCCACAAGAAGTTAGAAGTATTCTTAAAACCGATAATAAGGAAATAGTCGAATTATGTAAACGAGCTTCTATATTGCCGAGAAAAAACAGCAAAGGTCAAACTTATTTTTCTTATGAAGAAGTAAAAAATCTAAGAAAAGTTCAAGCGATGAAAGGAGCTGCAATGCCCCCTGCGAAAGCAGAACCAAAACAACCATCGGCTATTATGAATATTTTAGCATCATTAAAAGACATGGAAAATAAACTCAGCAACAGAATTTCCAAAATTATTGACGAAAAACTTGAAGGCATGGATGAAGTTGTTGTTGAACTTATTCGTTGTAAAACAGATAATGAAACTTTAAGACAAAAAATTATTGATTTGAATAAAGAAATTTATCAGCTAAAAAATGATCTTAACAGTTACAAACCGGTAGGTTTAGGCTTTTATAAAAAGAAAGAAAAACATATCTGGGATTAGACAATAATAAAAAAGGGAATAACAAATGGCTGTAAAAGAGAAAGACACTGAAATAACATCACAATCAGATGAAAGAAGTAAAGCCCTAAAACTTGCTATTGAAAAAATCGAAAAAGATTTTGGAAAAGGCTCCATAATGAAACTTGGCGATAAAGCTACAGTTAATGTTGATGCTATCCCGACCGGAGCTTTATCTCTTGATGTAGCTTTAGGAATTGGCGGAGTTCCACGCGGACGTATTATTGAAATATATGGACCGGAAAGTTCAGGTAAAACAACTCTTGCACAGCATATTGTAGCAGAATGCCAAAAACGCGGCGGTATTGCAGCATTTGTTGATGCAGAACACGCATTAGACCCTGAATATGCAAGAAATTTAGGTGTTCAAGTTGATGATTTACTTATTTCTCAACCGGATACCGGAGAACAAGCACTGGATATAACAGAAGAACTTGTACGTTCAGGTGCAGTTGACGTTGTAGTTGTAGACTCAGTTGCAGCTCTTGTTCCTAAAGCCGAAATTGAAGGCTCTATGGAAGATCAGCAAATGGGGCTTCAAGCAAGACTTATGAGTAAAGCTTTAAGAAAATTAACAGGTATTATAGGCAAAACAAATACCACTGTTATTTTTATTAACCAGCTTAGAATGAAAATCGGTGTTATGTACGGCAATCCTGAAACTACAACAGGCGGTAATGCATTAAAATATTATGCATCAGTTCGTATGGAAATAAAACGTACCGACGGTGTAAAAGGTGAAGAAGGCGACGTAGGGAATCACGTAAGAGTCAGAGTCGTAAAAAATAAAGTAGCTCCACCATTTAGAACTGCTGAATTTGATATTATGTTTGGAAAAGGAATCTGCAAAATCGGAAATATTTTAGATGTTGCAGTTAATCTTGATATAGTTAAAAAAGCAGGTTCTTGGTTCAGCTTTAATGAGGAAAAATTAGGACAAGGCAGAGATAAAGCAAGAGACTTTTTATCAGAAAATCCTGATATTTTAAATACAATTGAAACGCTTGTCAGAGAAAAACTTGCAAATAATTAATAATATATTACGATTTGTGAAGTCCTAGAAACACAGCTATACCAATAGATTTAATATAAAACATGTTTTTGGTAAAATTTTATTAGCAACTAAAAACATGTTTTGTATTTATATACATACATATAAAAAGTGTAGAAATCGGAGGTTAATATCAAAATGGATGTTAAAGCAATTAATAGTATGAGCGTTTTAAACTTTCAAGGAAAGTCCCAACGCCCGCAAAAATCACAAAAAAATAAAGAATTTAATCCTAATTATAATTCAAAACCTGTTATTGACAGCAGTAATGCAATGAGAAATCTTGTACTTGGCTTAATGGCATTAGGAGCAACAGCAGGGACTTTATCAAGCTGTACTGAAGACATAATTGCAGAAGCATCATCATCTTCTTCTTCATCTTCTTCTGCAAATGCATCAATTCAAATCGGCGGACATTGCCACCACCACGACACAGTAACAATTATTAAACCTGATACAATTCATGATACAGACACAGTAATTCATACAGAAATTGTACCGGTTTATGTAAAAGATTATCCGTTCCACATTGCAGATTCTTTAATCGCGCAAGGACAAAATATAGGAGTTCCTGTAGACGGCCCTGTACCTAACGGAACAGGTCGTGACAGTGTTGTATATGTAGGTTCTAAAGCTCATAACAGATATGACAATCAATTCTACGAATCAATGGTTGATAGCATCGGAACAAATAAACGTGAATTATCAGTTGTAACAAAAGTTGTTGATATGTATGAAGATGATAACCCTAAAACATATTATCTAAAAGGTGTAGTAACAGATGTTCCGGGAAAAGGAATTAAAATTACACGTTACATAGCTAACACAGATAAAAAACCAGGAGACAAAGATCAATATCTTTGGAATTATGCCGGTTACGAAGTTCGTACAAATCAAAGAGACGGTAAACAAAATATTCGCTCAATCTTTGATAATAACAATAACTTGGTTTACCGCGGCAATTACGAAAGAGGACTAAACCCGGGATCATTTATGTACGGATCAATAATTTTAGATCCTGATACAGGTAACCCTGTCTACGATGAAAACGGAGAACCTCAATTTGCACAATATGACTTCGATCAAGCAGTAATTTATTCAGATTACGCAAGAAGAAGTGACGATTTCGAATATCCGGGTTGGCAATACGGAGAATAAAATATTATCTAAAGATTTTTCTACACTAATTATAAAAAACCCTCTTGAATAAAGAGGGTTTTTACGATATAAAATAAAAATTATGAAAACATTGGCACAATTTATACAACATAAAAGAGATGATATAGGACTTTCACCTAAAGGTTTAGCAAAAGAATGCAACCTGCCTTTGACTTTGATAGAAGATATTGAAGCCGGGAAAGAGCTTTTTCTTCCTGTAACTGTAAGGCAAACTTTAGCTAAAGTATTGAAGTGTTTACCCGAAGAAATAAAAGCATTAGAAAAAGATTACACAAGCTACACAGTATCGCAAGAAATCATTGACAGCTTAAAAGAATTAATTTTAAACGGTGCAGGAGGCTTAAAATGTCCGAAATGCGGCGCGCCATTGGTTACAAGAATTGCAAAATTATATGATTTAGAAGACAATTTAATGCTTCATCCAAAAGCACATTGTTCAAAATGTTCATTCCACATAACTGAATAATCGCTTGAAATAAATGCAAAATAGTTTATAATATAAAATAGCACATTTACAATTAAATATGGGGACGTTTTGGATTTGACAGGACGTTCGGTTGAGATAGGTTGCGAGTGCGGGCGCTGTTCCCGCTTATCAACGAGCACAATAAATTAAATGCTAACAATGAAAACAACGTAATCAAAGGCGTATTTGGCGCTGAAAGATATGCATTAGCTGCATAATCTAGATTACTATAGCTACTCATATTTCCCAGCTTGCCGGAGATATGGGTCCATTATGCAAGCGGCAGTGCATTGATAACGGTAGATGCATCAAGATAACCGTTAAAGGTTAGTGTTTCCTAAAAAAACACTTTGGATTATGAATATAGGTTTTGATATTCCCTTAATAATCTGAGCTAATTAATATCTACACTCGTAGAGATTTATCAAGATCCGTTTTGGACAGGGGTTCGACTCCCCTCGTCTCCAATTTTACCAGTCATAGTAAGGTTAGCGCCGTTTTATATAGAACAAATGTGCACACTGTGCGCGATTTAGTAAAGTTAAGAGAATTTAGAAAGAGAAAATTTAGAGAATTTTGAGTTAAGAAATCGCAAATTCTCTTTTGGCAAATAAAAAGAGTCCTTTTGTATTTAATTACTCTGCATTTTCGAATTGACAATTTATTTAATGAAAGTTTTAACTTAATGTCTATTGATAGAAATAATTAGGTAAGAAATTATGAAAAAAATAATTTTAATATTGTGTATAATCTTTCAACTTGTTATACCTGTATATGCAGAATATAAACCTATACCGGAAAGTTTAAGTGAGCAATATAAAACTGAAATTGAACAAATTATTGATGAAGAATATCCGCAAGTTATAAAAAAAATTGACGATGAAGTTAATTATGCAAAATCCTTGCGAGATAAAATTCTTAAAAATGGTTTTAATTTTGAGGATTATATAGCTTTATCACTTATCCCAGACACTTGCATTCCAGCAGCAGATTTAGATTTGTATGGAATAATGTTAAAACTTACCAGAGAAAAATATTTGGGTATAGAATATACTCCCATAGGCACAGATAGCGTAAATCCTATTGATGCTATTCTAACCCCATATTTTAAGGATAATAATGTCAATAGAAAAAAACTGAAAAAGATTGTACTTTATGAGAATAAAAAAATTAAGGTAGTAGAAAAATATATTAAAGAAGTTGAGAAATTGCGTTCTACTAATAATTAAAATATTTATTAGGATTCACAGGAATCCCTTTATAAGCTCCTTCTCTTATTGTGATATGCAGATGTGGACCTTGCGAATGTCCAGTATTTCCAGATTTTGCAATAATTTGTCCTTGCTTAATTGATTGACCAGCCTGTACATTCCAAGATGATAAATGACCATATTCACTTGTTACTATTTTTCCATTTTGTGTATGTGTAATAATAACATATTTGCCATAACCATTAGGATCATTAGCTCCAGCATAGTAAACTTTTCCATCCGCAACAGCTTTTATTGGCGTTCCGATAGGTACTGCAATATCAATTCCATTATGAACGTGTGTGCTTCTTGGTTCTCCATAATGTCCAACAATAGGTCCGTTACAAGGCTTTATCCATTTTTGAGGTTGAGTTTGCTGAGGTACTTTAAGAACAGGATTTGGATGTGGAGTTTTAGATGTTGATTGCGGTGCAGAAGTTCGAGGATTTTGGCTTTCAGATGGTACTTTAGTTATATTATCATTTTCTATTGTATAAGTTTCAGAATTATCATTTGAATTTGTTTCTTCGATAATTTCAACAGTACATTTGCAATTTGGATGAGGTCTTTGAGGGACTTCGTCATAAAAATCGAATTCTTGCCCATCCAAGGATTTGCATATATCACAAGTATCTTCACTATTTTCAAAGTGCCAAACATATTTGTTATAACTAATACCACCTTTTAGTACAACAGTTTCTACATTTTCTTTTTCTTCTTCCGCATCCTGACTATAATCATTTTCTGATAATTTATTAAAACAATATATTGATTTTTCAATATTTTTTAAAGTATTAAATTTTTTAAGAATTTTATTTTTATCTTTTTGTTTAATGGCTGGATTAGAGTAATTTTTTAATAAATTTTCTTGAGATATAGATAAGTCATCTAATACCATATCTACTTGTTTATTATATTTTAACGCTTGTAATATTTTTTCTTTTAGATTAGCCATTTAATATTTATCCCATATTGCTCAGTAATTAAAATAAAAATTTATAAACAATCATATTATAATAGTCGTTAATGCCATTTGCTAGTCCGTATTTTCACCTACCTCTTTAGAGTGATTGACATGGAAACATCTGCAGCAAAATATTTTGGGAACATTTAAATACATAGATATAATAAAATTTACAAAATTTTTGTAAAAATAGTTCTTTACAATTAATGTATCTAATTGATAATAAAGTTTTAAAAATCCTTGATATAGCTAAAATATAGAGTAATTCTATAAGGATGTAATATGCTAAAATGGGAAAATCTTTGGACATTGTTTTGGCTGTCATATATCCCAGTTTTATATTTAAAATAAAACAAATATTTATTTTCAATATAAGAATGATTGGATGTATAGTTTTTTTGATACTGTGAATATTATATTAATCTCTTCTTTCGAATTCATCTAATGTAGTTCCATCAGATAATTTCCATTCAATTCTACCATTTATTGCTCTGTTTTTAATTATAGCCGCTGCGGCAGAACATGATTCAAGAGGAATATCTTCTTTTGCTTTCCACAAACCATTTACATCAGATTTTATAAATAAACTTTCTCATATTTTCATAACCTTTTACAGTTATATTTCTTGGATTTGCAAACTTTAATCCGGTAAAAATATTGTTAAAAAGTTCTTCTGAGAAATTAATGGTATTTTCTAACAAATTATTTAAAGTTTCATTTGCAATATAAGAAGAAAAATTATGTTTTGCATGATTTCTGAATTCTCTCACCTTTAATACTGCAACTTCTGAGATATTAAGAGTATCTAAAATTTTACCGTTATAGACCGTATTTTGAGATTTTTTCATAATATTTTGTATTTTTTTTATTTTGTGAATTGACTTAGAATCATTTAAGGTGTTGTCTAATATTTTTATAGGGGTATCATAAAGATCTACAACATTGCTTAACAATAATCTGGATGAATTAAAATTTGTTTCATATAAGGGTCTGTATTTAAATCCTAAATTTTCCAATAAATCTAAATTTGGTGTAAAAATTCTTGGGTTTCTGTCATTGATATAAAATTTATGAACGTTTTCTTCTTCATTAGGCATTTTGGCTGCCATTCTTATTATGTAATCATAAGTATCTTGAGTATAATTTGTCAAATTCTTATACCAATAATTACCATAATCTAACATTGATTTCAGATAATCTGATTTTGTTTTGTTAAAACTTGAATCTAATTGTCTTACAGCTTCTTTTCTAAAATCTTGAACAGAACTTATTGAACAAAGATATGATGACGGAGACGCTAAAATATTACGATCAGGGAGGTTTGGGTCAACGTGAGAATATGCATCACGATAATCAGAAAGAAATTGTAATTTTTTCATTTCTAATTTTAAAATATTATCGTCAACTTTTTTATAAACTTCTGCTTTAGATTTTTCTGATTCAAGAGAACGATTTATATATACTTTTTCTGATGAATATGGCCAATTTTTAGTAATTTTTTTAATATATTCATATCTCATCTTATGATAATTTGATTTTGCATCAAGGTATGACCTCATGAATTGTTCTTTCTCGGCTAAATTATCGAAACTTTCCAGATATCGAGGCATTGATGCCATTTCAAACATTTGCGCATTTTCCGGGAATTCTGATAACGGTAATAATATTTTTTGACTTTTTTGATTATCAAAAAAATTTATTTTATTTATTTTTTCAGTCCATTGGTAGTCTATAAAATTTACGATACCGTTTTCTCCGATAAGAATATTTTTTCCGTTTAAATCTCCATGGTATATGCCCAATTTGTCTAATTCAAACATTTTATTAAAAAGAGAATTTAAATGTTCTTTTGTATACCGATTATGTTTTGAAACACACTTACCTGGGACAAATGTTGATATCAAATAATGTTGACCTGAATTTTCAACTCTTGCAACAGGTTCTTGACCTCCAACTATATTCGTAGGGATTAATGACAAATTTTCGTATTCTTTTAAATAGTCATCATTATAACCAATTTTATTCTTTTTTATAACAATGTCAGAAAGCTTCGGATGATTAAATCGGTATGTTTCACCTCCAATACCTTCACCTAACTTTATAACATTTAAACCATTATTAATAAATTCATCAACTTCATTTCGCAACAAAGTTTTTATCGAATTATATTTGCTGTTAAAATCTTCAAAATCTGAACTTCCGAAACTAACCTGTTTTTTCTGAGAGAAATTATTCTTTTTATTATACTTTTGATAACTTAATATTGGTACTATTTCCACTTTTAATTCCTTTTTTATTTTCCAAAAAACGATATCCGGTATAACCTAATAAACCCGCCAATATAACAAGAGTCAGAGTTTTAAAATATTGAAAATTTTTTGCAGATTTTTTTTTTGCTCCAAAAATTAATGTTTTTAAATTTTCAGACATTGAATTTTTAAATATTTTATTTTTTTCTGCATGAATTTTTATAACTTTTTTAATCCCATCATCCAAACAAGCAAAATCTGCAACAACTATTTTATTTATATGAGAAAATGCATCAATTAGCAACTGTAATTTTGTATTTTTATTTTTCATTACAATTCCGTATATTGGTAAATCTTCAATTTTCTTAAGATAACCGTTTTTATTTAATTCTTTTCTCAATCCATTTATATATTGACTATTTTCACCGCTATATACTTTATGTAAATCTTTAAGCCTTTCTTTCATATCTTTTCTGTAAAAATCTTTATATAATGAGTTTTGTTCACAGGTTTTTATAAAATCTTCATCTAAATATTCTAACGGATTTAACATTTCAAAATCGTTTGAACCATCGCCTGCGGCAATTACAATATCATTATTTTTTATAGCTTGTTTCAATGATTTTTTTGTATCATACAATTTTGTTAACGGACCGTCTTCTATTTTAGGAGTGATTGAACAAGATTTTCTATAGTGATTATTCTCATCTGCCGGTTCCCAAGCTATATGGTACTGTATTTTTTGAGAATCCATATATTTTTTTAAATCATTAATGAAATTATCATATATCCAATTTCTCTCGGGGCAAAAACCATAATCCGGAGGGAATATTAAATTAAATTTTAATTTACCGTCGTTACGGGAACCTAAAACATATTCAGCAATTGGAGTTTTATGTTCCTGAATTTTCCCATTATCTAAAGGGAGTCTTTTCCATTCATCCGGATTTAATTTCCATTTGCTAAAAAGGGATCTCTTACCGTAGTCAGATACAGAATTTTCAGAATCTGCTTCTATGAATTTAATATAATATTTATCAGTTAACCGTTTTAATTCCGAATGAATTTTATCACCGTCCCAATTTGTTAATTTTTTAATATCTGCTTCTTTCTCTTTTTGCGGAACATTATAATCAAATGGGAATTGGTTTCTAATATAAAAATCATTATCATTTCGCAATTTAACAAATCTGTCACTGCCGTCTTTAGTAATTACCGTTTCAGGAAACGGTAATTTAAAATCTCGCATTTTTAACAACCAAGAAATTGACTCATATTCTCCTAATGTTCGTCCCGTAGTTATATTAAAATGTATATCTTCCTGTGTGTTTTGGAAAAATTTACTTATTTTATTACAATATTCAGGCATAAAACTGTTAGCATTAGGATTGTGAAGAGAAGAATGAGTTGCAGGACAATAAGTACCGTCAAAATCTGAATATAAATCAACTTTTCCTGCAGTAAACACTATTTTATTATTTATACCTGATACTCGCACACTTAAAAATCCTTGAAAACCTAATTTAACAAATTATAGAAATAATACTAAAGCTTTGTCAAATCTATTTAGCTGGATATGAATAAGATACTGAAGGACGTTTTAATGCCCCGTTACCTATTTTATAAGCAGCTCCGTTTCTAACCGTAGTGACATGACCTACATTTGGGGAAGAGATATTCATTCCGCCGCCAAAATTAGGTTTTGGAAGCGGGAAAGCACTATAAATTATATGTGAGCCACCGCCTCTTTTTTTAGGGACATTTTCTGACAAATAATAACCGTTTTCATCATATTTGCTTTTTTCATAAGGATTAACATAAACATATTTTACTTGCGGTTCAGGTTTTTTATATGGATAATAATTAATTCTCGCACCTGTAGCATTATTTTGAGAATTTCCATATTTTAAAACAGTTCTTGCTTCTGCAGGTAATGATAAAATCACAACCAGAATAAACACAAACAAATATGCTATATTCCTTTTCATTTTTACTCCTATAAAAATTTCCCTACATATATAAAAACGAAAAAATTATAAATTTGCTATAAAATACTTTATTTTTTGTAAATTTTTGTAAACGTACGAGAGCAAACTTTCATTCTCGAAAAGAATAAATCTTTTATAATTTAATAACTGCACTGTGTCTGTTTGTTGTAGCATTTTCCTTGCGGTAAGAAAAGAACAAACTATTATTACATACTGTACAATAAGGGCAAACATCAATATTTTCAGATTTCACCCCTGCTTCTGTTAATTGACGTTTATTTATACCCTTTAAATCAACATAAATATTTCCTTGACGTATTTCATAAAGTCCGGAAAAATCCTTAACCGTTTTAGAAAGCTGCCTATAAACATCTTCTCCAACATTGTAACAACAAAATGATATTGCAGGACCTATTGCGCATTTTAAATTTTCCGGGTTTGAATAAAATTCATTTTTCATTTTTTGAACTGTTTTTGTGGCAATCATGCCGGCCGTTCCTCTCCAGCCTGCATGGGATACTGCTGCAATATTATTTTCACAGTCATAAATAATTATAGGAGTACAATCAGCGAAATTTAAGAAAACCGCTTGTTCCTTATTGGTTAAAATTAAACCGTCTGTATCAGGGTATTCTGAAACTCCAACCCTCGCTACATCAACATTTGAAGTATGAGTTTGAGAAGGGTGTATTAAATTTTTTTCATCAATTCCCAAATATTTACAGATATCTTTTTTATTATTGTCAACAATTTTTTCAAAATCAGGTTCTTTTGTTTTAATAACAGTTTCACGCGTTGTAAAAAAGTTGCTGAAACCTGTTAAAACAGATGTTTTTAATATTTTTTTCCCATTAATCTCTTCAAAATAAAACATAATTAATTTATAACATAAAAGAATAATTGAATGAAATTAAAAAATATGTTAAAATTTTTACGAAAAAAAGGAGAGAGATATGAAAGAACTTTTAAAGAAATGTCTTGTTGAATTTATAGGAACATTTTTTCTTGTATTTACTATTGGATGTGCTTTATTTCCTAACAGCAGTAATGGATTCCCGCCAATGGCAATCGGTTTTGTATTGATGGTCATGGTTTATGCAGGAGGTCATGTTTCTGGCGGACATTATAATCCTGCAGTATCACTTGCAGCTGCTATAAGAGGAGCATTGAATTGGATAGATTTCATACCTTATATTATTTCACAATTTATCGGCGGAGTTTTGGCTGCATTTTTAGTAAAATATATTGTTGCAATTCCGCCTTTTGCAAGTGAAACATCTTATTCTATGATTCCTATGATTATTTGTGAATTTTTATTCACTTTTGCACTTTGCTATACAGTTTTACATACAGCAACATCTGAAGATACAAAAGAAAATTCTTATTACGGATTTGCAATCGGTTCGGTTGTTCTTGTAGGTTTGCTTGCAACAGTTGGAACATGCTATGGAGCATTTAACCCTGCAGTTGCTCTCGGAATATTCACTATGGGAATTACTCAAACTAAACTTATTCTTGCAACATTACTTACAAATTTTGTTGCAGGAGCTGTTGCAGCAGGAGCATATAAAATAACTTCAAATCAAAATTAATAAAAATTATCAAAAAAGTACCCGTTTAATGGGTACTTTTTTATTTATAACTGTAAACCTTTATTTTCGTCCATAAAACATTGACAGGTAGGACTTAAAGTCCCATCACAGCATCTTGTTCTCCCGTTTGAGCATCCGCAAACGCCGCCATGACTAGAGCAACAGCCTCTGCCGGCAATTAAACAATTTTCACTTTTTAATGAATAATTCAAATTAATCAGCATACCTAAAGAAAAAAATGCGATTAAACCAAAAATAAATAATCCTTTTTTCATAAAAAACCCCTTTTGCTTCTATAACAATAAATTTGTGTTATCATATTAACATGAAAAAGATTTTAGGGATTATTTTAGGTTTAGTTATGTTACAAAATATTTGTCTGGCAGAAACAGGCATAAGTTTTGTATACATTAACGGTTCAAACAATAATGATGAAAAAATGCACAAATGGTACGTTGAAGGTGTGCAAAAACTTCATCCTGTTTTAAAAGAAAAATTTGAAAACAGCAAAGAAATTAAAGAAGCTTTTTCGGATAAATCACAATTTAAAATCAATGAAGAACCCGTTATATTCTTTTGGGGCGATAAAAGTCAAAAAGATTTAAAGTTTGTACAACAACAATTAGATTTATCAAAAGCTTTCAGCCCAACACTTGCCTATAAAGTTCGTTCAATGCTCACCGCATATCTTCATGATGCTATATGGGTACAAAAACAACATAATATGCTCCCTGTTCTTGATGAATTAAACGAAACTGTTATAAAAGAAGCTCAAAAAGGGAATAAAGTTATATTATACGGATATTCGGCAGGAACATTTGTAACTTATGAATATATGTTCAATAAACTTCCATATCTGAATCCTGAAGATTTGTTTAACGAAATTGAAGTAAGCGACAGTGTAAAAAAATTTGCAACAGAACACCCGTTAGAAAATACTTGTATTTCTGCGCTTTCAAAAGCTCAAATCGGTACTGTTTCACAAAACGGTCATCTTCTATTAAAAAAAATTGATGACAACTCACTCGAAGAAAGTTACCTACAATTACAGGAAGCAACAAAAACAGCTTGTGCACCTGTTAATGCTTTGCAAGGTGTTGTAAATTTTGCAAGTCCTTTAGTACTTTTTTATTCAGATCTTGCAGATTCTGATTACGAACTAAATTATTATAATAAATTAATGCTTAAATACATAATCGAAAACGGGCTGTTTTTTATTACGGTAAACTTTAGAGAAGATCCATTAGGATTTCCAAGTACAAGGAATTTGACTATTGATGAAATGCAAAAACTTGCAAATATTGATATCCAAAATCCGAAAGGTTTTGTATATGATAATTCTTCAGTATGGTCAAAACGCTCGGTATTGTTTGCTCATACATCTTATTGGAGTGCAAGAAAAACTTTTGCAAAAGCTGTTGTAAAAGCATTCGCAAACGGATATAAGCTTCAATATGATAAAAATTTTCAAGAAAAAGTCTTGAAAAATAACAAGAAAAAATTTAAATTTGAAATGATATAAAAAATAAAAACTTTTAAATAGAGGAAGGAGTTAAAATGATTGATATAAAAGACGGTGTACAGTTTGATCCAGGATTCATACAACACATATCGGCTTTTGAACCAAACATTGAATATGTTTATAATACATTAAATACTTGCAGAAATTTCAACCAGAAAAAAATGCAATTTAAAATGTTGTGCCCTAAAATACAATCACTTTTAAAGAACTATTTAGGGTTTTATCTTGGTTGTATTTTGTGGGCTGTTTATATATCAAATCTTGATGAAAAACCGATTTTAAATAACTTATGTTTTGGCGGAGAATATTCCGAAAACGATACTCTTGAAGAAGTTGATTTTATCGAAAAATATATTGAACAATTAAAAAAAGACATAAAATATTATACAGGTCAAAATTTTTCTTTTGATGAAAAAAATTTAACAATTCTGACAGCTTACAGAGAATTTTTAAAAATAAATAAAGGATTTGTAGAAGCTAAAACCACAAAAGATATAAAACTTCCGACAAATCTGAAAACACCATCTGAAAAAGATTTGGGAGAAATTTTATCAGAAATTGAAAAAGTAATTGATAACGGAAAATTGTATGAATTATTCCCGTTAGCTGAAAAGGTTTTATAAAAAATGGATCTGAAAACAAAATTATACCAAATGTTCATACTCGGTACAGAAGGAGAAGGCTACATTCAGGCACTTGAAAAAGGGCTTGGAGGAATGATTTTCTTTACTAAAGATATTCAATCAAAAGACCAATTCAAAAACTTGGTCTCTGATATTAAATCAAAATCTTTAATCCCGCCTTTTTTATCAATAGATCAAGAAGGCGGCAGAGTTGAACGTACTGAAAATATTCATAACGGTAAAAAATACCTGTCTGCAAAATATGCTTATGAAAAAGGAGAAGACTTCTTACGCAATCAAACAGAAGAGATTGCAAAAGAATTAAAAAGCTACGGACTTAACTTAAATTTTGCCCCCTGTATTGATGTCAACACAAACCCTAATAATCCAATCATCGGGGAACGAGCTTTTTCAAACAATCCTGATGAGGTTATAAAATGTGAAAAAATAGTTTCACAAACATATAGAGAAAACGGAATTATACCTTGTGCAAAACATTTCCCCGGACACGGGGACGCTAATGCAGACAGTCATTTGACACTTCCTGAAATTAACCTACCGTTAAAAGAAATGGAAAAAACTCATATAAAACCTTTTGCCTCCTGTGCAAAAACAATAGAAATGATAATGGTAGCACATCTTCACTGCACCTGCTTTGAAAAAAATGTAATTCCGACATCTTTAAGCAAAAACGCAATTTCTTATTTGAGAAATAAATTAGGTTTTGAAGGTGTAATAATTTCTGACGACATGATAATGAAGGGTGCTACGCACATAGTCCTGCAACACAAGCTCTGTGAAAACTTATCAAATCATAGCAATAGTTTAGCTCAAAAAATTGAAACTTGTGAAATGGGGATTCGTGCAGGTTTGAATATGTTTATTTACAGGAATTCCACTCCTGAAACGATCAACATAATTGAAACAATTGCTCAAAAAGCATTAACAGACAAAGAACTCCAAGAAAAAATTGAATATTCATTCGAAAAAGTAAATAATTTAAAATCTAAATTCTTAACAAATAAATAAATTTATTTATTAGATTTATAATTCAATAAATGATAAAAATTTTCTCTTGGTAAATACATTCTATCAGAAAACATGTCAATTGGTATAACTTCATTATTATCTATAAAATTTTGAATCATATCGTTTTCTTTTTTATTTAATTTTCTCAACCCTAATTTATAATAAAAAGCATCTGGAGATGTTAATCCATCTACACATTGAGCATCTAACACCAATCTTTTATCAGTGTACAGTCCAGCATCTCTAGCAGCAAATTTCATTAATTGAGCACCACACCTTTTACCTTCAAGATGAGAAACAAAAATACTTGGTTTTAAAGTTTTCATAAATGTTCCACTATCTTCAAGATAATATTCTGGATATTTTCCAATATTTCCTTTAATTATATTATATCTTATTTCCCCAACTTGCCTTCCATCACGAATATAGCGACGAATTTTTTCATTATTTTTACCTTGAATAGATATAATAAATTCATTTTTATTAATTTTAGGATTTTTTGTCAACAAAACACTTTGTTTTCCAGTTTTATTTAACCAGTTGACTGTCTTTTGAGCAAGACTCAAACCAATCTTTTCTAATCCCATAAATCTATTTTCCTTATTTTCCCCTGATATTTAAATAAAGAATTTTGAGATTGAGAAATTGCTTAGTAGTTATCAAATTATAAATTAATGTAAATATTTCTGTAAAATCAGTTTTTTCAACGCTCTTGAATACACAGCCTGAGGCTCAATTTCCAAAACTTTATCCAAAGTTTCAACAGCTCCCTTATAATCCTCAAGTTTCATTTGCACTACTGCTTTATAATAAAGAGCATCTACAAATTTTGGGTCTAATTCAACAGCTTTATCAAGATCTTTTAATGCTGATTTTAATTTTTCATTATCTGCATTTTTATCCAAAAGCAAAACTTGAGCACGATTGTAATATGCATCAATCATTTTATGATTTAATTCAATAGCTTTTGTATAGTTTTCATAAGCAGGTTCTAATTCATTCAAATTATGAAAAACTATTGCCAGAGAAAAATAAGGCATTGCATTATCAGGGTTCAATGCTATCGCTCTATTCAGGGAATGCATTGCTTCATCAAATTTCCCTTCATTAGTTTCTGAAATTCCTTTATCTAAATAAAATTTATAATCGTGCTTACTCACTTTTATATTCCTTTTTTAATCTGTTTTTTATAATTAAACCACATAATGTATAAAACCTCAACCCGCCTTATGATATAATAATTCGTATGAATATTCTTTTTATAACAGATTTATATCCGGTAAACGAAAATGAAAAAACAACACCAAGAACACTTTTTGACTTTGTCCAAGAGTGGCAAAAACAAGGGCACAATGTCAATGTTATAAAACCTAACTTTATTTTGAATTCATTTTTACGAGGCAAACCTTTTTACAAAACAGGACAATATGGAAAAGTCTTCAATGCAAATTATTGGACTCCGTTTTGGTTTGACATTAAACGTAAAATACCTAAATTAGCGAATTACGATATAGTAATCGCACATATGCCATCAGGGATTTTATTTGCAGACAAACTTAAAATCCCATTTGTTGCAGGTATTCACAATTCTGATTTAGAAGTGCTTACAAATCCTTTATACAAATTTCATTTCAAAAAAAGGCTTGAAAAAGCTCTGCATAATGCAAAAGCAATAGCCTGCCGCTCTTTTGTAATAAAAGAAAAACTCCTAAAATTTTATCCCGAATTTGAAAACAAAACATTCACAGCACCATCAGGTATAAAAAAAGAAATTATAAAAAAAGATTTTCACCCCATAAACAAAGAAAAAATCAAAGTTTTGACCTGTGCTAATTTCAAAAAAAGAAAAAATATTGATAAAGTAATTGAAGCCTGCAAAGGACTTGAAAACTTTGAATTGACAGTAATTGGTGATGGTAAAGAAAGAAAATCTTTAGAAGAAATTGATAAATCCGTAAAATTTACAGGACATCTTCCACATAATGAAGTTCTTGCCAAAATGCACGATAGTGATATTTTTATCCTGCCTAGCATCGGCGAAACCTTTGGTATGGTATATTTAGAAGCTATGTCACAAGGCTGTATTACAATCTGCACAAAAGATGACGGCATATCTGGAATTATCAAGAATGGCGAAAACGGTTTTTTAACTCTTCCGATTTCAAATGAAATCAGAAAAATACTTCTTAATATAAAAAACATGGATGATGACAAGCTGAATACATTGCGCTACAATAGTTTTCATACAATCAAAGAGTACACCTCAGACAGATGTGCAGGTGAATATTTGCAACAAATGTTTAAGATTTTGTAAAGATTTGACATCATGTGAGCATGTTTTTGGTAGTATAAATCTGGGTTGGTGATTTACCCTTGTGTGTGTAGTAGCCGAAAACCTTGAGAGGACAAACCCGAAAGGAAATATTTAATGAACAGAATTTTAATTGTACTTTTGACACTATTATTTAACATTCAACAGGCAAATGCATTTAATATTGATGCTTTTATGGACAAAAATGTCGCGCCGGTATCAGATGCTATCGCAAAAATTATATTCCATCCTGTGCATGTTTTTGGTGCAGATGTACCAATTATTATATTTTGGATTTTGTTCGCAGGAATATTTTTTACATTCTATTTAAGAGGTATTGCCGTTTGGGGGTTTAAACACGCAATAGATTTGGTATTTAAACCTAAAAAAGGAGATGACGGCTCCGGCGAAACATCACCGTTTCAAGCTTTAATGACAGCTTTGTCAGGGACTATCGGTTTGGGAAGTATTGCAGGTGTTGCAATTGCTATTTCTATGGGTGGTCCGGGGGCTGCTTTTTGGATTATAGTCGGAGCACTTTTAGGTATGTCATTAAAATTTGTAGAAGCTGCTTTAGCAGTTAAATACAGAAGATTTAATTTGGACGGTTCAATATCAGGCGGACCTATGCATTATATGGCACACGGTCTAACACGTAAAAAATTGAGATGGTTGGGACAACCTTTATCTGTAATTTTTGCAATACTTTGTATTTGCGGAGGTATTACAGGCGGTAATATGATTCAAATTAATCAGGCAGCTAATCAGTTTGTTAACGTATGCGGCGGTGAAAACGGTTTTATGCATAATTTCCACTGGGTAATAGGTTTATGTATGGCAATTGTTGTAGGTCTGATTGTCATCGGTGGTATTAAAAATATCGTTAAAGTTACTGAAAAAATTGTTCCTTTAAAGATTTTTGTATATTTATTTGCTGCAATGGCAGTTATTGTATGTAACATAAAACTTGTTCCGCACGCTGCTTGGATTATAGTAAAAGAAGCATTCAGACCTGAATCTGTATATGGCGGTATGTTTGTTGCAATGATTATGGGTTTAAGACGTTCTGTACAATCTAATGAAGCTGGTACAGGTTCAGCCCCGATAGTATATGCAACAGTTAAAACTGATGAACCTTTATCTCAAGGATTTGTTGCATTGCTTGATCCATTTTTAACAGGATTTATGTGCACTCTTACAGCTTTCGCAATTGTAATTACAGGCGTTTATAAAACACATGCCGGTGAAACTTCAGGTATTGAAATGACATCTGATGCAATTTCTTCAGTAATGCCTTTCTTCCCGACACTTTTAGCAGGTATTGTTCTTTTATATGCTTTATCTACAATAATAAGTTGGGCATATTACGGACAAAAATCTTGGAACTTCTTATTCGGAGAAGGAAAGAAAAGAACTCTTACATTCCAGTTTATATATTGCGGATTTATTTTAATAGGTTCTGTATTAAATGTAACTTCAGTTATTAACATTACAGATGCTATGATGATTGCGATGTCAGTTCCAAATATTATTGCAATGTATATTCTTGCTCCAGAAATCAAGAAAGATTTAGCGGAATACTGCAGAGCTCACCAATTAGGCAAATTAATTAATCGTGATTGGCTAAAACCGGCAACAGTACCAGCTGAAAATGAAGAGGATGATGAGGTAACATGTCAGATCAACAAATTATCATAACAGTATCAGGCGTTGATAAAATCGGAATAGTCGCAAAAGTTTCCGCAAAACTTGCTGAATATGAAGTTAATATTGAAGATATAAAACAAACTTTGATGCAAGGTCATTTTGTAATGTTTATGCTTTGTAATATTGAAAAATCGAAATTTTCTTTTAAAGAAATCAAAGATGCCCTAACAAAAACAGGTGAAGAGCTTGGAATGGAAATTTGGGTTCAGAGAAAAGAAATTTTTGACAACATGCATAACATTTAGTCATCATTAAAATCATTTATTATTTGCCATAAAATCCATAAACAATTCATCACGAGATTTAATAGTTTTTAAAACATAATTATAATCCTCAAGAGATAAAAGCTTATAATCATCCGTAATCTCGTAAGCAATTTGTTCCGGAGAAATATCTTTTTCTAATTTTTTCAAATGAGAATTTATATTTTGTTTGTCTTTCTCATTTAAATTATATTTTTTAACCAACTTGTCACATACCAAATCGTTTTTCATAGTGTTTATTGTTAACGGTATAATAACCTCAGCAAGGCTTTCATCTTCTTTTAATGCTTTTGCCATACTATTTATAATTGCTTGTTTGAATAAAAAATCATATAATGTCTCAACTTTTTCATCTGACAACTCAAGTCCATCTACCACATTTTCAATAAAAGAATCAACAATTTCTTCATTAGCAAAAGATGAACATAAATCTGCTGTTGATGAAAGGTTGTTAGTCTTCAAGAATTTATTAACAATTTTTTTTAATTTATGTATATCTTTATCTGATAATTCTAATTTTTTTGAAATATCATCATAAAAATTTTTGTCAAATTCATCCGATTCATTATTGCTAATTCCGGTAAATTTTACCTGACTTCTGCCTAAAACTTCTAAGGGGTTTAATTTATTATTAAAACTGGCTTGCTCACATTTTTGATTTTGTTCAAAATTGTTAATATTTTTAGGCGTGTAATTATTATAACTAAAAAGATTTATACTATTAATTTTCATACAAGTATTAACAATTGAGAAAATATTTTTTGCCATTAATTGAAATTTTTGTTACAATTATCAACATAATGATGAGTCAAACAAAAAAATTATCTATAGCATTCTATTGGCACATGCATCAACCTGTTTATCAACTTTCTCCACAGGGAGACTATTTAATGCCATGGGTTAGATTACACGCCGTTAAAGATTACCTTGATATGCTGCTTATTGTTGACAAGTTTAAAAAACTCAAATTAAATTTTAATCTTGTCCCCGTATTATTAGATGCTTTAATAGATTACGGCGAAAATGATATGCATGATATCCATTCAAGATTAACTGTTACTGATGTAAATGATTTAACCGATGATGACAAAGAATTTATTATAAATAATTTTTTTGATGCAAATTTTCATTCAATGATTTTGCCTAATGAAGAATACCATAAACTTTTTCAAAAATATCAAACAAACGACGAAAATAATATCAATATATTTTCTCCGCAAGAATATTCTGATTTAATGGCTTTATTTAACCTTGCTTGGTTTGATCCTACATACAAAAGTCAATATCCTGAATTGAAAAAACTTATCAAAAAAGGGAAAAATTATACACTTGATGACAGAATTAAAATTATTGATATTCAGCGCGATATTATAAGAAAAATAATCCCGACATACAAAGAATATATTAAAAAAGGGAAAATCGAAGTAACAACAAGTCCTTATTATCATCCGATTTTGCCTATTTTACTTGATATAAAAAGTATTAAAAAATCATCAGGCAGCGATTTGCCATCAAATTTAAAAATGGAACTCGATGCAAAACTTCAAACAAAAATGGCACTTGACAGAGTTGAGGAATTATTAGGAAAACGTCCTCAAGGGATTTGGCCTTCTGAACAATGTATTAATTCCAAAGTTACAGAAATGCTTAAAGAACTTGATGTTAAATGGACAATATCCGATGAAGGTATTTTGTCTAATTCTATCAAATTTGAATTTGTCAGAGATTTTAGAGGATATTTAGAAGATCCTTATCATCTTGTAAAGTCTTATGACTACAAAGGAACAAAAATAATTTTTAGAGATTCCGTAATCCCAAATTTAATCGGTTTCGAATATCCTAATCACCCTGCAGAAGCTAGTGCAAATGATTTATATGACAGAATTAAAGTTATACAAAGCAAACTTTTAACTTCCCCTGATGAAAATCACCTTTTAACAATAGCAATGGACGGTGAAAACTGTTGGGAAAATTATACTCAAGATGGTGAAGTATTTTTAAAGACAATTTATTCTTTAATAGAAAAGGACCCTACACTTGAAACAGTTTTAATTAGTGATTACCTTGAAAAAGATACCCCAAAAACTTTAAATAAATTAAGTCCCGGCTCTTGGATTAACCGAAATTTCAAATTGTGGATTGATGAACCTTTAAAAAATCTTGCCTGGACATATTTAAAACAAGTCAGAGATGATTTTTGTTCTTTTGTAAAACAAAACCCGCTTAATCCAAATATTGAAGCAGCAAGACGTGAACTATTTATTTGCGAAGGAAGTGATTGGTTCTGGTGGTATGGTGAACCGAATGATTCAGGACGTGACAACATTTTTGATTATATTTTCAGAGAACATTTAAAAAATATTTATTTATATCTTGGGCTTCAGCCGCCAGAATACCTTGATTCTCCGCTTTTGTCAGCAATTTCTAAACCGTCAAGATACCCAAAAGGGGAAATTACTCCGGTTTTAGACGGAAAAGAACATGATGATGAAACCTGGCTTAATGCAGGTTGTATAAAAATCCCTGACGGACCTGTTTTAGATGAATTCAAATTTTACGATAAAATTTGTTTCGGATATGACAAAGATAATTTGTATTTAAGATTTTACATAAATGAATACAATAAAGAATTGATTAAAAATTCAAAACGCGTAAGCCAAATGTACGTTTACATGAGAAATCAAGACAAAAAACAATCACTTTCTCCAATAAGAATTATCCAAAAAACTGAAAGTATTCTTCCTATATCAAAAGAAAAATTTCATAATGAAATGCAAATTTCTATATATAACGGAGAAATAAATCTTGTAAGACTTGTAAAATCTTTACCGAATAATCTGTGGGCTATTGCTTCTCCGAAGAATATTACCGCAATTTATGATAAAGTGTTAGATGTAAGCATTCCGTTTGACAATATAGGAATTGAAAAAGGTGATACGTTGGAATTCTTATTCATAAATGCAACTTTTGGGGTTAAGGATTATTTCATTCCAAATGAAATGCTCTTAACAATAAAAAGGATGTAACAATATCTTAACAAAATTAATAAAAAGATTAAAGTTTTTTTATTTATTGACGTTATAAAAAACAGCAAAGGGAAATTATATATGGTTGATTTTAACAGTGACATACCAAAAGGTTTACCAAAATTAGACAACGATTATTGGAACAAACAAAAAGGGACTGATAATCAAAATCAAGATCCGCTTTTTGACATAAATACAAAATTTACTCTTGAAAATGATCTTGCCAAAATTTCTGTTTTCAATGGTAATAAAAAATAAGTTTTATATTTTTTCCTCCTTTTCCTCGATATTTAATAAAAAAAGAACCTTTTGCAAATAAGGTTCTTTTTTTATGCTAATTAAAATCAAACAAATCTATTTTCCGGTAGAACCGAAGCCGCCTTCTCCCCGTGATGTGGAAGAAAGCTCAACTGCAACTTTTATCTGTGCCTGCTCAACGCGTGAAATAACCATTTGAGCAATCCTTTCATCAGGCTGAATTGTATAAGTTTCATTAGAAAGATTTACAACAGGCACGCAAACTTCTCCCCTGTAATCTTCATCAATTGTTCCTATACAATTAATCAATGTAATACCGTGTTTTATGGATAAACCTGAGCGAGGTCGGACTTGTGCTTCATACCCGTGTTCAAGTTCAATTTTTAATCCTGTCGGAATAAGCGTTCTTTCTAAAGGTTTTAATGTAATTGGTTCGGATATTGCAGCACACAAATCCATACCTGCAGCACCTTCCGTTTTGTATTCCGGAAGGAATTTGTTATGCGGTAGTCTTTCTATTTTCAATACTGTCATATTATTTCTCTCTAAATTCAATTGTATAACCTAAAATTTTTGCAATAGTTTCAAATTCATTTACACTTAATGTATCTCTGCGAAGTTTAGCATTAATACTGCCTCTGGTATATCTTTTTCCTGTAATTTCGGTCATTTTCTCAGCTAACTTTTCATAAGTAGATTGATTAAGTGATAACCAAAAATTTATTTGCGCTCTTACATTCATTATTACATTATAAAAGAATTGACAAAAATCAAAAAACAATTTATAATATGGTACTTATAAGGACTATTATATACTAATAAGAATAAATATATACACAAAGGATTAAGATGAATAAATTTGCGCAAACACTAATTCTACTCGGCAAACGAATAAAAGAACTTAGATTAGAACAAAATATGTCAATCAAAGATTTATCAATTAAGTCAAAAATCTCAACAAATTATTTGCAAAAAATAGAAAGCGGTAAAGCTGTCGGGATTAATACCTCACACCTATACCGCCTTTATAAATGTTTTAATTTAAAATCATTAAAAGATTTATTAAACTTTTACTGATTTCAAATCACCTTCAATCTTAGATAAAATTTCATCTAATTTAGAAGCATCTTTTACACCGCCTTGAGCAAAATTTGGTCTGCCGCCGCCGTTGGCTCCTGTTGCACGAGCAATTTCTCCTACAATCTTACCAGCATTAATACCTTTTTTAACAAAGCTGTCAGATACTTTTACGGCTACTGTTTTCTCTGATGCGAGGATAACTATACTTTCACCAAATTTATTAGCCATAAATTCAATACCTATCTTAATTGCATTTCCATCAAAGTTTTCGACTTTTGAAATAAATAACTTTCCGCCGTCAATATCTTGAACTTTTGATAAGAAAGTTGTAAATTTTGCACGGGCATTTTCTTCTTTAGCATGTGCCAAGTCTTTTTGAAGTTCTTTATTTTCATCAAGAAGCTTTTCAACACGTTCTACAATTTCATCATAATGAGCTTTAAACATTAAAGAAAGTTTATCCATTTCTTTAACTTTTGCATTCATAAAATCAAATGCAGAACGGCCTACAACAAGTTCAATACGTCTTGTACCTGCTGCAATTGCACCTTCAGTAACTATTTTTACTAAACGTAAATCACGAATATTTCTTGCATGAGTTCCGGCACAAAATTCTTTTGAAATACATATTTTACCATCAGTAATTGAAACAACTCTGACAATATCATCATATTTTTCGCCAAATAATGCTGTTGCACCTGTTAATTTTGCTTGTTCAATATCCATTACATCAGTTACAACATCATAACCTTTTGCAATCCAATTGTTCATGATTTCTTCAACTTTGAATATTTCGTCAGGAGTCATTGCACGTGAGAATGTAAAGTCAAAACGCATTCTGTTTTCTTCCACCTGAGAACCTGCCTGATGAACTTCATCACCTAAAACTTTGATTAATGCAGCTTGCAATAAGTGAGCTGAAGTATGATGTAATCTTATATTTTCTCGTCTTTGCAAATCAATTTTTGCAGAAACTTCTACGCCGACTAAATCATCACCGTTAATTATCTTACATCTATGGACAAAAAGTTTATTAACCTTAAAAGTTGTTAAAACTTCAAGTTTTACTGCCTGTCCGTTAGTTTTGATATCTTCTATTGTACCACTATCGCCAACCTGACCACCGCATTCAGCATAAAATGGCGTCTTATCTAAAACAATGTCGGTGTATCCGTCGCCGTCAATTGTTGCAAGAATTTTTGCATTACATTCGTTTTCTGTGTAACCTATAAATTCTGTTGAACCAACTTTTTCTTCAATTTTTGCATACTTTATATCGCCTGTAACACTAATTTTAGCGGCAGCAGCTTTTGCTCTATCTTTTTGTTCCTGCATAGCTTCTTTATAACCGGCTTCATCTACTTTTAAACCGTTTTCTGAAGCAATTTCTTTTGTAAGTTCAAATGGGAAACCGTAAGTATCATAAAGTTTAAAAGCACTTTCCCCATCAATATCTTTTTTTGCTTCAATAAACTCATCTAACATTTTATAGCCGCGATCTAGTGTTTTTGCAAAACGTTCTTCTTCTTTTTTAATTGTATCAATAATTTTTTCTTTATTCTTAATTAAATCAGGATAAGCTTCGCCGTAATTTTCAACAACAACATCGACAAGTTTATATAAGAACGGCAAATCCATACCTAAAATTTTTCCATGACGCAATGCACGTCTCAAAATCATTCTTAATACATAACTTCTTCCTTCGTTGCCTGGAATAACTCCATCTGAAATTAAGAAAGTTACACATCTTGCATGGTCTGTAATTATCCTCAATGAAATATCAGTTTTATCAGATTTTTTATATGGGATATTACTCATCTCAGAAACTTTATCCATAATCGGTTTTAAAAGATCAGTTTCAAAAGTTGAAGCCACGCCTTGACATACCATTGTAATACGTTCAAGTCCCATACCTGTATCAACATTTTTACTTTCCAGCGGAGATTGATTCCCTTCTTCATCTTGATAAAGCTCTGTGAAAACAAGATTCCAAATTTCAACCCATCTGTCACATTCACAAGTATCAATTCCACAGCCTCTCGGATCATTACATTTATATTGTTCACCTAAATCATAATGAATTTCAGAACAAGGCCCGCAAGAACCTGATGCTCCCGGAGGTCCCCAAAAGTTATCCTTTTTGCCTTTACGTTTAATACGTTCAGCCGGAACTCCAACACTTCTCCAAATTTCATAAGCTTCATCATCAGTTTCAAAAATCGTAATCCATAATCTGTTTTTATCAAGTTTCAAAACTTCCGTTACGAATTCCCAAGCCCAAGGAATAATTTCTTTTTTATAATAATCTCCAAATGAAAAATTCCCCAACATTTCAAAAAATGTATGATGTCTCGGAGTTCTGCCTACATTTTCAATATCAGAATCTTTTCCGCCAGCTCTTGCACATTTTTGACAAGAAGTAGCTCTTGCAGGGTTGTACGGAGATTTAACGATACCTAAAAATATAGGTAAAAATTGCAACATGCCTGCAGTTGTTAACAAAACTGTCGGATTATCAGGCACAAGACTTGAGCTTTCAACAATTGTATGTTGATGTTTATCTTTAAAATAATCTAAATATAATTTTCTTATTTGATTTCCGGTTAGCATAATCTTATTCCCTTATAATTTTCTACATTATAAAAAAATTATATCTTAAACAAAAAACTCTTGCAAAAAACAAATAAAAAAGCCTTAATTTTGTTAAAAAAGTTTGATTTAAAGCTTTTACAAAACTAAGGCTAATAATAATTTTTATTAATTAATTTTATTTTTTAAATTTATCGAATAATTCATTAAAATTCTTTTTCTCAACTGATGATTCTTTGGTGCTTTCTGGTTGCTGAGATTCTTTAAGATTATTTGTTTTTTTAAGTTTTTCAGATTTAAATTCAGGAATTTCATAAAAAGGTTCAGGTTCTTGTTTGGGGAATTCATTTTCCGCATTTTCAGTTTCTTTTCCAAGATCTGCTGAAAGTTCAAGATTAATTTCTTTTCGTTTTCGTTCCAGCTCTCTGTCACTCAAAACAATTTGGTCAGAGAAATTAGCTAAATCATTTAACAATTCTTTCTTTTTATTGTGCGGAAGATTTGATTGCATAATATTATCTCTCATATTTTCAACAGTTTTAACAGTTTCTGTTGTATGAGGTTGATATCCGTTTGTCAAAACATCTGAAATTTTAGAAGATAAAGACTCTAATTCCTGAGTTTCTTTTGCATTTTCCCGAACTTCATTTCTTGTTTCTGCTCCTTGTTGACGAACAACATTTTTGGTCTCAGTTGCTTCTTCATGAATTGTATTACGAGTCTTAAACCCTTCAAATCTTACTGTATTTCTTGTTGCAGCTCCTTCATTATGTACAGCTTCACGAGTTGCTGCGCCTTCATTATGAACAGCTCTACGAGTTGCAGCTCCTTCACTATGTACGGCTTTTCTTGTCGCTGCACCTTCTCTGTCAACATTATCATTGATTTCTTCTGCATTGATATTATCATTATTAATAATAGCTTCACCTGTGGCTAAAGTAATACCCGCATTAATTGCAGCATTTCTGTTATCATTCATGATAATATTACCTGCAATTTCTTCGGTACTTTTTTCTCTTGCATTAGCAATCTGAGTTAATGCAAAGTCTTTCCAATCTTCCAATTGTTGTTGGTAATTGAAAAATCCTTCACGCTTTTTCCCGCATTTTGTAGGATCAGGCATTGGTTCAAATTGCAATACAACAGTCGGAAATTCATGTTGTAGCTGCATATATGCTTTTTTTACATCATTGGCAGCAGTTTGCGTCATACGCATAGCATCATTTTTATCATTCCCTTTAAATTTTTCAAAATTAGTAATATCTTTTCCATAAACATTAAATTCTTGTGTTTTTTCAGGTTCCCCATTTTTCGGAAATTTAATATTAACCTTTGAAGCATCCTGTTTTGTAACATCAATTTGCTTAGTTTGATCAAATTGAGTTTGTTGAATTCCGTTTACACCGTTAATTTCATTTGCCATAAAATTTCTCCTTTAAATTAAGATTTACACTAACAAATGATTTTTACGGAATTTTAAATAAAAAACTTTAAATAATAACCAAAAATCAATTTACATAAATTTACAAATAAAAATTTTTGAATAATCTTGCAAAGAAAAATTTTTGTGTTAACATAAAATTTATGAGGGATTATACAGGTACCCCACTAAACCAAACACTTGTCTAAGCCCTCTGGATCCAAGCCCGAGTAGCTCAGCTGGATAGAGCAACCGCCTTCTAAGCGGTAGGTCATGCGTTCGAATCGCATCTCGGGTAAATAAAAAAGGACGGGATTTATCTCGTCCTTTTTTATTTGCAATAGATAGTCATGAGATAAGTACATACTTAACTTCCATTCCTCCTAAAACTTTTTAAAATTGACATTCTTTTTATTGTTATGTTACCGTTATAATAGAAGTAGAGATAAATTTATCTGTAAATTTACGGAGGGAATATGAATACTGATACCCCAATTATTCATAATGAAAAACATTTTAATCCTTGGATTGTAATGATACCGGTTATGCTTTCAGTCTTTATGTTCGCGTTAGACGAAACAATTTCAAACGTTGCATTACCTTACATGGCCGGAAGCTTTTCTATAAGCCATAACGAATCTACTTGGATTATTACCAGCTATTTGGTTGCAAGTGGTGTCGTAATTCCTGCTGTTGATTTTTTCTCTAAACTTATGGGAAGAAAAACATACTTTTTGATAAGTGTAACTATATTTACGATTGCTTCTGTACTTTGCGGGCTTTCTAAATCTATGACAATGATACTGTTCTCAAGAATCTTACAGGGTATCGGCGGCGGTGGAATTATGCCGATTTCTCAGGCTATAATTTTTGAAATTTTCCCAAAAGAAAAACGTGCTGCGGCTATGGCTGTATTTGGATTGGGTGTTGTTATGGCGCCGATTATGGGACCGGCTCTCGGAGGTTGGCTTACTGAAACGTGGTCTTGGCCATTTATTTATTTCATTAATGTCCCTTTTGGAATTATTGCTTTTCACTTGATTAAAAAACTTGTTTTTGATCCACCTTATGCAAGAAAACAGAAAAATGTTACAATGGATTATTCAGGATTTTTCTTCCTGTGCGTCTGGCTTTTAACTTTACAGATTGTACTTGATAAAGGTAATGATGCAGATTGGTTCGGAGCTGCTTGGATTTGCAAAACATTTGCTATTTCAATGATGGCAATGTTAGCATTCTTCACTATTCAAATAAAAAAAGAAAAACCATTAATAGATTTATCTATTTTAAAAGATAGAAATTTCTTTTTTGGAACAATTGTACTAATGGTATTAATGGGTGTAATGATGGCATCTGCTGCCATTTTACCTTCTATGTTACAACAATTAATGGGATATACGTCATTTTTAAGCGGCATTTCCATGGTACCCAGAGGTGCAGGTTGTCTTTTAGCTACTGTAATATGTGGTATACTTACAACCAAAATAGGAACAAAACCTCTTATTATTGTAGGATTAGCAATTCTTGGAATCGGCGGTTTGATGTTCGGAGAAATTAATACAAATATTGCATTAGTTGATATTGCTTTGCCAAATATGGTATTCGGACTTGGAATGATTATGGCAATGGTACCTATGATGAATTTATCTTGCAGTACATTAACAAATGATCAACAAACTAATGCTGCAGGTGTACAAAACCTATTAAAAAACATAGGCGCTGCTGTCGGCACATCTCTTGCAACAACAATGATTTCTCGTTTCGGACAAGTTCATCAGATGATGATGGTAGGACATTTAAATTTTTCAAATGATATTTATACCCAAAAATTAAATACACTTGCTGCAAGTTTTTCATCAGGTACAGATATATCAACAGCTTTAAATATGGCACAAGCTCAAATTTATAACCAACTTTTGCAACAATCAAGTTTGTGGGGATATGTTGAAACATTCAGATATTTCGGAATAGCTGCATTTATAATAATCCCGCTTGTCGTAATTTTTATCAAACATAAAAAAACTGCTTAATAAGATTACCTTAAAGCGTATAGAAATAAATTATTTTCCCTTGTTTAATTAAAAAAAAGGAGGGAAATATGTTTTATAATGTTTTAAAAGCTAAAGATATTGTCAGTTTAGGAGAAGAAAAATTTAAACGCGAAATTCTTATGCAAAATAATGAAAGCAGCCTTAATATAATAGCTATTAAAAAAAATGAGATTATCGATACACATACATCAACTTGTGATGCGGCAGTGTATGTTCTTGACGGAGAAATTGAGATGCATTTTGATGCAGAAAAATTTAAGGTAGATAAAGGCGAAATTTTAATGTTTAAAAAAGATACAGAGCACAAAGTTGCAGCTTTAAAAGACAGTAAATTTTTATTAATTAAAATTTAAAAATGTATAATTAAATTATTTCTACAAATAAAGAGCCCTTTTTATAAAAAGGGCTTTTTTGATATTGATATGTTTTTATTATTTATTATTTTTTAGTTTTGGCATTTGCTTCTTCTTGCATTTGTTTTTCTTGTTCTGCACTCTTTTTGATAGTTTCCTGAACACCTTTTTGAACATTTGCAGGATCATAATCAGGATTTACATATTCAATTTTTGCATTTTTCTTCAATGATTCTGTAAGGTCATCAATAAGTTTAAGTTGTTTTTGATTTTCAAGATAAGCTTTAATATTATCTTTCACTTTTTCAAAAGGTTCTGTGCTTGCTGCAGCTCTGTCAGTAACCATTATAATGTGATAACCGTATTGAGATCTTACAGGTTTATCAGAAATAGAATTTGGCTTCATTGAAAATGCGGCTTTTGAAAATTCCGGAACCATATCTTTTTCTGCGAAGAATCCTAAATCACCGCCTTTAGAAGCTGTTGTTGTGTCTTCAGAATTTTCTTTTGCAAGTTTTGCAAATTGTGTCATATCTTTTTTAGCTTCTGCTAAAATTTGATTAGCTTTAGCTTCTTTTGCTTTTATCTCTTCTGCAACTTTTGCTTTTACCGCTGCATCATCAAGATTTTTATTATTTGGATCTGATTTAACAATTTCTGTTATTTCTTGAGGATTTACTGCAATAAGAATATGAGAAGCTCTTACTCTGTCAGGATGTTTAAATTTATTTAAGTTGCTGTCATAGAATTTTTTAGCATCCGCATCAGAAACTGCTGCTGTACCTAAAGATTTTGCAAGTTTTTTCATTTTAACTTCTTCTTTTAAATCTCTTTTAAAGTCAGCATTTGACATACCGTATTGTTTCAAAAGAGCGTTAAGTTGTTCTTTTGAACCTAATTTGTCGATAATTTCTTTTACAGCATCATCTACATCTTGATTTGTAACTTTTATACCGCGTTTTTGCATTTCTTGATCAAGAAGTGATCTTACAATTAATTCATTAATAACTCTTTCTTTAATTAAAAGATATAAAAAGTCGTTCTTACCATCTTTAACATTTATACCAAAAGCTTTTGCAAATCCGGTATTTGCTTGTTTATCAAATTCCTGATCAAACTGACCTTGCGTAATTGTTTGGTCATTAACTTTAATAATAGCCTCACCTGATTTCAAGCCGCATCCTGTAAATAATACTGCTGAAAGCGCAAGCGTTGCCAGTAATTTTTTCCCTCTCATAGTGTCTCCTTTTTTAATATCTGATTTATTTATAAGCAAATTCATTACTTACTTTATATATATAATAAAACAAATCTGTTAAAATGTTAAATATTTCATTAAAATTCATATAGGAATTATTTAATAATAATATAGAATTTCCATCTGTACAAGCTTTTGGAGCTATTGTAAATTTTATACGTTTCAATATTTCAGAAGGCAATGAATGCTGTATAATTTTCCATTCCGGCTGGCTAAAAGGTGTGTAAATCCTTATATTATCTTCGGTTTCTCTTATTAATGAAATTTTTACCTCTGTAGCTGCAAGTCTTATCCTGATAAGTTTTATTAAATTTTCAACACTTTCAGGAGGTTTGGCAAATCTATCTTTCCATTCCTCGGTTATATAATCCAATTCAACATCAGATTTTACATCCGCCAAACGTTTATATTCAATCATTTTTTGTTCTGCTGAACCTACCCATTCATCAGGAATAAATGCTGTTACATTAATATCAACAATAGTAGGTTCAGATTTTTCAACAGCTTGACCTTGAAGCTCTTGAACTGTCTCTTCTAATAATTGACAATATGTATCAAAACCTACATTCACCATGTGACCGTGTTGTTTTGTACCTAAAATATTACCGACTCCTCGAATTTCAACATCACGCATTGCAATTTGATAACCGCTTCCGAGATTTGTAAACTCTTTTATAGCCTTCAATCTTTGGACAGCATCCGGAGTAATTTCCTTTGATTTTGTATATAAACAATAACAATAAGCCTGTCTTTGAGAACGTCCGACACGGCCTCTAAGCTGATAAAGCTGTGCCAAGCCAAACTTATCAGCATTATGGATAATCATAGTATTTGCATTTGGGATATCAATCCCGTTTTCAATAATTGTGGTTGCCAGAAGAATGTCATACTCATGATTTGCAAAATCTATGATAACTTTTTCCAAAGTTTTTTCATCCATTTGCCCGTGTCCTATTGCAATACGTGCATTGGGAACAAGTTTCTGAAGTTGAATTCTGAATTCATCAATAGTTTCTACCCGATTGTATAAATAAAATACCTGTCCTTCACGGTCTAATTCATGAATTATTGCATTTTTTACCATGTTTTCATTCCACTCGCCGACATAAGTTTTTATCGGAAGTCTGTTTTTTGGCGGAGTATTAATTATTGACATATCTTTTATACCGGATAATGACATGTATAATGTCCTTGGAATTGGGGTTGCAGACATTGTAATAATATCAATATTTTCACGGAATTGTTTTAATTTTTCTTTATGTCTTACACCAAAACGATGTTCTTCATCAATTACTAAAAGACCTAAATCTTTAAAAATAATACCTTCTTGCAAAAGTCTGTGAGTCCCGACAACAACGTCGCATTCACCTGTTGCAAGATGCTTAATAGTTTCCTTTTGTTCTTTTTGAGAACGAAAACGGGATAAAAGTTCAACATTAACCCCAAATGGTTTAAATCTTTCACTTATTGTTTGATAATGCTGAAATGCCAAAATTGTTGTCGGAACAACAACAGCAACTTGTTTCCCTGATGTTACTGCTTTAAATATTCCGCGCATAGCAACTTCGGTTTTCCCAAACCCTACATCGCCGCATATCAACCTATCCATTGGTTGTTCGCTTTCCATATCAGCCTTAACATCATTGATAGCCTTCATCTGATCAGGTGTCTCTGTGTATTCAAAAGCCTCTTCCATTTCAACCTGCCAAGTTGTATCAGGCAAGAATTGAATTCCTTGTTGCATTTTGCGTTTAGCATAAAGTCTTAATAAATCATAAGCAACTTGTTCAACTTCTTTTTTAACACGAGTTTTAGTATTCTCCCAGTCTTTTCCGCCCATTCGGGAAAGTTTTGGTTTTATAGCTCCTGAACCTCTGTATCGTACAAGCAGATTTATCTGTTCTGCAGGGATATGCAGTCTGTCTTTATTTGCATATTCAATAGTTAAATAATCTTTTAACTGGCCGTCAATTTCTTGCTGTGATAATCCTTTGTATATTCCGACACCATGAATACTGTGAACAACATATTCTCCCTCTTTTATATCGTTAATATTTTCGATATACTCCGGTTTTTCTTTGTAATAAGAACGCTTTGTAGAGGTAATTTCTTTTGTACGTTTATTAAATAGTTCTCTGTCCGTAATTATTATGGTTTTAAAATCTTCTAAAACAGAACCGTGAGATGAAATACTCTCATTATATTCAATATCAAAAATATTACGCTCTGCAAGAATTTCCTTAACCCTTTCAGGATAATCAGTTGCGATTATAATTCTGTAATCGTTTTTTAAAGCTATGAAATTTGCGATATCATCAAGTTTTGCCCCAAAATTTTGAATAGTTTGAGTATTAAATTCAATAACCTCATCCATTTCACTGTCAAGAAAATTATTAAACCCAACCTTTACAAATCCAGCACACTTTTGTATAAATTCTTCAAAAGGCAGATGATTACGCCCTTTTAAATCAATATTAAGACCAAGTTTTAAATTTTCTTGAAGTTGTTCTTCAAAATTTTTATCTAAATTTTCATACTTTGTATAAATTTCAGAAGTTTCATCAAAAACAAGAATATAATCTTTAAAATAATCTAAAATGCTTACAAAATCAGAATTAAAGTAATTTTGATATACTTCAATCCCCTCAAAATACCCATCATCATCTTCAGGTTTAATTTCAGAGGGAATTCCTTTTTCAATCGTAAATTTATACATCGGCATAACTTTTGCTGACTTTAATTTTTCGATTGATTTTTGAGTTTCGTTGTTAAAATATCTGATATCAACAATTTCATCTCCCCAAAGTTCAACTCTTACAGGATGTTTATCTAATGAATAAAAATCTATTATATCTCCTCTTATGCTGAATTCTCCTATATCAGAAACCATAGTTGAACGTTGAAATCCCAGATTTATAAATTTTTGTGCAAGTTCTTTTATATCAATTTCATCACCTATTTTTAGAGAAATTGAATTAGTTTCATAAAAATTATTTGTCGGGAATTTTTCAAGAACAACTTTTACAGGTACTAGAACAATATCCGGTTTTTCTCTTAAAATTCTAACCTGCTCAGCATAATCATACCTGTTAGGCGGTACACTTTCGTACATTGAAATATTTTGAAAAGGCATAATTTCAGCATTTTCGCCAAAAGCTTTTAATAAATCATTTTGATATTTTAATGCGTTTTGCTCGGTTGAGGTTATTACAAGAATTTTTTTATCCGTAATTTTTTTAATTTTTGTAATTAGCAATAACCTCAAAAGAGTTGTCAAACCAGTAACGGCAAAAGAATATGACCTTGTAAGAAATCGCTCAAACAAAGCATAATTTTCGTTATTTTCGGGTGCATTAATTTTAAACATAGTATAATTTTATCACATAAAATAAAAAAGCCCTTTCAAAAGAGCTTTTTTATTATTTTATATCTGTTTTATTAGGACTTTCGTATTCAATTCCCATCTCTTTAAGTGTCCTTATAAAGTTTTGAGCACAAATTTTTTGCGCTTCAGGTGGGACAAATCTTAAAATTTCAACGGTTTTAGAAATAACAGGATCTTTATCGTACCAGCGGTTATTTGCATTAACAGGTTTGACCATTGCATAAAATTTATCAATTGTTTCTTTTGAAACTTTTTCTTCTATTTTTTGAAGAAAAATTTCAGCCTGAGCTCTTAATTCCGTTTGGTAATTTCTTAAAAGCTCAATAACTTCAAGTAACAATGGATCATGATCATACCAGCGTTTGTATGCAGGTGCCATTACAACAAGCCCTCCGTTATATTGATTTTCGGTTCAACAGGAGAAGAAATAACTTCCTCATCTCTTCTTTCTATTTTGCCTCCTAATAATCTTAGCTTACTTTCGAAATTTTCGTATCCTCTATCTATATGATGTAAGTTTTCGATAGTAGAATTTCCGTCAGCCATTAGAGCTGCAACAACAAGCGATGCCCCTGCACGTAAATCACTTGCAGCAAGTGTTGCACCAGTTAATTTTTTAACACCTTTAATAATTGCATGGTTTCTGTCTTGGTGAATATCTGCACCCATTCTTCTAAGTTCAGGGACTTGCATAAACCTGTTTTCATACAAACTTTCGGTAATAATTCCAACACCGTTTGCAGTAGTCAGTAATGTCATTGCCATTGACTGCAAATCTGTAGGGAATCCTGGATAAGGCTGTGTGACAAAATTTATTGAATTTAATCTGTTTTTGCAAGAGACTTCTAAAGAATTCGGTTCAATAAGTTTAATATTTGCACCCATCTTAAGTAACTTATCAGTAAAGAATGTCAAATGAGCAGGGAATACATTTTTTATAATAGCTTTACCTTTTGTGGCAATAATAGCTGACATAAATGTTCCTGCTTCAATTCTGTCAGGAATTGTTGTATATTCAATCGGATGTAAACTATCTTGTTTTACACCGTTTATAACTATTTCTGATGTACCTGCTCCGTTAACATCTGCACCCATAGAGTTTAAGAAATTAGCCAAATCAACAATTTCAGGTTCTTGAGCTGCATTTTGAATTCTTGTAGAACCATCTGCAAGAATTGATGCAAGCATGATATTTTCAGTTGCTCCAACAGAGGGGATATCAAGGTAAATATCAGTACCCACAAGTTTTGGGACTTTTGCATGTACATAACCATTTTCTATTTTAATTTTTGCGCCAAGTGCCTCTAAACCTCTTATATGAAAATCAACTCTTCTTTCTCCGATTGCACAACCGCCCGGAAGTGCAACTATTGCTTCACGGCAACGTGAAACCAATGCTCCGAGAACAATAAAAGAAGCCCTCATTTTGCTTACAAGTTCATATTTTGCAGTTATACTTGTCAAATCTGTAGCATCAATAGTAACTGATTTTTCTTTTTTATCATAAGTTGTTTTTGCCCCGAGATCACTAATAACATTAAGCATAATTTCAACATCTGTTAAATCCGGAACATTATGAATTTTAGTTTCACCTTTCGCTAATAAAGCAGCAGCCATCAACTTTAATACAGAATTTTTTGCGCCGCCGATAGAAACCTCACCTTTTAACGGGGTACCGCCCTTTATATAATATTTTTGAGTCAATTTTCTTACCTTTAAATAATATTTTACTTTACCTTAATTATAATAATACAATCAGATTTGAATGATGTAAATAAGTTAAATTATGTAAAGAAAATCATAAAATTATTTGAATTATTGTTTAAAAAAAAATTTTTTAGTTTTATAAAAAAACAAAAGGAGAAAATACTTTGATGAATATAAGCCCAGTAAGTTTTACAGGAATAAAAAATATCGGTTTTGCAAAAATTTCAAAAGACACTCCGGAAATACAAATATCACGTAACATTTTGAATATGGAACTTACTAATGATGTTGAACATAAAGATTTATCAGAATATAAAAAAATATTAAAAAATTTTCCAACATTAAAAAATAATATTAATGATAAATTTGTAAATATCGAAATGACATCAATTTATAATAATACTGGTGATTTAACATTTATCCCACGTTTAAACGGGCAGGTTATTCCGTTTTCTCAAAAAACTAAACCTATTTTGAATTTCATGCATAATTTTGTTGATAGAGTTTTTAAATTAAAAACAAATGATTTCAAAATAGATCCAAAATATGTTAATTCATATACTGCTTATAAAGGATTAATATATAATGAAGAATTGGACAATTATATCACAGGAATTTCCGGAGAACTTAATATTTTAAAAGGTACGGGTGTAATTGAAAATTTCGCAAATTACTTATATAAACAAGGTAATGAACTTACTACAGAAGGAGTTGAATATTTTAAAAATACAGTAGAAGGAGTAGCAGAAGTTTTACATAATCCGCAATATGTACATAACGGTTCCGGATATATGGATGCTTTAATGAGAGGATACAAGAATTTAGTTAATGATACACTTTTCTCTTAATTATTAAAAAATAATAAATTTTTATTGTTTATTAATATTGATAAACTATAATATATTTATATGAAAATTAATTAAGAGGTAGAGATATGACACATAAACATCATAATAATAACCCGTTTAAAAATTCTGAACATCTTGATGAAGAAATTAAAGAAGAAACACAACAAACTTCCGAAAATAATGACAATGAAGAGACTTCTAAAGATACAAATAACGAATTAACAGATTTACAACAAAAATATGATACCTTAAATCAGCAATATTTACGTCTGGCCGCAGATTTTGATAATTACCGCAAAAGACAGGCTCAAGAAAAAGAAGATTTACTTAAATTCGGGACAGAAAATGCTTTGAAAAAAATGATAGAAGTTTTAGATAACTTTGAACGCGGTAAAAAAGCTCTTGAAAATGTGGAAGATTGTGCCAAAGTAAAAGAAAGTTTTGATTTGGTTCATAAACAAGTTTTTGATGTATTAACAAAATTGGGACTTGAAGTTATTGAAACTGAAGGGAAAGAATTTGACCCAAATTTTCATGATGCAGTCATGCAAACACCTACATCAGAACATTCTGAAAATACGATAATTAATGAATTACAAAAAGGTTACAAAATGGGAGATAAAGTATTAAGACCCGCCCTTGTAAATGTTGCCACATCACAAGGTTAATCTTTTTTTGTCCTTGAGGATTTACATGCTAAAATACAGTTATAGAGAATAGGGAAGAATTATTATAAATGACAGATTACTATGAAATACTGGGCGTATCAAAAAATGCGACCAAGGACGAAATAAAATCAGCTTTTAGAAAAAAAGCCAGAACTTTACACCCTGATGTAAATAAAGCTCCTGATGCGGAAGAAAAATTTAAAGAACTCGGGAAAGCTTACGAAACGCTTATGGATGATAATAAGCGTGCAACTTATGACAGATACGGAGAAGACGGGCTGAAAAATGCCGGATTTGACACAGGCGGGCCATTTGCAGGCGGTTTTGGCGATTTAAATGATATATTTAATTCATTCTTTGGCGGAATGGGCGGTTTTGGATTTGGGGGCAGACCTGATCCAAATGCTCCTGTTGAGGGTGATGATTTAAGACTGGATATAGAAATTGATTTTGAACAGGCGATTTTCGGATGTGAAAAAGAAATTAAATTTGATCATCTTGAACTTTGTCCATCTTGTAATGGAACAGGTGCAGAAAAAGGATCTCAACCTGTAACTTGCCCTACATGTCATGGTTCAGGTCAGGTAAAACAAGTAATGAGAACACCTCTTGGTTCAATTGCACAGATTGTTACTTGTCCGGATTGTCATGGAGCAGGCAAAAAAATTACAAATCCTTGTAAAGCTTGTAAAGGACAGGGTAAAATTCAAAAAGAAAAGAAAATCAATATAAAAATTCCTGCAGGCGTGGATAATATGTCAAAAATTCGTGTTTCCCAAGAAGGAGATGCAGGGACAAACGGAGGACCGGCAGGAGATTTATATGTAGTTTTGCATGTAAAATCTTCCGATTACTTTAAACGCGAAGGAAATGATGTTTATTCAAGACTTGATGTTTCTCAAGCTCAAGCTGCTTTGGGAGATGAAGTTGTGATAAAAACTCTTGACGGGGAACAAAAAATTACGGTTCAAGCAGGTGTGCAAAGCGGTAATTCTATAAAAATAAAAGGAGCAGGAGTTCCATATATTTCAAGGCCTTCTCAAAGAGGTGATCACATAGTAATAGTTGCCGTCAAAACTCCTGTTAAACTTTCTGATGAAGAAAGAAATTTGTATAGAAGATTATATGAAATACAAAGAAATAAAAAACCTGCTCAACAATCTTCTATAATGGATAAAGTTAAGGGAGTATTCCAATAATGTTAAACAAAGGGATTAAAAGCAAAACAGCTAAATTATTATTGACCGCAACTTTAATGTTTGCGTTCAGTATTCCTGCTTTTGCAGCTAAAATTCCTGATAATGTTCAACAATTTATCACAAAAGATTTTCCAAATACCACATTTAGATTTGACGGGATAATTATATTACCGGATAATACTCTTTATCTTCCGCTATTTCCGGCAAAAATATTAACACCTGAAAATCTCGCGATAAAACAAACTTATCCGTCTGGTAAAACACTTGCATCAAAACCAAATGTTATTATTCTGAACAATGATTTTGTATTACTTAAAGTTTTAACAGATACAAACGGAAATAAAACCATTTTCAAAATAGCAAATCCACCTCTTGAATTAAGAACAGGATTATTACCTCAAGATATGCTTGTTCCTAAAGGATTAGTTATTCCTGATAACATGAAAGCAATTGTCGGGAATTTGGAAATTAAAACAGTAAATGATCCCGGAATTCGTGTTGAAAATTCCAAACCTGTTGTAACACAGTTATCAGGTTCAACATTAAAAACTCTTTCTCAAATCCCCCAATTAAAAAACAAAAGTTTTTATGTATCCTCACCATATTCCAAAAACATTCAAGTTTTGAATCTGGGAGCAAAAACTCCTGAATATTCACTGGCACAAACAAATGTTCCGATTTCAATGAAAGCTTATAATGACCAATTTTTACTTGTAACAGCTTATGATAAGCCTTCAGTTGATGTTATATCACTTGCAGACGATCAGATTATAAAACAGATTTACACAAAAACACAACCGGATGAAATTCTTATCGATAATGCTAAAAATATAGCATACGTTTCAAGTTCTGTTGATTCAAGTATTTATGTCATCAATCTTGAAACAATGACACTTTCAAAACAGATAAAAATTACAGGAATGTGTGAAAAGCTTACACTCTCAGATGACGGGAACAAATTATTTTATTATGATAAAAAAACTCGTGACATCTGGGCAATCGAACTTGATAATAACTATTTGTTAAAAGAAATTGGTAAATTCCCTAATGTTTCAAAAATTGTATACACAAATAATAAAATTTACATAACAAGCAGAACAAAAAACAGGATAGCAATTATTGATTATGAAACCATAGGTCTTATGGCAGAAGTTGAAATTTGCGAAAAACCTATTGATATGCTGGTTTTCCATGACCGAGTTTACGTTTTAGGTGCAGGAGATAACTCTATTCAGGTAATAGATGCCAAAACCGATACTTTAACAGATACAATTTATTTGAATACAAACGGATTTTCAACTAAAATAAATCAAATTGAAAATACAAATATTGCTCTCATAACCGATACAAAAGCTTCATTATATACAGTTTTTGATCTTGGAACAAACAAAGTCATAAAAACAATACCTATTGATATTCCTGCAAATACAATAGTTGTAACAGAAAAAGTGAAAAAAATTAATAAATAGCAGATGATAAAATGATTAAATATTTTGATGACACAACCGAAAATATACTTAGTTCTCTTGAAACAACCCAAAGACAATTTTGGAATATTGCCAGAGTAACAGGAGAATTTTTATATACGCTTATAAAAGCTGAAAAGTCGAAAAATGTTCTTGAAGTCGGCACATCAAACGGATATTCAGGGATTTGGCTCGGTAAAGCAGTAAAAGAAAACGGCGGACATCTTACAACTATTGAGTTTTATGATAAAAGACTTGATATTGCAAAAGAAAATTTTAAAATTTGCAAAGTTGATGACGTAATTACAACTCTAAAGGGTTCCGCTTTAATGCATCTTGAATATTTGCCTGAGGATTTTGAAATTGATTTTGCATTTGTAGATGCGAATAAATCCGAATATATAAAATATTTTGAATTTATTGATAAACATTTAAAAACAGGCGGAATAATTGCATGTGATAATGTATTGTCACATGAGGCAAAATGCAAACCGTTTATTGATGCAATCAATGCAAACCCAAATTATGAAAACGTTGTATTACCATTACCTGCGGGCTTATCTTTAGCAAGAAAAATTAAATAGTTATTTTCTTTCGATAGTTATTTTGTTGCCGGGACAGTTAAGCGGTTCTTTTACTTCTTTAATTTTCTTGCTGTAATGAATTGTTTTTCCTGAATTATTTTTGATATAAAACAAGATGTTTCAAAATTAATGTAAAATCTTTGTTTTGAATAAAAACATGATATAATAATTTTATGAAGATTTTAGGAATAGATCCGGGACTTGGTATTGTTGGTTATTCAATTGTCGAATATGACGGAGAAACTCCTGTTCTTTTGCATTCAGGTTCTATTCAAACTCAAAAAGGGACAAGAGAATCCGCAAGACTTTTAGAAATTTTTGAAGATATGACAACAATTGTTGAAAAATACAAACCTGATTGTGCTGCAATTGAAAAACTCTTTTTCTTCAGAAACAGAACAACAGTAATGCCTGTTGCCCATGCCAGAGGCGTTATTTTAACAATTCTTGAAAAATTCAAAGTGCCGATTTTTGAATATACCCCAATGGAAGTTAAACAAGTTTTAACTGGTTATGGTCGTGCAGATAAAAAAGAAGTTGAACAAATGGTTAAATTATCACTAGGAGTCGAGAATTTGCCAAAACTTGATGATACAGTAGATTCAATAGCAATTGCAATTTGTCATACAAGATCAATTATGATATAATTAATCTCATGAATATTAATTTTATACTGCTTAGACAAATTTCTATTTTAAGCATATTTTTCGGGATTTTACTCGGAGTTATTACACTAATCCCTTATGCCGGAGCTGTTTCTTTTACGTTTTTACTTTGTTTTATTGCTCCGCTTGTAATTTGGATTTTAATAAAATATGGGTGTCTTTCCCTTACATCAACAAAAGATAGCGTAATAGTCGGAGCAATTACAGGTTTTGTATCTTATCTGGGTTTTTCAATTATTTATGTACCTATTTCAGTTATCTTGATGAAATTTTTTCATCTTGCTGCAAATTACGGAGTAGGACTAATGCTAGGGAATGCAAACTTTTTCATACTTCTTGTAATTTCCGTATTTATGGGAGTTTTAAGTGCTACTATCAATGCATTTACGGGTTTTTTAACATTTTATATTTTAGAATTTTTAAATTCATTGCATAAGTAAATTTTCAACAAATCTCAACAATATAAAGAGTAAATATAGGATAGTTAAAATGTATTATTATACTGATTTACATATTCATTCAAAATATTCAAGAGCTACAAGCAAAAATCTTAACCTTGAAGAACTTGCAATATGGGCAAATAAAAAGGGGTTAAATCTAATCGGGACAGGAGATTTTACTCACCCTGCCTGGTTTGAAGAAATAAAAGAAAAACTTATACAAGCGGATGACGGAACATTTAAACTAAAACCAGAAATCGAAAAACAAATTGGAGCAAATATAAAATTTATTCTCACGGTTGAAATTTCAACAATATACAAAAAATGGGATAAAACCAGAAAAGTTCACCACGTTGTATTTGTTCCCAATATAAAATCAGCAGATATTTTTAGGAAAAAACTTGATACAATCGGAAATATAAAATCTGACGGACGACCGATATTAGGGCTGGATTCCCGAAACTTACTTGAAACTGTATTGGAATCCGGAGAAAATTCATTCATAATTCCCGCACATATTTGGACACCATGGTTTTCGGTATTAGGTTCAAAATCAGGGTTTGATTCAATAGAAGATTGCTATGAAGATTTATCAGAACATATTTTTGCTCTTGAAACAGGACTTTCTTCTGACCCTGAAATGAATTGGCAGGTTTCAAAACTTGACAGATTCAGGCTTGTTTCAAATTCCGATGCACATTCGGCTTCAAAACTTGCCAGAGAAGCAACCGTTTTTGATATCGAACCGAATTATTATTCAATTATTGAAGCACTAAAAACCGGTAAAGGTTATACTGGCACAGTTGAATTTTTCCCTGAAGAGGGCAAATACCATGAAGACGGGCATCGGAAATGTAATATTTGTTTAACACCTGAAGAAACAAAAAAATATAACGGAATTTGTCCTGTATGCGGTAAACCACTAACCATAGGTGTTTTATCACGCGTAAATGAACTCTCAGACAGAAAAGAAATTATAAAACCTCCCAAAACTGCCGGAAAAGTTTTTTCTCTTGTGCCACTACAAGAAATTATTTCAGAAATTAAAGGTATCGGTCCAGCAAGTAAATCTGTAACAATTGAGTATGAAAAACTTATCAATACATTTGGAGCAGAACTTGAAATACTACAAAATATTCCGATTGAAGAAATTTCAAAACATTCTGCACTTCTCGGAGAAGCTATTTCAAGATTAAGACAAGGTAAAGTTATAAAAAAAGCAGGTTTCGATGGGGAATACGGAGAAATAAAATTATTTAACAAAAATGAACTTATTTAACAAAATAAAAAAGATTCTTGTAATAACAAGAATCTTTTTTATTTATAAGTTATAAACAATTATTTTCTAGCCTTTATTCATACAAGATTCTAAAAATTCTTTAGACATACTGCTTATTTTTTCAGCTAAGCTGGACTCTTTGTGATAATATTTATTAACTGTTTGTCTGGAAATTCTTAACATACTTTTAATTCTTTCTGTTAAAGATGGTTTTGAATTTTGCATTTCTATACTTAATTTAAAAACAGGTTCTCCCCACATGTGATTATAATCATCTTTTGAAGCAGCTTTACAAATCAGTCTGCCAATAACATCTTTATCACCTGATGCTAATTCATTAATTCCTTTAGAATTTAAAAAAGCATCTTTTAATTTATCTGTCCAAGGTCCTTTTGTAATAACTTTTCCACTAAAAGCAGGATTATTTGTAGTATTAACTTTAGGGTTAATTGAGGTAAATTGATTAATTTTCATAAGTCTGGTTACTCCTTTGATATAATTTTCTACTAATAATAACTTATATTTTATATTATAAAAACCAAAAAAAAATTTTTTAAACAGTATATTAACTATTATTTAATAATTTGTAATAACAAAAATTTTTTTTTACAAATTTTATTTATTTTCATATTTAAATTTGCGATATATTTACATAAAAATAGGAGTATTTTATGGGTAAATTTTATAAAGGACAACATTATTCAACTAAAAGTAAATTAGGCCCTAATGAACGTTTTGGGATTGAAGATGATATGTCTTTTCAAAATTTGGCAGTAACTTTGGATAACAAAAAACAAAAGAAAATTGTTAAACAGGATTTATCAGAAACCAATAACGAATCACAACTTTCTATTGAAAATTTAAAAGAAATTATAAAGAATCAGCAAAATGAAATTTATAATCTTAAAAAAGAAAACGAAATCCTTTTAAATGAAAAAAGAGATTTAATAGAACGCAATAAGAATATATTATCTTTAAAAAATAATAATTTTGAAGCATTAGAAAATGAAAATCAAAAATTAAGAAAACAGCTTGAAAATCTTTTAAATAAAGATAAAACTACAAATACTGATGTTATTGGCGGTGAAAACGGTAAATATACAGATGGTGTTTATATTGATTCTTTTAATGGTCAATATGGTCCAATCCTAAAATTTTCTATTAATTTAAAAAGATTTTCTGAAAATAACAGAGTAACCCCTAAAGGATATATCTATTTTGAAGTAAAAAAAGCACAATCTGGTAAGTATTACGCAACACCGCAAAAATATTTTAATAAATATGATTAATTCAAGACAAAATATCTCATATATCTCAATGCTAAAAAACATCCAAATTTTTCCAATAAAAAGACCCCCTTTACTTTGGAGTCTTCTTTAATCTGGAGCGTAGGGGATTCGAACCCCTGACCCCGACACTGCCAGTGTCGTGCGCTCCCAACTGCGCTAACGCCCCAAATTAAGGCTAAATTTAATATATCATAAAAATTATTAATGAACATGTTTAAAATATAGTAAATATAAAATACGTCTGATTTTAGTGAGTTAAATATTCAATAACTTGATCAACATGTCCTTTAATTTTCACTTTTCGCCATTCTTTTTCAATATTTAACTCTTTATCAAGCACAAATGTAGAACGTTCAATTCCCATATATTTTTTACCATACATAGATTTTTCTTTCCAAACAGAATATTGTTCTGACAAAATATGCTCCGGATCAGATAATAAAATAAAATTTAAACTTTGTTTTTCTTTAAAATTTTTGTGACTTTTTATTGAATCCGGGCTAACTCCTATAACAGTAGCATATTTCGTAATACGATTTATATTATCTCTAAAATCACAAGCTTCCTGAGTACAACCTGATGTATTATCTTTCGGATAAAAATACAAAACAACTCTTTGTCCGTTAAAATTATTTAAATCAAACTCAATTTCATTTCCTTCAACATCAATACCTGCAAACTTCATTTTACTCTCCTTCTTTATAATTTATTTATTAAAATTATAGCAAAAATTTTTTTATCATTGTTTAAACAAATATAAAAACTCAATCCATTTGTAAAAATTACTTAAAAAATCAAATCAATGTTAGCAAAATTTATTATTTTTCAATTATTATAAATAAACTTGTTAAAAACAATAACTGTAATAACACAAAAATTTTTATATCGGAGGATACAATTGATAAAAACTACTCCATACTTTTTATCCGCACATAAAACAGACAAAATTAAAGACACAAATGTTGCAAACGAAGGTAACCCCTTCCAAAACAAATATAACGATCCATTAAATCAATGGCCAGCAAGAGGACTTGCTTATACAAACGAAATAGGTGCAGCCATAAGCGAAATAGCACCTAAAACAGGACTTTTGTTATGGATTCCGGCATTGTTGTATTTTGGCGCCGACATTTATGACAAATATAAAAACGACCAAAATTCCTATGATCCAAGTGCAAAACGAGGGACAAAGCAAGCAATATTTCAACTTTTAGCAAGTGTAATTCTGCCGACAGCAGCTGTAAAAATCGGACAAAGAACAGCATCTGTAATAGGTTTAATGGGAAAACACAAACTCACATTACAAACACAAGAAGAACTACATCGTTTTACAATAAATTACATAAAACAGAACAAACTCCACAAATATGCAGACAAACAGGATGAATATTATACCAAGTTTGCAGAAAAATTAGCTAACCATATAGATGAAACCAAAAAAGAAAGCAAATTTAAAAACACAACAAGAAGTATAGTTAATTGGATTTTTAACAGAAAACAACCTAATGCCGTGACACGTCCTACACCTGAAAAAATCATAAAATTCACAAAATCAAATATAGAAGAAATTTTCACAATTAGAGAAAAACTTGTCAATAATAAACAGACTGATGGATTGTCTGACAAAATGTTCCAAAAATTCAATCAAATAAAACGAAAATTTGAAATGACCGCTGGCTATAATGGGGATTCCACCGAAGATGCCGCAAAACAAGTTATAAAAATGTTCCAAGAAAAACAAATTTTCAAAAATAAATTACTAAAAACACTTGGAGGATTTATTTTCTTGGGATTGATGGTAAAACCAATAGACAAATTTGTTGAAGCCTTTGTTATAGATAAATTTGTAGAACCAAGTTTGACATTTTTGCAAAAGAAACAAATTAACGACTTCAAAGCCAAAAATATGATAACTTAAAATAGACTTAGTTTACTTTGTTTGATTATTCTAGGTAAAACTAATTAAATATTATTAGACAAATGAACCACTTATTCAAAATTAGCTATCCTAAATAGGATAGCTAATTTTTTTGTATTATTAAAAATAAAAGTTTACGCAACTACCTCAAAAATTTTAATGCAAGGGTCTTTTTTAAATAATGGAGAAAAACCTGTTACAACATCATTTTTGAACATATTTGATTAAAGATATGCTTTTGCATTTTCAATATTATCAAATCCATGAAGAACTTGAACATCATCTTCTCTTACTAAAAGATTTTTAGAAACAGCACCTTTAATTGTATTTAAAAACGGAGTTCTATAATCTGTATAAACTTTAGCTGCTGCCGCTCTATTTTCATTTTTAATCCACATTGTAATTTCTAAATAAGCTTTTGCTTCCATATTTGTACCTCCTTTGTTTTATTACAATACAAAATTTAGCAAAGCTACTAATCAATGTAAATATATAAATAAAATTATTAGTAACTAATAATTTTATTAGTATTCAATTTTAGTTGATTACAGGTTATGCATGCTGGTAATTTTTTATCAAGTACTTCAGTTGAATTTGACTTAGACCAATTACAAATGCTCTGTAGAATAGGTAAAACAGAATGCCCTTTATCTGTCAAAAAATATTCAACTCGTGGTGGAATTTCATTGTATTGAACTCTTTGCACCAAACCATCATTAATAAGTTCTTTTAACATTTCGGCTAATACAGCATCAGATATAGTTGTTAATTCTTTTTTTAACTAATTGTATCTTAAAGTTTTATGCGAACACAAAACACAAATAATTCTTGATTTCCATTTCCCACCAAAAATTTCAAGTCCATATTCCAAAGGACACATTATTTCTTTTTCAAGTTTTCTTTTATATTTCATAAGCAAATCTTAGTTAAAAAAAGTAACTATGTCAAATAAAGTAACTATTTCTTTTTTCTGTGTTATAAAAAATATATTATGGTAAGAAAAGCAAAAACAAAAGATTTGATTATCAATTTTACATCAATAAGTATTATCAAAATTTTTATAAATTACAAAATTATCAATAAAAAACAGCTCTAAAATAGATAATGATACACTTTAAAAACTTTATTTCTCTTTAATTGACACAAGTCTTAGCATTTACTAAAATAAGGTAAAGGGTATGGAATATGTTATTTAACAAACGGTTATTGCAAAATTATTTAAACAACTTTGATCTTCCAAAAGATTATGATTTTATAAGAGTTCAAAAAATTCTTGGCAACTGGCAAGAATCAATCAAAAATGGGAATTACGATAAAACCAAAGAAACCAGAGTTCAATCAGCATTTTTAAGCAAATTTTTCGGAATCATTCTAGGTTATTCTGAAATGCATGATTCCCCAGAAGAATGGTATCTAATTAATGAAGCTAAAACCGAAATAGATGATACAAAAGCAGATGGAGCATTAGGGTATTTTTCAAAAAACAAAAATATAACAAGAGCTGTTATAGAACTTAAAGACGCAAATACTTCTCTTGATAAAAAACAATCTACAAGAAAAGATTATGATTCTCCAGTAAGCCAAGCATTCAGCTACTCCTCAAAATTTGATAGATGTGATTGGATTATAGTATCCAACTTTAAAGAAATCAGACTTTATAACAAAGACAGAGGTCAGGGCTATTACGAAAGCTTTGAAATACTAAAACTTGATGATGAAAAAGAGTTTAAAAGATTTTATTTTTGTCTGTCTAAACAAAATTTACTAGATGAAAACAGAACTTCTCTACTTGACAGACTCGTAAAAGATACAAGCAAAAATGAAGAAGAAATCTCAAACAGTTTTTATAAAGATTTTAAAAACTTGCGTAAGTTTTTATTTGAGCATATCTGCGAGCATAATCCAAATATTGATAAAAAATGTCTTTTGGAAAAAACACAAAAATTACTTGACAGACTTGTTTTTGTAATGTTTTGCGAAGATTCAAATATCTCACTTTTGCCACCATTTACATTGAAAAACTACTACGAAACAGGCAAAAATTTACCAATACCGACAGATGAAAAAATTTGGCCGATTATCAAAGGGCTTTTTACCTCTATTGATAAAGGTAATAGCGACGTAAAACCTCCAATTAACAGATATAATGGCGGACTTTTTGCTTATGACGAAATTTTAGATAATATAAAAATAAAAGATTCTGCTTGGGAAGAAGTAATCAAACTGGCAAATTATGACTTTGAAAGTGATTTGAATGTCAATATTTTGGGGCATATATTTGAACAATCCTTGAATGACTTGGAACAAATCAAAGCAGAAATTGACGGGATAGAACAGGATAAACAAAAATCAAAACGTAAAAAAGACGGAATTTTTTACACCCCTGAATATATTACAAGATACATTGTCGAACAAACAATCGGAGCTTATTTAGAAGAAAATCCCGACAAATTGGAAACAATAAAAATTCTAGACCCCGCATGCGGTTCAGGTGCATTTTTGAATCAAGCGCATACATTTTTGCAAAAGCAGTATAAAATCCGCACAGAAGAAAAAATTAATTCAGAAAAATCACTAAAACGTGGCGGTCAAGAGTTTGTAAAACTAAACCTATTTGAACACCAAAACATGGCAGAAGTCGACCGCTCAATTTTACTAAATAATATCTACGGTGTTGACCTGAACTCCGAATCAACAGAAATAACAAAACTTGCACTATGGCTAAAAACAGCCAAAAAAGATGAACCATTGCAAAACCTTGATGCAAATATAAAATGCGGAAATTCATTGATAGATGATCCAAATGTAGCAGGCAACAAAGCTTTCAATTGGAATGAAGAATTTAAAGATATAATGAATAATGGCGGATTTGATGTAATTATTGGTAATCCCCCGTATGTCGATAATAGAGGATTCGACAAAATTGCATTAACTTATTTTTTTAATAATTACAATGTATTTACAAAATCAGGTACCTCAAAATACAAAACAAGGAAATTTAATACGTTTGTTGCTTTTTTCGAATTAACGTACAAATTATTGAAAAATAATGGTGTTACCTGCTTTATTGTACATAAAAATATATTAAAAACAGCATCTTATGCTGGGTTACGACATTTTATTTTAAAACACTTTGAAATTGAAAAAATTATAGATTGGGGTGCAGGACAATTTGAAGATGTTGTTGCAGAAACAATTTCAATGGTTCTTAGGAAAAAAGAAACAGATGATCATATAATTGATATCTTAAACTTAAATCATAATAATGTTATTTCCCAAAATAGCATTAATCAAAAATTTTATTTAACAACACCTGATAATATATTTAATATAAATAATGACAATTTTACAACTAATATAATTAAACATTTTGAAAAAAATAATACTAAATTGAAAGATTTAATTATACTTAACAACGGAGTAGTAACAGGAAATGATAAAAAATATATAATTGATTCAAGGATAAATCAAAACTGTAGATATTGTGTAACTGGTAAAGAAATAAAAAAATATGGATATTTAATTCCTAAAAAATTTATAAATTATCAAAGTAACGAACTTTTAAGACCTCGTAAACAAGAAATATTTATAGCAAAAGAAAAATTAATTATGCAAATGATTAATATTAAATTAGTTGTTACTTACGATGACCAACAAATATTCAATTTAGGAACAACATATACCTTAAATAAAAAAACAAATAATATAAACTTAAAATTTATATTATCTTTATTAAATTCAAAAGCCTTGAATTATTATTATCAAAAAAAATATACAAATAATTCTTCATTAACAAATGCTATTTCTGTAAAAAATTTAGAACAATTGCCAATAGCAGCAGCGACAGAAGAAGAACAACAAAATCTTGCACAAAAAGCAGAACAGATGATTGAGTTGAACAAACAATTACATAATGATATTGATTCTGCACTTGAGCTTATAAAAGCTGAATATCAACCTAAAAAAATAAACAAAAATCTCGAAAAATTCTACACTTTAGGTATTCACCCATTTATAGAAGAACTTGAAAAACAAAAAGTTAAACTTTCGCTTTCGCAAAAGGAAGAGCTTATTGCTTGGTACAAAGAAAAATCAGAAAAGTTAAACAAAATCCAATCAGAAATTGACAAGCTTGATAAAACTATCGACCAAGAAGTCTACAAATTGTACAATTTAACAGAAGAAGAAATCAAAATTATCGAAAATAATAATTAATATTTAAAATTAATTTTTCGTTTTACAAGGAGTACATAAAAAATGAAAATATATAATATTGTTTTTAGTCCCACAGGCGGAACTCAAAAAGTCGCAGATATCGTTGCTAATGAATTAAGCCAAAATATTGAAAAAATTGATTTATCAGATATCAACTTATCTGAACATTTTTTAAATGGTGATTTAGCAATAATTGCAATGCCATCTTTTGGTGGAAGAGCGCCAAAAATTGCAATTGAAAGATTAAAAAAGATTAAAGTTAAAGGGATTAAAACTATTGTAATAACGGTATATGGAAATCGTGCTTACGAAGATACCCTTATTGAAATGTATGATGAAGCAGAAAATAATGGTTTTAATGTTATTGGGGCAATATCAGCTGTAGCAGAACATTCCATTGTCAGAAAATTTGCAAAAAACAGACCAAATATTGACGATGAATTTCAATTAAAAAGTTTTGCAAAAAAAATAAATGAAAAATTGAATAATTCTAAAAATACAAAACCAAATATTCCAGGGAACCGACCATATAAAGTTTTTAATGGTATAAATCTTATTCCAAAAACATCAAAAAAATGTAATAAATGCAAATTATGTGCAAAAAAATGTCCAGTAGGAGCAATTAATATTAATAATGTTTCAGAAATTAATGCTGACAAATGTATTTCTTGTATGCGCTGCGTTTCTATCTGTCCTCAAAAAGCCAAAAAAATATCTAAATTAATAACTACTCTTGCAGGTTTTGCGATTAAAAAAGCTTGTAGCATAAAAAAAGAAAATGAATTATTTCTGTAAAATTTTTGAATAATAGATATTATGTAACTTTATACAATATTTACCCTCGCAAAATAAAAAACCGAATAACAGATGTCATTCGGTTTTTTATGGTGGAGCGAACAGTCCCGTGAGCAAGGGGCTCTATAAATACCCTATAAATTTACAAAAATTATTTAATTTTGTATAATAAAATGTACAGAATATATTATTTACTTATCCTCTTGAGAATCTATACCTATTTAATACTCTATGTACAAATTGTCCTTTTGATGATGAATTAAGAAATTGATTAAATAATGCTTCAGAAGTCCCATAATAATGGTAAATACTCCCATCTTTAAATTCAACTTCAATTATGCCATTGGCATAACCTATACTTCTAACATTAGTTGATTGAACACAAGTTCTATGCATAAATACTCCTTTACATTTTACTTTTATATCATAATTAAGTTGCAATCACAAGTATAATTATAAATTCTTTGTAAATTTCCCTGCTAAATTTGAAATCAGGGAAATTTAACATGTTTTGTAAAATTTTATAATTAAAACCATTGCTACATAGAGTTTTTAAGACATATTCCCTGCAAGACAGAGAACAGGGAATTTATATTATATAATTTAATAAAATCATTAAAAAAATATTAAAATAAATTATAATTATAATTTAATAGGTTAAAATAATATATCAAGGAGAAGTATGTCATTTTTTTCGGATAATTTAAAAAACATTAATTTATACGGCGTTTCAGTTGATGGATATACACTAAGAGAACCTCAAATTGGTGCATACATGGCTGTTTGTTCTCATTTTACTTGCTATAGTGATGTTGCTACTGTTGTTATCCCTACTGGTGTTGGAAAAACAGCAACTATGACTCTTATACCTTTTGGTCTAAAAGCTAATAGAGTTTTGATAATAGCTCCTAGTAAAACTGTTAGAGGACAAATATTTGAAGAGTTCAACAAACTTAATATTTTTCATAAATTAAATATCTTTACAAAACAAGAAACTCCAAAAGTCTTTGAGGTTAAAAAAAGTATAAATAATGATGAGACTTGGGAAGAACTGAAAAATTATGATGTTATAATAAGCACACCGCATTGTATTAGTTCGAAATATGATTATGTCAAAAACCCAAATGATTCTATTAGAGAAGCTCTTTTTGATTTAATAATTATAGATGAAGCACATCATATTCCTGCAGAAACTTGGCAGTATATATTAAAACAGTTTAAAAATACAAAGAATATACTTTTTACTGCAACACCATTTAGGCGTGATAAAAAAAATCTGCCTGGTACGCAAGTTTATGCCTATCCTTTAAGTAAAGCAATAGAAAATGAGTATTATGAAAAAATTTCTTATTTGCCAATAGAAATAAATCCAAATGAAAATAAAGATGTAGTTTTAGCAGAAAAGGCAAAAGAACAATTTAACATTTTAAAAAGTACGAATTCAGATATAAAAATGTTGATAAAAGTAGAATCAAAAGAAAATGCAAAATTAATTAAAACAATATATGATAAAATTGGTTTAAAAGTAAAAATAGTATCTAGTGATAATTCGTATAAAACTAATAAAGAAGTTATATGTGAACTAAAAACAAATAGTGAATTGGATGGATTAGTATGTATTGATATGCTAGGTGAAGGTTTTGATTTTCCCAAAATAAAGTTAGCTGTTTTACATGCTGCACCTCAAAGTTTATTACCATTTATTCAATTTGTTGGTAGAATCGCAAGAAAAGTTGGAGAAGAACGGATAAATGGGGTATTAATAGCAGATAAAAATGATTTTTCGAAAGAAATAGATAAAATTACTGATGATTATAATAAACTTGCACAATTAATACCTAATTTAATTGACTCACTTGTACAAGAGCGAAGAGATAAAAAAATATATTATGACGAATTTGAAACAGAAATATTAGGTTTCAATGAATCTTTAAATTTGGAAAATATTTGTCCGAGCTTCACAATAAAAATGTATACTATTCAACCGGAATATTTTTCTTTTGAACGAGATATAAAACTTACAGGGGGTATAAAACTTGAAGAATATAGGAAAAAAGATAATTTAGCAATATTTATTACTTCTAGAGAAATTAAACCCAAATGGACAAAATCTAATTTGTTAAAAAGTAAAGAATATCATTTAAATATTTTTTATTATGATACAGTTAAGAAAATTTTATTACATCACACCACTGATGAAAATGTTGGAAATTGTTTATTGGACTCTCTATGTGAGATTTCAAAATTACATAAAGCCAAAATGAATTATCTTTTTCAATTGATGCAAATCGCCCAGAATGCTGAATATATTAACATAGGCGTGAAAAATCCTTTAAAATTAGTCGGAGGGTCTTATGAAAATTATATGGGTAAAGATGCACAAAATTCTATTAGTATTATTCAAAGCAGTTATCAATGCTTAGGACATGCTTTTGCCAAATTGGAGTTTTCTAATTCAAATGAATATAGAGGTATAAGTCCATTTAATGCCAAAGTGTGGAGTTTTAAAAAGGGTGATATTGAATCTTTTACTGAATGGTGTAAACTTATCACTGATAGTATAAATTTAGATGAAAAACCAAATTTTGAATTACCAAATTTACCTTTAAAGGCAAATTTATCTCCAATTTCAGAAATACAAGGTAATGAAATTCTATGTCTTGTTCTCGATCAAAATTGTTATAAAGAAAATGTGGTACTAAAAACACAGGCTAATAATACACAATCAGAATTTAATATTTTAGACATTGATTTTAAACTAGAAAAAAAATCTAATAAAACTATCAAAATAAATATGTTTTATAATGAACAGTTTTTGACTTCAATTTTATACGATTTAAATAATGAAGATACTATTTTTAATAATTTTGATAATAGTAATGAGTTTTATATTTCTACGAATAATAAAACATACACATTACCAGATTTCTTTAATGAGTATATTCCAATGATAATGACTGACGAAGGTGAAAGTATAATTGGCTGTTTATGTTTTAAAGTGGGAATAGATAATTCTGAAGAATTACCAATAGATAAAATATTTGAACATATAGATTGTGTTGGAAACAAAATAAATATTAGACAAGAAATACCTTTTAAAGGAGAAACAACTGAAAATAAATCAATTTTTACATATTTAAAAGAAAAATTTGAAAATGAAAGTAGTAATGAATATATTATAAAAGATGACGGAAGTGGTGAAATTGCGGATTTTATTGTTATTACGAATAATGAAGTGCAATTTTATCATTGTAAAGCGTCAAAAGAGGCTGTTTCAGGCTTGAGAATTAAAGAATTTTATGAAGTTATTGGACAAGCAATCAAATCAAGTAAATGGATTAGAAATTCTGACATTTTTAATCAATTAATAAAACGTATAAATTCAAATCCAGAGAGATTGATAAAAGGTGATTTAAATAATTTAAAAAGCCTAAAGGCTCATCATTATCATTATAAAATTTATGTAGTTCAACCCGGGTTAGATTATGTTCAGTTTGTAAATAAACAGCCCGCAGATATAAAAAAACTGATAGCTCTTGGTTATGATGTTATAAAATCAAATGGCGAATTTAAAGTTGTTTGTAACGGATAAAGTAATAATGATTACAAAACATGATAGAAAATTCAGGTAATAATTTATGAAAATTGAGAAAGACAATAAATTAAGGTTACAATTTGATATACATACTATTGAACATCTTGGAGTTCAAATGTATAAAACATTGCCTCCTGTTTTGTCTGAACTAATCTCAAATTCATATGATGCAGATGCATAATGTGTAACAATAGTTTTTGAGGATTCTTTAGAACATAAATCTATTATGATAACAGATGATGGATGTGGAATGACTTTTGATGAATTAAATGATTCTTTTTTGAAAATTGGTAGAAATAGAAGAAAACACTCTAATGATATTACTCCAAATGGAAGAAAAGTTACAGGTCGCAAAGGCTTAGGAAAACTCGCAATATTTGGTGTTGCAAATGAGATAGAAGTTCAAACTGTTAAAAATAATTTAAAAAATGTTTTTGTGATGAATTTAAAAGATATTTTAAATACAGATAAGGAATATCTTCCTCAAATATTAATTTATAATCAAAATGTAGATGCTTTAAATGGTACAACTATTATTTTACGAGATATACAAAGAAAAAGTGCTTTTGATATTGAAAATTTAAAAGAATCAATATCAAAGAGATTTAATTTTACAGATCCTAATTTTTATATTGAGTTACAAAAAAATGGAGTAGAACCTCAAAAAATTACATCAACAACAAAATGGGAATATATAGAACCGCAATTTCAATGGGAATTTCCAAAAGATGATGTAAGTGAAGATAATTATGCTATTAATAAAGGTATTACTGGTAAAATAATTTCAACAGAGAAACCATTAGGGGAGCACCAAAACGGAATATTTTTATACGCTCGCGGGAAATTAGTAAATTCAAATGATTTCTTTGGATTGAAAACAACTACCTCATTTGCATATAACTATTTTACTGGATTTATCAATGTTGATTTTATAGATGATTTTGAAAAAGATATGGTTACAACCAATAGAGATGGTTTAACATGGGAAAATGAAGAATTAGATTCATTAAGACAATGGTTACAATCTCAACTTTTTAATATTGCAAGAGAATGGAGATTAAAACGTGAAGAGTCAAAAACAAAAGAGATTAATGAAACAACAGGAATTAATCTAAATAATTGGGTTAATACAATGCCAACAAAATTACGAACTGAAGTTAATTCTTTAGTTAACATAATTATAAAAGATGAAGATATTGATGAAACTAAGACAAAAAGTTTTTTGAAAGGATTAAAAAATATTGTACCTGAGTATCCGTATTTTCATTGGAGAAATTTACATCCAAAAATTCGGGAGGTTTCAGCTGAATATTATGAACGTGGTGATTATTATCATGCGTTTCTTGAAGCTGCGAAAAGCTATAAAAATGCCGTAAAAGATAAATCAAAATCAACAGAAATTAATGATTATAAAATTATGACAAATTCTTTTGGCAGTGGTAAAAAATTAAAGGTAACTTCCAAATATAAGTATCGTCCTAATGGTCAATCTTTTAGTGATGATACCTTAAATGGAATAGAAGATGCACAAATGTTTTTATCTCAAGGAATAGTAAAGGGCGGTAGAAATATTTTATCGCATGAAGAAATTTCAGATTTAAAAATTTCAGGTTTATTTACTGAAAAAAATTGTTTAGATATGCTTAGTATTCTTTCGCATTTATATGAAAGACTAGATGATGCTGAAATTAATTAAAAAATTATTTTCAATATTTAGTTTTCTTTTCCAGTTGTTTTTGCGTTTGTTTAACTGATTCAAGGAAATGTTTTTCGACTTCGGATAACTCATCTTTTATCGTTTCTTTGTATTTTGCATATTCTGCAAGAGCTTTGTTTTCCGCCTCCAGTTTTGAGATTTTTCCGGGATTTTCAAGAAGTTCACTTCCTGTCATTTTTATAAAATCATCGAGTTTTGCGATCCAATCTTTCATTGTCATTGGAATATGTCTTATTGCCTGCAGTTCGGCAAATTCAAGATAAGCTGATGTAATTCTGTTTAAAATATTCAATTCTTTTTCATCAAGATAATTCTTCGCAACAGTAACTTCATCTTTCTTTGGGTGCTTGCCTTTAAAAACAGTTAATCCCATATTATCTTTTGTGCTATCTGCTCGAAATATATAACTTCTGCTGCAGTATGACCGTGTGCCGCAAAATGCATTTTATTCTGAACAACTTTGAAGAATAATTTTGTTTCCTCAGCATTAGGATTATAATCTGTACTTGTTGCATAAATATCTAAAATCTGGCGATAAAAAACTTTTTCAGAAGAACGAATATCTCTGATACGTCCTAAAAGTTCTTGCCAATATCCGCCGCCTCCGGCTTGTTTTAATAAATCGTCATTTAAAGCAAAACCTTTTTTCATGTATTCTTTTAAAACTTGAGTTGCCCAAATTCTAAATTGTGTGCCACGTAAAGATTTAACGCGGTAGCCAACAGAAATGATTACATCAAGATTATAATGCGTAACATTCCTTGAAACCTTTCTGCTGCCTTCGTTTTGAACTGTCAAGTAATCCTTGACAGTTGAATCTTCAGTAAGCTCTCCTTCTTCAAAGATATTTTTAATATGCAGGCTTATATTCTGTTTTGTAGTTTGAAACAGTTCTGCCATTTGATTTTGCGTAAGCCAGACTGTTTCGTTTTCTATTCTTACATCAATTTTTGTTTGCCCGTCTTGAGTCTGGTAAATTATAATTTCATTTTCCATGCTATAATCCTTTATTTTAAGCAATTATAACATATATAATTGTAATTAAAAAGCATCCCCCGTTTATCAAAACAGGGGATGGCATTTAAAATTACTCATTTTTAGTCTGATTTAAGTGATAATAATCAATGAGTTTATACAAGGTTTCCCTTAAATATTGTTCATCGGCCTTGCTGGTTTCCGGTTCAAAATCTTCAAATGCTTTGTCTTCAATCATCTGCCAGAAATCAAAATTAAGCAAATTCAGATTTTGCAGAAGCATTTTTCGTGTAGGACCATCATTTTTAATTGCATCCTGCACGATTTTTTGAGCAAAAGCCTGTATAAACGAGATTTTTTCACGACTGCCTTTTTCATTCATAATCGTAATCTCTTTTATAAACGCAAGCCTCAGGGCTTCCATAATAGTTTTAGGAATAACCTTTTTCTTTCTACCTTTAGGGTTGCCGCTCTGACCTTTTTTAAACTGACCGCTGACAGGAGGTTTTTTATAACCGACTTCATATAATTTCTCTTTAATTTCTCGACGGCATTTGTTATCATTCTGTATTGTTTCGGCGGCTTTTAGCAATCTATCCTTATCTATTTCCATCTTGAACCTCCGTATAATTTTTGATTAATTTAGCCGTTTTACCTGTTTCCTTCTCCCAACGGTAAATCGTCACATCCACATATCTTGGGCTGATTTCAATCAATCTTGCCCTACGTTTGCAACGTTCTGCGGCAAGTAATGTAGAGCCTGAACCGCCGAAACAGTCAAGAACTATATCGTTTTTAGATGAGGAATCAAGCAAAATGTCATGGAGCATCGGCACTGCTTTAACAGCAGGATGGAGCTTTAGAAGCTCCAAAGATGATGGATTTGTTGCACGAACCCCTGGATAATCCCAAACGTTAGTCCTGTATCTCCCGTTTTTGCCAAGCTGAATATGGTTCTGATGCTTAGCTTTTCCGTTTTTGAATATCGGAATCATTTCGTGTTGGCTTCTATACAGAGCCCCCATACCGCCTATTAATTTGTTCCAGACTGCAATATTTTTGAGTTCGGTATAATGCCTTTTACCCTGTGTCAGCAAGGTATTCAACCCAGCCCAGTCCATAAACAGATAATGCAGCGAGCCATCAATCGAAAATTTAATTAGGTTCTGCATAAATTTTGAGATAAATTCTGCAAACTCAGTTTCACTCATTTCGCCTGACGCCATTGCAAACTCATCATGTTTAGTCTTACCCAAGCCGCAAACATGACCGTTAATCTTACAGTTATATGGAGGATCAGTTATGACTATTTGTGCCAATTCGCCCTGCATAAGAATTTCAAAAGACCTGACAAGTAAAGAATCACCGCAGTAAACAAAATGATCCCCAAGCCGCCAGAGGTCCCCAAATTTAACTTTGGGCGGAATATTTGCATCAAGCCAACTTTCGTCTTCTTTGTCCGAGTTGTGGACTTTGCTTTCATCAGAATCCTTGATGAGAAATATTTCATCGTAATCAACGGTATCGAATCCCAAATCCTCAAAAGTTATGTCAAACTTTATTAATTTTTCGATTTCTTCTTTAAGGTTTCCGAAATTCCATTCGCCATCTTCTGCAATTCTGTTATCCAGAATTCTGATTGCATCAGCTTCTTCTGGTGTCAAATTCTCAAGTATTATCACAGGGATTTGTCTCAGCCCAAGCTTTTTTGCGGCTAAAAGCCGCAACTCCCCCGCTATAATTTTCAATTGTTTGTCAACCAGAATTGGATTGGTAAAGCCAAATTTCTTGATAGCATTTATTATTTTTTGAAGCTGCTTTTTTGAATGTTTACGCAAACTTTTATTACTTGCAATAATTAAAACAATGTCAATCATCTGTAAATTGCTGCTTGGATGCTTGCCTTCAAGAACAACTTTTTTAAAGTGGCGCAATGCATTTTCAATTGTGTCGTTATTGAGTTGTATATGTATGTTTTCCATATATATCTCCTGTATTTTAACTTGCTAACAATCCTTATTCAGCACAAATTGTGCCGATAAAGGCAAAAGGACCCGTGCAATAAAAATTGCAATTATGCAAGTAAATCAGGAGTTGTATCGTCAGTATAAATCTGATGTAAGAGCACTAAGTTTTGTATATTTATTTCTAAGAAAATAGGAATTTGAGGCTTTATAAATTCCCAAAGGCGTAATTCTATTTCAAAATCAGTCAAGTGCTGAACAAAGAATTCAAAATTTGAAATTGAACGGATTAAATCGAGTAAAAAAGCCTGCATATATCGGCAAACTTTTTTGCATTTATGCTTTACCGGTTCGTTAATTGAGGAGACCATGCTACCAATCAAAGCTTCCATTGATTGAAGCCCATTTGAGTATTTTATTGAGTTGTCATCTATATTTTTGCTGATTCTTATACTCATTTCTTTTCTCCTACATGCATATTCTAACCATGCTTTCAGATTTTGACAACCCCATGATGCAGATTTACAGCTGCTTTAGTGATTAATCATAGTTAAAACCGTTATCACAAAAGGCTTTTGCCTATATGAAATATCGTAAACTTTTATAAAATTAGTAAAAGGAGCTAAAAATAAACTCCTTTTACATTGTTAAATATTTTCATTTGGCTTAGTTTCATGCCCGAAGATATACCTTAGTCCTGCATTAGCAGCGATACCGTTTCTGCCGCCGTGGCGAAGAAGCACCTGTCCGTAAGCCGTAAAGTTATCGTTAATCGTTTTCTGAATACCCAAACCATATTGAACATAAGGTTTCATGCTTAAATCCGGCAGAGTTGCCATATTGGCTGTAAACTGCGAATCATTCATTATGTTCCAGTTCATTCCCGCTGTTAAGTATGGCTGCCAGCCGTTTTTGGTGTTGAGAGCAAATCTTACGTTCGGTGAAATTTGTAAAGCATGCAACGGGTCGCCGTTTATGCTCACACCTGCTGCATTTGTGTAATCAAATGTGTTTATGAAGGTGTAGCTTAAGAGTAAACTCGGCTGGATTATAAATTTGCCGTCTTTAAATTCAAAATTGTAACCTGTTTTGTTTGCAACACCTGCCATAAACATTGGAAAATCCTCGTTTCCGTAGCGTGTACTTGCATCTGCTACGCTTGCTCCTGCGTTCACTGTCAAACCTGTGAAGAAGTTACCTTTATAAAATGTTCCTGTTAAACCTAAGTTACCTCCGTTTTGGTAAATGCTGTTGCCATTGAATGACTGGTGGCTTCCAAGATATGACACATGGGCACTTAATACACCTTCTCCGCCATTTTTAAACTGGTGAATTGCACTATCTCCGCCGATGAATGTGCCGTATGAGAAGCTGTCAACTTTTGGTCCGTTTTTCAATCCGACACTGTCATAAGCCGCAAACGGTCTTACCCAGGTTCCGCCGGAATTTGTTTCGTTTACTTTGTAAGTCACTCCGTCCGCTTCTTCAGTTATTGCGTATCTGTTTGCTTGTTTTTGTGCAAGTCTGACGCTTGCGGGATTGAGCATCCGCATGTCCATATTGTTGAATGCGTTATTATATGTATCAAGCATACTTACATATCCGCCAAGCTGTGCCGCAACCGGGCCAACCATAACTGATGGGTTCACGTTATTATAGTTTTCGCTTGAGCCGCGTGAGAATGTAAAGTTTCCAGTTGATGGATTGTACCCTACTCCGTATTTATAAACAGGAGAATATGCAACTTCCGTTACTGTTGTTCCGATATGGCTTGCAAGAGAATCATTTTCTCCTAACATTACAGCGGGTTCTACTGCGTTAATTTCTACCTTATCTTTTGTTGCGTCGCTTAAGAGATTTATTTCACTGACGTTCAGGATTGCGTCTTTATTTGCGGTTGCACTGTCTGCGGTAATCTTATCCATTGTTTCTTTTGCAAGATCAGCGTCAAGCATAATATTTGAATTTGAATTAATATTTATTGCCGCAAGATCGATTGTTCCGACTGCGTTATTGGCAAGATTTAATGTGCCACCGTTAAAGTTCAGAGTATTTTTATTTTCCTGACCGTTTAAGTATTCATCTTTTGTAAAACCTACCATTCCGCTGTTGAGGTTGTAGTTTACGCCGTCTATGTATGTGTTGTGGACTGTGTTTGTATTTTCGTTTGATAATGTCAACTGATGAACTTTATTATTAAATGAAATATTTCCGTTACCATTAAGGTTGAGTTCGTTTGCGGAATTTGCGGAATTTATTTTGTCATTGACAGTAATCCCTTTGCCGTTTTGAGTATTTAAGAAGGCTTTTGAAGTTGTCCCGTCAAGGTAAATTACGTCTGTATTCGAGTTATTTCCTAATGAAATATCGTTGTTTGAAGCGTTAATATTTACAGCACCGCCATCATTGACTGTTAAAGCCCCTTTTCTTTCCGGCACAGGAGCAAAGCCTTTAATATTTGTATCATTAAAAGTTAATGTCTGTCCACTGTTGATTGCAAATCCTACATTATTTTCACCATCAAGAGTATAGCCGTTCCCGTTTACGGTTAAAGATTTTCCTCCAAGTTCGCCTGTCCAGCCGGTTTCGGAATTTGTCGCAGTGATTTTAATATCGCTGGTGGTTGAATAAATTCTGTCATCTGACAAAGCTACATCCACACCGCCGACTTTATCTGTCTGGTTTACGGCAACTGTAAACCCGTCAGTTTTAAGTGCTTCACCATTTTCATCCGCAAGGCGGTTTACTGTAAGGTTGTTATCTTTTGCTTTTATTGTGTAAACATAATCGTTTGTCAGAACATTTATTCCAATTTCGGGTGTTTTCAATTCCATACCGTCAGGAGTAATTGAAGCTGTGTATTCGTTTTTAGTTACATCTGCAAAGTCAGACATAATATTTACGTTTTGGAGATTTAATGTTCCCGTTGCCGTAGCAGCTTTAATTGTGTCCATCACATTATCAGAACTTGCAAGGTTCATGTCAATTTTGAGGTTTGCGTTGTTGGAGGTTAAACTATTGAGGTTCATTCCGCCTACATTATTGTTTGCCAAATCAAGCAGAGAACCTTCTTCCAAGTTTAAATCTGTTCCATCAAGGTAATTGTCTTTCGTTAATGCAAGAGTTCCAGCTTTCAAATTTACAGCAAGTGCAGAATTTTCATCAGGCGATACAAAATTATCAATCACTATTTTACCGACTGATGAAAGATTTTCGTACAGGCTGTTTATTGAAGAATCATTTATATTAATTACTGCATTTTTCCCAACTATGCCGCCATTAAAAGATATTTCTTTTCCCTGATTCGCATTAAGATTTAATGTACCGTCTGCAATATAAATATCTCCGCCTTTTTCCGCAGTGTTGCCACTAAATTTTACGTCTTTATTTAATGCAGTGACAGTAACTGTCGGAACAGGTGCCATACTGTTCTTATACTCTGCGTTGATAGCGCCGCCCTGCTTTGCAGTGTTATTTGTGAAATCTGTATCTGTTATATTCAAGCTTTGTCCGTAATCAAAATTAACAGCACCACCTGAACCTGTTGTTGAATTTTGGGTAAATGTTGAGTTATTAATATTTGCAACGGTGCTCCCTGCACTCATGGCGCCACCGCCTTCACCTCCGGCAACATTCCCTTCAAAACTTGAATTTTCTATTGTTAAGTTTTCTCCACCGTGTGAAATTGCACCGCCATATCCGTCGTCATAATTATAATCAACCTGCTCTACTTCTCCATTGCCTTTATAATTATAAGTTGTTCCTTTATTATTTGCTTTTGCAATGTTATTTTTGAAAATACTGTTTTTAACGGTTAAATTCCCGCTGACATACATTGCCCCGCCGTCACCGCCGGTTGTGTTTCCTGTAAATTCACTGTCTTCTATGGTTGTATCGCCATAAGATACAATAGCCCCGCCTGAACCAAGTCCGTAGTGTTCATTATTCCAGGTATAGGTTTTATCACCTACTGTTAAAGTGCCGCTGTCAGAATTTTCATTGTACGAACTGTTATTGATAAATTTACTGTCTTTAATATTTAAATTTGCTGTGGAATTCTCCTCCCGACCATCATTAAAAATCGCTCCGCCGTATGCAGCAGTATTATTTTCAAACGTATTACTTTCAATATTAAGATCAGCGTTTTTGTTATAAATTGCACCACCGGAACCGCTATGACTTTTTCGTACAGAATTTTGAGAAACAGTAATACCATTATCATCATAAGTGTTATTAGTAACATTTTGGTATTCTTGTAAGGCGTTATTACCGGTAAAAGTATTTCCTTTAAATTCTTTTACTGTACCTTCATTGTATATTGCACCGCCTTCTGCAGCGTTGTTATTTTCAAATTTTGAATTTGTAACTTTCAATCCCGGGAAATATAATAATTCTTCATTACCCCCGAAACCATTAAAATAAATTGCTCCGCCCTGACCTTCTTTTATGCCGTTTTCGTTAGTTTTTAATGCTGAATTACCTTTGAAAACTGTATTGTCAACTGACAAATATCCGCCTGAATATATAGCTCCGCCCTTAGGAATAGTTGTATAACCATAATCTTCTTCTGCTGCAGTGACTGTGCCTTGGTCATCAACAAAATAATTTGAATAAATATCGGACGGTTTATCATTTGTAACAGAGTTATTTTCAAATGTTGAATCTTTAATAGAAATATCAGAATATATAGTATTTTTTAATTCCTGTACTCCCTCTTCGTTAGGAGGACCGAAAATATGTAAACTAATGCCCTGAAAATACGCTGCACCACCCGCATTTTCTGCCTTGTTTGAAGTAAATTTTGTATTTGTTATATTGACTTCACCCGTCGCAGTCAACGCTCCGCCTGCAGCGTACAAACCTTCTGCTCTGTTGTTTTCGAATGTAGACTCTTTAATATTAAATGCAGGCAATTTTGTGACTTCTGTATCCAGATCTGTATATTTGTACAGATAATTTTCTTGTAGTGCCAATGCTCCGCCGCCAGAAACTCCGTTTGATTTGACATAATTGTTTGTAAAAGTTGAATTAACTATATTTGCGATTCTGCCGTTAATCGCACCGCCGCTTGCCGACACCTGCAACAAATCATATTGCGGATTTTCAGTTGTTAAAGTTATATCTACACGGTTGTTAGAAAAGATTGTGCTATTTATTTCACTTATAATAAAACCTGAATCTATTGCGCCACCTGAGCCAAATAATGATTCGTAAGCTTTCGGTTTCTCAAATTCTTCCGGCCAGTCTGAGAAATCTTGTTTAAGATACATTCCAGTTGCAACATTATTTGTAAAAATGCTATTGTTTATAGCTCCTATTATCGGAGAAGAAAGATCTTACTCACTTATCATATATGTTGTATAGATTGCTCCGCCATTTTGTGCAGTATTTCCGTCAAATGTTGAAGAATTTATGCTGTCAATCTTTCCATTACCTTCAACTGAAACAGCACCACCTGTCCCGTCGTATTGAATATTATTATATGTTTTATCCTGAATATTAATAGTTTCACCATCTTTAACTATGGTTCTATCCGCAGCAGATACAACGTTTGTGGTAGCTAATACTGCCGCCGCCAGTAAGGATGTCAAAAAGCTATTCTTCTTCATTCTCTTCTCCAAATTCTTTATTTAGGACATATTTTTCTATAAATTACCATATTTAAAATAGTATTACAAGATTAAAAACAGAAAAATCATCTATTTAGATGTCTTTAATACGGTTTATAAGTTAGAAATATACTATTATCCTCTAAAAGAGGTAGACTATGAACATAAAAAAAGATTTCGGGCAAAGAATAAAAGAATTACGAAACAAAAAGGGGATAACACAATATCAGCTTGCTGAAATGACAGGGATTGACCCAAAACATATGAGCCACATTGAAACAGGAAGAAGCTTTCCAAAAGCAGATCTGATAGAAAAATTTGCAAACGCTTTAGATATAGAATATACACAACTATTTCAAACCGAACATTTGCAGGATAGAGATGTTTTGCTTTGTAAAATAACTAATTTACTAGAAAATGCTACTGATAACGATTTAAAGGTAATTTATAAATTAATTTGCGGCTATATAAATTAAGGCTGCTTCAATATTATTCCTCATTTCCCTCGATTGGTACAATTTCATCAAGTTCTATGTGGTATCGTTTGCCGTTTTTATCAACACAAGTTGCATACCAAATATTTTCATCCGCAAATTCATTTAACCAAGTTTTAATAAGTAATCCTATCTCATTTGTCTTGCGGTTTAAAATCTTTGTTCCGAATGCGATATCCATAAGTCGTTCCTCCTTGTACTTACATAAATCGCTCTAGTTGCAAGCAAAATCAAGTCCATTGACACAATTGTTATCATTCGCTACAATTAGAAAAAAGGAGTTTAGAATGGCTATTCCAAATTATCAAGAATTTATGCTTCCTACGTTAGAAGTTATTGCAGATGGTCAAGTTCATAAAAACAGTGAAGTCGCTCAGGCTGTAGCAAAAATATTAAATCTAACAGAAGAAGATATGCAGGAAATGCTACCTAGCGGTAATCAACAAACATATTACAACAGAGCTGGTTGGGCAAGAACTTACCTGAAAAAAGCAGGTTTATTAGAATACCCGTCTCGTGGTGTTATGCAAATTACAGAAACTGGAAAAAATGTAATGACTAATAAACCTGAGAAAATTGATAATAAATTTTTGTCACAATTTGAACAATTTAATCAGTTTAAAAATAATACAGAAAATGATATAACTGCAAATAAAGATCAAGAAGTTTTAACAGACTCACATACTCCTGATGAGATTTTTGAAGTTGCAGAAAATGAATATTTAAATTCTCTAAAACAAGATTTATTGGATAATTTAAAGAAAATTGATCCTGTACGTTTTGAACGAATAGTTATTGACTTGATGGAAAAAATGAATTACGGTGTCGGTTCTATGACAAAGTTAAGTCATGACGGAGGCATCGATGGGATTATAAACGAAGATGAACTTGGATTGGGTAAAATTTATCTTCAAGCCAAAAGATATTCAGAAAATAAGGTAAATGAAAGAGAAATTCAAAATTTTGTTGGAGCACTTGATTGTTCTGATACTAATAAAGGTGTTTTTATTACAACCAGTTATTTTGGAGAAAAAGCTCAGCAAAAAGCTGCGGCTGCAAAAAATAAAATTATACGACTTATCGATGGAGATGAGCTTACAAATCTAATGATTAAATATAATCTTGGAGTTCAAGTAAAAAGAACTTTTGTAATAAAAAAATTAGATGAAGATTACTTATCTGGTGATTTATAACACGATAAGTTTTGTGTTTGAAGGCTTGATATAAACTCCTTTTAAGTGATGTATATAAGTACAGAACTTGAAAGGAGTTTATTATGGCAAATTTAGAAGAACTTATTGGTGTACTTACTGAGGTACAAAATTTAGATCCTGAAAATAAAACTGCAGATGTAAGAATCTACAATAAGTACATATTAATAACAAAGCCAGACAAGGAAGATGGCTATTTTATTGAGCTTTAATGATAACAATTGTGTCAATGGGCTTGATTTCATTTGTAACTAGAGCGATTTATGTAAGTAAGCAGAACAAAAAGGTATTCACATGGCTTTAAATATTTTTGAAAAACGCACCAAGGCTTGGGAAGAGAAATATGGCTCATTGCCAACACAAATTCAACGTAAAATTGATAAGCTAGTTGAACAATATGATAAAACTCAACAAACCGAGAAATCTCTTAAAATTTTATCAATTACAGACGGAACAAAATTGGTTCGTGAGTTTAAAGGTAAGCGATACTCGGTAACAGTAATTCAAAATGGTTATGAATATAATGGCAAAAAGTACAAAAGTTTATCTGCAATAGCCAATGAAATTACTGGTACTCGTTGGAATGGCAAGAAATTTTTCGGGGTGGCATGATGCAAAAGAAAATTAGATGTGCTATATATACCAGAAAATCAACAGAAGAAGGATTGGAACAAGATTTTAACTCGCTTGATGCCCAAAGAGAAGCATGTGAAGCTTACATAAAATCTCAAATGCATGAGGGCTGGATACTATTAGAAAAGCAATATAACGATGGCGGGTATTCAGGCGGTACAATGGAAAGACCGGCATTTAAAGAATTACTAAAAGATATAGAAAATGATGAAATTGATATTGTAGTTGTTTATAAAGTTGACCGTTTAACCCGATCACTTATGGATTTTTCAAAAATTATTGATATTTTTGATAATCATAATGCATCGTTTGTCTCAATTACTCAGCATTTTAATACAACGACTTCAATGGGACGATTAACCTTGAATATTCTGTTATCTTTTGCACAATTTGAACGTGAGGTAACAGGGGAAAGGATAAGAGATAAATTTGAGGCTTCTCGAAAGAAAGGTCTTTGGCTATCCGGGGCTTGTCCTTATGGATATGAAAAAGACGAACATCACATGCTACACCCGCAACAGCCTTATGCAGATAATGTTCGAATAATTTATGAATCATATCTTGAGATAAAAAATGTACTTAAGTTGAAAAAATATCTTGCTGAACAAAAAATTCTCACAAGGTCGGGAAAAGAGTTAGCCAAAGGCAGCTTATATCATATACTTTCAAATAAAGTTTATCTTGGCAAAATTGTTCATAAAAATAAGGAATATAACGGCCAACATGAGCCAATTTTATCTGAAGAATTATTCAAAAATGTTCAAAATCTCTTAAAAGCAAATGCTGTTAAAAGAAAACATTCAACAAATGCTAAAACCGGCTCGCTTCTTGCAGGATTATTGTATGATGACAAAGGAAACAAGATGTCACCTTCTTATAGTAACGGAAAAGGGAAACAATATAGATATTATGTAAGTCAGGCAATTAAAGATCCTCCAGACCACGAAAGAGGAGAAATTACAAAAATTTCAGCGGGAGAGATTGAGAATTTTGTACAAAATGATTTTGTAAAATTATTAAAAAATACACATAAAATGCAGGAATATCTTGAAAGTTACTCAGTCGAACAGCAGAAATTAATGTTAGAACAAATGAAGACTTATGAACCGGATAAGAGCTTTTTAAGAACAGCGGTTAAACGTATTGACTTACATTTATATTTTATAACAATTAGTTATGACATAGATTATATTATTAAATATTTTGCGACAATGGCTTTTAATGCAGAGTTTAAATATCCAGAAGGAAATGAGCAACTGATAACGAATCAAATTGCCGTACAAATTTCATTAACTCCACAACGGCAGAATAAGATTATAATTCCTGGGAAAGCAAATTATGATATGAGATTAATTCAGGCTATAGTAAAAAGTTTTTGGTACAACAAACTTGGAGCGGAAAGACGATTGCCGCCAGAAGCTCGTAACGGGAATAACAAACGTCTTAGAAAATTAAGATTTCTACCACCAGATATAATCGAAAGTATAATGAATGGAACCCAAGATCCTGAATTGAATGTGAAGAAGTTGATTGATATGGCAGAAAAGTCAGTTTTGTAATTTTTTATTTTACTTGTCCAATAGCATATTGAACAAGTAATTGTTTTCCTATTTCCCATGCGTTAGAAATTGCAAAATTTTTAATTTTATTTAAAACTGTGTCATTTTTTAATACATCAAGAAACTCATATCCTTGAGCGGTTATTCGATAATTTGGATTCGAAATTACATAATCTCCATGTGCTCCTTTCGCAAAACCATAGTTCCCTTTTGTATCACTACTTTCAATGAAATATTTATCACCCAATATCTTTATATGACCAATAAATTTTTCTATTAACTTTTCATTAATAATCCTTTTATTATCTATAACGCCTACTGTTTGCATTAATTCATTACATTCAATTTCATGTGAATCATATTCTTCCATAACAAGCAATATTTGTTTTATAAAATTATAGTCTAATTTCATTAATAGCCCTTTCGGAATTTATAAAATTTAATATTTAAAATAATATTAATATTATAATAAAAGTATAATTCGTTCAAAAAGGACTCTATTTATTTCCAGAAAGAGGATTTTGCATAAGTAGCGTAAATTCTTTTAAATTATCGAAATCGAACACTGTGCTTGTAAAATACTACGGAGAAAGCTACTATAAAAGGTCTCTGAATTTTAATGGTGGAGCGACCAAGAAGTCTAAAAAATGTTCAAGATTTTCTATTATGTATTTTATGAAATTTATTGTATTGGAGTTGCTTATTGTAAACTTTTGTTAATTTGTAAGTTATAAAATTAAAGGATTCGGAGCTAACGACCGTTTTATGGGCATGTGTGGAGAGGTTAAAATGCGACAAAAAATAAAAAAATATACTGCAAATTATGCACATACAAACCATAATTTCGTTATACAAAATTTAGATGGGAATGAATGCAAAAATTCAAAATATTATTCCTCTATATGCATAGTAAAAAATATTTTGCAACGAGGAAAACCCACTTTGATGTCATCCTTTTTACAGAAGGGTATAGGATCTATACAAAGGTTTTCTGATTTTAAAAAACCATTAGTACTAATTTCAAAAAAAATAAATCATTGGGAACGTATGATTAAAGGTTCAAATGATTCCGTTTATAATCCTGCAAAATATTTTTTTGAAAATATCTTAGATAAAATTTTAGAAAATGATTGTAAATTTATTAAAAATCTTATCTTACCTGAAGTATTAATATCTGATATCACACAGGAGTATATAAAAGAATTTGTAAATCAACGCGTTGATTTTTACTTTCCACAAGCATATTTGGTTATTGAGATTGATGGCAGTCAGCATAAAAATAATATTCAAGATGATTTAGATAAAAGAAGAGATGATTATCTTTATAAACATGGAATTAAGACTGTAAGAATATCAACAACAGATATAAACAATCCTAACAAGCTGGCATCTGTAAAAATTGAATTAAAAGAATACCTGTTACAACATAAAATTTTAACTTTATATAAAGATGCATTTAATTCTAAATATAATCTGGATTCTCCAATAATAAATGCTACTATGATTATGCGTTATCAAATTTTAATATTAGAGTTATTGAAGTATGGTAAATTATCATTAGAACAAAATTGTTGGGATATAGAACTTTTTGATAATAACGAAAACAGTGAAAAATCATTAAAATTTGCAATTCAGGATCTTTTTATTTGGTTTGCATGTATTTTGAAACTACAGAATATTCAATTTAAACGACCTTTTGTAAATATAAAACCTGTAAACAATATAGATAAATTTTCTTCTAATGATACTATCAAAATAGATTTTAGTTTATTCCAAAGATATTCGGATGTGAATGAAAGATATCCTGATATTTATTTTGTCAGAACTGATTATATTGACACCTATAAAACATTTACAAATGTTGACTATTCTGACAATAAAAAGCAGAAACTGGTACCTGTAGATCATTATGAAGTAGAAACTGCAAATTTGGTTAAATATAAATTCGACAAGGATAGCGATAAAATATCAAAAAAAATTATAAAATATTTAATGTGGAACTTATTTTTACAGACAGATGAAACATTAGATTTTAAAAATTTAGATTTCAGAGAAGGACAATATGCAATAATTAAAAATGTTTTAATGCGAAATGATACTATAGGACTCTTGCCTACAGGTTCTGGAAAATCTTTATGCTATCAATTAGCGAGTATACTTCAACCTGCTCCAAGTTTTATTGTTTCTCCAATTATTTCACTAATGCAGGATCAAATTACGGAATTAAATAATTTTTATTTTACAAGAGCAGAATGTATTAATAGTAACAAGACTGCTAATGAAAAAACAGAAATATTAAAAAATTTTTCAAATAGAAAATATTTTTATTTGTTTATATCTCCGGAAAGATTTCAAAATAAAGATTTTCGGGCAAAATTGAAAAAATTACCTGTAATCTCATATGCAGTTGTTGATGAGGCACATTGTTTATCAGAATGGGGTCATGACTTCAGAACCTCATATTTAACTTTAGTTGATACCATTCGCAGCCATTGTAATAAAGATATTACTTTTATTGCTTTAACTGCAACTGCATCTTTGTCTGTGCTAAAAGATTTAAAATTGGCTTTTGGAATTACCAATGAAACAAACGTAAAAACACCATTGAGTTATGCAAGAGATGAATTAGAATTTCATGTTATTGATTCAACAAGGAAAACGCAAAAGGTTTTAATTGAAAAAATAAAAAATATAAAAACTCTGGACGAAAATTATGCAACACTAATTTTTACACCTTATGCATCACAATATGATTTTGGCTGTATTGGTGTATGTAATTTTTTAAGAAAAGAGATACAAAATGAAAATATTGAATTTTATTCAGGAAAAATGGACGATACAGATAAAATAAATATTCAAGACGGTTTTAAAAATAATGAATTTAAATTTTTGGTTGCGACGAAAGCATTTGGCATGGGAGTAAATAAAAATAATATTAAGTACACCTTTCATTACGGAATTCCCAGCTCCTTAGAAGCTTTATATCAGGAAGCAGGTAGAGCTGGACGAGCAAAACAGATTTTTAAAGGTACAAATAAAGCTCAATGTTATATTTTATTTTCCAAAGAAAATGATTCAGAAAAATTAGAAAATGTTTGGAATTTAAACTGTTCTAAAGAAATATTAAAAGAAATTTCCTCTAAGAAAGGGACTTTATCCCAGGATATAAAAAGACAATTATATTTTCTACAAGATAATTTTATTTCTACAAAAGATGAAATTTTGAAAATTAAAACAATAAATAATATGTTAAAGGACTCAAAGGAAAAAATAATTTATTGTAATCGCCTACCAAAGAATATTTTTAACGGTTCATATGTTGATATAAATTTTGTAGAAAAACTACTATACAGATTATACCAATTAGGAATAATTAAAGACTGGACGATTGACTATAAAGCATATGCTATTGAAGTCGATTATAAAGAAGATTTATCAGTAGAACAAATAAAAAATTCATGTCAGACCCAAATCCAAAAATACGATGCTAATTTTGATTTTGCAAATCTTAATAATAACCAAGATTACGAAAAATATGCGAAAATTTTAAACAAAAAATCTGAATTTTTTGATAAATATCTTGAAATATTATTAGAATGGACGTTTGATAAATTTGTCGGTTATCGCAGACAATCTTTAAAGAATGTATATGAAGCTTGTGAAAAATATATAGAAAGAATTCAAAATGGTGAACGTGAAGAAGTTGTATCATCTGATTTTAAACAAGATATTGAAGGTTATTTTACTGTAAATGAAGCAACACATAAAATGCTCTATTTATCAGAAAATCCAAGAAATTTTCAAAAAGTTTTTGAGTTATTTTATGTTTATGACATATCAAATAAAAGAACCGACAAATTAAAACCGTATGATGAAATTGTAGAATTAAAAAATATTTTAATGCGTCTTTTAGAAGAATATCCTAACAATGTAGCTCTTGACATGATTTCTGGTATAGTTCGATTCATTTTGAATGAATTTAATAATGCTGATGGTCAAGCCAGATTTGAAAAAGCATTGTCACAAATATCAAAGTTAAATAATCCCAAAATGGAACAATATATTTTAATAAATATTTTAAAAATTTGTCAACAAGTAAATGATGATTCTATTAAATGTCTACTTGCAAAGATTTTATTTAAATATTTTGATATAAAAAAATATTTAATTCCGGTAAACAAATTTTTGAAAGATAGTTACACAAATTATTTATTAATACACTATGCAAATAAATCATTAAATGGTATTATGGAAAAAATTATGAAATAGAGGTGTATATGGAAAACTATAATAATTATTTATTAAATGAGATACAAAAATTAAAAGAAACAACTAATTCTATACAGGGCATTTCTAAAACTTTTGAGACTTTAGAAGCAATTGCCAATAGACATATGGAAATTAATAGTTCTTTTGAAGAAAACTTAGCACACTTAAATAAATATAATGAACAATTTTCTGATTTAAATAATGCAATAAAGACAAATATTTTGGACTTAAAAGAAACCGCATTGAAATTTCCTGCACAATTAAATGATATTTCAGATAGAAATAAGACAAATATCGAAATCTGCGAAAAAAATTTGTTAAAAAGTATTATTGAAGTTAATGAAAAAACAATTAAGACTTTATCACATGGATTTGATGATATATTAAGTGCCTATGCAAAAATTAAATTATTTTTGTTTCTTTTGTTATTTATAAATATATTTCTTCTGGTTATAATGATATATAAAATATTTTTAGTTTAATTAATATGATGTTTATATCATAATTTTAAATAAGCGCTATCGTGTAGTTTTTACTGGTAGCAATCAGTTTTTAAGTGACAGAAAATTAAAATCAAAAAATATCCTATTAGGTTTAAGGATATATTTTAATTAAATTTTAAAAAGGACTCTTTTTATTTGCCCAAAGAGAATTTTGGTGCAAGCGTGATAAAATTCTTTAAAAATCGAAAGGAGTAAATTCTCTTAAATCAGCGAAAGCCCGCACAGTACAGGGAAAAAGCTATTGAAGCCACGGACATAAAAGGTTTCTGAATTTTAATGGTGGAGCGAACAAGAAGTCGAAACGATGTCCAAGATTTTCCCATTATGTATTTTATCCTATTTAGAGTATTGCTCTATATTCTAGTAATATCAAGCATTCCAAGATAAACTTATCAATTGGACATAATTTAATTTTTTGTATACCATGCACCACGTGTTTTACCGTGTTTTATCAGATAATTATTTTCAACAAGATTCGCGAGGTGTTTTTTGATTGTATTAATATTTGTACCTGTCATTTCAGATAGTTCTGAAATTGTTGCACGATCTTTTTTTTCAAAAACTTCCATAATTTTTGCAGACACTTCAGGTAAATCAAGATTTGAAAGTTTTTTAATTTCAGTATGTTCTAATTTGTACTCTAATCTGATTTTTTGCTTTTGCAAAGTTTTCAAGAAAAACATTAACCATGGTTCGTAATTTGGCTCAGAATTTAAAGTAGTTTGTGTTTGCCTTAAAGCTCTATAATATCCCTCTTTATTATCTTCAATTATTGACTCAGTAGAACTATAAGGAACATAAGCGTAACCGGATTTGAGCAATAATAGATTGGTTAACGCTCTTGAAAGTCTGCCATTTCCATCCTGAAACGGATGGATTGCAAGAAAGTTAACAACAAAAATTCCAATAACAATTAACGGATGAGAAAATCTATCAGCCAAATTTTTATTAGTCCATTCAATAAGTTCTTGCATTTTTAAAGGTGTTTCAAAAGGCGTTGTCGTTTCAAAAACAACTCCAAGCTCTTTACCATTGCTATCATAGGCAGCAACAGCGTTCGAAATTTTCTTGTATTCTCCTTTGTGTTTTTCATCTTTTGAAGAATACTCCAATAAAATTTTATGCAGCTGCTTTATATAATTTTCGGACAGTGGAATTACTTCCCAATCTTCAAAAATTGTATCCGCAAGTTTTGCGTATCCGGCAACTTCTTCCTCGTCACGGTTAGCAAAAGATTGTTTATTAATTCTTGATAAAAGTTCTTCAACTTGTTTATCTGAAAGTTTGTTACCTTCAATTCTGTTCGAAGAACCAACGCTTTCAATCGTTGCAACTTTTTTCAAAGCCTGTAATTTTTCAGGTGCCATTTGTCCCAGTAATTTCCAACTTCCCTTAAATTCATCTATTTCAGAGATGATAGTGAGCATTTGGTTGTTTATTTTGATATCAAAATTTCCAAGCATAACAATACCTGATTAGACCTAATATGACCTAATAGTATATTATTCTTATCTGATTGTCAAGATATTTGTATAAGAAGTCGAAATAATGTCCAAGATTTTCCCATTATGTATTTTATCCTATTTACAATATTACTCTATGTTGTAGTAATATCAAGTATTTCTGGTAATTTTTGTATCAATTTGACACATTATTTGTAAAACAAAATTTTTACAAAAATTTTGTAAATTTTATTATTTTTATCTGTTAAATCTGTCTTAAAACATGTCGCCGTATGGATTTTCATGTCAACTACTATTAAAAGGTAGATGAAAACACTGTCTAGTAAGCAATTTAAATAATTGTTATAATACAAATGTTTTAAAAATTTACAGCAGCCGACTAAAAAATTTAATACAAATATATCGGTACAATAATAAGGAAGAAATATAAATGGCAAAGTTGAAAGAAAAAATTTTACAAGCATTGAAAAATAGTAGTCAATTAGAGATAACACTAAATAACGTATCTAAATCACAAGAAAATTTATTAAAAAATCATTCAAATCCTGTTTTTAATCAAAAAGACAAAAATAAAATTTTGAAAAAATTTACTGATTTACAAAATATTGCAAGATCCTTGCAGCGATATAAAAACCTGAATGAAAATAATTATGATCAGGATGCTCAGGAAGAAAAAGAAAATATTGAAACTATTCTTTTGAAGGGCGGTATTAGTTATAACAAATATATTTGGCACTCTGAAAATAGCGAGAATACATGTGATGTATGCAAATCTTTAGATGGCAAAGAATTTGATTTTTACGATGAAGTTCCAGAAAGACCTCACCCAAATTGCAAATGTACTGTTGAAATTGTAGAAGATACAAGTTCAAACAGTGATTTTGAAAGAGTAAAAGAAGAAAATAATGATACTAATAAAATTCCTTCTCAAAATCCAACATCTCAATCTACATCTAAATCTCAATCACCACAACCAAATCATGCACCTAAAAATACTCCACAATCGCAAAGATGGATAAAGCCTTGCAATGGACCTATTACAAGTGGATTTGGTAAACGAGTTGCTCCTGTTCCTGGTGCTAGTGAATATCATAATGGTTGGGATATTGGGGTTTCTGTTGGGACTCCCGTTAGTACGATAGCAGACGGCAAAGTGATTGCAGTTGGTCCCGCTAGAGGATATGGGAATTGGGTAGCAATAGATCATGGAATTATAAACGGAATAAAAGTAACTAGTGAATATGGACATATTTCATCCTGGAATGTATCCTACGGACAAACTGTTAAACAGGGACAAGTTATTGCAAAGTCAGGTAACACAGGGACATCCAGCGGCCCTCATCTACATATAACAATTAGAGAGGGTAATTTTCAAGGAAAGGCCGTGGATCCAGGCAAGTATATTAAAATAGGTTTTTAATATTTCTGACGAAACCAAAATAATTATACTCATTTGGATTGTTGATTTCCGTTTTTAGATTTTCAAAATAATCCATATTAAAATTAGGAATTATAGATGAGTTATTATCATAATATACTCCTTTATAATTATAATGAAATTCAGTTGGCCTTGAATTCTCATATTCATACTCTCCAACAGAACACATAAAACCTTTATATTTAGCCTTGAAAAACTTATGCGTTGGAGAATATTTTGTTGACGATATAACATGTGTTATATATCCTTCACCATACGGACATTTAATATTTTCGATATCTCCGCCGGGATCTAATTCTTCCATTACATCTATAGAATAAGTATCATATTTTTTGTTATACTTATAAGAGTTTAAATCATAATCTAAATATCCGCCATTTATAAAGTGGGTATCATTAATTTTATTTAAAAATTCTTTTGCATAAGCGAAATAATTCCCGTATAAAGCTATAACACATAGTGCTATTGTTAAGATTATTTTTTTCATAATTTAATACCTTGATAGTTTCTCCAGATAGACATTAGTTTATAATTTTTATTTATCTCAGGATGGTAAAAGTCGAGCTTTTGTCCAAACTTACTAAAAACAGCTCTGTATATATATTTCAAAAAGGACTCTTTTTATTTGCCCAAAGAGAATTTTGATGCAAGCTTGATAAAATTCTCTAAAAATCACAACAAAGAAATTCTCTTGAATCCGCTAAGGTCTGCACGGTGCGGCAAAATTGGCATTAAAGGAATGGCTATCACAAGCCTCTGAATTTTAATGGTGGAGGTTAGGAGATTCGAACTCCTGACCCCCTGCGTGCAAAGCAGGTGCTCTACCAGCTGAGCTAAACCCCCA
>CALURI010000009.1 GCA_944323135.1 Candidatus Gastranaerophilales bacterium
AGTCAAATTAATTCTTTATATAAATTCAAATATTTTTGCGAACTTCTACCCCAAGAGAAATCAGCTTCCATTGCAGATTTTCTCATTGCATTAAATGTGTACTTATCTTGATAAACACCTAATGAGCAATAAATTGCCTGCATCATATCCCAACCAGAATACCCCCAGAATTTGAAACCGTCAGAATCATTTAAAGGATATCCGGTCACTGTATCTTCAAGCCCGCCTGTTGCTCTTACAATAGGTAATGAGCCATACCTCATTGCGATTAATTGACTTAAACCGCAAGGTTCGAACCTTGAAGGCATTAAATAAAAATCACTTCCTGCATAAATTTGATTAGCTAAATCTCCACGATAACCAATATATGCTCTGATATTTGAAGAATTATTAGATAACCATATTAAAAGATTTTCATAATCTTTCTCTCCGGTTCCTAAAAAAACAAAATCAGCATTCAAACTCTTTAATTCCGATTCTGCTTGTCTTATTAAATCAATTCCTTTTTGTCCGACAAGACGAGATATCATTGCATACATAGGTCTATCAGAATTATATTTTAAGCCGAATTCTTCACAAACTTTCTTTTTATTTTCTTCTTTATATTTTAATGATTTTAGATCATAATTTTTTACAATAGATTTATCAGTTTTCGGGTTAAAAACATCATAATCAATTCCGTTTAAAATTCCGACAAGTTTTTGTTGATTCATACGAAGAGTATAATCCATACCCTCACCGTACTCACCTGTCAATATTTCTTTTGCATAAGTCGGAGAAACAGCAATTACTTTATCTGCATAATTAATAGCACCTTTCATCCAATTAACTTTGCCGTAATGTTCAACTCCCCATTCATTGTATACAATATCTTTTCTCATATTTGCGAAATCAAGAACATCTTCAAACCAAACACCTTGATATGCAAGATTATGAATTTCAAAAACACATTTAGTATTTTTCCAGTAATCATCAAATCTGTAGTTACTGTGAAGATAAACCGGAATCATAGCAGTGTGCCAATCATTAGCATGAATTATGTCAGCTTTAAAATTTAATAATTTAGCATATTCCATAGTCGCAAGAGAAAATGCAATATACCTTTCATGTTCATATTTTGTATCAAGCCATTTTGGATAAACTTCTTTAAAACAAGTAAAATACCAATCATTATGAACAAAAAATACATTAATATCAGTCCCTGGAAGCTTGCACATAAATAGTCTGAATCTGTGCCCCATTCCGTTAAAAGTAAGCCATAATGAAGAATTTTCAATTTCTTTAATTCCCCATTTATTCACATCTATACACCCGTGTAATGGCGTAAAAATAGCAATTTGTGCATCTTTTTCTAAAAATTTTGGCAAACTTCCAACAACATCAGCTAACCCGCCAGCCTTTGAAAAAGGAGCAACTTCAACAGATGCGAATAATATCTTCATACTACCTCACTTCCTAACCATTATTATCTTGTAATTCAACAGAATCTCCAAATATATTTGCCGCATCTTCCAAACTAACCTCATCATTTTCATCTTCTTCAATAGCGACATAATGATTTGAATCAGTATCAAATTTAAAATTAATACCGTATTTTTGAGCAACATAATTAGCTTGAGCAATACAAATATCAGCCTTGTCAAACTGCTTTTTAAACATCATTACTTTATACATATTATACTTAAATAACATAAGGAGATATTCACTTGTTGTATTATTTTTCTCTAACTGAATAAGAGAATTATTAATAATTCCGAATGCAACCTCATACTTGTTCTGCTTCAAATGAAGTAAACTCATTACATACCAAGCAACATACAATAATGTTGTCATTCCGTTATTATTCGTTTCTTTAATAATTTTATAAATAATAGAATCAGCTTTCTTAAATGAACCCAATTCCATATATGAGTAACCTATCATAAGATCAGCAAATAATTCTAATTGATGAAGTTTACAATATTTTGCAGCGATCTTAGCTTTATAAATATTTTCAGCAAATAAATTATAATTACCGTCAAAATTAACAAATGCATTTATCAAGGATAAAATAACATTACCAAAACGATCGTTTTCTGAAATATTGACAGAAAATTTCTTAACAGCTTGACCATGAATTATATTTTGCAACACAACAAAAAGATTATAAGATTCAGGTACAAAGTCTATTTCTGCGCGCAAAATCTTTAAAAACTCATCAACATTACCACATAATAATAAAACATTAGCCAAAGCAACATAACCTGCAGAATCAATTATCAATGAGCGAAAATCATCTTCTGACATATAATCCGGCTTAAGTATATTTATAGAATCATTATTAATAACATTCAAAACTTTATAACCGATATCCAAACAATCGCCAAGAGCACCTATATTAAACAGGATTTGAATATGAATAACAGACATTAAAAAGAAATAACTGTTGAAATTTGGGTCATTTGGATTTAACGAAGACGGAGGAAGCAATGACAAAACCTTATGGGTTAATTCAAGAGCATGGTTATAATTGCCCATAAACAAAGCACCGTTTATCATCTTATTGCATAATAAAATAATTTGTTCCGAATCATTTGATTTTTCGAGATTTTCCAAAGCACTCAATGCAATAGCGGACGTTTTTACGGGCACATAATCGTATAAATTTTGAGCAATATTTTTATATAAATTTTGTTTGTATTCATCTAATCGCTCCTGCTGTTCAGGATTAGTATTTTTATCTAGCAGCTCAAGTATTTTATCAGTACAATTTAAATAAGCGCTATAATCTCCAAGAGAAAGATCGATTTCCGCTAACTGTTCCCACTGAAAACGTTCTTCATCAGTATTCCCCAACAGTCCGTACAAGTAAGCCTTGACAGGGCTTGGCATTGTATCATCAAAGATTTTTTCAAACAAATCTTTAGCTACATCAGTTAAATAAATTTTACTTACAGTTGTCAGAAGATTATCTCTCAAAAGATTATAATTCGGGAAATAAATACAATTATTATACTCATATATAAATCCCATATTTGAGAGTTTCTCTATAATTTCACTTTGATTTTGATACCCTAAAGCATTAACAGAAGCCATATCAACACGAGTTCCGAGCAGCACAATTGAAGTTAAAAACTTCATGGTATCAGAATCATCTTGTAAAAGATTTAATCTTCTTGCAACTAACTTATCCAAATTAGAAGGAATTATAATAGTTTTCGGATTAACCATTTCAATACTGTCATCATCTGCTGCAAATACACCCGATTCAATCAAATATTGCATTGCTATATCAATAAACAAACTGCTCCCGCAAGCATATTTTGCAACTCTTTGAAAATAAAAATTATTTAATATATTTCTATAATAAATTTTATTTTCTTCAATAAGTTTTTCAAAAGGAGTAGGTTTTAAAGTTATTTCTGTGTAATAAGGTTTAGCAAGTAAAAAATGACAATCCTTATGAAGTGAGAAAGATTTATCATAAGATACTAAAAAGCTGATATCAAGTTGTTCAAAAGCCTCAAATAAATATTTCAAAATATCATAAGAGCTTGAATCAATTTTATCAAAATCTTCAATAAATATTAAAGTTTTAGGAATTATTTGCAAAAGTGTTAAAAAAATCTCAAAATAAATATGCCTTGTATCGATATTATCACCATCATTACGCTTTTGCAAAGTAATTAAATCTTTTATAAGTCCGTCAGGATCAACAGAAGAAAACATTGAAAAATCATTCATAGAAAACAATTTTTGCGAAACTGTATATTCAAAAATTGCAGAAACGAGTTCTCTAAAAAAAGAATACGGAGAATATTTCATCTCATCATAACAAGTAAGAGAAATAATATTATTAAATTGACCAGTGCTTGCCGCAGTATTTAAAACTTTAATAGTATAAGGCTTATACATCTCAGCAGTTTTTATTGCAACAATCCCTTTCGGAATATTTTGGAATTTATTTAATATATGATATAACACATCAGTATTTTCAGTTCTGATAAACTCACAATTAATTTCATCAAAATTTATTGTTTCAATATCATATATTGCATCAGGATCACCCTGAGGGTCCAAATTATTCAAAGCATTTCCATCAATTTTGTCTTGTTCAACAAGCATATTTTGAACAAAATTCGGGATTTCTATTTCTTGTTCTTCTTCATCTTCAGGATATTCAATCTTAACAAATTCTCTCAAATCAACTTCGTAAAACATTGTCATATTATCGCCGACCATAACAGAATTTAAAGGTGAAACCTTATAATCACCGCTGATTGCATCAGTTACATTATCATCAGTCAGCACCTGAAAAGTATTTAAAATTTTATCATCTTTTACATTAGTTACTTGATTTAAAAGATTTATATTATATCCTGAATCTAAATTATACGGATCATCATCAATATTACGTTTTAAAAGAAACATATTACAACGAACAGTTGCATTTTTTCTGCGGGTTAACTTACAATTCATAGCAGTTATACTATTTAATAAGTCAATTGCAGCCTTTACGGCAGAAGAAGCTGAACTGTTAAATGTATAATCTTTATCAAATCTAATTACATAAGTTTTTCCGATAATTTGTCTGCGCAAACCGATTGATTTAGTATAGTCAAAAATAAGTTTATCCAGATTTACCTTAAATTTATTCAAAAGTTTTGCAGAACCAAACACATTTTTTATATCATTAATATTTGGGAAATCAATAGTAAGCATTACAAAATCATCTGTGTTAGACTCATTCATAATAACACTTTTTTCATTATCAAATCCGCATTTTTTGCATTTTTTAGTAATAGTCTGATTTATTTTTCCGCAATTATGACATTTATTAATAATCACGTACCCGCATTTTTTACAGGTATTTGTGGTATTAATAGTTTTACAAATCGGACAGGCAAGTTTAAGCACCTTCTTACAATTAGGGCACACCATTGCTTTATCATCAATTTCATAACCGCATTTTGGACATTCCATAATAAAATTATACCACTCTGTAAACTATGACACAAGGTAATTTATTCCTCTAAAAAGAGTATTTAGCAGTATCTGATACCTGCTTCTTTCATCCTTCTTATGCATTCTTTTATTGTATCAACATCTTTGGTCAGTGCAACACGGAAATAACCTTCTCCGTATTTTCCGTATCCGTTTCCTGCAGGTACAACAACATGAGCTTTTTCAAGCATTAATGTAACAAACTCTTCTGATGTCATTCCTTTTGGTACAGGAAGCCACAAATAAAAAGTTGCTTTTGCGGGTTTTACATTCCAGCCCAATTCTCTAAAGCCTTCTTCTGCAGCATCTCTGCGTTCTTGATACATTTTATTTAAATCAGCAATATATTTTGGATCAATATTAAAAGCAACCGCTGCAGCATCTTGAATAGCTTTAAAAGTACCTGAATCAATATTATTTTTAATAGTTCCAAGAGCTTTTACAGCATCAGCATTACCGCATACGAAACCTACCCTCCATCCTGTCATATTGTATGATTTTGAATGAGAATAAAATTCCAAAGCTACATCTTTCGCACCTTCTACCTGCAAAACAGACGGAGCTTTATAACCGTCATAAGTCATTTCAGAATATGCCATATCAGAGCATAATAAAATATCATATTTCTTACAAAAATCAACAGCTTTTTTATAAAAATCCAAATCGGCAACAGCACCTGTCGGATTGTTTGGATAATTTAAAAACATAATTTTAGATTTTTTCGCAATATCAGCAGGAATTTTATCAAAATCCGGAAGATATCCGTTTTCTTCCAACAAAGGCATTTCATAAGGAGTTCCGCCTGCAAAAATTGTTGCATTGTGATAAACCGGATACCCTGGATCAGGAACTAAAGTATAATCGCCTTTATCAACATAAGCTAAAAATACATGCGCAATAGCTTCTTTTGAACCGATATTTGCAAGCATTTCAGTATCAGGATCAAGTTCAACCCCAAAACGTTTTTTCATCCAATCACAAGCACCTTTTCGGAATTTTGCAGTACCATTATAAGGAGGATAATCATGATTTTTAGGATTGTCAATTGCTCTGTGCATTTCCTCAACAACAGGAGCTAAAGTCGGAGTATCAGGATCACCAATTCCCAAACTTATTATATCAATGCCTTTTGCTCTTGCTTCGGCAATTTTTCTGTCTATTTCCGCAAACAAATAAGGCGGGATTAATTCCAAACGTTCTGATACTTTCATAATATCTCCTTCTTAATATTCTTTCCTAACATTTAAATTTATGCTATCATAAATATAAAGGAAAAACAATGAGTATAATAGCAGATGACAACGATTTTCAAAATAAAACAATAACCGAAAAAAAGAAAAATTCGGTTTTAAAATCAGAATGCATTGACAATGATAAAAATTTTGAGAATTGTATTCGTCCAAAAACTTTTGACACATATATAGGACAATCTGCCTTAAAAGAAACATTAAAAATTTCTATTGCCGCGGCTAAAAAAAGAGGGCTTCCGCTTGATCATTTACTATTTTACGGCCCACCGGGATTAGGTAAAACTACTCTGGCAGGTGTGATTGCAGGGCAAATGGGAGTGGATATAAAAATCACATCAGCACCTGCTTTAGAACGTCCGAGAGATATTATCGGGATTTTAATGTCACTAAAAGGCGGAGAAATTCTATTTATTGATGAAATCCACAGACTAAATAAAGTTGCAGAAGAAATTTTGTACCCCGCAATGGAAGATTTCTTCTTGGACATGACAACAGGCAAATCTCAAACAGTAAAGACATTACGAATACCTCTCCCAAAATTTACATTGATTGGAGCTACTACAAAAGCCGGAGAGCTTTCAGGTCCATTACGCGATCGTTTTGGGATTATCCACAGACTTGAATTTTACACAGAAGAAGAACTATCGCAAGTTATAAAAAGGACTGCAGAAATTTTAAATATCGAAATAACAGAAGAAGGAGCACATGCTATTGCAAAAAGATCACGCGGCACTCCTCGTATAGCAAACAGACTTGTCAAAAGAGTTTCTGACTATGCTTTAGTAAAACACGACGGCAAAATTACGGAAGATGTAGCAAACAAATCTCTCGACATATTAAAAATAGACAATTTCGGGCTTGATAATACAGATAGGAGCCTTTTAAGACTAATTATTGAAAAATATGACGGCGGTCCTGTCGGTATAGAAACAATTGCTGCAGCAATAGGAGAAGATGTAAGAACAATTGAAGATGTCTGTGAACCCTTCTTGCTTCAGGCAGGCTTGTTGCAACGCACACCTCGCGGAAGAAAAGTTTCCCCTGAGACATATAGACACCTAGGATACAAAAACTCAAATAATAATGAACAACAAAGTTTATTCTAACTGATTAGATATAATTATTTCGGATGTTATATGTATTTTTTTATGGTAAATTTATCTTTGGTTAGGAGATATTTTATGAAAAAATTAATTATAATTTTTGTTTTAATAATTGGATTTTTTACCCAATGTTATGCAACAGAAGACAATAAAGTTGTTTTACCTTCTCAAACAGGTGTTGTCGAAAATATCGAATATGAAGACACTGAAGAACTAAATCAAGGTGAAGAAACAACCAAACAACTTGTAACTGTTAAAGTTTTAACAGGTGATTTTAAAGGAACAGAAAGAATAATTGATAATATGCTGACAGGAAATCCCGCATACGACATTACCCTTTCAAAGGGAGATAAAGTTGTTTTGCATGCAGAACCTGTTTCAGAAACAGTTTCAACACCGGACGATGTAGATTTTTTCATTGCTGATATTAAACGTGATAATCAAATATACATTTTTACAGGTATATTTTTTGCACTTCTTTTGCTTATAGGTAAGAAAAAAGGCTTAACAAGTATTATTTCCATAATTTCAACAGTAACCCTTGTATTTTTCATGCTTATGCCAATGATACTAAGCGGATTTTGCCCTATTGCATCAGCAGTTTTAACAGGAATATTATCAACAATAATAACAATTTATCTTGTAGGCGGATTTAATTCCAAAAGTTCATCAGCGATTATAGGAACTTCAATAAGCCTTGTATTTGCCGGCGGACTTTCAATGCTTGCAATATATTTTGCACACCTTACAGGCTTTGCCGGTGAAGAAAATCTTTTTTTATACACTGCCAGACCTGATTTAAGTTTTAGAGGAATTCTTGCAGCCTCAATGATTATAGGTGCGCTGGGAGCACTAATGGACACTGCTGTATCAATTGCAAGTACAGTTAATGAAATTTATGAAACAGATAAAACTCTTTCAATAAAACAGCTTTGTAAATCCGGAATGAATGTAGGACGAGATATTATAGGTACAATGTCAAATACACTTATACTGGTTTATCTTGGAAGCGCACTGCCACTAGTACTTTTATCAAATAATATTGACATGAACAAATTTTTTAACCTCAATCAAGTTGCAACAGAAATTTTATCCGCAATCACAGGCAGCATTGCAATCCTTATATGCGTTCCTTGTACAGCAATAATTGCAGCTTATTTAATTAAACGCCGCAAACAAAAAGATGATTTTAATTTAACAAAAATTGATATACATTAAATACTAACAAAAGTTAGTCATATAATAATTTGCAGGATATGAATACGCTAATTCTTTATTAACTTCAACAACTTCATGATTCATATCTTTATTTACATAATCATCAGTAATTTCGGGTAATTTATCTGCCTGCTCTTGAGTTTTAACAACTTCACCTGCAGGAACAAATTTGTTATCAGCAACTTTAACCCCGATTACTTTCGCAGCAGGTTCTATAACAACATTATTGCCGATTTCTGATTTATAAACAAATGCTTGCATTCCCACAAAAACATTATCCCCGATTTTTGCAGGTCCATGCACTTGAGATTGATGAGCTAAACTTGTATCTTTCCCAATATAAACAGAATATTCCTGTCCGTCATGTTTTACCCTGCCATTTTTAAGCCCATGAATTACAACCCCATCTTGAATATTTGACTCCTGACCTATATAAATAGGCGTACCTTCATCACCTCTGACAGATGCAAAAGGTGCAATATTTACATCTCTGCCGATAATAACATTTCCAATAACACTTGCCTGCGGGTGCACAGCATCTGTAGGCATCAATAAAGGCATATACCTGTTTGGAGTAAAACTCGTTACAGGATTAGGTATTACATTTTTTTGAGGCATATAAGGTAAAACAGGTAACATCAAACTTTCTCCTAACTTGATATATAAATATTCAAAAAATTTTTCTAAAAAACAGGAGAGTTAAAAAACTCTCCTGACTTAAATTATTTAGAGCAAGAACATCCGCTGCAAACTTGAGATTTTAAAGCATCAGCCTTATCTGTTCTTTCCCAAGGTACATCAATATCAGTTCTGCCCATATGACCGTAAGCTGCTAATAATTGATAGAATTTACCGCCATTTTTAGCAGGTAATCCGCGTAAATCAAATTGATTAATAATTGCAGCAGGTCTTAAATCAAAGTTTTTATAAACTAATTTTGAAATTTCATCATCAGAAATTTTACCTGTTCCGAATGTATCAACCATGATTGAAATAGGTTCTGCAACACCGATTGCATACGCAAGTTCAATTTCGCATTTTTCAGCTAAACCTGCAGCAACAATATTTTTAGCAACCCAGCGAGATGCATAAGCAGCTGATCTGTCAACTTTTGTAGGATCTTTACCAGAGAAAGCTCCGCCACCATGACGAGAATAACCGCCATAAGTATCAACAATAATCTTACGTCCTGTCAAACCGGCATCCCCCTGAGGTCCACCGACAACAAATCTTCCTGAAGGGTTTACCAGAATTTTTGTTTCACTGTCTAATTTAATTTCTTCATTTTCAAATATATAGTCTATAACATATTTTTTAATATCGTTTTTTATAATTTCCTGAACTTTTGAATTATCAGAAATACCGTTAATTTCAGGATCATGTTGAGTTGAAATTAATACTGTATGAATTCTTGAAGGTTTCCCGTCAACGTATTCAACAGTAACCTGAGATTTGCCATCAGGTCTTAAATATTTAAGAATACCTTGTTTTCTGACTTGAGCTAATCTATGTGATAATTTATGAGCCAAGCTGATAGGCAAAGGCATTAATTCAGGAGTTTCGTTACAAGCGTAACCAAACATAATCCCCTGATCTCCTGCACCGATATTTTCAGTTTCAGAAGTTGAAGTATCAGCATTATCAGATCTTGTTTCAAAAGCTTTGTTAACACCGCCTGCAATATCGCAAGACTGTTCATCAATACTTGTTAAAACAGCACAAGTGTCAGCATCAAAACCGCCGCCAGATGCACCTGAATAACCGATATTTTTAATAGTATTTCTTACGACTGACGGAATATCAACATAACAATCAGAAGTAATTTCACCGCAAACAAGAGCCATACCAGTTGTAACAGTAGTTTCAGCAGCTACTCTTGATTGAGGGTATTTAGTCAAAAACTCGTCCAAAATAGCATCAGAAATCTGATCACATACTTTGTCGGGGTGTCCTTCCGTAACTGATTCGGAAGTAAATAAAAAGTTTCTTGGTGTCATTTCAAATTCTCCTTAATTTGTATTTAGGATCCGGCGAACCTATCACCGTCAATCCGGCCGGTAAGGTTTTTAATTCCGACCCGGCAACATCATTGAGCACCATTGTACTATCAAAAACATTGAAAAGCAAATATTGTATTAATATTTATTAATTTATATTATAAGAAACACTAACAATAATATCTTTTTCATTCAAATCAATTATTGCCCACCGAATAATATTTGAATATACAAAAATCAATTGTTTTTCAATATAATCATTATCAAAATTATCAACTCTTACTATTTTTATTGTATCAGATTTAATCATACAACGATTTTACTACAAATAGAATTGATTTTATAAATATTATTTGATAACCTAAAAAGTATGAAAGAACGATTAGACAAATACCTCACAGACTTAGGTTATTTTGAAACGAAAAGCAAAGCTGCTGCTGCGATTTTAGCAGGACATGTAAAAATTAATGATGAATATATCACAAAATCGGGCTTTCAAATTAATCCTGCTAAAGAATATGATATTCAAGTTAAATCAATGCCATTTGTTTCAAGAGGGGGATTTAAACTGAAAAAAGCCCTAGATACATTTCCTGTAAAAGTTGAGGGAAGAATTTGCTTTGATGCCGGAGCATCAACAGGCGGATTTACAGATTGTCTTTTACAAAACGGAGCAAAATATGTGTACGCAGTTGATGTAGGCTACGGTCAATTAGATTGGAAAATTCGTTCAGATAAAAGAGTCAAAACAATAGAAAGGACAAATCTCAAAATATGTTCTTTTCAAGATATTTATTCAAAAAATGATCAGATTGCAGATCTTCTGGTAAGTGATTTGTCTTTTATATCGTTAACTAAGGTTCTTGAGAATTTGAAAAAGCTGCTTAATCCTGAATATCATGAAATGATTTGCCTTATAAAACCGCAATTCGAAGCGGGGAAAGAAAATGTTGAAAAAGGCGGAGTCGTTAGAGATAAAAAAGTTCATTTTGAGGTTATCCAAAATGTTATAAATTTTGCAAAAAATCTAAAATATAACATTAAAGGACTTACTTTTTCATCAATAAAAGGGCCTTCCGGAAATATTGAATATTTAGTTTGGCTTTCAACTGAAAATTTTGAATCAGAAAATTACAATATTAAAGAAATTATTGATTTAGCATTTGATACTCTTAATTCTTAAGTTTTCGGTAATTCTACAATCGGAGTTGCACCATATAAATCAATATATCTAAAGAAATTCAACACAACACCGGGCTGAAAGAAGTAATTATTATTAACAGGGGTAATTTTTAACATTGAATGAGTACTATCAACTTTAACAACACTTGCAAGATATTGTTTATTTACTGCATTAAATAATATATATCCGGTTTTCGACTGAATTTCTTCTACAGTAAACCTATTGGCATTTGCACTTGCAATTGCCATATAAAATAATTTTTCAGGAGAAAGAGTATACGTTCTTGTACAAATATTAAAATTAATATTTTGCGGTGTAATAAGTGTACTCAGCAACAAATCATCAGCTTGAGCAGCAATCTGCGAAATAAATAAAACAAATAAAAAAGTAATAAAAAATTTTATTGTTCTTTCCATGATTCACCTACATTAACGTCAACTATAAGAGGAACAGATAAAGGCTGTTTTAACTCCATAGCTTCTTTAACCAGCTTTGTAACAATTTCAAGTTCAGATTTGTAAACTTCAACAACAAGTTCATCATGAACCTGCATAATCATTTTTGATTTCAAATTATTCTCTTTTAATTTCTTTGCGAAATCAATCATTGCTATTTTCATCAAATCAGCAGCAGTACCCTGCATTGGCTGATTAATAGCAGCACGTTTTGCAAATTCTCTTATCATTCCGTTAGAACTTGAAAGTTCGGTTGATAAATATCTTTTACGTCCAAAAATTGTTTCAACATATCCTCTCTCCTCAGCCTGATAAACAGTAGCTTCCATATATGCCTTTACCCGCGGATATGTCGAAAAATACTTATTTATAAAAGTTTCTGCTTCGGCATTTGAGATATTTAAGGCCTTTGCAAGACCGTATTTACTTTGACCGTAAATAATTCCAAAATTAACAGCCTTTGATTTATAACGCATTTCTTTAGTTACTTGATCAACCGGAACATCAAATACTTTTGATGCTGTTAATGTATGAACATCAATACCGCTGTTAAAAGCTTCCAATAAGTGTTTATCCTGAGTTATATGTGCTAAAAGGCGCAGCTCAATTTGTGAATAATCAGCTGATAACATAAGACCATTTTCTCTATCACCGGCAACAAATGCATTTCTTATCTTGTTACCTTCCTCTGTTCTAATCGGAATATTTTGTAAATTAGGATTTGAAGAAGATAATCGTCCTGTCGCAGTAACAGTTTGGTTATAGGTTGTGTGAATTCTGTTATCTTTTCTGTCAATTAATGCAGGAAGCGCCTCTGTATATGTAGATTTTAATTTAGCAAACTTTCTGTAATCCAAAATTAATTGAGCAATCTCATAATCTTCCGCAAGTTCTTCCAATACAGCAGCATTAGTTGAATAATTTGTTTTACCGCGTTTTTTCTTCGCCTTTAATCCCATTTTCTCAAACAAAACTTCTCCAACCTGACGAGGAGAATTTATATTAAACGGAACACCTGCCAATTCAAAGATTTTACCTTCAATCTTAGATAATTGATTATTCATAAATGTTGTCAATTTGTACAAATAACTTTCATCGACAGCGACACCGGTATATTCCATATCTGCAAGAACAAATGTTAAAGGTACTTCCACATTATAAGTAAGCTCTAATTCTTTGCTATCAAGATTATTAACCCAAAAACGAGTAAGTTCAAGAATACAAAAGATTTCATCTGATGCAAAATCGAAAACACTATCAAGGTTAGCATCTTTAAAAGAAATCTGCTTTTTCTTATTTTTTTCAAATGGAGCATAAACAGGCACAGCATGATTGAGCTGTTCCATAACTTGAATATCAAGTTCATGGTTTCGCTGCGGATCCTTGACATAACTTGCTAATACAGTATCAAAAATTATTCCTTTTACATCAACATCTAAATTCCTTAAAACATTAAATCCTGTTTTTGCATTATGGGTAGTTTTCTTTATATTTTCATTTTCAAATACCGGTTTCAGCAGGTGAATTACATCAGAAATAAGAAGTTGATTTTCCGCATTAGAATGATTTAACGGAATATAAAAAGTTTTTGTCAAAATATCATTATCTGCTTTAAATTTTATTTGAGAATCAGCCGAAATATTGGGATTATATGCAAAAGCAATACCTATCAAATCAGAATTAATAGCATTTTTAACATCTGCATAAATATTAAACGCGATTAAAGATTGCTGATTTAACTCATCAATCATCTGCGCTAAATCAGTTGAATCAGTAATTAATTTTCTATCAAATTTAAAATCACTTTTTTTATTAATTTCTTCATTTACCGCATCTGAAAAAAATCCCAACTGCATTGTTCCGTCATTATTTACCGGTAAAGACTCTTGAATAGTTCTATCTACTTTATCAAAAGAATATAATATTTCATTTATATTTTTGATAAATGTATAAAATTGCATTTTTTTCAAAAATTCAGTTACAATAGAAACCTCAGGCAAATCAATTTTTGCTTTGTCAAAATCAAAATCAATATCAAGATCTCGCACAATAGTTGCAAGATATTGACTTAATTTTGCCTGTTCTTTTCCAGCACAAATTTTTTCTCTGACAGATTTTTCCGGAATATTTTCACAATCTGAAAGGACATTATCTAAAGTCGAATATTTTGCAAGAAGCTTTTGTGCAGTCTTTTCTCCTATTCCCTTGACTCCAGGAATACAATCCGACACATCCCCGCGCAAACCTTTATAATCTATTACCTGATTAGGGTAAACACCTAATTTTTCATAAATTTTATCCCAATTATATTCAATAAGTTCACCTTTTGAAGGCAAAATAACTTTTATACAACCATCTTTATCAACAAGCTGAAAAGCATCTTGATCTCCTGTCAAAATTAAAACCTTGTGTCCCTGTTCACATGCCTTTTTGGAAATAGTTCCGATAACATCATCAGCCTCAAAACCCTCTTTTGTATAAATAGGAATATTAAAAGACTTTAACCCCTCATAAATTAATCCCATTTGCAATTGCATATTATCAGGCATAGCTTCCCGATTACACTTATAATCAGAATAAGTCTCCGTACGAAACGTACGATGACTTACATCAAAAGCAACAGCTACAGCATCAGCATTTAATTCACTGTTTTTTAAAAGGTCAAAAATTGCTTTAAAAAATCCATATACAGCCCAAGTTGGCGTACCATCAGATGTTCTCATGTTACTTCTTTCAAGAGCATAGTATTGTCTGAAAGCTAAAGCATGTCCATCTATTAATATCAAAGTTTTATTTTCTGTCATAAATATATTTTTTCATAAATCCGCATGTTTTACAAATATGTTAAGACTTAAAATATTTTATTATTTCAACAAATAAATTTTAAAAAAGGATCCAATAAATAAAGCAAATACAAGTATATATAAAGAAATTGAAATTTGAAAACTATCTACAATTTGTTTAATTTCAAATTCATCCTCAACTGAATTTAAAAAACTATTTAACTTATTTGCTTGATTTTCACAAAATCCAGTTCTATAAATGACTTCATTGTTTGAAATATCGCTACCCGTTTCAATATTTAACCAAGTTTCAAAATGTCCTGTCTTAATTCCAGGATGATAAATTTTTTGACAAGAAGCAGATTGGATTTTAGACAAATCATAAACTCTATCTTGTTTACTATTTATATAAATACAACTGTCTTTTTGTCTTGAGCATACAAATCGTTCAGGATTAAACAAAATATTAATAGGTCGAAACAGAGCAAAGAATAAAGAAGCTAAAATTAAGACTAATAATAAGATAATAAAACAAAATTCATAAATTTTTTTTATATTAGTCATGGTAATTATAACTTATGCAGTTATCTCTTTATCCTTTACAGAAGTCGGCAGAGGCACTACCTCAGCATTTTTTCTGTTCCTTACCATATCAGCCGTGACAACAAATTTGTTCATATCTTTTTTAGTCGGAACATCATACATAACATCAAGCATGATTTCTTCAACAATTGAACGTAATGCTCTTGCACCGGTTTTACGTTTAATTGCTTCTTGAGCAATCAAATCAATAGCTTCTTGCTCAAATTCCAAATCAACACCGTCCATTTCCAATAAACATTTATATTGTTTTAGTACAGCATTTTTCGGTTCTGTCAAAATCATCTTCAATGTTTTTTCATTTAATTCATCAAGAACTGCATAAATTGGAACACGGCCTATAAATTCAGGAATTAAACCGAATTTAAGCAAATCTTCTGGCTGCAACTTTTTAAGCATCTTAACAGCTGCAGCATCTTTTTCAGCTTGAGTCATCGGAGCTTTAGCTCCAAATCCTACAGAAATTCCTTCACCTGCTCTACGCTCAACAATTTTTTCCAAACCTACAAAAGCACCACCAACAATAAATAATATATTGCTGGTATCAATTTCTATAAATTCTTGATGAGGGTGTTTTCTTCCGCCCTGAGGTGGTACATGCGCAACAGTACCTTCAATCATTTTTAACAATGCCTGCTGAACGCCTTCCCCTGACACATCACGTGTAATAGATGTATTTTCGGATTTTCTTGAAATTTTATCAATTTCATCAATATATATAATTCCTCGCTCTGCCTTTGAAGAATCAAAATCAGCATTTTGATACAAACGAAGTAATATATTTTCAACATCATCACCGACATATCCTGCTTCTGTTAATGTAGTAGCGTCTGCTACAGCAAAAGGTACATCTAACATTTTAGCAAGAGTTTGAGCCAATAAAGTCTTACCGGAACCAGTAGGACCTACTAGAAGAATGTTTGACTTTTGAATTTCTACATTATCCTTTAAATCAGCTTCCTTATTATGTTTTAATCTCTTATAATGATTATAAACAGCGACGGACAAAACTTTTTTAGCATCATCCTGACCAACAATATATTCATCAAGATAAGCCTTTATTTCATGAGGTTTTGGGATCGGTTTTTCTTCAGCTTTTGAATCCTCATCACCATTTTCCTTATCTTTGTTTTCAAAGAATTCCTCATCAAGTATCTGATTACAGAGTTCTACACATTCATCGCAAATATAAACTTCAGGACCTGCAATCAATTTTTTTACTTGATCTTGTGACTTCCCGCAAAATGAACATTTTAATCTACTGTCATCATGTTTTACCATTTTTATACCATCGCTTACAACTTAATACCCTAAACTTTAAATCGTGAGATATTAAAGATAAAAGCCTATCCTTTCTTTAGTTACTTAATTACATCTCTTGAAATAACTTTATCAATCATACCGTATTCAAGTGCTTCAGCAGGTGTCATAATATAATCACGGTCTGTATCTTTTTCGATTTTCTTAATTGACTGACCTGTATTTGAAGCAAGAATTTCATTTAATGATTTTTTAATTCTTATAATTTCAGCAGCTTGAATTTCAATATCGGTAGCCTGACCTTGAGCGCCGCCAAGAGGTTGGTGAATAAGTACACGAGAATGAGGCAATGCCATACGTTTACCTTTTGTACCAGAAGATAAAAGGAATGCTCCCATAGAAGCTGCTTGACCTAAACAAATAGTAGAAACATCAGCTCTGATATGCTGCATTGTATCATAAATTGCAAATCCTGCAGTTACAGATCCGCCGGGACTGTTTATATAGAGCATAATATCTTTTTCAGGATTTTCACTATCCAACAACAATAATTGTGCAACAATTAAATTTGCAACCATATCATCAATAGGAGTTCCCAAGAAAATAATTCTCTCTCTCAACAATCTTGAAAAGATATCGAAGGAACGTTCACCTCTGCTCGACTGTTCTATTACTACAGGTACAAAACTCATGATTAATTCCCTTTCTTTTTATCACGTGCTTGATAATACATTTTACCAAACATATTAATTTTTATTATACAACTTTTAATAATATTAATCAAAAATGTGCCGTTGTAAATACGGCACATATATTATTTCTTTTTCTTACTTTATTTCAACTTTGTTATTTTCATTCAAGAAATCTCTAACTTTATCGTTTAAAGCCTGCTGTGAAATAGAAGCAAGAACTTGAGGATTTTGACCTAATTGTTTAATTAAATCTTGAGGTTTTAATCCGTAAGCTGCACTTAATTGAGAGAATTTTTTCTCTACGTCTTTTTGTTCAAGTTTTATATTTTCTTCTTTTGCAATTTTATCAATTACAAGTGAATTTTTAATTCTTACAAGTGCATCTTCATTCAAGTTTTTCACTAATTGATCTTCACCTTGAGATTTTACGAGTGCATCCCAATTAATACCTTGAGCTGCAAGTCTTTGTTTATATTCTTCTTTTAAAGATTCAACTTCTCTGTCAATCATAGATTGAGGAATATCAACTTTTGCCGCATCTACAACAGTTTTGAATACTTCGTTTTCAGAATTCATTTTATTTGTTCTTTCACGTTGAGATTCAAGATATTTTTGAATATCAGCTTTTAATTCATCAACTGTTTTGAAAGGTCCTACTTTTTGAGCAAATTCATCATTAAGTTCAGGGACTTTTCTTTCTTTAATTTCGTTAATTTTAATTTTAAAAGTAGCCGGCTGACCTTTTAATTTTTCATCATGGTAATCTTCAGGGAAAGTTACCTTAATATCAAACTCATCATTCAAATTTTTACCGACAATTTGTTCGGCAAATCCCGGAATAAAATTAGAATGACCTAAATCAAGAGGATAATTTTTTGCATCTCCGCCTTGAATTTTTTCGCCGTTTGCACTTCCTTCAAAATCTATAACTGCGATATCTGTATCTTTTGTAGGTCTGTCAATCACTGTAACTTGTTCACTATGTTGATTTAAAAGATTATCAATAGACTTTTGCATAGCATCTTCTTCTATCGGAGAATCTTTTATTTCAAGTGTCAAACCTTTATATTTACCCAAAGTTACTTCAGGTCTTAATTCTGCTTTAGCAGTTACAGTCAAATCTTCGCCTATATTAAAATTATAGCTTGTAATATAAGGTTGAGCTATTAAATCCAAATCATTGTCAACAACAGCTTGATTAATAGCTTTTGGCATTAATGTTTCAATAGCTTCTTGCTTAATTCTTTCTGTACCAACATGTCTTTCAACAACTGCGCGAGGAGCTTTACCTTTTCTGAAACCGTCAATATTTACATATTGAGAAATTTTATGAACTGCTTTATTATAAGCATCAGCAGCATCTTTTGCCGGAATAGTAATATCTAATTTTACAACATTTTCTTTTTCTTTTTCTAAAGTTACTTTCATATTTTCATCCTTTATTTACTTAATACTTATGGAATAATCATACCGCAAAAAAGAATTTGTGCAAGTTTAGCAAATTATAAATAAAATAACAAAGTCAATTTTATGGTATAATTAGAGCATGGTAAGATTGATTAATGACAGTAACCTTAAGATTATAACAAATGCAGCATATAAAATTTTAAGATTACAAGAAATATTTACGCATATAGAAAATCATAATCATCCGGATAAACCGCCCTGTATATTTGCCTTATGGCATGCAAATCAATTTCTTGTACATGGGATTAAAGACAGAAAGAATTTAAGTATTCTAATAAGCAACTCAATAGACGGTCATATCGTAGCTAATGTCTGTGAAAACTGGGGATTTAAAGTTGTAAGGGGTTCTTCCGGCAAAAAAGGTTCGGTGGAATCTACAATGCAAATGCTTGAAAGATTAAAAAACGGAGAAAGTGTTGCAATAATGGTTGACGGTCCGCACGGTCCTCTTCATAAAGTTAAAAACGGTGCTGTCAAATTAGCACAATTATCTGGAGCTCCGATAATCCCTGTTACCTGGTATTCTCCGCAAAAAACATTTATAAGCCTTCCGTCTTGGGATAAGATGAAAACACCTTTTGGTAAATGCAATATTTTAAATATATACGGACAGCCAATATATATAAAACCTGATGCATCAGATGAAGAACTTTCAACAATTAAAGAAAAAATTAAAATTGAACTTTTAAATTTAGATGCAAATGCACCTGAAATATATAACGAGGCTAAAAAACAAAGATTATGGGACAAAAAGAAAAAGAAATAAACATATCTGCAATACAGATGTGTTCAAAGATTGGGGATAAAAAAGCAAATTTTGATAAAGTATCATCACTTGTTCAAAGAGATATAAAAGAAGGTACAGATATTATTGTTTTACCTGAAGTTTGGACAGTCGGCTGGTCTCCTAAACATTTTAGAGAAACAGCCGAAGAAATTAACTCAAGCGAAACAATAAAACTTCTTTCAGATATTGCAAAGGATTACAATTCATGGATTGTCGGGGGAAGCTTCATTTCTAAATCAAATGAGAATTATTACAATACCTGCCCCGTATTAAACAGAAAAGGAGAACTTGTTGCTTTATATTCAAAAAACCACTTATTTTCATATTACGGATGTGATGAAGGAAAATTTGTAGAAATAGGTAAAAATCCTGTTATGGTTGATATAGAAGGGACAAAAACAGGGCTTACAATATGTTATGACATAAGATTTCCGGAAATATACAGAGCATATAGGAAAGCCGGAGCTGACCTGTTTATAAATTGTGCTGCCTGGGGTTTAAAAAAACCTATTCCTTGGGAATGCATGACTAGATGCAGAGCAGTAGAAAACCAAACATATATGGTAGCACTCACACAATCCGGCTATATAGAAAACGGAGAATGGAATATCGGTCACTCAAGAATTATTGACTACAAAGGAGAAACAATTTCAGAAATTAAAGATCAAAAAGAAGGCGCTTTTTCAGCAGCCCTTGACTTTGCTCCGATGTACGAATTCCGCAATAAATGTACTTGTTTAAATGATATAAGAAAATCATATGAGGTTGAAATTAAATGAAAAAAATCTTAGTTCTTTTAGTAAGTTTAACGTTAACATTATTAATACAAACAAAAGCTTTTTCATCAGCAATTGATAAAACTATTGCGGATTCAGGCATAAACAAAGGCAGTGTATCTGTTTCTGTGAAAGAAGTTGAAACAGGTAAATCTGTTTATAAATTACACGAAAACAAGCCCACCATGCCTGCATCAACCTTGAAATTAATAACACTTACTGCATCAATTAACAAACTTGGAGAAAATTATGAATTTTCAACTGAACTATACAAAAATACTAATAACGAACTTATATTAAAACTTGGTGCAGATCCGTTTTTAACATCAGCAGGATTAAACAGTTTATTTGAAAAAGCAGTAAAAGAAAAGAAAATAATTTCACCTAAAGCTGTATATATTGATGATTATATTTTTGACAGTACTGAATGGGGAGAAGGCTGGCAATGGGATGACGATCTTAACCCGCTTATGCCAAAATTCAGTTCATATAACATTGACGGAAATAAAATCGGAATAACTATTTCACCTACAACATTCGGAGCACCGGCATCAATATATACTTCAAAATTTTATCCTACAACATTTATGAATCTTGTAGAAACAGGTAAAGAAAATAATATTGAAATCAGCAGAAACAACAGTATTTCCCCTGACATACTTAAAGTTGAGGGGACAATATATAAACAAACTACAAACTATATTCCAATAAATCACCCGAAAAGATATTTTATTCTAAGACTGGAAGATGCAATACGATCTAGTAAAATGGATTACTACGGAAACTTTGCACAGAAAAAACTTCCATCATCAAATATTTATCTTGTTGCAGAAGTTAAACACCCAATAGATAAAGCTATCCGTGAAATCCTCCTAAACAGCAATAATTTTATAGCAGAAACAGTATTCAAACTTGCAGGTGCTAAATTTGTCAACAATACCGGCTCTTTAGCAAATTCACAAAAAATGCTTAATACATATTTTGATAAACTTTCCCTAAATTATGACGATATAAAAATCGTTGACGGCAGCGGAGTTTCCAAAAATAATATAATGACAACTGATTTTATGAGCAATTTTCTAACAAAAAAAGAAGTATACTCCTTCTTGAAAGATAACCTTCCAACAGCAGGAGAAGGAACTCTTAAAAATAGAATGCTCTACTTCAAAGACAATTTATATGCAAAAACAGGAACTCTATCCGATGTAAGTGCTATTGCAGGCTATATTACATCAAGGAACGGAAAAACTTACGCTTTTTCTATCATAATTAATGATCCGAAAACAAAACCGCAAACAAAAAAATCTCTTGAAGAATATATAATTAGGGATATTTATACAAATTATTAAACATCAGCCTTATCGCCAAATATAATTCGGCCGAGAATTCCTGCAAGCCCGCCAATAACGCCAAAAACAATAGCAGTTTGAACACGCGCTTTCGGGAGAAAATCTTTGACAGCCCTATAAGCTTTTGAATACTTTGGAGCATTTAAAAGTTCTGCAAGCTTTGCATCCATAGAATTTGTATTACTAGCGCGCTTAAGAATTTTTCTTCCTTCCAAAATAATATCAAACGCTTTTTTCTGTTCTTTACCTGCATTTTGAATAACCTCTTTAGAAAAAGATTTTTCGAAAACATCAGGTTTCTGTGTCAAAATTTGTTCAAGATTATATTTTCTCGGGGCAAGAGTATAACCGACACCGGCAGAGATAATTCCGGTCATAATCCCCGTTTCCGCAGGAGAAACTGAAGTATATTGAGCCATAATAACCTCCTATACTACTCTTAATAAACACTACTACTTATATTTAAACTCACTTTTAATCTTTTTTGTTGTAATTTTAATACATAATTTACATCTCGTAACAATTCGTAAAATCAACTGTATTATGTTATTATAGAGAATAAAATTATAAAAAGGAACGGAATATGGAACCATACGTAACAATTATCACACCAACACATAATTTACTAGAAAACAATCTTGCCGATGATTTTAATCTTTTAATATCATTACTTGATATGCAAACCTATCCTTATATTGAGCACATGGTAATTGATAAAGCATCAAATGACGGAACCGTTGAAATGCTTAAAGATTATAAAAACAAAGGTTTTTTCACATTTTTTTCAGAACCTGATACCGGTAAATTTGATGCATATAACAAAGGCGTTATGCGCGCCAAAGGTAAATATGTAACATTTTTAAGCTGTGATGATTTTATACATGATATAACTTCAATTTACGATATAGTTAATCTTATGGAAGCAAATAATGCAGATTTTACATTTGCACCTGCATATTGCAGACATCCTGAAGGTTTTGTATTCTTATTTGCACCTTCAATGTATAATGCATTTCAAGCAATGCCGTGCGCAAGACAGGCTATGTTCTTTAAAAAATCAATGATAGAAAAAGAAAATTATTTTGATTTAAAATTCAAAACAATGTCTGATCTTGACTTTATTATGCGAATAATAATGAAAAAATATACCCCTGTATATTTTGATACAAATTATGTAACATACAAACTCGGGACAAAACCTATGGAAGATACCCGCCGTTCAGAAGAAGAAGTAAAAGCAATTTACTATAAAAATTTCAAATCAATTTATCCTATTAACGATGAAATATTAGATAGAATGGCAAAATTTTCAGAATTTCCTAAAGGACTCCTTGACAAATTATCACTATATTTTCCGGAAGCTGACAGAGAACTTTTTTATAACAAATGCGAAGAAATGCATCAACTAAGACTCTCTGCACTTCAACAACAGCAAAATGCAAATAATAATATGTAAAAAATTTGCAAAAAAATCTTTGAGTAGTATTATATAAAAGAGAGTGCACTACTTTTGCACAAAATAAATCATTATAACAGAAACTAGGGAATTAAATATGACAGAACAAAAAGTTGCAGTAATCGGTTGCGGTGTATGGGGAAGAAATATTGTACGTAATTTTTATAATTTAAACGTACTTGACACCGTTTGCGATATTGATGAAGAGAATTTAAAAAAAGTTACGGAACAATATCCGGGAGTAAAAGTTACCAGAGATTTCAATGACATTATCAATAATCAATCTATTACTGGAGTATGTGTTGTAACACCAAGCCATACTCATTATAAAATGGTTAAAGCTATGCTTGAAGCAGGTAAAAATGTTTACGTAGAAAAACCTATTTCAACAGTTGCAGAAGAAGCAAGAGATTTAACAAATCTTGCACATGAAAAAGGGCTTGTATTAATGGTAGGACATTTATTACTATACCATCCTGCCGTTAATCGTTTGAAAATGCTCATTGAAGAAGGTGCTTTAGGTAAAATTCTTTATGCTCAAAGTGACAGATTAAACGTTAATTTCTTTAAAAATGACAGAAGCGTAATGTGGGATTTAGCCCCGCATGATGTTTCTTTAATAAGCTATGTAACAGGTAAAACTCCTGTACATGTTCTTTCTGCGCTTGGCTGCTCATCAGAGCAAAATGATATTATGGATATTACTCACATCGGTATACAATTTGAAGACGGTGTTATCGGACATATTTCAGAAAGCTGGATTACACCGAGAAAACATGTTCAACTTCTGGTCAGAGGGACAAAAGCTACAGCAATTTTAGATGATACTGTTCCTGAAAACAAACTTGTGATTTATGACAACTTTGTTAAAGACAGTTCACAAAATATTAAACTTGACTACCTTGAGATTGAGCCTTTGAAACTTGAATGCCAACATTTTATAAGCTGCTGTTCTACCGGCAAGAAAGCTCGTTCGGATGGGGACAACGGCTTTATGGTTACACAAATTCTCGAAGAAGCTGAAAAAATTATGCTTGGCGACAGAGTAAAAAAACTTGACGAAGTAAATTTTGCTCTTTCAAGAACAAAAAAATAAAACATTTAATAATAAAACACAAAATTGGAGAGACATCTTTTATGAATATAAAAAATAATCTTGCAAATATTGTATCCGTATCAAGGGTATTTGTTGCCTATATTGCAATAGCAATACTTTATATGCAAACAACATGGGCATATTTAATCGCATTTATTTTAACAATAATTGCATTTGCTATGGACGGTCTTGATGGGTATTTGGCAAGAAAACTTAACCAATCCTCAGAATGGGGTTCCGTTCTTGATATTTTGGGGGACAGAATTGTAGAAGTTTCATATTGGACAGCTTTTGCAGTTTTGGGGTGGATTAATATTTTATTTCCGCTTGTTTGCGTAGCCAGAGCTTTTACTACAGACGGAATTAGAAGCGTTGCACTATCTCAAGGGATGACAGCATTTGGAGATAAATCAATGCAATCTACAAAATGGGGGAAATTCATTTGTGCATCAAGATTTATGAGAATAAGTTATGCAGTAGCCAAAGTTCTTGCATTTTTATTGCTAATTGCCGTCAATACTCCCGGTATGGAATTTTGGGAAGGAACTCCTATACTACATATAATAACAATGATATTTGTATGGGCAGCTATTATTTTTTGTGTTGTAAGAGCGATACCAGTAATTGTTGAAAGCCCAAAATTATTCAATAAGGATTAATTAAAAACATGGCTAAACTTAATATTGTCTTATATGAGCCTGAAATCCCTCAGAACACTGGGAATATTGCGAGGCTTTGCGCTTGCACCGGTGCAAGTCTTTATCTGGTGGGGAAATTAGGATTTTCGCTTTCAAGCAAATACACAAAAAGAGCCGGATTAGACTACTGGGACAGTGTTGATATACATAAAATTGATACAATGGATGAATTGCTTGAAGCAAATAAATGTGCTAACTTTTATTACCTGACCACTAAAACTAAAAGATTATATACCGATATAAAATTTCAGAATGGAGATTTTATAGTATTTGGGCCTGAAACAAGGGGATTGCCTGATATTTATGTGAAAGATAAAAATGCACTAACAATCCCGATGAAAGAAGGACAAAGAAGCTTGAATTTATCAAACTCGGTTGCAATAGTTGCTTATGAGGCTATAAGACAAAATGGATTATAACATACCAAAACTCCCTTATAGAGAAGAGAACTCAAATAAAGGGACATTCGGCAAAATTTTAAATGTATCAGGTTCAAAATATATGACAGGCGCTGCATATTTATCGTCAATTGCAGCATTAAAAATAGGTGCCGGTTATGTAGAACTTGCAAGCCACGAAAATGTTTTAAAAGCAACAGCATCACTTGCGCCCGAAATTGTACTTGCACCGATAGAAAAAATTCCAGACATAATCAAAACATCTACAGTTTTACTTATAGGCTGCGGACTTTCAACAACTGACGAGGCAACTGCACTTTTCAAAAAAACAATTTCAAAATCCATAGGACTTCCAACAGTAATAGATGCAGACGGTCTTAATATACTTGCAGAAAATAAAATTCATTTACCTGAAAATGTTGTACTAACCCCACACCCCAAAGAAGCTTCTAGGCTTTTACAAACAACTGTTGATAAAGTTCTTCAATCACCAGAAGATTCTGCTCAAGAAATATGTAAGATTTATAATTGCGTAACTATATTAAAACTACACAGAACAATAGTAGCATCTCAATACGGCACAATATACCATAATAAAACCGGCAACAGTGCTCTGGCAAAAGCAGGGAGCGGCGATGTACTTGCCGGCATGATTGCAGGGCTTCTCGCTCAACACATGAATGTTTTTGATGCATCTGTGCTTGCAGTTTATCTTCACGGGCTTGCCGGGGATTTAGCAAAAAATGACCTGACTGCTTACGGTGTTTTAGCATCCGACACAATCAGGTACATTCCTTATGCAATAAAAAAATTATATATATAAATTAATTCTTTGTGTTGCAGCAGCTTCATCTGCCAATTCCTTTGCAATAGCATTTCCAGTCGGTGCAAATGGGCTTGTATAAACAGCTTCAACTAAATCATTAGCAGGAGATTTTGCAACATTTACTTTTGGCAATGCAGGCAAAACTGATGAAGCGGAAATAAATTCATTAGCTTTGTTTGATGCATTTTTCAATCCATTTGTTAACATTGTTTCTCTGCCTGTGAACGCAACTTTATTTATCATTTTTATCTCCTTTTGTTTCTTTTGATAAATTGTACATCTTAAAGAATACTACTGAAGAATCATAATTGCTAAAATTTACAATAAGATTTACAATAGTTAATAAACTATAACAAAACAAGCTAAAAAATCAATTAGACACTTTACCTAAAATAACCCTTTTTGAAGCTCCGGTACAAGACGGAAGGTTATTAGGTATACCATAATATGTACAATATCCTAATAATGCAAATGCCATAACTTCTTTAAAATTATTTGAAATACCATAAGCTTCATGAGTTTTCAAATCAATATGTTTTGGCAAATAGTGTCTGATATATTTCATTAAAGTCTGATTATAAGCGCCACCTCCGCCAATTATAACTTCTTTTACATCAATATCAGGATAAATAAATCTTTCATAAGCTGAAGTTATAGTTTTAGCAGTAAGTGCAGTGGCAGTTGCAATAATATCCTCGGGATTTTTAGGACCAAAGCGAAGAGCATTTTCAATATACTCAACAGAAAAATATTCTCTTCCTGTAGTTTTTGGAGGAATTTTAAAATAGTATTCATCTTGCATAAGACATTCCAGCCAGCTTTGGGAAACTTTACCGGAATCCGCAATTTTACCATCTTTATCATAAGGTTTTTTAAAATATTTATTAGTACAATAATCAATCATAATGTTTCCGAGTCCAGTATCAAAACCAAAAGTCGGAAAATCATTTGAAATAACTGTTACATTTGAAATTCCACCGATATTTTGTACTAAAAGATTTTTCTTCAAAGGTTTAAACCACTTTTCATCAGCGAAACAAACTAAAGGTGCACCTTCTCCACCTGCAGCAATATCCGCTTCTCTGAAATTTGAAATAGTCAAACATCCTGTTTCCTCTGCAATTACAGAGCTTTCTCCGATTTGCAAAGTACTTTTTAGGGGGATTTTATCTAACTTCTCATCTATCGGAAAATGAAAAATCGTTTGTCCATGACTTGCAATAAAATCAGGTTTTCCGTGTTCTGATATCAAAACTTTGCAAGCCTCGGCAAAACAATGCCCGATAGCAAAATTCATTTGACAAACATCTTTAACAGAAACATCTCCGGAAAAAAGCTGAAAAATTTTAGCCCTTATATGTTCCGGATATTTATAATTTATTCCGGAAATTAATTTTACCGATAAATCAGGATGAACTTCACACAAACCTGCATCAATGCTATCACATGAAGTACCCGACATTAATCCTATTACAAGTTTAGTTTGCAACTCTTCTGCCATAACATATATAATATAAAAAAGCTTACTGTTTAGCAAGCTTTTTTAATTTACAACTATCTTATTCAAATCCCCTAAAATTTTTCTTTACTCCCGTACATAATATAAAGTTAAATAATTAAATAAAAAAATATATCCCTAATCATTCTCTACACTTCCAAAATTTGTTTTCAAAACATCCACTTTCCTTTCCACAACTATCGGATTTTGCCATCACCTCTCTTTTTCATTTCCGATTTTTAACTATCCGGCAGCCGTTCCGAATTTTATATTCAGTACCTTGCCCCTCCACAATTTAAATGTAAATCTAAGTTAAAAGTTTGACAAGTAAAGAAAAATAAAATAAAATTTACAATTGACCATGCCCCTATATTTATCAATAAAAAATTCAAGTTCTTAAATCTTAATGAAGAAAATTTAATGAAATTAAGTAAAAATAAAATTTTTTTAAGTTGACATTTTATAATCAGCAATAAAACAAATACAAAGCCCATGCCTTTTACATGCAGATTATTTTATAGTAAACTATTAACGGGGACAGCAGAATGAAAGAGTTCATCAAAAATCAAAAAGTTACATATAACCTAATGTCATTTACAGGTTTTAAAGCTCTTCTGATTTTTTCACTTCTTACGGAAGGACCGAAATCTTATGAAGATATTAGTCAATATCTGCTTAATCATCCGTATTTAAGAGAAAAAATTTCTATTGACACTATGAGAGTATACATAAACTCATTAAAAAGACTAGGGTGCGAAGTCAAAAGAATAAAAGGTGAAGACAAGATTTCACGATATTTTATTACAGAGCACCCGTTTGAATTAAAATTAACCCCTGAACAGATTCAAAGTGTAATCAAAGTATACAAAAGCATAGTCAAAAATATGGGCATAAAAGAAATTATTTCAATGGTTCATCTGTTTGAAAAAATAGGTAATTTAATTAAAAATCAAGAATTTGTAACAGAAATAAAAAAGTTTTCAATGCTTAAAGACATCAATATTAAGTTATTAGAAGAACTTGTTGAATGCTGCGATAAAAAAGAACAAATCGTAATTCTATATAATTCTCCAAATTCCGGTGAAAAAAATGTAGAATTAATTGCAGATAAACTGGAAAATTCAAATGGTAAAATCTATCTATACGGCACAGGTTTTGAATACATGCAATATGGAAGTTTTCTTGTCAGTAGAATTGTTAAAATTAATGAAATAAAATTAAACTCTATTATACCTTCAAATATTCAAAGTTTCAAAATCATATATGAACTTAAATGCAACCCCAATAATGTTAAATTAAATGAAAATGAAAAAATTATAGAAAAGAATAATGATAAAACAATAATAGAAATAAATACATCAAACAAATTTTTAGCCAAACAAAGACTTTTAGAATACGGTCCTGTATGCAAAATACTTGAACCTGAAGACTTTAAAAAAGAATTTGTTAATCTTCTAAAAGATATGAAAGCGGGGTATTATTGTGGCTAAAAAATTAACTGAGAAATACAATGATTCCTGCATAAAATTATTTACCTTCATAAAAATGCTTTATGAAGGAGACGTTGAATTTAAAAAAGTAATTGATCTTTTATCCGACGGGAATTACGACGGAACTTCCAATACACATGTTACTCTTAATAAATATCTCAATGCTATGAAAATATTCGGCATTAAAGTAAAAAAAATTAAGGGTAAATATCACATGTTCAGCTCAATTTACAAAATAAGACTTAATCTCGAAGATATAAAAAGCATAAACTTATTAAAAGAAGCCGGTTCAATTTTACCGGACGGAAAAAATAAAACAAATTTTGAAAGTTTCATAAGAAATCTGGAAATGCGTTATGATGAGTTCGCTCAAAGTTTAGATCAAATTGCAAACAGCATACAAAATCTTAACCTGTCATTTTACAATTCCGAGATGGTTGAACAAGTAAAAAGATGTGAAAAATTTTGCCAAGATAAACAAAAATTAGAAATCATATACACAAATGACAAAGGAGAAGAAATAAACATCTTATGTTCACCTATTGAACAAGTATACCAAAAAAGAAGAATATGCCTAAAAGTTCTTGGTTCGAACGGAAGTAGAATTTATGAAATTCCGATTGAAAATATAATATCCGTCAAGCAATTACCATCAGCGTCTTCCACACAATCAATTCCCACAACTGTTGTCTACAGGATAAAAAACAGACTTGCAAGAAATTATAAATTAAGAGATTGGGAAAGACTTGATAAAATAGAATCAGAAGGAAGTCATATAATAGTAAATAAAGATGAAGATTTGCATTCTCTTATAAAAAGGCTTATGAGATACGGAACAGAATGCGAGATAATATCACCTAAATTTCTCAAAGAAGAAATGATTGAAAACATTAATAAAACTTTAGCTAATTATGAGCAGTAAACAATTCTAAACTTATTTATTAACTTAAAAAATTACATTATTTAACATTCAATTCCTTCTGTAATTTAGACATGCTAAAATTTTAAATATGGATAAGAATACACAATTCGTCCCCCTACATCTTCACAGTGAATTTTCACTGCTTGACGGGGCAATCAAGCTAAAAGAACTTTGTAATTTTGCAAAAGAAAATAACATGCCTGCCGTTGCAATAACAGACCATGGTGTTATGTATGGGGCACTGGATTTATATTTGGAAGCAAAGGAAGCCGGAATTAAACCAATTATCGGTTGTGAGTTCTATGTCCATAATGGAGATATAACAGAAAGAGATCCTAATAATAATCCAAGATATCACTTAATACTTTTAGCAAAAAACAATGAAGGCTATATGAACCTGGTAAAGCTGGCATCAGATGCTGCTTGCAAAGGTTTTTACATGAAACCTCGTATTAATTTTGAATTACTAAAAGAACATCATGAAGGTGTTATTTGCTGTTCTGCCTGTTTAGGCGGCGAAGTTTTGCAAAACCTTTTAAAAGGTAATTATGAAGAAGCAAAAGCTGTAGCTAAACGATATAAAGATTTATTCGGAGATGACTATTATATAGAACTTCAAGATCATGGACTTGAGGAACAAAAAAGAACAAATCCCGACTTAATTAAACTTGCAAAAGAGCTGGGTATCAAAATGATTATAACAAATGATTCCCACTATTTACGAAAGGAAGATGCTGACTGGCATGATACCTTATTATGCATGCAAACGCAGTCAATGAAAGATGAAGAAAATCGTTTTCATTTTCCGAATAACGAATTTTACGTAAAAACCGTATCTGAAATGCGTGATGCATTTAAATGGATGGACTCTGATACATTTGATGAATGCATAAAAAATACGGTGGATATAGCTGAACAATGTCACGTAACAATTAAATGGGAAGCGCCGTTACCTGATTTTCCTGTTCCGCCAAATCATACAACAGATTCATATTTAGAAGAGCTTGTCCAAAAGGGATTAAAAAAGAAATATAAAGAAGAAGAAATAACGCCGGAATTAAAAGAACGTGTAAAATATGAACTCGGGATTATTGAGAAAATGGGATTTTCAGCATATTTCTTAATCACTTGGGATTTTATCCACTATGCTAAAACTCATGATATTCCGGTAGGACCAGGCAGAGGATCCGCAGCCGGCTCAGTTGTTGCATACGCTCTTGATATCACTGACTTAGACCCAATCCGGCACCATCTATTGTTCGAAAGATTTTTAAACCCTGAACGTTTTAGTATGCCTGATATTGATACAGACTTTTGTATTGAAAAACGCGGAGAAGTTATTGATTATGTTGTAAAAAAATACGGTGAAGATAAAGTTTGCCAAATTATTACATTCAATACACTTGCTGCACGTAACGCTTTTAAAAGTGTTGCAAGAGTATTTGGTATGGAATATGCCAAAAGTAATAAAACAGCCTCTTTAATTGAAGATACAATTGAAGGTTCTATGATTGAAGGGTCAGAACTAAAAAATCTTTATGATACAGATCCTGAAATTAAAAGAGTAATAGACACAGCAAAATGCGTTGAAGGTATAAAATGCGGATTCGGCATGCACGCTGCCGGAGTAATTATCTCATACAAACCTCTTGACCAAATTGTACCTGTTCAACCTTCAAAAGATGGTATAATCACCACACAATATCACAGAGAAATCCTGGAAAAAATGAAACTTTTAAAAATGGACTTTCTAGGACTTCGAAATCTCACAATGATTCACAAAACTGTTAAACTTGTGAAAAGATGTCAAGGTATAGATGTGGATATAAACCATATCCCACTTGATGATAAGCCAACATACGATATGCTTGTACGTGGAGAAACTGTCGGAGTTTTCCAACTTGAATCTTCAGGGATGACAAATTTGGTAAAAAAATTAAAACCTGACGTTTTTGAAGATTTAGGAGCTTTAGTTGCTCTATTCAGACCTGGTCCGCTAGGTTCAGGAATGGTTGATGACTTTGTGGAAAGAAAACATGGTCGTCAGGCAATCACATATGCTCACCCAAGACTTGAACCAATTCTAAAAGATACATACGGGACAATGGTTTACCAAGAACAGATTATGCAAATCTTTCAGGTTATGGCTGATTACTCTTTAGGTCAAGCAGACCAAGTACGCCGTATGATGGGGCACAAAGATCCAGTTGCTATGGCTGCGCAAAAAGGGAAACTTGTTGAAGGCTCTGCAAAATACGGCATGAAAAAAGAAGATGCAGAAGATTTATTTGAAAAAATAGAAAATTTTGCACAATACTGTTTTAACAGGGCTCACTCATCCGCATACGCATTTGTAGCTTATCAAACAGCATATCTAAAATGTCATTATCCCGTTGAATATTTATCAGCCCTATTATCCAGTGTCGCGGGCGATCAGGATAAAACTCAAGCTTATATTGAAGAAGCACTGAAATACGGAATAAAAGTTTTGCCTCCTGATATTAATAAATCTTATCTTGAATATGCTCCTGACGGACATAATATCAGATTTGGACTTGCATCAATTAAACAAGTCGGAGAAGGCGTAATTGAAGAAATTATTAAAGAAAGAGAAGAAAACGGAGATTATAAATCAATATATGATTACATTAAACGCCTTGATACTAAATGTTCCAACAAAAAAACTCTTGAAGGCTTAATAAAAGCCGGCGCATTTTCATCAATCGAAAAAAGTCGAAAACAACTATGGGATAATATCGAATATATAACAGCAACAGCCTCAAAAGAATCAAAAGCAAAAGAATCAGGTCAAGGCAGTTTATTTGATATGCTTGGAGATACATCCGCAATAGAAGATGCGAAATTTCAACTTTCAGGCTCAGATGAAGAGTATGACGCAAGAACTTTACAGAATTTTGAAAAAGAATTTTTGGGCTTTTATGTAACAAGTCACCCTCTATCAACAATTAGAGATAAATTACCATTTTTAATGACTCATAAAATTTCCGAAATACCTGATTTACCAAATGAAAAGATTGTAACAATCTGCGGACTTGTAACTACAATGAGGCAAATACCGACCAAAAAAGATCCTACAAAATTTATACGCTTTTTAACCATTGAAGATTTATCAGGGAAAATAGAAGTTATTGCATTTAATGGAAAAATTGCAGAATATGGTGATATCCTGCAAAGTGAACAACGTGTAATTATTTCAGGGAAAGTTAACAGAAGATCTGATGACGAACCTCCTTCTTTAATTGTAGAAACAGTTAAAACAGTAGACAACTCAAATATTTTTACAATAACACTTCTTGATGACTTTAAATTTGAAGAAGTTGTACTTTTAAAAAATATTCTCTGTCAACATTCAGGCTCAGATCCTGTAATGTTTAAGCTAAAAGATATAGATACAGATGTAAAAATCTTATCAGCATCAATTTTTTGGGTAGAAAGTTCAAATGAATTAGTAAATCAATTAAAAAAACAATTTGGTGAAAGGCTTGAAACCAGTATAAGTTCTATGGATACAAGTGAAGAACAACAAAAAGAACCAACCGTAGTATAAAATAATAAAAAAAAGACTTGCAAAAAAAAAATGTTTATGTAATACTAAATTAGTAGCCCAATGCGGGGGTAATTCAGTGGTAGAATGCCTCCTTGCCAAGGAGGATGTCGCGAGTTCGAGCCTCGTCTCCCGCTCCATTAAAAAGACCCAATATAAATTGGGTCTTTTTAATTTATTGAGATATTTGCGAGGAGTTGCCAATTGCAAGTTCGACGGATTTGCTGACGGATGGGGCGAACGAAGTGAAACAAATCAGAATAGCTAACAGATTGAACATACTGTGGCAATGCCACTAATGCAAAATTCTGTGAGCGTGGAGCAAATCAAAAAGAAGCCTCGCCTCCCGTTTCATAAAAAAATGGCTGAAAATAGGGCTCTTTTTTATTTTCATATACTTGCATGATTTTATTAAATTTGCTAAAATAACATCGTTATATAGTTCAATATTATGCGGAAGTAATTCAGTGGTAGAATGCAACCTTCCCAAGGTTGACGTCGCGGGTTCGAGTCCCGTCTTCCGCTTATTTTAATGAGGGGAAATATGAAAAAGAAAGAATATATTATTTTTGGCTTAACAATTCTACTTGCGATTATTTTAAGAATATTATTTATCGATAAACCTGCAGGATTTTGGCACAATGAAATGGTTATGTATAATCAAACTATCGCAGGAGGGCCTTTAGACATTATTAAAGCGGCAGTTGATGCTGATGTTCATTTCCCTTTATATCAACTCATGCTTGCAGTGTGGATGAAAATTTTTGGAAATGGAGATATAACTATAAGATTATTTTCAGTCCTTGCCGGAGTTTTAAATGTAGTTATGGCATTTTTTGTCGGTAAAGAAATTAAAAATAACAAAACCGGAAACATTTTTGCATTCTTAACAGCTATAAATTCAACTTTAATCTTCTACTCTCAAGAAGTTAAATTTTATATATTTTTAGCATTATTTGTAACAATATCGCTGTATTTTATAATTAGAATTCTAAAATATAATAAAAATATTGACTACGCGGGCTATATCATATCTAATGCAGCGATAGTCTACACATTTACTATTGGAGTTTTATATGTTATTGCACAAGGGATTATTGTGCTTGCATATATTTTATGGAAAAACAAAGATATTTTAAAAAGATTTTTGATATCAAATATTATATTAATTGGTATTATATCTCCTTTTGCAATTTATATATTAACTCACATGGATAAATATGAAGGCGCAAATTGGATATTCACAAGTAATATTTATACAACATTTGTTTTAATTCAAAATTATTTTTCACCATATTTAATAGGTATTTATAACAATCCAAAAATTTACATTCCTACTTTCGGAATTCTACAAATAATATTTATTTATATTCCAGTAGGGATTGCAATATTTTCAATGTACAAAGCAATTAAAGCAGACAACAGAAATTATTTAATATTGGCACTACCACTTTTGTTCCTCACTTTTGAAATAATTTTATGCATGAATAGCGGTCTTAGAATGCTTACAAGATACACAATTCTGGCAATTTGTCCATTCCTTTTGCTTGTAAGCTTAGGCTTAAATGAACTAAGTAAAAAAACACTTAAAATATTAATAAGCTATCTTCTGATAATTAATATATTCTATCTTGTCTTATCTCCGATAAGTGCCGTAAGAGGATACAGGGAATTAGGAGAAAAACCTACAGCAATTGTATTAAATAACAATAAAATAAATGATAATGACACTATAATTCTGGCGCTAAGAAAAAATGATTTTGATAAATACTTACCAAACTATCAAGGAAGGGAATTCAGTATTCTCCAAGATTTTGTCCATCAACCGTATTCGATGAATTCTCAAGTTCAAGATAAATATGAGAAATACAAAGATTACGTTTTAAATAAAGAATTAATAAATCAAGACTTTGAAAAAGATTTTGTAAAAAAAGTAATTGAACCTATGAATAAACAATCCCGAATTTTCTATATATGGGATGAAAATTATAATTCTTACCCGCTAAAAACATTAGAAGAATATAAAGAAATACCTGTAATGACAGGCAGTATTTCGAGGATGAATGCAGAAGCATTTATGATTTGCCAAAAATATTTAAAAATAAAATCAGCAACAAAACTAAAATATTACAGAATTTTTATTTTTGAAAAATAAATCTACCATTTTTTAAATATAAAAAATGCGGCAAAAACAATAAAAATAAATCCGACAAGGTAATTCCAGCGAAATTCTTCTTTAAGGTACAGAACGGAAAACACACTGAAAACAACAAGTGTTATAATTTCCTGAATAGTTTTTAATTGAGCAGCTGAATACACACTACTTCCGATTCTGTTTGCAGGAACTTGAAAACAATATTCAAAAAAAGCAATTCCCCAGCTAATAAGAATAACCGCCCAAAGGGCAGCAGATTTGTGTTTTAAATGCCCATACCAGGCAAAAGTCATAAATATATTAGAAATTGTTAAAAGCAAAATCGGAGTAAAATACCTTGTCATCTTTAATTACCTTTCAAAATTCAAAATTATTATACATCAAATAAGAAAGATAGTATTGACATTTAAATATTTTCTTAATAAAATAGTACATGTGACTTGCCGACTTGGCTCAATGGTAGAGCAACGGTTTTGTAAACCGTAGGTTGTAGGTTCGATTCCTATAGTCGGCATTTTTCTTGAAAATCAAATAACATTTAATATATTTGAGCCTTAGTGGCGATGCTCCACAAGACAAATGTTTGTTAAGTGGAAACTAAGTTAACTTATTTGAGCCTTTGTGGCGCAGGGGTAGCGCACTCCCTTGGTAAGGGAGAGGCCACGGGTTCAAATCCCGTCAAAGGCATTTTTGAAAATTTAATATGGGTAGGTGCCCGAGTGGCTAAAGGGAGCAGACTGTAAATCTGCCGTCGCGAGACTACGGTGGTTCGAATCCACCCCTGCCCACCATTTTAAAAGATTTCCGAATAGGGAATCTTTTTTGTTTGCAGAAGTGAGATGAGAAGTACCATCAGTGGTTCAAGCGGGAGCAAGCTGAGGCTGAAATATTTTGCAAAAGATGTTATCTTGAACTTTCATTTTGTATTCAATAAAATAAGTTTTTACTATATTTCAAAAAATTTCTATTTTATTTGCTCCGGAGTAATTATCCATAAATCAATATTGTGATAGTTGGCAACTGACCTAACACGATTTATATATTTTTCATCACTTTGACCATTTTCAGATATCAAAACAATTCCTGCTTTTTTATGCAACTTTTCTCCATAATACAAAGATTGTCCGATACTTTCTGCCCACTTTTTTGTAAAATCAAATTCAATTGCATGAGTTTGTGTTACACAATCAACCCTTGTTTTATCAGGCAAAATAACCTCTGTTATACCGTCATTAGTCCTGCACCATGCATTTTGATATTCTTTTTCATAATACTTATGAGTTTTAGGTGTAGCAGCATACACAGATATTGAAATTATATTCATTATTAAAATCAACAATAAAAATTGCTTCATGAACTAATCATACATTTTTTTTGATAATTATAAAATTAGCTGAATGTTTATTAATTTTCAATATTTCCAAAAGAATAAATTATTGTTCTGTTATACTTTTCCCCCTTTTTCAAAACAGGTTTTTCATCGAAAGTGTTAATTGAATCTGGAAAAAATTGTGGTTCTACGCACAAAGCAGAATGTTTTTCATATCTTTTACCATCTTTGCCTAACGGTTGAGAATCTTTTCCTAAATTATTTGCAGTATAAAATTGAAATCCTGGCAAATCAGTTGATACTTTCATATTTATTCCGGATTTTTCAGATTTTATTCTTGCAACTTCGATTAAAGATTTTCCGTCATAATTATCTACAACAAAATTTTGATCATAACCATTTTTATTCATTTCTGATAATTTTTTAGGACTTCTGAAATCAAAGTCAGTACCTTCTACCAATTTTATTTCTCCAGTCGGGATTGCAATTTCATTTACTGGAGTGTATTTAGAAGAATTTGGCAGTTGAACTATATGTTCCATTACTGAATTTTCATAAGCATTTTCTGCTCCGTCAAGATTAAAATAAGAATGATTTGTTAAATTTAAAATAGTATCACTATCAGATTGAGCCTCATATTTTACAGACAAATTATTGTTATTATCAAATTTATATGTCACAGATATATTTACATTAGCAGGATAACCGCCTTCCATATCTTTCTTTGTATATGTAAATTTAACCCCGTCTTTTAATACTTCAGCGTTCCAATTTTTAACATCAAGCCCTTCTTTACCGCCATGAGAGTGTGTTTGCCCGTTATCTTTATTACAATCAAGTTTATATTCTTTTTCTCCCAGCTTAAAGAGTCCTTTATTAATTTTATTTGCACAAGGGCCTATTGTTCCTCCGGCATGGCCTACCGGAAATTTTTCATAAGGAGTAACAGAATTATATCCTTGAGTAACATCTATTAATTTTCCATTTTTATTAGGGACTTTTATTGAGGTTATTGTTGCGCCAAAAGATGACAAACTTACACTTGCGCCATTTTTATTTGTAATAGTGTACAATTCCGCTTTAGCACCTGTTTTTTCAATTTTACCAAAAGATTTTTTCTCAACTTTAATCCCATCATATAAAGAATTACCATGAACAGTTTTTGTAAAAGTATCCCCCATCGGCTGATTAACAAAAAAAGTAGAATTTACAATATTTTGCAAAACAGGTCTTTGATTATTAGCAAATAAAATATACGGATTAAAATCTATTGGCATTCACCACACTCCTTTATGATTGAAAAATCATAACATAAATTTATAAAACAGAAAATAACGAAAAATTGCTACATTTTTCAAAAGTAACATAACTTTATTAAATATTGCCGTAAGAAGGTTTTACATGTAATATGTTAATGGAATATTTATATAGGAGAGTAAAGTATGAGAAATTTATTCAAACTAGCGTTATCTGCACTGGTTACATTAGTAATAACCATACCAGCTTTCGCTTACCCTGATGTTAATTCTAATCATTGGGCCGCTAAACAAATAGAAATATTAACAGAAAAAGGCGTAATTGTAGGTTATCCTGACGGAACCTTCAAACCTGATGATAACGTAAGCAGAGCAGAGTTTGCATCGATGGCTATTAAGGCACTCGGACAAGAACACACTACAGTTGCTCAACCTGTAAAATTTAATGATATTGAACCTGGATTTTGGGCTTATGACGCAATCCAAAAAGCTCTATATTTCGATTTAATATCTTGTCCGCCAGAAGGAGAAGCATTTAGACCGGACGACACTGTAACAAGAGCAGAATCAACAACTGTAGCCGTAAATGCTTTAACAACAGAACAAATAAGTGATCTTAAAGCAAAAGAAGTTCTTTCAAAAAAATATGCAGATGTAAATGAAGTTCCTGAATCATTTTTAATTCCTGCCGGCAAAGCAGAAATTTTGAATATGCTTGTAACAATTCCATCAGCTGACAAAGCAAAAATAGAAGCAAACAGACCTGCAACAAGAGCAGAAGTAGCTGCGATTCTTTATGAAATGATGGAACAGGCAAAACTAAACCCGAATGCAAAACTTGCAGAAGCAATGAGAAAAAAGACAGGTAACGGTTATGTTGTAGAAAGTGCATTCGTACAAGGAAGCATAGGAACAATACCTGCAGGTGCAATAGTTCCTGTGAAATTAACAAAATATATAAGTTCTCAAACTTCACAACCTGGTGATATATATTCAGCTTCAGCTCCAGAAAACTATATAACCAAAGACAAATATATTCTTGTATATAAAGGTTCAGCCTTAAAAGGACAACTTTTAGATGTAAGAAAAGGTAAATGGTTTGTTAGAAACGGGGTTTTAGTTTTAGACAATTCACTTTTAACAACAAACAATGACCAAACTGTTTCATTTAACGGCGTTGGAGAAGTTACAAAATACAGAAATTGGTTTATGAAATTTGTCAGAGCAACTCTTAAAGGTGAAAAACTTAATGTTGAACCTGAAGGTGTTGTATATATTAAACTTTTAAAACCTATAAAAGTTGATTTAACAAACGGTTGGATTTTAGAATAATAACTAAAATTAAAGAAAAAAAAACAGTTTCTTTTAAAATAAAGGAGCTGTTTTTTTATTTATAAAAATTCTCAATAAAACAATAAAAAGAACACCCGCACCAAGGAGTTAAGATGCGGGTATTAAATCAGTAAAAGAGACATCAATCACATTATGAAACATTTAAAAATAAAGTCAAATTTTTGTGGAAAAATTTTTCAATTTATTTTATAATCCTCTTATGAAACGATTTTGCTTAATTTTAACTTTAATAATTTTAAGTGCAAATTGTACATTTGCGCTGCCGTTTAATATGAAAAAAGAAGAAAATAAATTTGTACAATCTGACCAATATAAAACAGTAACAGAGCAAGCAAATGTTTATTATGCACAAAATGACATAAAAAATGCATTCAATATCCTTTTGACGATCCCGGAAGAAGAGCGTTCCGCACAAAACTGGCTTTTACTCGGAAACATTTTGCAAGATCAAGGCAAATTTGATGAAGCTGTTTTTATGTACAACAAATCAATTGAAGTGGATAATAAATATTACAAAGCATATTATAATTTAGGTAACGTATACCTTAACGACGGACGACCTAACATGGCCATAGAACAATATAAAAAAGTTATCGATATTAATCCCGAATACCCTTATGCACATTATAATTTAGCCTGTGCATATATTAAACTGGGGAAATACACTAAAGCGAAATACGAGCTTTATAATGCAATAGATTTAAAAAATACAATACCTGAATTTCATTACAATTTAGCGTATGTTTTTAAACAATTAAAAAAAGAAAAAGATGCAAAAACATATATTGAATACTATAACAAATTAATACAAGATCAAATATAAAGAGGCATTATGTATAAAGGAATAATTTTTGACTTCAACGGAACATTATTTTGGGATTCTGAAAAGCACCAAGAAGCGTGGAGGGAATTTTCAAAACGTTTAAGAGATCATGCATTTACAGACGAAGAAATGCGTGAATATATGTTTGGCAGAACAAATGAAGATATAATTGCATATCTTATAGGGAAAAAACCATCTCCTGATTTGGTTGAAAAGTTTGCAAAAGAAAAAGAATCTGTCTATAGAGATATGTGCAGAAATGACCAAGAAAACACTGTCCTTGCTCCGGGAGCAATAGATTTTTTAAATTACCTTGTTGAAAACAATATTCCGCATACAATTGCAACTATGTCAGAAAAAGACAATGTTGAATTTTATATTGAAGAATTTAAACTTGCAAAATGGTTTGATATAGAAAAAATTGTTTACGCAGACGGAACAATTCCTGGCAAACCTGCACCGGACATTTATATAAAAGCTGCAGAAAAATTAAATTTATCCCCACAAGAATGTATTGTAGTTGAAGATGCAATATCAGGGATAGAATCAGCTCAAAAAGCAGGTATCGGGAAAATTATAGCAATAGCATCAATGGAAAGCATTGATTTGTACAAAAATATTCCTGCCGTTTCACAAATTATCAAAAACTTTGACGAAATCGACAGAAATATTTTAAAAATTCCGAGTTTAAAATAATTAGAATTTTAAATTCTTCTGGGATAACTTTTTAAGATTTTCCAACCATCACGCATTATTAATGCCGTACAGTAATTTTTATTAGTTGATGAGCAATAATTTATAAGTGTTTCTCGACTAATAGTATCAATATTATTACCATAAGGCTTTAATCTATTTTGAGGTGTAAAACGAAATGTAAAATATTTTCTGCCGCAACAATCTCTTGAAGCACTACCAGAAGAATTTACCATACAATATTCAATATCAGAAACATTTGGGAAAAAATATATATCAAAATTAGTTACAGAAGACTTATCACCAAAACGCATTCCAAATGCACTCCCATCTGACAGTTTTATATAACGGGTATAAGAATAGTTTGGCAAAACAATAATATCTTTTGATGTAAAAAATTCTGCCAAATATTTATTAAACCAATCAATAGAACCCGATGGAGAATCCAAATCAGCATTATCCCAATACTCTACTTCACCATATTTGTTTTCAGCCAAAAGTATTGCTTGATTAAAAGTGGTATAAAATTTCTGTAAACGAGTTTCAATAACTTGCTTTCTATGGTTTGAAATTAAAACAGGCAAAGTTAATGCAGCGACTACTCCAATAACACCAATAGTAATTAAAACCTCAGCAAGCGTAAACCCTTGAGAGAAAGCTCTTAAACGCCCCCCCCCCGACGTTAAAATACTTTTCAATCATCTTCATACTTATTGCTCCTTTTTTAATTAACAATTCAATTATAAACTATTTAAACAAATTTTTCAAGTTTTTAAGCCCTTCCACAGCATCTTTCATTTGCTGCTGAGCCTCTTGAGCTTGTTCCTTTTGAACCTGTTTTTTTGCATTATATTCATCAACTTTTTGTTGAACAGCATCTTTAACCGCCTGTTTTGTTTCTTGCACCTGCTCTTTTACAGAAGTTTTTTCTATTGCTGAAGTATCACAATTTGAAAGCCATTTGAAAGATTTTACAGAACTCTTACTTTCAACACCGCCATTAAAAATAACTTTGAAATCCTTATAATTAGTATTCCCTGAAGAAAGTGCAGGAATTGATGAAATCTTTTCTTTTTTAGGATCGGAAGTTAAAGCATTTATAAGATTACCAGTCATTGTCCCAAATTTCGGTATATAAGAAGTCAATTTTGAAACAGACAAATCGCCAAGAGGTCCCAAAAGAGAAACAACTTCCGCTGAAATTCTTCCAAGTATAGTCAAATTAGCTGTTGCATTCAACAAATTGTAAGTTCCGGTTATATAATAAGCCATTGAAGGACCTGTTGTTGTAACTGGATTTAAAGTCGCCCAGCCATTATTAAATAACAAATTCCCTTTTATAGTTTTAAATTCAGCTGTACTTTTAATTGCAGGTAAAGAAGAAACAGAACTTACTGCAGCTTTTATGATGCTGTTTGATTGCAAATTTTGAGCTAACAGCATATTTTCAAATCTTCCTATATTTCCAAGAGAACCGCCATTGATATCAAAAGACGCATTTCCTTTAAGATACTTCATCATCTCAATATCATTTGCACCATGCGTTTTAATATCAGCATTAAAATTAAGAGTACCGGAAAGCGCATTTTTTAATCCTGCAGAACCTGCAATTGCTTTTTGAGCATCCATACCAGAACCTTTTAAAGAAACTCCGATATTACCGTTTACAATATTATAAGAGATATTTCCGTTAATCGTACCATTAAAAGCATCTCCTTTTAAATTTTTAAGATAAAATACATTATTCGTTAAGTTAAAATCAGAAACAAGATTTTCCGCAACAATACCGCCTGATACAAATTTTTTAAGATTTCCGCTGCCTTTTAAAATCGTTCCGTTAAGATTAATATCCATATTATCCATAGTCAAAAGCATATCAGGAATTTTGACAGAAGGGACTGATACACTACCTTTAAGATAAGGCAATAACGCTGTACCTGTGATATTTATATCTCCTGCTGCCGTAAGTTTTGAATTTTTAAAACCGGGGATTACAAAAGATATTTTATTCGGAGTATTCAAATTCAAATTTAACTTCTGAGTTTTATATAAATCATTTATATTTCCGCTTAAATATAAAATCCCTGTATTATTTGCATAAATTCCTGCATCTGAGAAAGACAATTTATCATTATCTATGAATACATTTCCTTTTATAATAGTATTTTTACCATTTAATTCATCAACATTTAAAACAGAAAGATAAGCAGACGGAGTAGATGCTAAAGAAAAAGCTATACTTTGTTTTTTATCATCCCCTGTCACAGAAACCGAAAGCGGCAAAGCTCCTTTTGCTCCCACATCTTTTCTAAAATCATCAGGCAGCATTGAAAGTAAGTCTGAAGCTAACAAATTACCTTTTGCACTCAAATTAATATTTAAATTTTTAGACATATAATTATTAACTTGACCATCTATATCAATTCTGGAGTTATTGAGTAAAATATACGCACTCTCAATATTTATATCTTTTTCTCCCAATTTAATTTTTGCAGAAGGAGCCGAAATATTCAGCATCGGGTTTAAAACTTTTACATTAGAAATATCAATTCCACCCAACGCCTTTTTTCCGTCTGTTTCTATATTAATAACCGATTTAGGAGCTTTTATAGTTGTATTTGAAGGCAAATTTTTAACATCAACATTATCTACACTCACATTTATTTTAGGCATAATTTTATCAAGCCTGCCTTTTAGGATAACATTAGCTGTAATTGTACCGTCATTAACATTATTTTCTTTCAACAAAGACATTTGTCCTGCCGTTAACAAAAGACTCTTTAACTGCAATTTATTAGCATTTATTGTCAAATCTGCAGATGCATTTTGATCTATTGTTCCCTTTATTGTTAAGGGATGGTTTAAGACAGACAAACCTGCATTTTTTATATCAACAATATTATTAGATAAATCAATATCGACATTTATTTTATTTATCACAATATTATAAAGCTTATATGCAATTGACGCATCAGGAACTTTCAAATAACCGGAAGATTCAACCTTTTTCAAATTTGATTTAACACTAAAATCCGCATCAATTCCACCGGTTGCTGTAAGAGTATCAAAATCATAATAGTCAAAAGATTTTGCAATACTGTCTATCATATCAATTATACTTTTAAATTTCGCATTAGACTTACAATTCAATTCGATGTTAGGGCTTTTGCCAGTTTTAAAATCGCCTATTATCTCTGTGAGTTCTTTATCCGCAGTATACAATTTCGAATACATATCAATATGACTACCGCTAAATTTTAAATCAATATTACTTTGCGGAAGTTTTTTACCGTCAACAGCGACACCAAGATTAGAAACATTTACAGTTCCATCAAGATGAATATCTTCAAAAGTACCGCTTGATTTTACATCTGCAACCATATCGGCTGTCAAATTATTATTATGAATAGCTTTAAAAATATCAATAATATTAACAATTTGTCCCTGATTCTTTTCAATATTTTCTGATTGAGGAGCTGACAATATATCGTTCAAATCAATATCAGGCATCACTTTGTTTAAGAGCTTCACATTATAATTAAATTGAACTCTATCCTGAAGCATTACTTTACCATCAGCAATAAGTTTAACTTTTTTATTTAAAATAAAATCGCTTACAGAAACATTATTCCCGTAAATTGAATAAGTCTTGTCAGTCGGAATATCAATAAAAGAAATATTATAATTATTAACATTAATATTTGGCAAATGGTTAGAAAATCTTAATCCAAATGGGAGAGTAAATGTCTGTTGTTCCTGCACAGCATCACTGTTTCCTTGATTTTCAGAGGATAAAAAATAATCCTCCAATAAAAATTTCCCATCTTTTTTAACTTTTAAATTCAAATTAATATTATCAGCACCTACCATATCAATTTCAATTTTACGAATTAAAACAGGTAAAATAGACAATTTACCCTGAACATTATCAGCCGAAAAAAAAGTATCCCCACTCGGCAAACTAACTTCTATATGACCAACACCAGCTCCCATTGTTAATTTTGGAGTAGTCAATATTTTTATATTTTCAAGCTTTAATTTTAAACCGCAAGAATCTTCAACAAGTTTAGAAATTGTTCCGCTATATGAATTTGCAACACCGTTTAAGAAAAACGGAACAATCAAAAACACCATATATAAAACAACTAAAATTACAGAAATACTTATCCCCGCATATTTTAAAAATTTTTTCATATAACACACCCCTTATTTTCTGCAATTATAACATAAGTAATTCATTTTTTCTTCTTTTCAGGATAACAATTCCACTTTATACTTTCATTTTTTCTAAACCAAGTAAGCTGTCGTTTAGCATAATTTCTGGTATTTTGTTTCAACAACTCTTTTGCTCTTTCAAGAGAAGTCTCACCGTCTAAATACGATATAATTTCTCTGTAACCTATTGTATCAACAATATTTGGAATTCGCCCGTATTTTTTTAAAAGAGCTTTTGTTTCATCAATCAACCCTTCTTCAAGCATCAAATCAACACGTCTGTTTATTCTTTCATATAATTCTTCTCTAGGGAAATTTAATCCAATCCATTCAATATCAAATTCATTTTCATCATTTTTCCCGCGCGCTTTTGACAAAGGTAAGCCTGTTAATTTTACAATTTCAATATAACGTATTAATTTCTTTTTATCATTTCGTTCAACAGACTCCGCAGATTCTTTATCAAGCTTATATAAAATATCATATAATTCATCGAAACTTAATTTAGCTAATTTATCTCTTAATTCATAATCAGGTTCAACATTTGGTAAATCATAATTTTCAAGCAATACTCTAAGATATAATCCGGTTCCTCCTGCAACTATCGGAGTTTTCCCTCGAGAAAAAATATCTTGAATATGTTCTTTTGCCTGCTTTGCAAAAAGCCCTGCCGAATAATTAACATCAGGCTCTACAATATCTATCATATAATGCAAAACACCTTTTCTTTCATCTATAGTAGGTTTTGCAGTTCCGATATCCAAGCCCTTATAAACATACCTTGAATCCGCAGAAATAATTTCACCATCTATTTTTTTTGCAAGTTCAACCGCGTAAGCAGTTTTTCCGCTTGCAGTAGCTCCGACAATTGCAATAACTTTGTTATTTTTCATCTTCTGAAGATTCCGTAACAGTATATTTTCTATCAAAATATAAGAATATTAACACTACAAAATAAACAGAAAAATAGAATAAAACAATACTCATAAGGATATAAGCAAAGGGATTAATAACTGCAAAAGTATTTATAAATAAAAGCAGAAACCCAGTAAACCATAAAATTAAAAATAATCTTACTGTAGTGAAAAAATCCTTAAACAATTTCACAAGAGATCTCCACAAAGCTACTAAAGGATTAATCGTAAAATAAATAATTTCCGGAATCCATAACATCAAAAGATACATAATAATAGATGTTATACAAGTAAATAAAAGACTCCACTTTCCAAAAAATACGACTTGTTCTAATGAAAGAGAATCTATAAAGGCAGCCATACCATCATTTGAAGAAATAGCATTATCCATAGTCAATTTTTGTAAATGCTGCATCGACTCAGCATCCAAACCGCCTATTATATTTACCCCAAGTATATAAACAAGAGGGGTTGCAATTGTTTGAATAAGTAAAAAAATTACATACACTCCGACAAATGATAAAAAGTATTTTCCGACACCTTCAGGAAAAACTTTAAACAAATTTAAAGCAGCTTTTGCCCTGTCATTATCAAGCACAAATACTTTTTTAGAAAGAGCAATAGCACCTTTAATCATTAAAAACCAACCTGAGCAAAAAATCCCAAACATAAATAATACAGTAACAGATGCTATTAAAAATTTTAATGTTGAATCAACATTGTATCTTGAATATAAAGAATATAAATCAAGCACCTTAACAAAAATAATCAACGGAATAGTTAATATTATATTATAGTTTGTAATTTTTATTGCATCCTTAAATAATTCTCGCATAATTATATAATACCTTTAATTTTCAAAAATTAAATAACCTGTTTACTTAATAACTTCAGCTTGTTTTTCCTGAGCCTTTGAAAGTTTCCTTTTACGCCTTCTCATAAGGTCAACAAAAGCTTCCAATCTTGTTAAATATCCTGCTTTTCCGGTCTGTTCATCCATAATTAAAGGCAGAATCGGAATATCACAATTTTCTCGCATTGCAGGGAAAATATTTTGAGACATAATCTCTGGCATACAAGTGAACGGACTAATATGGATTATCCCGTCAATACCGCGTTCATCAGCATAAGCTACATCAGATACACACTCAAGAGAATCCCCTCCGATATCGCGCATCAAATAAGGTTTAGCAAGTCTGTTTGCTCTTTGAAGATGTGTTTCTTCTTTTCTAAATATTTTAGGGATAATTGCGTCTTTTAGAAAACTACTTATAGTCAAACTGCGTCGAGTCTGAACCCCCATTTTCCCAAGTTCACGCATGATGTTTTGATTAGAAAACTGGTCACAAACAAGATATATTTCCCCTGTTAAATCTACATTCAAAACCTCTTTATTTTTATCAACAGCAGTTTTTTTCATTTCATCAAAAGCCAGCTTTTTAGCTTTTTTTAAACTGCGCGTATTATTTGCATCTTTAATGTATTGTAATGCTTTATTATAATTTTTTTCTGCATCCCCAAAATTAATTTCACGAGCTCTATAATATGATAAAGCATTTTCTAAATCATCAAGAACAAACATTTTTCTTATAGCAATATTAATTGCTCTTATAAAAAGAATAGGATCATTTTTTCCGCTTATTTTTTGCAGAAAATCATACATTCCTTTTAATCCGTCGTATAAAGTCAATTCAATATATTTTGCCTTATATCCTAAATCTGTCAATGCATTATAAATACAATTACCATATTCACCAAGTCTGCAACAACCAGGAGACGAAATCATAGCAACATAATCAGTACCGCCTTCTATTGCTTCAATAAAATTTCCTAAAATAAGTTTATAAGGAAGACAAATTGCTTCAGGGGAATGTTTTGTACCTAATGATAAAGTTTTTTTACTTGTATAAGGAGGTACAAATGGTTCTACACCGATTTTTTTTAGTGCGGCTGACCACGCTATATATACTGTTCCCATATGGGGAAATGCAACTTTTAACTTTTTCTTATCTTTTGTCATTATTTATTTTCTCATTTTTAGTGTTATTGTACAAATTTTAAATCAGGATGACGAGCAGCAAGTGTCTCATCCAATCTTTTAACCGGAGTTGTATGAGGTGCCGATATCAATTTTTCGGGATTTGACTTTGCTTCATCCGCGATTTTTAACATTACCTCTACAAATCTGTCTAAAACTTCTTTTGTCTCAGATTCAGTAGGCTCAATCATAATTGCCTCATGAACAATTAAAGGGAAATAAACCGTAGGAGGATGAGTATTTTCATCCATTAATGCCTTTGCAATATTCAATGTTGAAACTCCGTTTTCATGTTTTTGTTTTTCACCTGACAAAACAAATTCATGCATACAAAGTTCATCATACGGCAACAAATATGCCCCTTTCAATTTCTCTTTTAAATAATTTGCATTTAAAACGGCATTTTCACTAGCTTCTTTCAGGTTATCACCCATCATAAGAATATACGCATAAGCTTTTACAAGTACGCCAAAATTTCCATAAAAACCTTTTACACTGCCTATTGAATGTTTTACATTATAATTTCTGAAATATTTTTCCCCGTCATAATCAATAACAGGTACAGGCAAAAATTCTTTTAATTCTTCAACAACACAAACAGGACCTGCTCCTGGGCCACCGCCGCCATGCGGAGTTGAAAAAGTCTTATGTAAATTCAAATGAACCACATCAAACCCCATTAATTTAGGATTGGTATAACCCATAATTGCATTGAAATTAGCCCCGTCATAATATAAAAGAGAACCGTTATCATGCATTAATTTTGAGATTTCCAAAACCTGTTCTTCAAATATTCCTAAAGTATTCGGATTTGTCATCATAATAGCGGCGACATCACTATCCAAAAGATTTTTTAGCTCGTCAATGTCAACTTGTCCTCTTTCATTTGATTTTACAGGAACAATATCAAACCCGCACAAATGAGCACTTGCAGGGTTTGTACCGTGAGCTGAATCAGGAATTATAACCTTTTTACGATTATCTCCTTTTGTTTCAAAATACTTTTTAATAACCATCATACCGGTAAGTTCGCCATGTGCTCCTGCTGCTGGCTGTAATGTAACAGCATCCATACCTGTAACTTTTTTCAATGCACATTGCAAATTATACATAATTTCCAAAGCACCCTGACAGTCAACATCATCAGATAGAGGATGCAAATTCACAAAATTTTCTAAAGATGCCAAAAGCTCATTTACTTTCGGATTATATTTCATTGTACAAGAACCTAAAGGATAAAAGCCCTTTTCTATACAAAAATTACGGTCAGAAAGCTCTTTATAATGCCTTAAAGCATCTAATTCACTAACATTTGGCAAACCTATTTCACGATTTCTTAACAAATTTTGATTTAAAAAATTCAGGTTTTCTTTTTCATCAGTCAAAGTTATTCCCTGAACTCCTTTGCTTTTTTCAAAAATAGTTTTCACTAAATAATCCCCTGCCTTTTTAAATCTAATTTAATTTTATCTAACCCTGATTGTATAATTCGAGAAATCCTAGATTGTGAAATATTAAATTCTTCTGCTATTTCTCTTAATTTCTTTTCTTTAAAAAACTTATATTCAATAAGTTCTCTTTCTCTGGGCGGAAGTTTTTTCATAGATTCTATAATCTCAGCCTTTAGCTCTGACAACTCAATACTTTCTTCAGGCGTTTTATCCTCAGATTTTATTTGTACAGGGACTTCTGCGTCCTGCATTTCATCAATTGATAATATTGTTTTATAAACTTCTTCTCTTAAATTACCATTATCTTCTTCCATATTAAGTTTTTTATTCTTTAAAGAATACCATTTATAACGGCGTCTGACCTCATTTCTGATAGCCCACTTAATTGCAGTTGAGAGATAAGTATTATTAAAATGTTCTGGAGAATGATTTTTAAATAATATATATAAAGTATGATTGCCGATATTAATAAGTTCAGGTAATTCAATAAGATGTGAAGCTGAAAATTTTTGATATTCAACTTTTGCAATAGTTTCTATTAAATCTCTATAATTCCGTAAATTTACCTTTTGTTGAACATTTTGTTTTGCAGTCATGACTATAACATATTCCTATCAAAAAACATTTCCCTGTATACATAATAGCAGAAAAAAATATAGAATACCAGACAATGTAATTTTCCTTAACATAAATTATATTTACTTATGAATAAGTTGATATATCTTAAAATTTACAGAAAAAATTATTAAGAAAAATTATAATATTTACATTTTAATAAAAGGAGAAAAAGTTATGAAAATATTATTTTGTACTGACGGTTCAAAAATCAGCTTTAATGCAATACATAACATTTCCAATTGGATTAAAAATGCTGAAGTAGACACTATTTGCGTTATTGATTGGAGTTTTTTGCCTGAAGAAATTAATATTGAAGATAAAAATTTTACTCACTCTTGTACAAATATGGCAGATACGATACTTAATTATGCAAAAAATGAAATAACAAAGCTTAATATGAAAAACGGGGAACTTATAAAAAGCTGCGGTTCAGCAATAGAAGGAATAATTGAGCAATCAGACAAAAAAGATTATGATTTAATATTAATGGGCTCACACGGCAAAAAAGGTATGCAAAAATGGTTAGGTTCTGTATCACAATCTATAATTAATAACAGCGAAATTTCTGATTATATCGCCAAAGAAGAAAATAAAGGAGAAAAAGTTTTATTAACAACTGACGGAACAATGTGTTCTCTTGAAATAATGAAGAAAATAATCCCTAATATGAACTTTAAAGATAAAGAAATTCACATCTGCATGGTAAATGAAGACCCTAATTTCCTTTTTCTTGACGGCACATTAGACACAAACTGGTTGCTTGATATACAGAAACAACAACAAATTTATGCAGCAAAAGCGATAGAAAATATAAAAAATATACTTTCTAAAGAAAACATAATTGTAAATGAAACATCTATCTTAAGCGGCATACCTGCACAAAAAATAATAGATTATGCAAGAACAAGAGAAATCGACCTAATAATTATGGGACATAAAAACAAGACTAAACTTGACAGATTTTTAACAGGCTCTGTCAGTAAACGGGTTCTTGAAAATGTAGTAAGCGATATTTGGCTTGCAAGATGTAAAAATTAATAAGGCATTTCCCAATTATTATTTAAGATTAAACCGAAACAGCCTTTTGCATCGGATCTTGTAGCACAAGAAGCACCAACTGCCGTTCTAACATCTTTGGCATTTGTTTTTCCAGAACCGCATGATGTGCCTGATGTTCTGCATTCCGGCGGAATACCATCTTCATCAATTGTACCATCACTATAATAAGTTACAAAATACAAGTCACGACCTGCTACATTAGGGCCTGCTTTACCGTTAATATCAATTGTTATATGCCCACTAGATGTATGATATTTGGAATGTTCAAAACATAAAGAAGCACCATTTGCAATTACAAAACAAGGGGCATTAGAACTTCCTGCCCAATAACTACCATTAGTCAATTCTGTACCGTTCATATTTTTATATTTACCATCATAAAAACAATCAGTAAAATTTGTACAAGATTGAACAACTTTAAAATAAGTATTTACAAAATTTCTAACTTCTGCAGAAGATGTTAAACCTGCTTCATGGAGATTCAAAGCATTTTTATCATTAGTATATTCTAAAAAAGCTTGTGATAACAGGTTATAAACTTGATGAAGCTGAGTAACATAAGTTTTTCTTTGATGATTCTGCATCAAAGTAGGAATAGTCATAGCAGAAACAACCCCAATAATACCTAATGTTACCAAAACTTCTGCTAAAGTAAAAGCAAATATTTTTTTCATTTTTTAATCTCCAATACCTCAACTAATATAATTATACTCTATTTTTATAATAATTACAATATTTTTTTAATAATTTTTTTTTAATCTTGACCGAAAAAAAAAATAATGCAATAATTAATCTATGTTTAAATATTATGGCAAATATGCATCTTATCTATTTATATTACCGGCAGCAGTTGTACTTGTCATATTCTTTTTTATACCGTTTTTTCAAACATTTTTGTTAAGCTTTTTAGATTACTCAAACAACATATATCAGGCAAAATTTATCGGATTAGAAAATTATATAAATTTATTTCACAACCCTGTTTTTTATAAAGTTATGTGGAATACATTTGTATATCTTTTTGTAGCAGTCCCTATTCTTGCGATTTTCCCGCTATTTCTTGCAATTTTAATCAACCAAAAAATCAGGGGCGTAACTTTATATAAAATATTAATATACCTTCCTGTAATTGTATCTATAGTTGTTGCGGCAATAGCATTCAAATGGCTTTATGCTGATCAGGGAATTTTAAACTATCTTGTATCAAGACTTAATCTTGAACCTGTAGGTTGGCTTACGGATCCAAGTTTTGCCTTATACTCAGTCATAATAGTTACTATCTGGAAAGGGATAGGATATTATATGATAATATATCTTGCAGCCTTAATGAGTGTTCCAAAAGAGCTTTATGAAGCCTGCGATATTGACGGCGCCAATTTTTTAACAAAACATTTAACAGTTACGATTCCGCATATAATGCCTACTATTGCACTTGTAACAACAATTAGCGCTATATCTGCAATGAAAGTTTTTGCAGAAATTTACGTTATGACAAAAGGCGGACCGTTAAATTCTAGCAAAACTATTGTTTACTATATTTATGAAAGAGCTTTTGAAAACCTTGATTTAGGCTATGCTTCTGCAATGGCTGTTGTATTATTAATTATTGTTATGGTGTTCTCACTTATAAACATATTATGCTTCGAAAGAAATAAATATCAGATTTAATTGAAAGGAAAAATTTTGAAAAGAATAAAATTTAAAAACCTATATGCACATATTATATTAATTGCAGTCTCGCTTTTATCAATTTTTCCTTTTATATGGCTGATATCAACATCACTAAAAGGAAATAGCGAAAATATTTTTGCTTATCCTCCTCAGATAACCCCTCAAGACTTTACTTGGGCAAATTACAGCGGAGTATGGGACAAAGTAGATTTTATCGGATATTTTATAAACAGTATGATTGTTGCCGGCGGAACTGTTATTCTTAATTTAATTTTATCTGCAATGGCAGGTTACCCGCTTGCAAGAATGGAATTTAGAGGAAAAAAAATCACATTTTTTGCGGTTCTTGCAACAATTATGATTCCGTTTCAAGCTATCATGCTTCCGGTATATCTCATCACTCTAAAACTGCATCTGGTAGACAGCGTAAATAATTTTGCAGGATTTGTCGGACTTATAATGCCTTTTGCGGTTAATGCTTTTGGAATATTTCTTATGCGGCAAGCCTTTTTAGGTGTACCAAAAGAAATGGAAGAAGCTGCAATTGTTGATGGATGTAATGTTTGGCAAGTTTTTTGGAAAGTTCTGATGCCGATGGTAAAACCTTCGCTTGCTGTTCTTGCAATATTCACATTTATTGGTTCTTGGGGTGAATTTTTATGGCCGAGTATTGTTTTGACAAAAGAATCTATGTACACATTGCCTGTTGGGGTAAATAATCTTCAGGGAATGTTCAGTTCAAACTGGAGATTTATTGCTGCCGGATCAATTCTTTCAACTATTCCTATTTTAGTATTCTTCTTATGTATGCAAAGATACTTTATTTCAGGAGAAAATGAGGGAGCTGTCAAAGGATAATAATAATAATAATAATAATAATAAATTATTCAACACCGGGAACGTGAACATTATATCTTACATTATCAAATTCACTATATTCATCGTCAAAATCTTCCTGAAAAATTTTCTTTGCAGAACAAATTTTCAAATTTTTTATAATTGCATTGTCAAGATCTTCCGTCAATACAAGCTTCCCGTTAACATAAGTAAGAGTTGGATTTTCTACTTGCGAATCATCTGTAATTTTTTCAACCAAATCACTGTTTGAATTAGCTAAAATAGTTCTTGTAACATCATTCATTACATCAAACACATAACGCTGTCTTGATGCCATATTATTACCGCCGTAGTTTGCAATTAATGTAGTAGCTTTTTCCAGCTCATCTAAAGATTCTTTATAATATTTTAAATGTCTTAGTAATATTGCTAAATTATAATGCGCTTCATAATTCATAGGATTAAGCTCAATAGCCTTACAATAAGTTAAGCCGGCTTCTTTATAATCACCTAAAAGATGATACGTTAACGCCAGATTATAACGCGCATCATAATCTTTTTTCAATATTTTACAAGCCTCTTTATACGCATCCAAAGCCTTTAACAAATATTGACGGCGGAATTCCCATTCATCTTCAAGATAAACAGACTTTTGTTTATATGCTACACCCTTATTATAATAAGCAAGCCCTTTGTTAACCTTATAACTTTTTCTGTTACTGTACACAAAAGGAATAGACAAAAGATGTCTTTTAGTCTTTAAAATTTCATCATACTGATTAATAGCGCCATCAAAATCACCTAATTTCTCTGCGGAAACAATTCCGTAATTCATTCTTGCTATAACCATTTTAGGATTATATTCAAAAGCTTTTTCATAAGCATCAACTGCAGAATAGTAATCTTCATACAAAACATAAAGATTACCTAAATTATACCAAGCACCATAATGTCCCGGGAAAAGTTGTACAGCCCTTGTATAGTAATTAATGGCTTTTTGAATTTTCATTTTTTTCAAAGCCTTATCACCTTTGTGAACATAATAAACAGATCTTATTTTATCCAATTGAGTATCAAAAAAAGCGGGATGCAAATATACAAGAGCACCGATTGCAGCGATTACTGATATTGTAAATAGTGCTGAAAAAAACTTTTTCACCTGCTATACCTCATTATAAAACAATTTTACACTTATTAAATATATTTCGCAATACACTATTGTTACGAAATTGTAACAAAAAATAAATGAAAAAAGCAATTTAATTAAGCCAAAAGTTTTTATATAAGTAAGGTAGGTTAATAAATCAATTTGGAGGTTAGGTTATGGCAGACTTCAACATGGCTGCAAATATGTACGGAATGTTTCCGAATATGTACAATAACCAAATAGCATTAAATGACTTAACAGGTTTAGATATGTACTCTCCGCTCGGGTTATATACAAATCCGATGATGAGTATGAACGGAAGTATATTCGGTTCGGGAATGGGTATGTATCCGATGATGCCTCCAATGGGAATTGGCTCCGGGAATTACGAAGACTATTATAAAAACTATGAAAAATATCAAGATTTTATGATAGGGACCCAAGTAAAACAACAGCAAAAATGGCGTGAAGCAGACTTGGCATTAAATTCTCCAATGGAAGGCATTGCAAAACAAGCTTCATATCTTCACGAAAAAATAATGAGAAATGAACAACAACAAATTCAAGCATCATATCAACAATTTAAAAACAGTGTAAAAAGTATGTACCCGAATGCAACAGATGAAGAAGTTGCAAACAGAGCATCAACACTGTACAAACAAGTAACTGGAGTATCAATAACTGATGACATAAGACAATATGGCAGAGGTTCATTTACACAAGGTTTCTTACAGACTATAACTTTAGGTTTAGCAGATAATAAAACAGCTGAAGAAAATATTGCGGAATTAACAGGGCAGCCGGTAGGCAGAAGTGAAAAAGCTAAGAAAATTGCAGGTAATGCCTTAGGTGGTGCAGTATTTGGCGGAGTAGCACTTGTATCAGCAAAATATCTGTTCAAAGGATTAATAAAAGGATTGAAAAAAGTTCCTCTAGTAATCGGATTAGTCGGCGGCGGTGCAGCCATTGCAACAGCTTTCGGACTTGCAAAAAGCGAATAAAAAAATTTAAAAAGAAACAAGTGTGTTAAGTGTGTGTGATGAGGTTGATTGTATCAACCTCTTTTTTTATTTAAATTCTCTAATATTTAAAATAACAGATGTTAATAATATTATTTATATTTAACCAAAATACAGTGTTTTTGCTAAAATAAATATATATAAAAAAAAGAGAGGGGATTATGGAATTTATAAACACAATTTTAAGTCATTTAATCAATTTTATAGAATATATTATTACTGCTATGGGGCCTTTAGGAATAAGCTTATTAATGGCAATTGAATCTTGTAATATACCTTTACCAAGTGAAGCAATACTGCCTTTTGCCGGATATATAGTAAGTAAGGGCGAAATGAATTTTCATATTGCAGCATTTGCAGGGGCATTTGGCTGTGTTCTTGGTTCTATTCCATCATACTATCTTGGATATTTCGGCGGAAGAAAATTTGTGGAAAAATACGGGAAATATTTTCTAGTATCCCACAAAGATCTTGAAGAAGCTGATAAATGGGTGGAAAAATACGGTGATTGGGCATTTTTCTTATGCCGAATGCTGCCGGTTGTCAGAACATTTATATCTCTGCCTGCGGGTATTCTAAAAGCGAAAAAAAGAATTTTCTTTACTCTTACGTTTTTAGGTTCACTTGTATGGAGCTATGTCCTTGTATATGTTGGGGTAAAAATGGGACAAAATATGGAAGCTTTTAAACATATTTGGCACAAATTCGATATTGCAATAGTGCTGATTTTCGGAATACTGGGAGTATTATACATTTATAAACATGTTAAACACTTAAAGGAATCATAAATTGTTTCAATATTCTTATAATACAGTTATCGGAAAAATATATATAGCTGAAGAAAATAACGAAATAACAAATATTTCTTTTAAAAAAGTAGCGGCAGATGAAAAAGAAACACCACTTATAAAAAAAGCTTTTAAAGAATTAGAAGAATATTTTGAAAAAAAAAGAAAAACATTTGATTTACCAATTGCCCCAAAAGGAACAATTTTTCAACGAAAAGTTTGGGATGAACTTTTAAAAATCCCTTACGGAGAAACTGTAACTTACAAATATATAGCAAGAAAAATAGGCAATGAAAAAGCATGTCGTGCAGTAGGAATGTCTAATAACAAAAATCCCATAGCAATAATTATTCCATGTCATAGAGTAATTGGGATAAACGGAAATTTAACAGGATATGCCGGAGGCATTAATTTAAAGAAAAAATTAATTGAATTAGAAAATAATTAAATTTCTATTTTCGGCTTAGAGGAAAACTAAAGCCCAAAATTGTAATTATTTTAGACTTTACACCATTTTCACGCTTATTTTTGAGTGAAAAAATATTTTCTAAAAAAGAACGCTTCCTGTTTAAATTTTTTATCATGATTTTTATACTTTTTTCAGACAAATATTGTTTGCACATATCCATATATTTGTCAAAATCTTCAGGCAAAGTCTGCTTACAATGCCATTCAAGAATTGTTCTTTTATAAACTTCAAATTCATTTTCCAATTGTCCGTATAAGCCATAAGAAACAATTAAATTTTTTATTCCATCTATATTGGCAAAAATCTGAAAATTATCTTTTGACTTAGTATTAACAGTTGACGACATTCTTATACGATAATTATAAAAACACTTATTATAATAATAAATTTTATCAGCAGCTAAAATAGCTCCAATCACAAATAAATGATCCTCTGCACGCCTTGTCATTGCGAACTTTAAATTATATTTTTTGACGAAATCATTTCTATAAAACCTTGTCCATGCACGCAAATCTAAATTTTGTAAACATATATCCTTAAAATCTCTCCAATTAAATTCTTTTAGATTTGAAAAATCAGATTTATAAATTTTCTTTAATATATCTGCTAAATGAACTTCTTTGGAATCTTTAAAAGTATCATCAAAATTCTTGAAATCAAACTGCACAACATCAGCTTCATTTCGTTCCGCAAAATTATATAAATCTTCTAAAGCACAATCCTCTAGCCAATCATCAGGATCAACAAAAGCAATATATTTACCTTTCACTATATCTAATGCTCTATTTCTTGCAATTCCCTGCCCGCTATTTTCCTGATTAAGAATAACAAATCTGTTATCCTTTGCAGCATACTCTTTTAGAATATCCAGAGAATTATCAACAGAGCCATCATTTACACAAATAATTTCTATATCTGAAAGGGATTGACTGACAATAGAATTTAAACAATCTTTCAAATAATTTTCTACATTATATACAGGTATTATTACAGAAATTTTTACCAAAACATTTCCTCTTATCAATATCAAAGACAAAACAAAAAAAATACTGTTAATATAACAAAAGAGCTCATTTGGAGCTCTAATAATATTAAATGGGGCGTCTGATGGGATTCGAACCCATGCATATCGGAACCACAATCCGAGGTCTTAACCACTTGACGACAGACGCCACTTGTTACTTTCTTATGATAACATAAAAAGTTTTTTTGTCCAGAACTTTTTATTAATACTGCACAAATTTAAATAAATAAAAAAAAGAATGTCAAAATAAAATCTGACATTCTTTTTTTATTTATTTTTACACAATTAACTAATTCTTTGGAACATATAACCAATACCGCGGGCTGTTAATATTAATTCAGGATTTGCCGGATCTGTCTCCAATTTTGAACGTAATCTTGAAATATGAACATCAACAACACGAGTATCAATTCTATGATCAGGAGGATAAGCCCATACATGCTGTAATATTTCATTTCTTGAAAAAGCTTGACCTGAATTATTTACAAGCAATTCTAAAAGACTGAATTCCATACCTGTCAAACGGATTCTTTCATTTTTTCTGAATACTTGACGACGAGCAGTATCAATTTTTATATTACCTGTTGTAATAACATTTTTAGTAACTTTACCTGTAGGGGTAACAGTTTCTCTGTTATTAGTTCTTCTCAAAACAGCTTTAACTCTTGCTTCTAATTCTTTAGGGCTGAAAGGTTTAATAACATAATCATCTGCACCAAGTTCTAGCCCGGTAATTCTTTCAGAAACATCACCCAAAGCTGTAAGAATTATAATAGGTACATCAGAAGTTCTTCTGATTTCTCTGGTTACACCGTAACCGTCCATCTTAGGCATCATTACATCAAGTACTACCAAATCAGGATTATATTTATTAAATGCATTAACGGCTTCTTCGCCATCTTGAGCAGTATAAACATCATAACCGGCCATTTTTAATCTTGTTTCTAATATTCTTCTGATACTTGCTTCATCATCAGCCAAAAGTATCCTTTGACGGTCTTCTGTTTCATTAGGTAATTCTGCATTTTCAGTCATAGTCTTCATTTCCTCTGTTAAAATAATCTAACACCTTAAATATAACACAAATATAAAATATTACAAAATATTTATTTTTTTAAATTTTTTTTAATATTTGTATATATATATTAATTTACTTTAAAAAAAAAAGCAAGTACTTTTCAAAAATTTTTGAGTTTTTTCTGCAAAAAAAAAATTATAGACGAAAGTGTGATGTACATCTTCATAGCTTTAATTGTAATATAAAGTTTAAATAGAAATTATGGAAGTAAAAGAAAATAAATACCATAATATTATTGCGGAAAACATTAAAAAATTAAGACAGAAAGCAAAAATTTCTCAGGAAAAAATGGCTGAAAAATTAAATTGCTCAAGAGAATTTATAAGCAGAGTTGAAAACTGTAAGGAAAGAATCAGCTTAAACATGCTACTTAAAATATCTGAACTTTTTAAAGTTAATCCAAGCAATTTATTTAAAGAGTCTTAGCCACAATATTTTTGAATTTTAAAAGGTCTTCTGCCGTATCTATTCCAACAGGGATAAAATCGACAATAGAAGTTTTTATTCTCATTCCGTTTTGTAATGCACGCAATTGCTCAAGGCTTTCCGCTTGTTCATAACTGCTTTGTGGAAGTTCAGTCATCTTGATTAACGCCTCACGTTTATAGCCATAAATTCCTAAATGACCATAAAAATTTGCTTTATCTTTATTTCGCTCAAATGGGATTTTTGAGCGGGAGAAATAAAGTGCAAAATCGAAATTATCAATCACACATTTTACAAGATTCGGATTTTCAGCTTCTTCAGGGGTTATCTTTCTAATCAATGTTGAAATATCTGCAAATTTATCTTCTCTAACATTTTTTGCAACTTCATCAATACTTTCCGGCTTTATTAACGGTTCATCACCTTGTAAATTCACAATATAAGAAATTTCAGGATGACGCATTACAACTTCCTTAATTCTGTCAGAACCGCATTTATGTTCTGTTGATGTCATTTCAACATTACCGCCAAATGATTTTACAGCATCATAAATTCTTTTATCATCAGTAGCTACAATTATTATATCAGCTAATTTAGATTGTTGAGCTTTTTCATAAACCCACTGAATAATAGGTTTACCCTCAACAACTATAAGCGGTTTTCCTTCTAATCTTGATGAACCGTATCTTGCAGGAATTATTATTGCTGTTTTACTCATTTTATTAATCAACCTTTCTGACAATCAAAGCAACCCATTGATCTTGATGAGCTTCTTCAATTAATTGCAAATTATATTTTTTTATAGCATCTAATACAATAGTTTTTTTCTCATCTAAAATGCCTGATAATACCATTATTGCACTATCCTTCATAATATTTTTCAAATCACTCATAATTTCAGCTAAAACATTATGCAGGATATTAGCTAACACAAAATCAAATTTTTCATTAATTTTGTCAGCTGTATTTAATTCAAATACACATTCAGCGTTGTTTTTTATTGCATTTTCTTTGGCAACATCAATTACTGTTTCATCATTATCACAGCCATACGCGTAAGACGCACCAAACTTTTTCGCACAAATTGCTAATATCCCTGAACCCATACCAATATCAGCGACTTTTGCATTTTTTGGCAAATATTTTTCAATTGCTTTCATACATAATTGTGTAGTTTGGTGAGTACCGGTTCCAAAAGCACAGCCCGGCTCCAGCCTAATAACAATTTCACCACTTTTAGGAAAATAATCTAACCAATCAGGAACAATTACAATTTTATCAGTAACTCTTGTAATATCCCATTTCTCTTTCCATTTTTTTGACCAATCTTCATTAGGTTTATTTGAAATTACATATTCCCAGCTTCCTAATTCTTCATCAGATAAACCTCTGGATTTTAAAAGCTCACGTTCTTGCTTTAAAATATCTGATAAATTCTTTGGTTCTTCAATTAAAAAAACTTTCAAAGTTCCTTCTGTTGTAGATATCATCTCTAAATCTTTGTATGCTTCTTCAGCCAATACAACACCCTCACAAGGAAGCATCTCAAAACAAAATTCAGATACAATATCTTCAAGTTCCGGATTAATTTTTATTTGCAATTCAAAATAATTATTCATTTTTCTTCTTATATCCAGTAATAAAATCTGTGTAAATTAAAAATACTACTGCAAAAATACACCCATTTTTCTGAATTTTTGATAACGTTGTTCTTTCAAATCTTCAACAGAAAGTTTCGATAATTCATTAAGACTATCAAGAATAGCCTTTTTCATATTTTCAGAAACTTCTTCATAATTTGTATGAGCACCGCCTGTAGGTTCTTTAATTTCTCCATCCACAATATCAAATTGCATTAAATCCTTAGCTGTAATTTTTAAAGCATCAGCTGCTTCTGAAGATTTAGAAGCATCACGCCACAAAATTGATGCACAGCCTTCAGGAGAAATAACCGTATAATAAGCATGCTCCAATAAAAATACTTTATCTGCTACAGCAAGTCCCAAAGCGCCGCCGGAACAGCCTTCACCTGTAATAATCGCGATAACCGGAACTTTCAATTTTGCCATTTGCATTAAGTTTACGGCAATAGCACCACCTTGGTTAGTTTCTTCTGCACTAATTCCCGGATATGCACCCGGAGTATCAATAAGAGTGACAATCGGAATATTAAATTTACTTGCATGCTTAAATAAGCGTAAAGCTTTTCTATAACCTTGAGGCTGAGGCATCCCAAAATTATATTCCAAATTTTCTTTGGTAGATTTTCCCTTCATTGTACCGATAATCATAACAGGTCTGCCGTCAATTTTAGCGAGTCCGCCTATTATTGCACGATCATCCATACCTTCTCTGTCTCCGTGAAGTTCAACAAAATCTTCACAAATATGGTTTACATAATCCAGAAAATTAGGTCTTTCAGGGTGTCTTGCTATCTGAAGTTTTTGAGAAGGCTTTAGATTAGAATAAAGTTCTCTTCTATAATCTTCTGCTTGTTGTTCAAAAGTTTCAATTTCTTTATTAAGATCCATGCCTGACTCCAAACTTATTTTTTTTAATTCTTCAATTTTTTCCTGAATTTCTATAATAGGTTTTTCAAAATCCAAAACTGCTGTCATTAATTCATCCTCTTACTGTACAACTTTATGCATTTCCAAAATCTTAGCCAATGTATCTCTCAATTCTTTGCGGGGAGATACAACATCGACCTGTCCGTATTTAAGTAAATACTCAGCTGTTTGGAAATCAGACGGTAATTTTTGTCTGATTGTCTGTTCAATAACTCTACGACCTGCAAAACCGATTCTAGCGCCCTGTTCTGCAATAATAATATCTCCAAGCATACCAAAACTTGCCGTTACACCACCAAAAGTAGGTTCAGTTAAAAGGTTAATATATAACAACCCTTCGTCATCAAGTTTTGATACAGCACAGGAAGTTTTTGCCATTTGCATAAGGCTCAGAGCACTCTCTTGCATTCTTGCTCCGCCTGATGAAGTAATTGCAAGAACAGGCAATCTTAGTTCAATTGCTTTCTCAATAATTCTTGTAACTTTTTCGCCTACTACGCTTCCCATTGAACCGCCCATAAAATCAAAGTCCATAACAGCAGTAGCGACTTTATTTCCTTTTATTTCTGCAATACCTGTTATCACTGCATCATTAAGATTTGTTTTTTTCTGCGCTTTTGTTAATCGGTCTTTATAACTTTCAGTATCAACAAATTCCAAAGGATCAGCAGGCTTAATTTCTCCAAACAACTCTTCAAACGAATTTTCATCAAAAAGTTGTTTAATACGAGTTCTTGCATTTATCCTGAAATGGTAGTCACAAACAGGACAAACCATTTCATTTTTTATCAAATCTTCCTTCAAAAGCTGAGCATCACAGTGAACACATTTCATCCATAAATCAGGATCCATATCCAATTCAACTCTGCCTTCGAGTTGTCTTCGCTGTAATTGAGCTTGTTTTCTCTTTTCAAACCAATCTTGAACTGTCATATAATATATCCCTTAAAAAAACATTTAACAAAAGTATTATACACAAAAAAGAAAACAATGCAATTTTACTTTTTTTTGTTAATAAAAAACTTGCGCATATCCTCTGAAATTTGAACATTTTGCAATGCCATGTGATATTTACGAAGATTTGCAATAGCTTCTTGTTCTTCAAATAAATCACGTTTTGGAAGTTTTATTGATGCTTTAACTTTTTCAAATTCCGTAGGGGATTTTTTATCAATAAATTTCGCGATAATTTCATCTAAATTACTGCCGCCAATGCCGTATTTTGATGATATTTCTGCAGTATCTGCACCTTGCGGCAAAGTGTAAAGCCAATTTACAGTAAGTCTGTCACCTTCAGAAATAGAATTCACACCTTTTTGATGAGGAGTGTACATGATATCAGCAGGATTTTGACTATGTCCAAGACCAATAGCATGACCTATTTCATGTAAAATTGTATGATAAACTTCACTCTCATCCATATAATCAGCATGCACCAAACCTTCTGTCAAACCGATTGCAACTTCTGCACCGTATAATCTGTTTGAACCGTCAAAATTAAAATAGCAGTGTCCAAGAGCCTTTCTTTCAACCCTTTTCCAATCAATATTAACATTAGATTCCAAAAGAGTGTTTACAACTTTAAATGCGACCCTTCCTTTTGTTGCATTTTGCCATTCGTTAAGAGCTCTTATTACCATTTGACGATATTTATATTCCTGACCTTGTTTCGAATAAAATTTCATCGGAGCTATATAGACCTTTAAAGGCATAAAAGTCCAACGCATTATTCGCCCGTTTTTTAAAGATTCAGCAACATAAGTGTATTTTTTCATATTTTTATTATATAATAAATTGATGTAAAAACCAATTGTGTTACAATAAGGATATGACAGATAAAATAATTCAGACTTAGGAGAGAACATTATGAACATTATGCAAATGATGAAACAAGCTCAAAGCTTGCAAAAAAAATTAAAAGATACTCAAGAAGAACTTGCTAATCTTGAAATAACAGGGGAAGCTGCAAATGGTGCAGTAAAAGTAATTTGCGACGGTCAAGGCAAATTCAAATCAATTAAACTATCTGCAGAAGCCGTTAATCCTGAAAATCCTTCAGCAGTAGACTCTGATACAGTTGAAATGCTTGAAGATATTATTTCTTCAGCAATCAAACAAGCAAGTGACAAAGCTTCAAAAACAATGGAAAACAAAATGAAAGCAGTAACCGGCGGCATTAATATTCCGGGGCTAAATTTCTAATGATTTATCCTAAATCAATAGCATCACTGATTGAACACTTCCAAAAGTTTCCGTCAGTTGGACCGAAATCCGCACAACGTATGGCATTTTATTTATTAAGAATGCCTAAATCTGAAGTGGAAAAATTTGCACAAAGTATGATTGAAGCAAAAGAAAACACAAAAACTTGTGAGATTTGTTTCAATTTATCCTCAACAAGTCCATGTGAGATTTGCCAATCAACAACCCGTGACAAATCTACAATCTGTGTTGTTGCGGAAACCAAAGATTTGATAGCTATTGAAAAAACAAATGAATATAAAGGATTGTATCACGTATTACAAGGATTGATATCCCCAATGGACGGTATAGGTGCTGATGATATTAGAATAAAAGAACTTCTTAATCGGCTAACAGATGAAAGAGTGAAAGAAGTTATTTTAGCACTAAGTCCTTCTGTTGAAGGAGAAGCTACAAGCCTTTATTTAAATAAATTGATAAAACCTTTTGGCGTAAAAATTTCCAGAATAGCATTTGGTCTGCCTGTTGGGGCAGACCTTGAATATGCTGATGAAATTACAATCGCAAAGGCTATTGAAGGCAGACGGGAAATTTAAACATCTTTCTTTATAAACCCCGTTTGAATAATATCTTTTCCAAATCTTTCTTCCAGTTTATCAAAACATTTTGAAAGTTTTTCTTTTTTCTCGTCTGTACTTATATCGGGAAATAAAGACATCTGAACTTCGGAATTAAAAACAAAGGTATCAAGAATTACCCCCGTACTCCTGTATAAAATATTCTCATTATAAACCTTTTCCAAAAGCTCAAAAACTATATCAGAAATTTCAAGCTCAAAATCAGTTGCGGCATTTAAAACTTTTTTTTCACAAAAAACTTTAAAATCTTTTGTCCTTAAAAAAATACTGATTCCCTTACATTTAGCATTTATTTTACGCAATTTTACACAAGCCCTGTGAATATGGTAATTTAAAGAATTTTTCAAATAATTCTTATCTGATGTAAATTTTGCAAGAGCACTTGTTTTTTGAATTGATTTTGGAAGCTTAATTTCATCACAAACCGGAGAAACCATTTCTCCCATAAGTTCATGTTTCATCTCAAGTCCTCTTATACCTACTTGTTTATTAAGCCATACATCATCTTGTGATATAAGCTCATAAGCAGTCAAAATTCCGTTTCGCCTAAAAAGTGCAGATAAATTTTTGCCTATTCCCCAAATTTCATCAATACTTGTTTTTTGAAGCAGCGGAACAATCTTTCTTGCCCCAATCAAAAAAACACCTTCTTCTAATTTCTTAGCCTTATCTGATGCCAATTTTGCCAAAGATTTTGAAGAACTTAAACCTATTGAAACCGGAATATCAACTTTTTCTTTTATTTCTTCTCTTATCATTTGAGCAATCTCAAGATAATTTTTCTTATATAACCGTTCCAACCCTGTTAAATCAACAAAAGCCTCGTCAATAGAATATATTTCAACTTTAGGGCTAAATTCCTTTAACACAGCCATAACTTTTTTAGATATTTCATAATATAAGTCATGATTTGCATTTATATAAATAGCCTTTTTCATCTGACCTTCTATTTGAAAATATGGCATTCCCATACGAACCCCAAGCTTTTTTGCTTCTTTTGAACGGGAAATAACACACTGTCCCCTGCCAGACATAACACATACAGGTCTGCCTTTAAGCTCAGGATTTACTGCCTGCTCGCAGGAAACGAAAAAAGAATCACAATCAACAAGTGCTATTACATGCTTTCTTGCCATATCAATATTATCTGATATATTTTTATTTTCTTCCAACATCAGACAATAATTTCCTGTTCATTCTTATAAGTTACATACCCAAGATTTGCAGCAGGCGGTTTTCTCAAATATTTTCGTCTTGTATAAATCACACCGACTTTAGATGAACCTGAACCTTTCGAATACTGCTTTGCAAGAGTTGCACATTTGAAAATTAATTCATCTGCAGGTTTTTCACACTTCAACAGGACATGAGATCCCGCACAGTCTTTGGTATGAAACCAATAATCATCATCCTTGGAAAGTTTAGATACTATATAATCATTTTGACGATTATTTTTCCCAACAAACACTTTATAACCGTCAATATTTAATTCCATAGGCTCAAATGAAGCTTTTACTTTTTCTTTACTTTTCTTTTCTGCAGGTAAAACTTCATCTTCAATGGCAGACAAATCAAATATTGATGATGCAATTTCTATAGAATAAATTATCTGTTCATAATATTTAATTTGTAATTGCAATTCTGAAGTTAATTCAGTTAATTTCGCAATTGTATTTTTCCCTTTATTATAAAGTTTATAAAAGTTATTCGCATTTTCCTTTAGTTTTTTGGTTTCATCAAGATTAATTTGTATATTTTCATTACTTTCATAATCATAAACAGTTACAGACTTTGAATAATCAGACAAATTATATAAATTTGCCATAATTAAATCACCCCACAAACGATATTTATCAGAATTTATTTCTTTTTCAAGCCTGTACTGCATTTTCTTTAAAGAATTTTTATCTTTTTTAAGTTTTGAAGAAATTATTTGCTTAAGTTGTTCTTTTAGACGATTAAACTTATCTTTGTAAATACACTCAGCATAATATTTATCGATAACATTATTTATAGACTGAAGAGGATTAACAGACGCAAGAGAATTTTCAGCTACATACCAATCATCTGGACGTCCGAGCGGATAAACATACGGAAGCCCTCCTGCCATTTCACGTTCCCGGCTCTTTTCCGCTCCGACATTATGAGCACAGCCAAGAATTATATTTGTATCATAATTATACAAAATTACATTTGAATATTTTCCCATAAGCTCAACAGCCAGACAAAGATAAATTTTTTCAGATAATTCATTATAAGTTTCTATATATAATTCAAAAATTCTTTCATACTCAGGCTGCTTAACCTCAGCAATCAAAGCATTCTCTAAATATTTACGAAGAAGCATACAAAACATCGGAGGCTTTTGCGGAATTTCGATTAATCTTTTATATTCATTTTCTTTATCCATAAAACATATATGGAAATATTGCGGATTTATATTTATATAAAGTTTTTTTGTAACGCCTTTATTTCTGACCGATAAAACTAAATCTCTTCTTGTCGGCTGCTGAATTTTTTGAATTCGTGCACCTGAGAAAAAATCCTTATTTTCTGCTAACCATAATTTTAAAGTATAAGAATCAAAATTTATCATATATTGATATTACAACAAAAAATCCCGTTAAAACAGATTATTATTAATGATAATATAATCCTGAAGTATTGACGACAGCTAAAAAATATGCTATCATCAAACAATATAAAAAAGGAGAAGATATGGTTTTATGGGAAATATTTGCAATTGCAGGGCTTGCATTCCTAATATTTGAGATGCTTGTTCCTTCTATGTTCTTTCTTAACCTTGCAATAGCTGGTTTTATAACTGCTATTATCGCAATATGGATTGTGAATTGGGTCTATCTGACTATCATATTTGTGGGATTATCAATAATTTCAATTATATTTCTACGTCCAATTTTAATAAAAAACAAACAAGATAAGGCTCATGAAACAGGTATGGAAGGGAAATATATCGGAAAAATCGTAAAAGTAACAGAACCTGTTAACAAATACTCAGGAGCAATAACAATTTATGACGAACGCTGGGAAGCAAGAACTGAAAATGACGAAACAATTCCTGCTGGAAGCGAAGTAAAAATTGTAAAATATGACAGTTTAATCTTAACAGTTGAAAAAATATAGGAGAAGAATATGAGTTTAGTTTTATTAATTTTACTTGTTGCACTTTTAATATACGTATTCAAAGGTATAATAATTGTTCAACAACAACAAGAAGTTATAATTGAAAGAATGGGACGCTATGAAAAAACATTAAGAGCAGGTCCAAACTTTATATTTCCGATATTGGAAGCACCAAGAGGAATATATAAAAAAGTTTCACAAAAAGGTTTAGACGGCAGAAATTTTTACTACCTTAAACCGGTTGACAGAATTGATTTAAGAGAACAAATGTATGATTTCCCCCGTCAAAACGTAATTACGCGAGATAACGTATCAATAACAATTAATGCTTTAATATACTTTCAAATCGTAGATGCAAAAAGTGCAGTTTATGAAATTGAAAACTTGCCTGATGCAATTGAAAAATTAACCCAAACAACATTAAGAAACCTTGTAGGGCAAATGGATTTGCAAGAAACTTTAACTTCAAGAGGAAAAATAAACGATGAATTACGAACAACTCTTGATGAAGCAACAAATAAATGGGGAGTTAAAGTTAATCGTGTAGAAATCCAAGACATTTTCCCACCTGCAGATATTCAGGCATCAATGGATAAATTAATGAAAGCAGATAGAGAAAAGAAAGCAACAATTACAGAAGCTGAAGGTCTTAAAGAAGCAGCAATAAGAAAAGCAGAAGGTGAAAAAGAAGCTGCAATCCGCTCAGCAGAAGGTGCTAAACAAGCTGAAATTTTGAGAGCTGAAGGTATAGCTCAAGCCCGCGTAATAGAAGCAGATGCTGAAAAAGAAGCAATTCAACGAATTATTGATGCTTTAGCAGATAAAGGTCAACCCGATAAATACCTAATTGCTATGAAATATCTTGAAACTATGCAGTCTATAACAAGCGGAGAAAACAACAAAGTTGTTTATATGCCTTATGAAGCAACAGGAATTTTATCTTCTGTAGACGGTATAAAACAGATGTTTGACAAAAAATAAATAATTTTAAATACGATTTAAGCAGGGTATAAAACACCCTGCTTTTTTATTAACAATATTATATAAATATTAATTTACATGTTTATTTTTATATAAAAATATGTTAATATTAAATAAAACAGGAGAGATTAAATTATTATGATGATGAACGATTTACCAAGAATGCAAGTTTTAATAACAACAAACGATCAATATGTTGAAGGAGAATTGCTACTGCCTGAAAATATGAGATTTAGCAATTCTATCCCTGATAATATGCTTTTCTATATCTTAAACGGGGGCTTTCAATTTATAACATTAAAGAATTGCGAAGTTAAAGACAGAAAGAATTTAGCATTCCGTCCAGATAAATCTCATCAGCTTCATGTTAATATTTCCAGCATAATTACAATGCAGATTATAGAAATTCTTCCGGAAGACTATGAATACGAAGACAGCTATTATGACAATATGGAAGAAGCTGAAGAAGAAAAACAACAAATAGAAAAACAAAGAAACAGAACACGTGTCAGAAGACAATAAAACAATTTTCTTCACATTTATTCCTTTTTTTTTATGTTTTTGTTAGAATTTAATTAAGTCCGAACAAAAACAGAAAAGGAAGATAGAATGATTAAAACCAAACTTAAAGACCATAATTGCGGAGAGCTCAATCTTAACAATTTAAATGAAGAAGTTACCCTGTCAGGCTGGGCATCAACAATCCGTGATTTAGGCGGTATTTTATTTGTAGAATTAAGAGACAGAACAGGATTTTTTCAACTTGTAGCAAATCCTCAGATTAACCCGCAAGTACATAAAGTTTTTGAAAAATTAAGATCAGAATATGTAATCACGGTAAAAGGTAAAGTTACACGCAGACCTGAAGAAACATATAATGAAAAATATGCAACAGGACAAGTTGAAATGTACCCTGAATCAGTTGAGATATTATCAGAAGCTAAAACTTTACCATTTGTTTTAGACGATGAAAATGTATCTGAAGATGTACGTCTTAAATACAGATATCTTGATATAAGACGCGAAAGTATGTTACATAACCTTACTTTGCGTCACAAAATTTGCCAAGCAGCAAGACAATATCTTAACGGCGAAGATTTCTTGGAGGTTGAAACTCCGATATTAATTAAAACAACTCCGGAAGGTGCAAGAGATTATCTTGTCCCGTCAAGAGTACAAGAAGGTAAATTCTATGCTTTGCCGCAATCTCCGCAAATTTTTAAACAATTATTAATGGTTGGCGGGATTGAAAGATATTATCAAATTGCAAAATGTTTTAGAGATGAAGATTTGCGTGCTGACAGACAACCTGAATTTACTCAAATCGATATAGAGATGTCTTTTGTAGAACAGCAAGATGTAATAAAATGCGTTGAAGGTTTAATTGTTGAAACATTCAAAGCAGCAGGAGTAGAAGTTAAACCTCCGTTTATTCAAATGCCTTGGCAAGAAGCAATGGACAGATTCGGTTCAGACAAACCTGATACACGTTTTGGGCTTGAACTTTTTGATATCGGCGATATAATTTTGCAATCAGAATTCAAAATCGTAAAAGATACTTTAGAAAACGGAGGTATCGTAAGAGGTATAAGAATTCCTGGCGGTGCAAAATTCTCAAGAAAAGACATTGACGATATTACAAAACTTGCAGTATCTTTTGGGGCTAAAGCTCTGGCAAATATCATATACAATGAAGACGGCAGCGCAAAATCTCCTGTATTGAAATTTGTAACAGAAGATCAAGCAAAACAAATACAAGAAAGAGCTCAAGCTCAAGCCGGAGATATTATTTTCTTTGTAGCAGATAAACCTAAACTTGTTTATGATATTATGGGAAGATTAAGACTATACTTCGGAAAAAGATTAAACTTAATCGATGAAAATAAACACAATCTTTTATGGGTTGTAGACTTCCCAATGTTTGAATGGTCAGATGAAGAAGGCAGATTTATGGCAATGCATCACCCATTCACATCTCCGTGTATTGAAGATTTAGATAAACTAAAAGCAGGGGATTTAGGAAATGTTAAATCAATTGCTTATGATATCGTTTATAACGGAACAGAATTGGGCGGCGGATCTGTAAGAATTCACTCATCAGATGTTCAAAGTGCTATATTCAAAGCTCTAGGTTTGACAGAAGATGAAGCAAAAGAAAAATTCGGATTTATGGTTAATGCTTTACAATATGGAACACCACCTCATGCAGGTCTTGCAATAGGTTTAGACAGACTTGTAGCATTACTTTGCAGAACAGAAAGCATAAGAGATGTAATTGCATTCCCGAAAAATTCAGGTGCTAAAGATCTTATGAGTGATGCTCCGGGAGAAGCTTCATTGCAACAGCTAAGAGAACTTCACCTTAAAAGTACCGCTCATAAATCATAAAAATTTATAATTTAAAAAGAGCCTTTTAAAACAAGGCTCTTTTTTTTGATATATAATTAGAATATGCAAATATTTAACGAACTTACAAAAAATTCAGGGCTATCACTGGCTTTAGGTTATTTTGACGGAGTTCATCTCGGACACAGAGCTGTAATTCAAAGTGCAGTCAATTATGCCAAAGAAAATAATACAAAATCAGCAGTAATAACATTTTCAGATCATCCATGCTGTTATTTTTGGGGCGTATGTCCTAAATATATTCTAACCAGAAAAGAACGGGAAAAAAGAATTGCCGAACTCGGAGTTGATTACCTTTATGAACTTGATTTTGAAAGCATTTCGGGCTTGACTGCAGAAGAATATCTTCGTGATATTCTGGTAAAATATTTCACGCCTCTCTCAATTTCAACAGGCTGGAATCATAATTTCGGATATAAAAAATCGGGAGATGTAAAGTTTCTCTCACAAAATGCAAAAAAGTACGGCTATGAATATTTTGAACTGCCGCCACAAAAAATAGAAAACGAAATAATAAGCAGTACAAAAATAAGAAAACTCTTATCTACAGGACATATTCAAAAAGCCAATCTTATGCTCGGGCAAAAATTTTCAATAGAAGTTGAAGTTGTTAAAGGAAACCAGATAGGCAGAACAATAGGCTTTAGAACTGCAAATATCGCCTATCCGAAAGAACTTATAGAACTTCCGTATGGAGTATATTCTGTAGAAAGCACATACGGGAAGGGAATAGCTAATTTTGGGATAAGACCGACTATAAACGGTTCACACGCAGTTCTTGAAGTCCATATACTAAACTTTGACAAAAATATTTACGGTGAAAAAATAAGAATTGAATTCAATAAAATGATACGTGCCGAGAAAAAATTTCCATCTCTAGAAGAGTTAAAAAATCAAATTAACAAAGATATTGAACAAATAATTTAATTGTTCTTTTTTATATCTAAATGATACCCCAGGATATCAAAAATCTGAAGAGTTTCCTTAAGCGTGATGCTTTCTCTTATTAATTTTCCGGAAAGACTGTTTATTGTATATTTTTTACCGGTTTTTTCAGTCATCATTGCGGCAAGCTGCTTAAAAGTAACAGCCTCACGTGCCATATAATACTTAATATCGTTTCGAATATCCATTTTTCAATTATATTTCAGTTGACAGATAAGAAAAAACAAGTTATAATATTCTTAATATATTAAGAATATTCATTATAAATTAATAATTTTATCAATTTGTAAGGAGCAAATTTATTATGAATTTAAAAAATTCGGATGCATTTACATTAGCAGAGGTCTTAATTACATTAGGCATAATTGGAGTAGTAGCCGCTCTTACAATGCCTTCATTAATTCAAAGCTATAAAAAACAAGAAGCAACTGCACGTCTAAAGAAATTCAGCAGCATGATGCAGCAGGCAATAATTATGTCCGAAATGGACAATGGTGAAATGTCTGACTGGATATATACAGAAAAATCAGACACTATTACAGGTACTATGGCAACAAAAGAATTTTTTATGACATATTTAGCGAAATATATAAAATATACAACAGTTCAAGAAAGTAAAACAAGTGATAATCGTTTTTATGTATATATGCTTGATGGGAGTTATTTTAGCCTGTATAGAGGAGATTGTATAGATTTTTTCTTTGATATAAACGGCGATAAAGCACCAAATGAAGAAGGTAGAGATATATTCAGATTTCTTGCCTGCCCGTCCACTGTACCAGGGTTATGCAATGGTAAAGGCGGCTGGTGTTCATATTACTCAAAATCAACAAAATCATCAAGGGAAGCAAGACTTACAAACTGCAAAAATAAAGGAATGTATTGCAGCGGTCTACTTGAATATGATAATTGGGAATTCAAATCTGACTATCCATATAGACTATAAAAAAGCGGTTTATTAAAACCGCTTTTTTATTATTTAATTAAAGCCTGTACCTCTTTAAATTTTGGATTTTTCGCGCCTTTCAGCCACTCAAAAAGTGCAATTTCCACACAAGAAACTTTTACCCCGTTTGCTACCATCGCATCTATCCCCTGCTTAAATTCATATTTGTTACGGCTTGCACAGGCGTCTTTAATTACATAAACATCAAATCCTGCTTCAACAAGAGCTGACGCTGTTTGATGTACACAGATATGAGTTTCAATTCCAAAAATTACAATCTGTTTTTTACCGTAAGATTTAATTTTATCAAAGAGTCCGTCTTCCAACAAAGCATTAAAATAAGTTTTTTCTACAACTTCACTTCCTTGTGGCAATACATCAGCTAATCTTTGAACAGTATGTCCAAGCCCTTTAGGGTACTGTTCTGTCAATATAACCGGAATATTTAAAATTTTTGCTGCACTTACAGTTTTTACGGCATTTTCCACAACAATATCTTTATTTAGTGCAGCAACTAATCTGTCTTGAATATCAATAACTAGAACTAAACTGTTTTCTGCTGATAATGTATTCATTTTGTCTCCTTTTGATTAAACTGATGTATATTTAAAATCCTTAATAAAATCTTCTATTATTGCAATCAGGCTTTTTTGATTAATTTTAGTTAAAGGCAATTGAATTTCGCTATTTTCAGGACTATCCAATCCTTCATGAGTAATATAAATAATAATTTTAGCAAATCCCGGATATACAATCTTTAATGTACTGTCTTGCTTGCTATTCTTTAAATGAAAAACACATTTCTCACCGTCAGTATACTGTTCAATCTCGGTATTAAACAATTTTTCTTCCCATGCTTTTTGAAGTCTGTAAAAAACAGGAGTAATAACTTTTTCCAACTTTTTATTAAAAATTTGTCTGAAAATTTTATAATTTTTAGGTTTATCCTCCGCGTCTACTAACCACTCATCCAAAGTATCATTTTCATGATTTTCTGCAACTACATACTGAGCATTTGTTGCAACAGCATCAGCTTGAGCTTTAAGAGCATCCCTTTCGATCTCATCAAAATTCTTATGAGCAATCGTCGAAATCCCGGCACAAATTTCAAAATCACAACCGTAATTATCTTTAATTTTATTCAAAACAACAACAGCTCCGCCTAAGTCAGTTTCAGGGAGAAATATATAAAACTTAGCTCCCCGTCCTAGTGTTGCAATATCATCTGCTCTAACTGATGAAAATATAGCCTCCGCCATTTTTTCAACGGAAAATTGATTTTTAGATGTTTGTGATGGAGAAATAGCCATAAAAATGCCATCTGAAAGCAAATTATCATCAATAACATTTTCTATAATTTGCTTTGCATAATTGTAATTATATAATCCTGTATAATTATCAATAACATTAAGCTGCTCCAATAATTTTAAATTTCGATATAAATTCAATTTTATAGAGTTATGTTTAATATTATTGACAGTTCTGACAACGAGTTCAAATGCCTCAGCATTCGAAAGAGCAAAATCATCAACTCCTGCATCATAAGCTGCAAGAATAAATTCTGAATCATAAGAATTTGCTAACAACAATATACAGAGATTTTTATTGTTTCTTAGCTTTTTTATCAATTCAACAGATTTCGCACGTGAAGAATTTTCATGCACAAATACAATATCAGCTCCACAAAGCTCTAACTTTGATAACGCATTTTTATAATCAGATATAATAATAGAATCATTATGTCTTAAAAAAATTAACTTTTTTTCTAACAATTCTGCAAAATCATTATTTTCTGAAATTAAAAGTATTGTATTTCTTTCGGTCATCAATTATACCTGCAAATGTTTTTTAATACAAAGGAAACTACCGCCGGCACCAAACAAAATTGCCATTGTAAACATAACAGCAATAACAAAATTTTGAGCATACAAAGGAGTTGGCACCATAAAGAATTGATGCATGTGATTCAAACCGTTTTGAACAAAATTCAACGGCAACAATGCTATAACAGCACCTGAAAAACCGTAAAACGCTCCCTGCATAATTAATGGGAATCTTATATACCAGTTAGAAACTCCCATAAGACGCATAATTTCTATTTCATCTTTTCGCGACTGGATTACAAGCTGTATTGTATTATTAATAATAGTGATAGTTAAAATACCCATTATAATCACTACAAACACAGTTATAGTATTAACAATTTTATTTAAAGCTTCGATTTTCTTTGCCAAATCCTGAGCATAACTAACATCTTCAACAGATTTTAACTGTTTAACATTATTAAATACACCCTCAATATTCTCAGGTTTATCAACCTTTACATGCAAAGTATCGGGAAGCGGATTATCGATATCGGGCAAATCCATTTCTCGTTTTAAATTAGCCCAAGAAGTAGCTTTTGGAATAATAGTAACGCTTTCAACATGCTCAAAATCTTTAATTCTTGATTTTGTAACATTTGCATCAGTATTTTCTTTTAAATACACAGATATCTCCAACACATTACCAAGTTCATGTGCAAAAGAAGAAATCGAAAGAGCCGATCTGAAAAATGAACCGAATATGGTTAAAATTGCAGCCATTGTAGTTATAATTACAAGGTTTACAATTCCGGTTCTGTGAATATCATGAATCGTTTCTTTTGTTAAACGATACAATATCCTAAGTTCACATAACCAATCTTTAGGTATATGCTTTTTAACTTTCTTTTTAATTTCTGCTCTTGATGCTGCCCTATTCATACGTACCTGCTTGTATATCCCTTACTATTTCACCTTTATCGAGTGTTATAACTCTTTTTCTAAAATAATCAACCATTGCATTATCATGAGTTGATACAATAACAGTAATTCCTCGCTGATTTATTTGGTCCAATATTTGCATAATTTCCATTGAATTTTTAGGATCCAAATTTCCTGTAGGTTCATCTGCAATCAGAAGTGGCGGACCATTTACAATTGCACGCGCAATACCTACTCTTTGTTGTTCTCCGCCTGACAATTCAGAAGGAGTTGCATTCATTTTGTCATAAAGACCGACAATTTTTAATGCTCCGGAAACTCTTGCATTAATTTCTTTAGAGCTTATTCCTAAAGTCCTTATAACATAAGCAACGTTATCATACACACTTTGGTTTTGAAGCAATTTATAATCCTGAAAAACAATTCCCATACATCTTCTCAAATTAGGAACTTTATCATTAGAAAGATTCGCAATATTAATCCCGCCAATAGTAACAGTTCCGCTTGTCGGGCGTTCTTCATTATATAAAAGTTTCATCAAAGTAGATTTGCCTGCGCCTGATGCACCGACAATAAATACAAATTCACCTGATAAAATATCAAGATTAATATTTTTCAATGCATAATTATCATTTTTATATTTTTTTGTAACAGATCTGAATTGTATCATAATTTTTCCTTACTTATTTTTCAAACGACAATCATCGACATATCGTTTTATAGAAGACGCTAATTTAGCAGCACTTAATCCGTAATAATCCAAAAGGAAATCCCATTTCCCGCTCTGTCCGAATGTATCATTAACACCGATACGATGAACCGGAACTGGATAAGATTCCGAAAGAATTTCACAAACAGCGCTTCCTAACCCACCTATAACAGAGTGATTTTCTACAGTTATTACAAATTTTGTCTTTTTGGCACATTCAATAATTGTTTCAGCATCCAAAGGCTTAACAACAGGAGCATGAACAATTTGAACTGAATAACCTTGATTTTTCAAATTATCACAAGCTTCAATAACCTCTGCAAGTGTTTCACCGTTTGTAATTACACTTACATGACTACCTTCTTCAATAACTCGTGCTTTGTTAAATTCAAACTTATAATTTTCATCAAAAATATCACAGACATTAGTTCTTGGGATTCTTATATACATAGGTCCGTTTTTTTCAACGGCGTACTTTATAACCTCTTCGCATTCTTTACAATCAGCAGGAACTATAACAGACATATTAGGGATACCGCGCATTAATGAAATATCTTCCAACGCTTGATGACTTGCACCATCTTCACCTACCGTAACCCCTCCATGAGTCCCGATTAATTTTACGTTTAATTTTGGATAACAAATAGAGTTTCTGACCTGATCATAAGCACGGCCTGTAACAAACATCGCAAAACTTGCCGCAAATGGAATTTTGCCAACTGATGCCAAACCTGCAGCTGTAGCAACCATATCTTGCTCAGCGATACCAATATCAAAAAATCTTTCAGGAAACTCTTTTGCAAATATTTGAGTTTGAGTTGAGCATGCCAAATCTGCGTCTAAAACAACTATATTTGGATTAGTTTTTCCTAATTTCGCAAGAGTTTGTCCAAAAACTGATCTTATAGATTTCCTATTTTTTTTATCAATAATCATAACAATACAATCCCGCTCATCTGTGTACTACAATATTATAGCATAAACAAAAATTAAATAAAACTGTAAAAGGATTTAGCATATTTGTTAAGAATTATTAAAAATTTTTGAATTTTTAGCAATTTTATATCTTGAGGGATATTTAAACAGTAGAATAAAAATATAGAAATATTTTATTGAAAGGAAGAAATTAAATGATTCAAGCTCCAAATTTAGTAAATCCTTACGTACAGCCCCAAATGCAACCCTATGTACCACAACAAATTCAACCGGCTGTACCTGCACCTAATTACAATGCTGTAAAGATTGACGTACACAATCCATCTGTTAGTGCTCCGGGCATGGCACCAACAATGCCTTATTATTCATACCCGCAAGCACAATTATATGATTATCCGAAGGCACAAACTCAACCATATTACATGCCTTTGCAACAACCAGTTTATCCACAGGTACAAGCTCCTGTAGCTCAAACTGTTCCTCCTGCTCCTCAAACAGTAGCACCAGCTGCAGTTCAAGCAACAGTTCCACAACCTGTAATTCAACAACAAAATATTAACGCTCCGGCACCTGTTGTAACTCAACAAACTGAGCAAAAACCTGCTGAAGCTCCAAAAGTTGAAATAGAACAACCTGTTCCTATGACTCCGCAAGTTGATTTAAATGCATTCCTTGCAAAATTGTCAAATCCGGATTATGAAGTTCAAGCCAATGCAATGGAAGAAATTGCCAATATGGTAAAAGACGATCCACAAAAAGCAACAGAACTTTTAGATGAAAAAGTTGTTAATGCATTAAACACAATTATTAATGCAGATTCCAGCAAACTTGCAGGTCCTACTGCAGAACAAATTGCAGCAAGACAAAAATTAATGAAAGGCGAACAAATTTCTGATGCTGAAAAGCAATTAGCAACAACCATAACTCCGATGGAACAAGCTGAAAGAAATAAAAGCTATGCAATGTTCACATCATCAATAATGCAAAAATTATATGGTGACGAAGTTAACAAATTAACAGGTTCTACAGTACCACTTACTGAATTACCTGGAGCAGTTGCAATTGTTGAACAGTTGAAAAACAACCCGAACCCTATGATTAGAACTTCTGCAATTGAAGCATTAAGTTACATTCAACAACCTGCTTACAAACAAGACCTAACAACATTATTTACAATAGCTAAGAATGATCAGGATAAAAATGTTCAAGATGCAGCAGCAACAGCACTTGCAAAATTAGACCAATTACCTGCTGAACAACCTGCACAACAAACAGCACAGGAAGTTAAAATGAATCCTGAACCTCAAAAACAAGCAGCATAATCTAAGTAATTTCTTTCTTCATATAAACAAAAATCCTTGAAAACAAAATTTCAAGGATTTTTGATTTGTCTACGGTAAATTTTTCCAAAATGATGGGTCAGATAATGCTTTGTAAGTACATCCTGCACCATTCATATCACTAGTAGAAGTTTTAGAGCAATATGCATCATTTGAGCTATAATAAGTTGTACCTTCTGCTCCCATTGAAATTAGTTTACCTTGATTATCTAGCTGAAACATAAATAAATCCTGACCTAATCTGTTTGGACGTTTACTATAACCGTTTACGTCAATTGAAATGTAAACAGTTTCTGGAGTAAAGTTTTCCATTAAAACCAAACTGCCATCTGACAAAACAAACTGTCCATCATCAAATAAATTAAGATTAATAGAACCTGAACCGTTAAAATTTTTATATGTCGTAGAATTTTTATCTGTATCTAAATAATTTTTTATACAAGCAGTATTAGAATCAATTTTTCCAAATCCACAATCTTCAATAATATTAAAATATTTTATTATTTCAGACTTCAAATTATGATATTCAATATACGAAGTGATAGGCTCACCATGTTCTGCCTGATACATATTTAATGCTTGAGCTATTTCAGAAGCCCCTTTTTTCAATCCTGCTTCCAGCTCTTTCTGAGTATTCTGAATTAATGCAGGTAAAGTCAATGCTGCAACTACCCAGACAATTCCCAAAGTTATAAGGACTTCTGCTAAAGTAAATCCAAAGGGTTTCTGTTGCGCAAAGTTATGGGGGGCTTAATAGACCAGATTTAGGAAAGGAGCTTAGATATGCCCCCCCCCCGAGGTTTGTAAAATTCTAACAATTTTCATTAACTTTCTCCTTTCTTTGTCTTAATTATACATTTTGTTTTTCCTTATAGGATTCAGGTACAGGCGCAGTATTTATATAATCTGCATGTTCTGAAATCTGTTTGCACCATTCATAAATAATCTCTTCTTCACTTAATTTATAAGAAATAGGTTTTCCTATATGCAAATGAACTTCACGCCTTGTAAAAGGTTTTAACTTTGGATATCCTGTAAACCCGCCGATTGCAACAGGCACGATATCAGCTTTTGCATTTTTTGCAATTACAACAAAACCTTTTTTCAAATCACCTAATTCTGAACCGTAAGGTCTTATTCCACCTTGGGGGAAAACTCCCAAAGACCAACTTGTTGATAATATATCTTTTACAGTTTTAAAAGTAGCGATTTCAGGTTTTGTTCTGTCTACAGCAAATGCTCCCAAACGTTTAACTAACCATTCAAATTTATCACCTTTTTGGAACAATTCTTTCTTTGCCATATAAGCAATTGGCCTAACACATGCCATTGTAACCATAGGAGGATCAAAATGAGAAACATGATTTGCCGTATAAATAAATTTTCCGCTTTTGGCTTTTGTTGGCAAATTTTCTTTACCGGTTATTTTGTAATTATAAAATATTTTCATAAACGGAATTACCACAACATACAAAAAAGACATATAAAACATAGTTCTGAATATGTTGTATTCGTATGGATATCTTCTGTTATAATTTCGTTCTTTTTTCATAATTTACTTAACTCCTAAACACTTTCTTCTAGTGGTTCATATTTAAACCCGGTTAATTCTTGTATATCTTGAATCCATTTATTAAAAACGACATTCGGATCTTTATCATAAGGAATAGGTTTTCCAATTTTTACAACTACTTTGCCAGAAAAAGGCAAATGTTTTGCTTCTTGCGTTCCGACTATTCCTATCGGAAGAACCGAGCATTTTGTTATTTTGGCAAGTTTTGCAAATCCTTCATTTACACCAGTTATAGTTCCCGGAACACCCCGTGTACCTTGAGGGAATATCCCAAAAACCCACTGACTTTTCTTAATTTCCATAACAGTTTTTATAGTTGAAGGTCCAAGACTTTCTCTATTAACGGCAAATGTTCCAAGCCAATCAATCCACCATCTGATGAAAGGGATATCAAATAATTCTTTTTTCGCCATAAAAGCAACCCTTCTTGGCATAATAGCTGCAATCATTGGCGGATCCAGCGTAGATAAATGATTAGGACAAACTATATACGCATTGTCTTTCGGAATATTTTCAAGACCTTCGACCTCAAGCCTATAAACAACCTTTAACCTAATCATATAAAAGATTTTACATATAATAAACTGAAATAATGTTCTCCATATATTGTATTCATCTGCGGTACGTCTTGTATAATTTTTGTCTTTGTCCCAGAACATTTTTTTCTCCTATAACAATATAATAATACAATTATATATTCAAATATTGCACATTACAAGTTTTTCATATATTATTATAACCAAGATTTAAGGAGAGAAGAATGCAAAAATCAAATGTAGAGTTAGAAAACGAGCTATTTAAAAGCGTTTATGACAAGACTCCGGATTATATTAAAAATCTTAATTTAATGGATTTTTCAAATGAAGGAGAATTCACGTTTACACTAAAAAAAGAACATCTAAAACCTTACGATAAAAATAAAAACCCTGAAGGTTTAAATCTTAATGAATGGTTTGCAAATTACGCAAAAGAAGCAAAAGTATCAACTGCAGGGATAAGGGGGCCTCAAAATATCTTGTACCCTCAAGATACACGATTTCCTATTAATCTTGTAGGGATAGTACTTGCAACTCTTGCCAAAGCACTTGTCGCAAATGAAAAATACAAAGGAAAAGAAATAGTAAAAGTTGCAGGAAGAGAAGTAAGATATAATTCAGAACTTTTCCTCGATGCTATTGCAAGAATACAAGCCGCAAACGGGATAAGAACTTTAGTTCCAAAAGACAGAAAAACTATACCAATATGGCTTGCATCATTTTTAGCATTTAAACTTGATTTACTTGGCGGTGAATATATTACATCAAGTCATGGTATATCAGTTAAAAATGCAACAAAAGACCTTAATTGTCAGGGCAGTCAATATCTTCCCGAAGAATCAATGGAATTTGTAAATAAAATACAGGAAATTTTTGATGAAACTAACAAAAAAGGAACATACAAAATTAAAATATCAGCCAAAAATAATCCGTTAATTGATGAAAAAGTTCTTGGCAGTATTGATGATGGGGTAGACTTATACGTTGAATACCTGAAAGCTGGTGTCGCACAAAAAATTAATCTTGATTTAATCGAAAAAATTAAAGATAAAATTGTTATAGAAAATGTCGGCGGTTCCGCATACAGAACTTTAAGCAGAGTATTACAAAAACTCGGCATTTCTGATAAATTTGAATGGTTTAATATTGAAGAAGATCCTTTTTTCCATTCAATAGGCAAATACAATCACACACCTAAAGGAGAAAAAGCATTTTATGATTATTCGGTAGATGCAACAGTTACTGCAAAAAAGCAAGATGGAGAAAAATTCTTTCCAGTAATTGAAACTCTTCATTATGAACAAAAACTTACAAGCATGCCTGTCGGAACAACAGTTTTAATAACAGACCCCGACCATGACAGACTTACAATTGCTCAGACAGAATATGCTTGCACAATTCCTGAACTTGAAAAAGCAGGTATTGATTATATTAGATTAAATGAAGATTTAATTCTTACAATTTTCACTGCGAATCAAGCATTTTTAATGCTTATGGATTTCTGGGCAAAGCAGCTAAAGTCTAAAGGATTATGGGAAAAACACCCAAGATTTATGATAAAAACAACAGCTTCAGCTATTTCTTGGGATGAATGGGCAAAAAATCAAGGCATAAAAGTTGTTAATGTTCCAGTTGGTTTTAAAGAAATTGCCAATATAATGAAAAAAGTTGAATTAAAACTAAAAAAAGCAAGAGCAGGAGAAGTTGTAATAGATGACGTATTTGGAAATGCAATTAATCTTGGAATAAACCCCAGATTACTTTTTGCCGGAGAAGAATCAGGCGGAATGATTATGGGCAGTGAAGAACTCATAACCTCAAATTCCGGAAGATTTGCAATTGCAATGAGAGAAAAAAGTGCAACAGAAGCAATTATCGTAGCATCAGCACTTATTTCTAAATTACAAAAGAAGCAGCAGTCACTATCTGAATATCTTGTTGAAATTTTTGATGAAAACAATATAGTAGGACGTTTTGATACACGTGTTGACATTGCATATTATAATGAATCTGAACCTGATATAAATAAATTAAAAGCAGATAAAATAGCAGGTGAAGCAAAAAGAACAAAAAATGATTTATTCTACCTATCAATAGCAATGGCTGTTAAAGAAGGCAAAATGACACTTGAAGATGCAAAAGATGTTCTAAATGATGCTTTCAAAAGCCTTATATTTGATAATTTAAAATCAATCAAATTTGTAGGTGACGGCACATATCTTGAATTTACTGATAAATATATAGAAATCAGGCCATCAGGAACAGATGCAAAAACAAAGGCATATGGCGGAGGATCTGATAAAGCGGTAATCGAAACTTATGCAAATAATCTCGGATATTACTCAGGAGAAAGAACAGAAACCCATAAGAAATTTATAGATGACAAGTTCTATAATGAAACAAAAGATAAAGCAATGGATTACTATTTAAAATTTGTAGATAAAGATGCAAATAACGAACCGTTTGAAATTCCTGAATATAAATTCTTAAATAAATAAATAAAATAATAAAAAGACCGGATTTATAACCGGTCTTTTTATATCTATATATTTTATTTTCTAAAATACTTTTTCTTAACCCTATCTTTAAAAGATGATTTTGCGAATTCAATTGCCTCAACTTCAGAAAAATATATCCCGTCTTTTTCTATTTGTTCTGTTATTTTATATTGCTTTAACTGTTCTAAAACATTCTCGTTATTTATAACCATTAATATTTTTATATGCTGAGATTTTAAACGCAAAATTATATCTTCCAAAGCAAAAATTGCTGAAATATCAAGTAAATCTTCACTATCATAGACAAGTATCAAATATCTTGTTCCTAAAAATTCATCAAATTGAGAAATTAATTGAGTAGCCGAACCAAAGAAAAATGAACCGTTTATATGCACTACTCTTATTTTGTGTCTGTAATCCTTTTCCAATACTTTTTCAAGCTTGATTATATCTTTATCATAAACGACTTTATTAACAAGCTTTGCCTTATCTGCCATTCGTTTTGCGTATAACAAAGCTGCCAGAGTAATTCCCGCCCCGACTGCCACAATTAAGTTATAAAAGACAGTCAGCAAAAATACAAGAATTAACACATACAAATCATCTTTAGGAGCAAGCTTTATAACCTTTAAAAATTTTGTATCAATAATATCATAACCAATTTTTATCAAAATTCCTGCAAGAACAGCAAGAGGAATTTCTGCAACAAAGCCTGAGAATTTATAAATTAATAAAACCAAAACCAAAGATGTAACAACAGCAGCAATCTTTGTAGAAGCACCAGTTTTTAAAGCCGCAACAGTTCTCATAGTTGCGGCAGATCCAGGCAAAGTGCCGGTCAAGGCACAGCATATATTTCCCACACCTTGAGCAGAAAGCAATCTTTTAGGCGGAAGCTGAACTTTTGTAATAGATGTACAAACCAAACCGGTCAATAAACTTTCTGAAGATAAAATTATAGCAAGAGTTATAGCATAATGAAAATAAGTAATTAAATCGTGCAAATTAGTTTGCGGGAAATAAAACGCCGGTAAAGATACTGAAATTTCTGAAATCTTAGAAACCTGTAACCCCATTTTTATAGAAATAAGAGTACAAATAATTAATGCCAAAATTTGCGACGGCACATATTTATTCCATTTTTTAGGGAATAAAAATACAATTAAAAGAGTTAATATTCCTATTGCAAATGCTTCATGATTTAAAGAATTTATTGACTTGTAAATAGTTTCCAAACTTTCAATCGTATTTGAACAAGGCGCAAGCCCCAGCAAAGGATTTAATTGCATTATAATAATAATGACACCAACACCATTCATAAAACCTGATATAACAGGGTACGGAACATATTTCACGACTTCAGGTAATTTTGTAAGCGATAATAATATTTGTATTACTCCGGCAAGAAATATAATAAAAATAACAGAACCTAAATCCTTATTTAAGGCATGCATTATTGATGCGACAACAATTGCCACAGGTCCTGTAACTCCGGATATCATAGGGATTTTTGTCCCTAATACACCGGCAACCAGAGATAATATTATAGCGCCCCAAATACCTGCACTTGCACCGAATCCTGTTGCAACACCAAAAGCCAAAGCTTGAGGCAAAGTAATAATTGCCGCATTTAAGCCGCCTAATACATCCCCTGCAAAAATTTGTAATTTGTTTTTTAAATCCATGCGCTTATTATAATTAATCTTTATGCTATAATCAACTTATGAAGTTGAACGAAATTTATTCAACAAATGAAACTGTAATTTCTTATGAAGTTTTTCCGCCTAAATCAGAGCCTGAAAATCTTTTAAAAGAAATTCAAATACTCGCGAAACATAATCCTGCATTTATCTCTTTAACATACGGCGCCGGAGGAGGAGAAAACAAATCTTTTTCTCTGATGAAAGAAATTAAAGATAAAAATATTAATATCATGCCGCATTTTACATGTATTACAAGCACAAGAGAAAATCTCGAAGAAAATATAAATCAATTCACCAAACTCGGAATTGAAAATATTCTCGCTTTAAGAGGAGACATCCCTCAAGATAAAAGTTTAATGAAACATGATTTTCACTATGCTTATGAGCTTGTAATGTTTCTCAAAGAAAAAACAAATTTATCTGCCGGAGTTGCCGGTTATCCCGAAGGTCATATAGAAAGTCCTGATTTAAAAACAGATATTGAATATCTTAAGAAAAAAGTTGATGCAGGTGCTGATGCAATATTCACTCAATTATTTTTTGAAAACGGATTTTTCTTTGATTACGTAAACCGTGTAAGAGATGCTAAAATTACAGTTCCGGTTATTGCCGGGATTATGCCTGTTATTAGCGAGAATCAAGTAAATAAGATGATTTCTATGGCAAATATATCAATTCCTAAAAAATTAAAAAACGGACTTGAAAAATATAAAGATAAAGATTTATTAGAATTTGGCATAGATTTTGCAACAGAACAGTGTCTCAATTTAATTAAAAATAACGTAAAAGGACTTCATTTTTATACATTAAATAAATCTTATTCAACAAACAATATTTTAAATAACCTAAAAAAAGAAAACTTATTATAATAAAATACCTTGGAGGACTTATGCAAATAAACGAACATATTGAACACACACTTTTAAAGCAAGATGCAAAATTTGAAGATTTTATAAAATTGTTTGAAGAAGCAAAAAAATATAAATTTTTAGGAGTATGCGTAAATCCTTTATACGTTAAGCTTGCTAAAGACAACTTAAAAGATTCCAATGTAAAAGTAGTAACAGTAATAGGTTTTCCTCTGGGAGCCAACAAGACGGAAGTTAAAGCATTTGAAACAGAAAAAGCAATTGATGACGGTGCTGACGAAATTGATATGGTTATAAATGTTTCAAAATTAAAAGACAAAAATTACGATTTTATCATAAATGATATAAAAACAGTTAAAGCAGCCTGCAAAGACAAACCTCTAAAAGTCATATTAGAAACAGATTTATTAACAAAAGATGAAATAAAAAAAGCTTGCGAATTATGCATTGAAGCAAAAGCTGATTTTGTAAAAACGTCAACAGGTTTTGTAAAAAACGGGGTCGGAGCAAAAGCGGAAGATGTAAAACTTATGTTTGAAACAGTATCTCCATACGGACTAAAAGTAAAAGCATCAGGAGGCATAAGAGATAAAGAAACAGCTTTAAAAATGCTTGATTCAGGCGCTGAAAGACTAGGCACAAGTTCAGGCGTAAAAATTATCTCCGGTTAAAGAATTAAAAATTTAACATCAAACACCATTAAATAATATCAAATCTTGACCATGCTATAATATTCATTAAAGGAATATAGTATGGGTGATGAAGATAAACAATTTGATGCCACTCCGAGAAAACTGGAACAGGCAAGAAAAGAAGGACAAGTTGTTAAATCAAAAGATTTTTCAACTGCTATATCACTGCTTATACTATTTTCTGTAATTTTTGGGCTTGCACCATTTGTATGGGAACAAATTGTCCAACTTTATACACTTTTATATGAGCAAATTCCAAACGGTCATCTTTCAGATATTGGGCTGACATATATTACAACAATTACAATAAAGTGTACAGCCTTAATCATCGGTCCTATACTTTTTGTAGCTTGGTTTGTTGCGATTATGGCAGACTTTATTCAGGTCGGCCCGCTTGTTGCAACAGCACCATTAATGCCAAAACTCGATAAATTAAATCCGACAAAATATTTTAAAAATATTATGTCAATAAAGACTCTTTTTGAGCTGTTCAAAAATATTTTAAAAGTTGTGTTACTTGGTTACATAGGCTGGAGTGTATATATAGAACACATTGAAAATATACTTATGCTGGCAGCAATAGATAACAATTTTGCAGTAATGATAGAATTCGGTAAACTTGTAACAGATTTTATTTTTAAAGCCTGTATAGCATTCCTTATAATATCAGCGGCAGACTACGGAGTAACAAAATGGAAATTCTTAAAAGATCAAAAGATGTCTTTTAAAGAAATTAAAGATGAATACAAAAACACTGAAGGAGATCCAAATGTCAAAGCCGCTCTCCGTCAACGCCGTATGCAAATGTTACAAAGAGGCATGATGGATGCTGTACCTGATGCGGATTTTGTAGTAACAAACCCGACACACATTGCCTGCGCATTAAAATATAAAGCTGAAGAGATGGCATCCCCTATGCTTATAGCAAAAGGGACAGAGCTTATTGCTAAAAAAATTATTAAAATAGCACGTGAACATGGGGTTCCGGTTATTGAAAACGCACCTGTTGCCCGTGCATTATATAAAATGGTTGATTTAAACCAGCAAATTCCACCTGAACTATACAAAGCAATAGCAGAAATCTTACTTTTTGTGTACAAATTGAAAAATACAACAAATAAAGGTACAATAAAGTAAAATCTATGCTATTATTAATTTATAATCATGGTTATGCAAAATAAAAATAAATTACAAGAATATATAGATATTGTCCAAAAAGTTGCCAAAGTGGAACACAGAAGGGTTCCACAGCACATGATTGATTACGAGGAATTAGTTTCTATCGGTATTTTGGCAATTCAAGTTTTAATAAAAAATAAAACACCGGAACAATTAGAAAAATACAATTCTGCTTATATTGCTACTGCAGTAAGATGGGCAATCCGAAACGAACTAAGAATAAGATATAAATGGTATTCATTGAAACATAAACCGGATGATGAATATGATAAAGAAGAAGAAGTTGATGGAATGGATATGCAAAAAGAAAAAGTCCGTGAAGCTGTTTATGAAACCATTTTATCAATTGACGGCTTAGCAGCTGCTGCAAGTGATAACGATTCTCCATTTGACTTTTTAAAAGATCCTCATGCAATGCCTGATGAAAATGCAGAAATTACAGAATTAGGGAGAATGATTAGAGAAGCAATTGCAAAACTTCCCGCAAAAGAAAGAACCGTTGTTGAATACAGATTTTATCGTAATATGCAGGTAAAAGATATCGCAAGACAAGTTGGGCTGTCTCCGTCAAGAGTCACAAGAATCGTTCAAGCTTCCTTGAATACTGTGAAAGAATATCTGAATTCAAAAGGACAGTACGGATATTAATCTATTACTTTTATTCTTCCGTCATCTTTAATTTCAATTGGAGAATTTAATTTCTTGATATAATCACAGGTAAGTTTATCTTTATCAAAATCAAATTTTTCATCAATTTCACCTGTTTTAATTTTATTTGAAATTAAATTATCACCGCCTGATGCAAAAAAGTCGTCAGTTGCAACAGTATATATTTTATTTGGATCCGGATTATCCACATCAATCGGGATTTCATTACCAGATTTATCTATGAATGTTGCAGATTTTATAACTCCGCCCCGAGTAACCGTATATTTTAACCCAGAAGGAATGACAATGCTTGGCTTATTTCCGGGATTAACAAATGATTTTGCACCGTTTTTCAATGCATCGACAATTTCTTTTTCTGTTAATTTCAGCTTAACCATGTTATTTTTTAACGGAACAACTTCAAACACTTGTCTTGAATCCAACGGTCCAACTTCAAAGAAACCTCTGATATTACCAACATTTATCAACGCTAAATCCGTATTAAATTCATTTCTTACTGCGTCCATAATAAAGAAAGCATTCGGATTTGGATCTATTAATCTATTTTTAGTAGGTCCAGTTGCTGATTTTACTTCACCAAGGTATTCAGGTTTACCTAAAATATGGTCAAATACACCTTTTAAAACTCTATTGCGTTTAAAATTATTAGAAGCAGTAACATTATTTTGAGCTTTAACAATAATACCTTTTTCATCATCCCAAGTAATTTTCAAATCACCAAAATATTCACCGTCTTTACCTGCTTGAGTAATAATAACAGGCTCATTAGATTTTGAATAAAGAAGATTTTTACCTTCCGTAATACCTTCCAACAAATCGTGTGTATGACCGCCTATTATTACATCAATACCGGCAGTTTCCTGAGCTAATCTTTTATCTTTCTCTAAACCGCAATGGGATAATACAATAACTTTGTTTATATTCTGTTTTTTATATTCATCAATTACAGCCTGAATATCTTTTAGTGTTTTTTCAAAATCATCAACACCAATTTGTTTTCTGGATTCATTATCTCTAATTCTTTCATGCAAATCAGGAGGAGCTAAACCTATTATTGCATATTTATGCCCGTTTTTTTCTATAACAAAAGATTTTTCAATCACACCATCCAAAGGACTACCTTTAGGAATTTGTAAATTCATACCTAAACTTTTAAATTTAGCACCTTCTTTACTTTTTGCTATATCAGAAGGATTAGCATCATACTCGTGGTTACCGTCTGAAATAGCCTCAACACCAAGTCCTTTCATATATTTATTTGCTGCTTCAACAAGATGTAAATCAGCACCGGCAGAAATATCTCCGGCAGCAAGAACGAGTTTATCTGCATTAGAAGACTTCATTTGAGAATCATAAAATTCTTTTGCGCTGTAAATCCTTGCCATATTACCAATACGACCGTGATTATCATTTATATAAAATATATCAGTTTGAGTATAAGTTGGTTTAGAATATTTTGGTGGTTCTGTTTTGACCTGTGCAGAATATTGTGGGATTTGTAATTTATTTTTGTCAGTTTTTTCAAATGAATCAGACTGTAAAGGAGGATTGTTCATCGGCTGAAAAGATTGTTGAGATTGAATTGTAGTCATAGATGCTGAAGATTTAAAAGATAATTTCGGTAATATATTTAAATTTATATTCATATTTTTTCACCTTTTTAATTATTAAACATCGTCAATAATTTTTTTGCTAAAATTTGGGCTTAATGTTAACTAACATTAAGCCGCCATTTGAATTTGAGGTTGAGGAGCAGTTTGTGCCTGTTTTTTAAGTTCTTTATAGGTCTTTAAGCCTTCAACCCAGTTTTCAACAAGATTTACATCATTCGCAACTACAGCCTGCGGTAATGCTGCGTGATGAATTTTCGGTAAAAGATAATCCTCAGAGTACTCTACAGGGAATGAAGAATTATCATCAGTATCATTACATACAAATATCATCTTGCCGTTTTTGTCCGTTTTTGTACCTGTAATTGTAATTTCATGCCCGTTAATAATAGTATTTGTATCATCAACTTGTGTATATCCGATTATTACATTTTCACCGAGACTTAAAGCATCTGTAATCTGCTTTTTCATAGTATCAAAACTTGTTTCATAACCGACAAGTTTTGCATTTTCATCTACAGTTTGATAAGTTACAGAAATCTTATTCTTATCTTCAACAACTGATTCAGTAAATGTTTTTTCAAATTCAATTAATCCTTTATCATTTTGATTAAATTTTCCGGCGCGCTTATCGGTTAAACTGTCATAAGATTGTTGAGAACCAACCTGCATAAATGTTGACTGCATTAAAACATCCAAAGGAGTTCTTTCAAGTTTATCCTTATCAACAGTTTGAATAAATGCTCTTACTATTGCATTTTTATCAGGTGCAAAAGTCAAAGTAGCCTTATCAAAATCTTGTGCATCATACGGAATTTCAAAAGCATTTAAAAGCCATATCGCATCAAGTGTATTATCTGCTAAATTATTCATCTTTATGACTTTTTTTACACTCATAGAAGGCGAGCTTAAACCTTCTGCAAACCTTGCAAACTCTGCCGGATATTTTTGTGCAAGATTAAATTCTATACTTGAAGCTACACAAGTCCCAGAATGTTCAACATTAACTTCCCCTGCTTTATCTCCGGCAGCTGAGGCAACTTGAGAATAATATTTAGACGGGATATTCCCAAATTGCTGAGTTATAGTATACGGATCAGCTAAAGTATCTATTGTATCTTTTAAAATAACAGCATTAACTAAACCTTGTGCTCTTGGATTTTTTGCAATTTTATATAGATTATCAAGAGTTGTAGAATTGTCATTTGATGAAGAATTTAAAAGTATTCCAGTTTTTAAAAGAGTATTCAAACGTTTTTTTGTATCTTTATCAACAATTTTTGTTAACTCATTATATTTATTCTTTTCATCTTTTGAAGATAATTCAGTTCTAAATCTTGAAGCAGAAAGAGCAGAATTAAACGGAACATTTGTCATTAGAGGTTTTGAAGTAAATGCAACTTTTTGCTCTTTTATTTCTTTATCTTTATTAACCTCTGTAGCTTTAATAGGCTTTGACATGGTATAATTATTATATTGCTGGGTATTAATATCTAATGAATACACAATTCCACTCCGCTACTACTTATTATATAAAAAAAATAAAACAGAAAAAATTTGCTAAATTCTCTATATTTTAATTAACAAATGTAACAATTATGGATAAAAATTTAAAAATAAAACCGCTGACAAAAGAACAACTAATAATATCTATCGACAGACTAACCAGATTTAAAGAGCCTGAAACTAAGTATTTGCGAGTATTCAAAGATATAATAAGTTCTAATCTTTTAGAACCCAAAATAAAAAAACAAGATCTTGATAATATGGATTATGAAATATTAAAAGAACTTGCACAAGCTGTTATCAATTCTTCTATACCGGAAGAAAATAGCGATTTTCTAATAAATCAAAGACTATATGACTATGAAAATTCATTATTCAAAATCAATGAAAATACAGAAAAACTTCTTAAAAATAAAATTAATTATAAAAATATAATAAAACTTCTTCCGGAAGAAATTCCAAATAATTTAAAATGGTTTAAAACACTTAATGAAACGAAACCTAACAATACTTCTTTCGGTTTTCCAATAAGAAAAATAGTTTTATGCGAAGGAATCACAGAAGAAACACTTCTCCCTGAATTTTCAAAAATATGCGGATTTGATTTTAATAAGAACGGTGTTCATATAGTTTCAGCAGGCGGTAAAAATCAAGTTGTAAAATATTTTTATACATTTGCGGAAAATTTAAAAATTCCTATTTTTATTTTGCTTGACAGTGATGCAAAATCAAATCTGGAAGAAATAAAGCCAAAATTACGTGAATTTGATAAAATTCATATTTTAAAAAACGGAGAATTTGAAGACTTGCTGCCGGATAAACTTATCTTCAAAACACTGAATTACGAAACAGAAAACATATCTTTAGCTCCAATACAAAATATTAACGAATATAATTCTAATGTAGAATTTTTAGAAGAATTTTTTAAACACAGAGGGCTCCACGAATTTAAAAAATCTGAATTTGCGCAAGCAGTGAAAAAAAATATATCCGGTACAGAAGATATCTCAGAAGAAATAAAAGATATCATAAATGAACTCTCACTATTAAAGGAACCTTTATTGAAAACATATTAACAAATTAAAAAAATTTGCTATAATTAACTTATGGAAACAAAAGATTACGAGGATTTTATATCAACAATTAGCCATGAGCTGAGAACACCTTTAACATCAATTAGAGGCTTTTCACAAACTATGCTCTCATCTTGGGACAAACTTGATGATGAAAGTAAAAGGAAATTTTTAAACATTATAGTTGAACAGTCAAACAGATTAATTAATCTTGTGGAAAATATGCTTTCTGTGACAAAACTTCAAAATTCAAAAGATAATTTTATCTATAAAGAAGTATCAATAAAACCTGTTATAGAAACAATTACGACAATTATAAAAAATCAATATAAAGATAAAAATTTCACAATAGACATAGATAAGAATGTTCCGCCTATTCTTGCCGACAAAGATAAATTTCAGCAAATAATGACAAATTTAACAGAAAATGCGGCAAAATACGGAGATGAAAATTCAACAATCACAATAAAAGCGCATCTTTCAAATGAAATGGTATCAATCGAAGTAACAAATAAAGGTGAACAAATTCCTGAAGATTGCTATGAGAAAATATTCCAAAAATTTTCAAGAATAGACAATCCTCTGACAAGAAAAGTACAAGGGAGCGGACTTGGATTGTATATAACCAAAAATCTTACAGAAAAAATGGGCGGAAAAATTACCGTAAAATCGGATAAAGATTTAACGACTTTTAAACTTTATTTACCCTGCGCAAACATTGAAAAACAAGCGAGGGAAAAATGCAAACAGTAACTTTAATTATTGATAAAAGGCGTGAACTTTCAACAAAATATAAAAAACTTTTGGAAAATAAAAGCAACAAAGTCCATATCACAAAAAATCTAATTTCTGCAATGAAACTTATTCAAGATAAAGAACCTGATTTAATAATAATATCAGATAGTATTGATAGTGACCTTTCCGATTACTGCAAAAAAATTCGCGCCCTTACATATAATATGAGACCTGTTATTATCGCTACATCAAAATCTGCCGATATCCAAGATAAAATCTCCGTTCTGGATAACGGAGCCGATGATTTTATTTCAGAGCCGGTAAATTCAGAAGAATTTGTTATGCGTGTAAAAGCACATTTGAGAAGAGAATTAGAATCAAATATGGATATAAAGCATCTGCTTCCCGGCAAAAATTATTCACTCAGAGCCTTAAAAAGGATTACAAATGAAAAAAAGCCATGGGCAGCTATGTTTGTAAGTATAGAAAATTTTGACAACTACAAACAAACATACACGGAACTTGCTTCTGACAAACTTGTTCAAACTTATTGTGCAATAATACATTCCGCACTGTCAGAGAATGACTATCTCGGCACATTTTCCGAAAATCAATTCATAATTATAACGGATAGTCTTAAAGCAGAAAAAATTGCAAATTATCTAATATTTGCGTTCGATTCCGTAGCAGAAAAATTTTACTCCCCACAAGATACCAGAAGAGGCTTTATGCTTATGCAAGGGGATGAATTCGCCGGAAGACGGTCAAATTTTGTCCACACAACAATCGGGATTATTACTAATGAACTCATTCAATACAAAGATGCATCGCAATTACTTGGGGCTCTTTTAAGAATTCATAAACTTGCAGATTTACCTGCAAAATCTAATTATTTAATCGAAAGACCTAGTATTACTGCCGAAAATTCAATAAATGATGAATATAACAACAAAATTTTTATTATTGAAAAAGATGAAGCAATGAATTTATTGTTAACTACAATTTTAAATATTCAAGGTTTCGATGTCAAAATAACAAATGATATCCAAAAAGAAAAAATAATCCCGGCATTAATAATTTTGGACGCAGGAAATATCGAAGAACTTGAAGGAATAAAATTATGTAAAAAAATTCGCAAGAATTCTACATTTGACAAAACCAAAATCATAGTCACGTCAATTCTTCATGATAAAGAGCTTATTCTATCAGCCGGAGCAGACCTGTATATTCCAAAACCTTATGAAATATCAAATCTTATAAAATGGGTTGAAAAATTAATAAAAAATTAACCTAAAAGAGATTCTAAAGTTTTTGCATCATCCTGAGATTTTTGTGAATTTTTAACATTAATACGCCGCATGTAAGTTCTTAAAGCTTCTCTGATAAGCTCACTTCTTGTTCTTTGTTCGTTCAAAGCTACACCATCAATTTTATGTAAAAAATCATCGGGCATAGTTACAAGTATCTTAGCCATAATATAGTACCCCTTCTATAACACTCAATAATATAATAACATATATTTTTTAGTATTTCAATAGTAATAGCTCTACAAGGTAATTTACTTTTGAAAATTAATTTCTATACTAAAATATAATCGAAAAGAAAGGAGCTTTATTATGGAAGACAATAATTACAAACACGAAGAATTTGACGATTGCTTTTTATGCAAACATCCTGCATTAAAACATGTGTTTACAGGTCTTTTAGTATTTTTAGGAGCATTTGCAGCATTTTATGTTGTAACTGACTGGCACTTTAAAAGAATGCTTGATCCTGCAGTTCAAATGAGAAGAATGGATAGAGCAATTATGCAAAGAGAAAGAAACTTTGACAGAATGGAAAGACGTGCAATCAAAGCACAAGAAAGATATGACCAAAGAGCTTTTGATCAACAACAAAGAGTTGCAAAAACTGTATCAGATTTTATTCATGTTGAAAAAACACCTGATAGCTATAAAATCGTTATAGACTTAAAACCTTTTGATAATAATGAAAAAAATGTTGAAGTAAAAACAGAAGGAAATACAATTATAATTAATGCTGCAGGAGAAAAAAATAAACATAATAAAACCGAAATTATAAGATTTTCTCAAGCCTTTAATTTCGGTGATAATGTAGATGTTGACAACATTACAAAAATTCGTGAAGGCAATAAATATATAATTAACATACCACTTGACTAATTAACTTAAACTCTTAAATATACAACAAAAAAAGCCGCTTTTTAGCGGCTTTTATGCTATACTAAACCTATGAAAACAAGAATACTAATAGTTGATGATTCAAATAAATGGGTTCTTTACCATAAAAGCGCATTAAGAGAGATTTTTGAAAATAATCTTGAAATAGAAACTGCGAATTCAGCTCAAGAAGCTTTAGAACACCTTATGGCATCAATTGATCAACCTTACGATTTTATACTGACTGATATGCAGATGGAATCAGATTTTTTACCACTATACGCAGGGGAATGGCTAATTAAACAAATCAAATTTTTCAAAGAATATAAAAATACCAAAATAATAATAATTTCAGCAACGGGAAATATAAAACAAATAGCAGAAAACTATAATACAGATTATATCCCCAAATACAGATGCAATGACATTAATGAATATTGTAACAAATTATTAAAAAATTAATTCATTTACTAAAGATTTTTCCTATTATAGCCGATACAAAATATGTTGACAGGTTAGCAAAAAGGAGATGCAAATTATGTATGGTTACATATCTTGGCCGGGGATATACAGTTTTAAAGAAGAAATAGGACTTTTTCTTGAATATCTAAAAGAAGAAATAGACAAAATTATGAAAAAAATAGAAGAAACTGAAGATTTAGTAGCAAAATAATGCACTAAAGCATAGTTGATGATTAAGGATATGTAAAGCCGGTAAATTAAAATACCGGCTTTTTGTTTGAATAAAAACTCCCGCAGCAATTCCGCGGGAGAAAGGATGAAAGTAAGCCAGCCGTTATAACGGTATTGGCTTATTTTTCAGTATGAAATTTATTTTATTTTTGCTTCTAATTT
>CALURI010000010.1 GCA_944323135.1 Candidatus Gastranaerophilales bacterium
GCAACTCATCCATCAAAGCTACAAACCGCTTGACGTTTTTTGTTTTAATAAATGTTTTCTTCATCGTTTTCGTCTCCGTATAAATTAATATATTCATCACTTCTTATGTAATCGGCGAGCCATTTCCTTTGCTCAGTATTTGTACAGCCGTTTTCCATCAACCACTCGTATTTTTCATAATTTGAATTGAACATCGGCACATTCATCTGCCGTTCACGAGGTGTTTGTTTGCGTTCACGTTTCGGCTTTTGGACAGGACTTTCTATAATGTCAATTTTTTCATTTACATTTACCCCTTCAATTTCTAAAACTTGAAGTTCGTCTTTAGTGAATGTCTTTTTAATTTGTTTGACAAGTCTGCTTTTAATTTTCTGTTGCTTTTGGTACTGCTGTTTGTATTCCTCCATATCTTTAACTGTGCCGAGAACATTTGCCATCGGATGAACTTTTTGAACCCTATGTGCCACGCATAAAAATTCGCCTTTTATTGAATAAACATGAACCTTTGAAAGGTCAAATAAGCTGTATCGGACATAAACCTTATCCCGAAGCCCAAGGATAACGTCACTCCTGTAATGCATTCCGAGGAACGTTATTCCATGCTTGTTTATTGTCCTTGCCTCGGTTTTCATCATTAAATGGTCAAGTGCAGATTTATTAATATCTTGTTTCCGAACAGAATTTAATACCTCTTGAATGCTCCTTGAACGTTCATTGGGACAAGTTTTTTGATTTCTGTATTTCAGCCAGGCATTAATATATTTAATAACATCTTGTACTGTCGGAATATTTCCATTGGTTTGTTGATTATGAAGTTGCAAGTGCAATTTTTCATTTCTGTTCATCCACGCAGGGCGGTTTTCAATTGAAGTACCGATATAACTCGGCATAAGTTTTTCAAATTCTTCCTGAAAATCTAAGAAAAACCTTTCTATGACTTTTGCACGTGCATTGTAAGGTTTGGCAAAAACTGAGTGGATACCTAAATTGGCATACACTCCGTTAAATATCCCCTCATCGAAATCTGTGTTTTGAAAGTATTTAGATTTAAAAGCCTTGCCGTTATCCTGATACACCACTTTAGGAATTATTCCGAGATTTAAAATAGCGTTCCTTAAAGCACTTGCAATACATTGAGTATTTTCTGTCATCATAATTTCATACCCGACTAATGCTGTTGATTTCCAGTCTAAAAAACCGACCAAAGTCGCTCTGGTCGGTTTTCCTGTAAATGGATTTATTACTTGGAAATTAAGAACGTGTCCGTCTGCAATCAAGACATCTCCAACTTCTATTTTACTTATATCTCTTTCAATATATGGTTCAACCTTATCGTGGTAGGCTTTCATACCCTCTCGTCTTAACACCCACTCCGCATAATTGTTTTTTCTGAAATGCTCCGCAAATCTTTTAAAAGTTATATTACTCGGCAGAGCATCTTCATCATATCCTTTTTTAATCAATACTTGTTTTGCAAGTCTGATTGCCGTATTGTATCCGAATTTATTCTGATGAAGTAAAAGAGCAAGCAGAACTTTTTTCATATTGTCATCTAAAATGCTGTTATACTCACCCTGTTTTGTTATTTTGTATTGGGGTATTAGAGATTCTGCGTTGCCTGTTTTCTTGTAGGCTTGTATGTATCTTCTCAATGTTCCTATTGAAATACTGCCCAGAAATTCGTATGCTTTTGGTAAATACAAACCTGAATTATACAGGTCTAAAAATTCAGCATCAGCCTCTCTTATTCTCGGATATTTATTTCTATGTTCAAGTGCTGCTTTAACAATGTTCATTCTGTGATTTGCCGTCAATCTTGCTTTATCCGTTACAGTCGGCGGTTTGTAATTATGGGGAACTATTGCCGTTGATTTGGTTTCGCATTCCCGAAGTTTTTGTTGTAATTCAGGTTCTAAACTCGAAAACAATATTTCGTATGAGATACCGCCGTTAACTTTAACTTCCCTTGAAATATATTTGCTTTCAGGTTTGTTTATTTCCATTCGAATTGAACGAGTGCTTTTCAAACCCTTAGCCTGTGCGATTTTTTTAATAGGGACGAAGGAGTTAAAAGCGGTGCTTGCACCGGCTTTTTCAACGAGTGAGGAGCTAGAAGCTTCGCTTATATTTATATATTCATTCATGGTACACACACCTTAACTCGGAAGATTAGGAATTGGAACAGTACTTCCGAGTATGTGTCGGTTTTGTATCAATTAAAAAATTTAACAGAACAGCAGAATTTTCAAAAACCTCAAAAGACTCACTTGCCCGCAATAATCATACCATTTGAACCAAGCCTTAATTTACCCAAAATATAGGCACAAAGAGGTTTGAAATCCTTTTGCCCGAAATAATCACACCATCTGTGCCGAGTAGAAAAAGAGTAAAAAGAGTATTTATGGTACACATGGTTTGATTATTTCCTACCCCTAAAATCCGCTACACAAGCCGATTGCCCGAAATAATCGCACCATCTGTCATACGCAAAGCACTCACTTTATTACAGAGATGATATCAAATTACATTTAGCAGGTAGGTTGGGCTTGTAGCCCAAGAATCAATAGGGCTGTTACAGGACTACCCAAAATCATAGAATCCAGTAAAAAATTTCGGCATTATCAAAATTTTCGGGATACAAAAATATGCCGCGTCTCGGAATCGAACCAAGGACACAGGGATTTTCAGTCCCTTGCTCTACCAACTGAGCTAACGCGGCATATTTTTATTTAGTTGTAAATCTTTAAAACAAGAGGCAAAAAAATATTCTTTTGGAGTAAATGGATATAAATATTTAATTGCCACGTTTTTTATTATACAGGCTGAAAAATTTCAGTCAAGATTTTTTTTTAAGAAGCACTCGGAGCCACATACAAAGTAACATTACGCCCTTCTAACTGTGGTTTCTTTTCTATTACAACCGGCATGTCTTTCATATCTTCAACAAACTTATTTGCCAAATCAAATGCCAAGTTTGAATGCTGCATTTCTCGACCTCTCAACATTACAACGATTTTCACTTTGTTACCTTGAGATATAAATTTTTCAATACTTTTTATTCTTACCTGATAATCATGAGTATCTATCTTATAACGAATCTTTATCTCTTTTACATCAACTGTATGCTGTTTTTTCTTAGCCTCTTTGGCTTTTTTTTCTAATTCATATTTATACTTGCCATAATTTAAAATTTTTGCAACAGGGGGATCTTGGTTAGGGTTTATTAAAACAAGATCTAAATCTGCGTCATAAGCCATTTGTAACGCTTTGGAAGTTGAAATGATACCCAGATTTTCCCCATTTTGATCTATTAAACGAACTTCTTTTGAACGAATTCTTTCATTCATTATTGCTTGATTTTTTTGATTTTTAATATCGTTGGGTGCTATTTTTTTATCTCCTATGTTTATATTTAGTAATTCCAAGTGTCATGGTAGCACAAAATTCCTATTTTAGCACATTTAAGAGAACAAAATTTTTGTAACAAAATGTAAATACAATTAAAATATGACTAAAATAGTTAATATGATTAACTTTCAAAGAAAGCATGTTTAAACATTAATTAAAGTTTTAAGAATTAATTGCCGATAATAAAACTACGAAAAATACAAGCCAAACGGACAATAATAAGTAAAAGGAGTTATGTATGATTAATGAACAAAAAGCCGAAGAACAGACACAGGAAGTATTTTTAGACTTAAGTAACGGAGAATATCTGAAATTTGATATGACACTTCCAATACAAATACTTTTTGACGATGTTATGAATTTTGTATCCAAAACAGATTTTGAAGATTAACCACCAGAGTTATTAAAAAAGACGGCTAAAATTTTAGCCGTCTTTTTTTTGTTATAAAATATAGTAAAATGTCGATGTTCGTGCAATAATAATTGCATTAACATTTTCGTGAAGAGGGATTGTATTTATGAAAAATTTTCTAAAGTTAATGTATGCTATAACGCTTGGGCTTATAAGCGTAACGCCGAGTTTTGCGGGATTTAAAGAACATTTTGATCTCGGACAGCAATATTTGTCTAATTACCAATATTCAGGTGCAATTACGGAATTCAAAAGTGCTTTAAGAATTAATTATCTCGACAACTCTGCACGAATTGGTTTGATAAATTCTTATATTGCTCGCGGCACTTATTACGCAAATACAGACAAAGATTATGCGAAAGCTGCGGATGATTACCGCGCTGCACTTTTCTACCTTGTATATTATCCTAATCCAAATCAAGTAAAAAACTCTTCACAAGCAATAGTACAAGTTACATCGAATCTTAACCAATGTCTTAATGAAATAAATTTTGACAATTCAGCGCAAAACAGATTTAATACAGCAAAACAACTCAGAGCTGAAGGCAATTTCGCAGCTGCTGGCTATGAATTTAATCAGGCTCTTAGTGAAACCGGGTTAATAAAAGACAGCTTTGAACAAACAGGAGATATTATGAAACTTTTGGGCAATGATAAAAAAGCTGCCGAATTTTATAAAAAAGCAGTTTCAGTTGCGCCAAATGACATTTCTTTAAGACTGGCTTATGCTAAAATGCTTGATAAATTACAACAAGAAGATGAAGCTGTTGAACAATACAACTTTGTATTATCAAAAACTACAGATAATAAAGACGTTTTGTATTCACTGGAAAGAATATATAAAAGAAAGCTTGAAGAATCTCCAAATGATGCAGCTATAACTGCAAATTTGGGAGCAATTATGCAAAAAGAAGGCAATTTTGATGAAGCTCTAAGATACTATTCAAAAGCCGAATATTTAGATCCTTCAAATATTAACACACGTCTTAATGTCGGAACATTATATCAACAAAAAGGCGATTACAAAACGGCAATAACCGCTTATGATTCAGTATTAATCATTTATCCTGACAATATTCAGGCAAATTTGTATAAAGCACAATCACTTGCAGCAATGGGAGACAGTAAAGGTGCACTTGAACAATACAAAAAAGTTCTTGCTAAAGATCCTGATAATGAAATTGCACAAAATGATATGCTAAATATGGTTAAAGATACAATGACAACAGCACAATTTGTTGATTACATAAAGAAAAATAACCCAAATAATGCTGCAAATGTACTTTATAACTATGCACTTGACCTTCATAAACAAAACAAATTGGCAGATGCAATAACTATTTATAATGAAGTAATCAAACTTAATTCATCAAATTCCGAAGCTTATGTTAACCTTGCAATAGCACAAGGGCAAGACAAAAATTATGAAGCTGCGATTGCAACCTTAAACACTGCAAATGCAAAATTCCCAAATAATAAACAAGTTTCAGACACAATAAAATCAATAAATGCGCAATCCACTGATGAAAAATTAGAAAAAGCAGCAAATTACTATAACAATAAAGATTACCAAAATGCCATAAATGAATACTTAACAATAAAACCCGCAACATCAGATACAATGTTGGCAATTGCTTCAGCATATCAAAACATGGGAGACAATGCCAAAGCTATTGAATACTACAAACAAGCCCTAAACCTTGCTCCGACAAATTCTGATATAGCTTATTATATAGCTGCATTATATTCAGAAACTGGAGACAGCGCAAATGCAAAAACTTATGCTCAAAAGGCTGTCACACTAAATACCAGCAATAAAAATGCAAAAGAATTACTCGAAAGCTTAAATGCTCAAATAGCTTCTGAAGAACTTGATAAAGCAGTTTCCCTGTTTGATGAACAAAAATATAATGAAAGTTTAGCAATTTTAAATAAGATAATTGCATCAGAGCCCAAAGACGCATACGCACTATATTATAGAGGTATGATATACGACACGCAAAAAAAATATGCTGATGCAATAAATGATTATAAAAAAGCAATTGCATCAAATCCTGATTTAACTATCATAAATTATTTAATAGGTGTTGACTACGATATGCTCGAACAATACAAAAATGCAATATCATATTATAAAGCATTTTCAACAGCATACAGCGAAGATGATGACTACCTAAAATACGCAAAAACAAGGATAACTGAACTGGAGCCGTATGTCAAATAATATTGTTTCAACACTTATTCAAAGCCGTGTATCACTTGCCCCAATGGCCGGAATAACAGATTATGTATTGAGAAGTCTTATCAGAAAATATTCAAAAAATGCACTTTTGACAACTGAAATGATAAGCTCTGAATATCTTGCGCAAACTTTAAACGGCAGAAGCGGAACAGAAATTTTAAAAAGAGATATAAACCATTCACCTATATCATATCAAATTAGCGGTCACAAACCTCATATGATGCGTCAAGCTGCAGAATTTTTAAGCGATTATGCGGATATGATAGATATAAATATGGGATGTCCCGTTAAAAAAGTTGTAGGCGGACAAGATGGCTGCGCCTTAATGCGGAATCCAAGCCTTGCGGCTGATTTGGTAAAAGCAGTCAAAGACGGAACCAATAAACCTGTCAGTGTGAAATTTCGACTCGGTTATACATTTGAAGAAATGAATTACGTTGAATTTGGAGAACAAATGCAAGAAGCAGGCGCTGAATTTATAACAATTCATGCAAGAACTCGTTCCCAAATGTATTCAGGGCAAGCAGACTGGGCAAAAATAAAAACACTTAAAGAAAATGTTGATATTCCTGTCTTTGCCAATGGTGATATTACATCAATTGATGATGCAATAAAATGTACTGAATTATCAGGAGCAGACGGTGTTGCAATAGGACGGGGTGCTTTGTCAGATCCAACACTTATTTCAAGAATTGAACATTACTACAAAACAGGGGAAAAACTGCCCCAACCAACATTAGAAGAAAAGCTTCAAATGTTAAAATATCACTTAGATGAAGAAATAAAACTACGAGGAGAAAATGTCGCAATAAAATTTATGCGAAAATTTTACCCTTATTATCTTGCCGGATTTAAAAATGCAAAAATTCTACGTTCAAAACTGGTAGTTGAAGAAAATTATGATAACATCATAAAATTACTGGATACTTTAAGATTTATTAACATATAATTAATAAAATAGCAAAGATTTTTATTTATATTACTTACTGAAATTGCGACAAAGGAGAATTCTTATGACAATAGGAATTAATACAGCTGAAAGACTAATAAAACAAACTTCTACATTTGCCTCTTCACATACAAAAGGGTTACATATGATAAATGAAAGATATTTTGCAAAAAGCAAGGGAATATCTTTAAATCCAAATATTGAAACTCAAAAAATAAGATTAGAAAATAAAACAATCTCAGAATGTTCTACAAAAATATTCAAAAATGGGAATAAATTTGAAGTCTACAGACTTCCTGAAGGCATAGTAAAAGTATTAAAAAACCGCTTTGGAGAAATAAAAAAATTCTCTAGAAGCAATAAAAATAAAAATATTAATGCCGAAACAGCTTTAGAAAATATAAAAACTTTATTTGCCGAAAAAATCCAAGAATTTTTAAAATAAAGAATTACATTCTTTCAGGAGCTGAAACAGCTAATATATCTTCCAAAGCATTATGTAAAACGGTTTTTACGCTCCATACAAGAGCTATTCTTGCTTTCATCATTTCGTTATCATCTGATATAACCCTATTTGCATTATAGAAAGAATGGAATTCACTTGCCAATTCTTGAACATATCTGCATATTGTATAAACTTGACGAGTTTCAGCAGAATTTTTGATAACAGATTTGTATTCTTCTAATTTTAGAATCAATTGTCTTGCGGTATCAATTGTCGGAAGAACTGTTTTTGCACTAAAATCATTTATCAAAGATTCAAATTCTGTTTCACTCATCGGAGCAGGTGTTTTTTCACCGGTTTCCGTATTAATTTTTTCTGATACAACATTTCTTAAAATTGAACAAGCTCTTGCATGAGCATATTGAACATAAAATACAGGATTTTCATCTGAATTTTTCTTAGCAAGTTCAATATCAAAATCAAGAGTTGTATCAATATTTCGCATAGACATCCAAAAACGTGTAGCATCAACACCAACTTCGTCAATCAAATCTTCAAGGGTAACCATATTTTTACGTTTACCCATTCTAACCTCATTACCGTCAATAACAAGGTTGACCAGTTGACCTAAAAGGACTTCCAATTTATTAGGGTCATATCCTAGAGCTTCAATTGAAGCTTTAACACGGGCAACATAACCATGATGATCAGCTCCCCAGATATTAATCATTCTGTCAAACCCACGTTCCAATTTATCAATATGATAAGCGATATCTGCAGTAAGATATGTATTTGCCCCGTCAGCTTTTTTTATAACTCTGTCTTGATCATCACCGTAGTCCGATGATTTGAACCAATCCGCGCCATCTTGTTTGTATATTTTACCGCTATTTTTTAATTTATTAACACATTCCTCAACTTTTCCAGATTTATGTAGAGAAAGTTCAGAATAAAAATTATCAAAGTGAACTTTGAATTTATCCAACAAATCACGTTGAACTTTTTCTTCGTATTCTTTTGCAAAATCACAAAGTTCTTGAATATTATCAGGCAAACCGTTATGAGTTTCCAAATATTTCTTTGCAACAGGAATTAAATAATCTCCGGGATAATAATTTTTTCTTTCAATTTCATCAGACGGAAAATCAACATCTTCGCCCAATTCTTGACGAATTCTTATTGCAAGAGAATTCCCTAATTTTTGAATTTGAGAACCTGCATCATTTATATAAAATTCTTGATAAACATCGTGTCCGTAGAATTTCAAAAGATTCGCAAGAACAGATCCCATAGCTGCCCAACGGCCATGACCTATATGGAATGGTCCTGTCGGATTTGCTGAAACATATTCTAATATAATTTTTTCGGTTTTAACATTTTGAGGTTTACCAAAATCCTTTTTATTTACAAAAATTTCTTCGACAAGATTAGAAAGAATTTTTTTACCTGCTTTAAAATTTATAAAACCGCCAATAACTGAATATTCATTATCATCTTTATTTATATATTCCAAAATATTATTTGCTATAAGCGGAGGTGCAATTTTAGCAAACCTTGCAAGAGATGAAACGTTTACAGCATAATCGCCAAATTCCGTATTTTTAGGGCGTTCAGGTGACAACATACCTCTTTTATATTCAGACATTGCACCTAATTTTTCATCTTTTAAAGCTTTTTCTATAGCGTTTTCAATTTCATTTATAAAATAATCTTTTATCATATTTCTCTCCTGCAGACTTAATAATATCACAAACAATTTTTTATTCAAAGATATTTTAAAGCCTGCAAAAAAGACTAAAAGTTATAATCTCTTCCGCCGTTTTCTATTTTTAGTAAATCTTCAGCAACTTTAGATTTAACGCACTGAGGACATTCTAATATTTTGACTTCTTTATCAATCAATGCTTCACCGACTTTTTTAGTTTCATCAGATGCATAATCTTCTAAATATTCTTTCAAAGTCAAAATTGCATTCGGGTGACAGAAATTATGAATTTGTTTTTCTTTGCAAATTTCCATGAATCTGTCGCCGGTTCTTCCGTTACGATAACAGGCTGTACAAAAACTTGGCAAATAACCGAGTTCCATAAGCCACCTTATAACCTCATCAAGAGGGCGCCTGTCTGACACATCAAATTGTGCTGAATCATCTTTTTCAGGCATAGGATTAAAATATCCTCCAACACTTGTTTTAGATCCGCCGGAAATTTGAGAAATTCCAAGTTCCAATACACGTTTTCTGCATTCGGCACTTTCTCTTGTTGAAACAATCATGCCTGTATAAGGAACTGCAATTCTAATACAAGCAACAATTTTAGCAAATGTATCATCATCAATTCCATTATCAAATGTTTCAGGATCAATATCATCAGCTCTGCGAATTCTTGGAACACTAATTGTATGAGGTCCGACTCCAAACACAGCCTCTAAATGTTCTGCATGCATTAATAATCCAGCAAATTCATAACGGTATAATTCAAGACCGAATAAAACACCTAAACCTACATCATCAATACCGCCTTGCATAGCTCTATCCATTGCTTCGGTATGATATTTATAATTGTGTTTAGGCCCTGTCGGATGGAGTTTTTCATAACTTTCTTTGTTATAAGTTTCCTGAAACAGAATATATGTACCGATACCTGCTTCGTGCAATTTTCTGTAATTTTCAACTGTAGTAGCCGCAATATTAACATTGACACGTCTTATTGAACCATTTTTATGCTTAATACCATAAATTGTCTTAATAGATTCCAAAATATATTCCAAAGGGTTATTAACGGGATCTTCGCCGGCTTCTATCGCTAAACGTTTGTGCCCCATATCCTGTAAAGCTATAACTTCATTTTTAATTTCTTCTTGAGTTAATTTTCTGCGGGGAATATGTTTGTTTTTCGCATGGTATGGGCAATAAACACAGCCATTCACACAATAATTAGACAAATACAGAGGAGCAAAAAGAACAATCCTGTTACCGTAATAATCCAATTTAATTTTTTTTGCCAACTCAAATATTTCTTTATTCTTATCAGGATTATCACACGCCAATAGAACAGATGCCTCTCTATGAGTTAAACCTTTTCCTAATTTCGCCTTTTCTAAAATTTTATCAATTAATTCCAAATTATTTTTATTTTCATCGGCATATTTTAGCGTATCAAGAATTTCTTCATGTGAAATAAATTCATCTGCATTATTTGACTTTGGATTATACATACTCATTTTCTCCCCTTATCAAAATCATAATACAGCCATAAAAAATAAAAGTAAAGAAAAGATTGTTAAAAACAAGAAATAAAAAAAAAGAAGCCGCAAAAGACTTCTTTTTCTATTTACTTAAATTTCTAAAAATTAATCAATATTAAAACTATTTAATTTGTTTTTTATCAAAATCAGGACCTATTTGATTAATATCTTTACAATTTTGTTGATTTAACACAGTACCCTTTGTAAATAAATCATAGTTAAAATTAACAATTGAATTTCCAAACGGAATTGCTAAACTAGGAAATAACTGCCCTTCATGTGGTACTCCAGCAGGTGCAACATCAAAATCTTTTGAATTACTAATATTTATTTTTTCTGCAACTAAAACTCCATTAAATAAATAAGCGCCATCACCTTTTGAATTAGTAACAGTTAATTCATCACCTTCTAATTCTTTTTTATTAGCTGAATCAACTGGGCGACCATTAGAATGACTATCTAAAGTAACTCTTGAGATATTTGAATTATCAATATTTAACTTATCAGAGTATATTGTACCAAAAACTCTTAAATTACCAGTTTTAAAGTTTTTTAATGATGTTTTTGTTGCATAATTATTGTCATAAGATGGATTATTAGCTTCAATAACTGCTTTATTTTCTTTTTTTTGAGGAGAAGTCCAAATTGTAACCCCATTATTCAAATCAATTTTTACTTTATCGCCATCTTTTTTTAAGCTGCTAACTTGAGATGGCTTATAAGTAATACCATAAGCAACTTTTAAATCTTTTTCATTCCCCATGTTATCCCCCTGTTCTTTTGATATAATAATAAAAAAAATCTATCCTTAAAAATTGCTTATTATAAAAAATAAAACAGCAATATAAGTAAAATACGCAAGCTAATCAAGGAATTCCAAGTTAACAAAACTTAATACACATAAAAATTAATGTAAATCCCCTAAATTCTTACAACAAACCCGCCGCCAATTAAGTGCTTATCTTCAATATCATAAATAACACCTGACTGACCGTTTGTCACAGAATTGACAGGTTCATAAAAATCAATATCGGCAAAATCCTCAAAAAGTCTTACATGAGCCTTTTTATGTTCCATATTATAACGAATTTTAACCCAAGCATCAAATTCTTTTTTTTCTGTCGGATATGTCAAATTCAAATTGGTTATTTTTAAATTTTTCTTATAATTATCTTCTTCCCTGCCAACATATACAATATTTTTTCCCGGATCTATATCTATTACATACAAAGGATAAGGTGCTGCAATTCCAATTCCTTTACGCTGTCCTATTGTATATTGATAACAACCGTTATGCACTCCCCACTTTTTGCCGGTCAAAATATCAATAAAATCACCTTTATTTTCTCCTAACTTTTCAGATAAGAATTTTTTTGCTGTCATAGGCTTTTGAATAAAACAAATATCCTGACTTTCTTTGGAATCTTTTGGAGGCAAATCAAATTCCTCTGCAATCTTTTTTACCTCAGACTTTTCATAATGATATAGAGGAAATATTGTCTTTGACAACTGTTTTTGACCTAAACGATAAAGAAAATATAACTGATCCTTATGTTCATCCTTTGCAGGATAAAGTTTATATACTCCATTAACACATCTAATGTCTGCATAATGACCTGTTGCAAAAACATCTGCTTTTAATTCATTAATCGCATAATCAAAAAGCACACCCCATTTTATAAACTGATTACAAACAATACATGGGTTTGGAGTTTTTCCGGACTTGTAAGAATTTATGAAATAATCGATAATTTTAGAGCTAAATTCATCTGTCACATCACAAACATAATGTTCAATACCAAGTTTATCCGCTACTCGTTTGGCATTAGCTACAACAGAATCAGATGATTTTACCATCTTACCTGTCAATCCTATTACTTCATACCCCTGCTGCTGTAAAAGAAGTGCCGTTACAGAACTGTCAACTCCACCGCTTAAAGCAACAACCGCTTTACCATTTGTATTCATAAATCAATTATAACTTAAATATTTTTTATAGTAAAATAAAACTAAAGGAGAGATATATGAATAAAGAAATTAAAGCAGTAATTCTTGCAGCAGGCAAAGGCACAAGAATGAAATCAAATACACCAAAAGTTTTGCATAAAATATTTGAAAAGCCATTACTTGGCTATGTTTTAGATAATGTAAAAAATATAGTAAATGAATCTTTTGTAATAGTAGGGCACCACGCAGAAGAAGTTACAGAATATGTTGAAAAAAACTACGAATCTGCAAAAACAGTTCTTCAATCACCGCAACTCGGCACAGGTCATGCGGTATCAATGGTTTGTCCTGCATTAGAAAATTTTGACGGACAAGTAATTATATTATGCGGTGATACCCCGTTAATTACAGAAGAAACTTTGGGAAAATTTATAAACTTTCATAACTTTAATAGTTCAGACTTAACAGTTATGAGCACAATCTTTGAAAATCCGACAAATTACGGAAGGATTATAAGAGAAGTAGATAATTCACTAAAATGTATTGTTGAAGAAAAAGATGCAACATTTGATCAAAAAGCAGTAAAAGAAGTTAACGCAGGAATTTATTGTCTTAACTGGGGAAAAATCAAACCCGCTTTTTCTCAATTAACAAGCAATAACGCACAAGGTGAATATTATTTAACAGACATAATCGCTTGGGGTAAAAAGAATAATCTTAATGTTAACGCATATATCTTAGAAAACAGTGACGAAATTTACGGTATTAATTCTCGCGCAAACTTAGCAACTGCGACAAAAATAATGAATGAAAGAAAATTAAATTCATTAATGGATAATGGTGTAACAATTGTAGATCCTTCATCTACATGGATTTCAGAAGATACAGAAATCGGAGCTGATACAATAATTTATCCGTCGACTTATATTGAAGGGAAAAATAAAATCGGTAAAAACTGCAAAATCGGACCTTGCGCACATCTTAGGGGTGATGTTGAAATAGATGACAATTGCAAAATCGGAAATTTTGTAGAAGTTAAAAAGGCAAAAATAGGTCATAACACAAATGCAGGGCACTTAAGCTACATCGGGGACAGTGAATTGGGCTCTAACATAAATATTGGAGCTGGAACAATCACCGCTAATTATGATCCGATTACAAAAACAAAAAGTAAAACAATATTAAAAGACAATGTAAAAATCGGTTCAAACACAGTACTTGTAGCCCCAGTAGAAATAGGAGAAGGTACAAATATCGGAGCCGGAAGCGTTATCACTAAAAACATTGGCGAATGGGCACTTGGTATTACAAGAGCACCGTTAAGAATTCTCGAAAACTGGGTTAAAAAGAAAATATAATTCTATTATAAAAATAATAGATAAAAGATTTTTAAGACGGGAATTTAACCCGTCTTATTTATGCTAAAATTTAGCTATGACAACCAAAGAAATCAAATGGACAATGTTTGTAATCACGGCAATCGGTAATTTTATCGCAATGCTTGATTCTACAACCGTAAATTTGGCACTTTACCCAATGTCAGTTGATTTACACGTTACTATGGGACAAATCCAATGGGTAATGATTGCATATATGCTTGTACTAACCGTATTTTTGCCATTTTTTGGAAAACTAGGTGACATTTTCCCTAAAAATAAACTATATTCTACAGGGTTTTCTATGTTTGCAATCGGAGCTTTATTAAATACAACAGCACAAAGCTTTGCCCTTTTAATAGCATACAGATGTATTGAAGCTCTTGGTGCATCAATAATGCTTTCTAATGCTCAAGCTATAATTACAACTATTTTTAAAAATGAGCGAAGAGGAAAAGCTCTCGGATTAAACGGCTGTCTTGTCGCAATAGGCGGAATGAGCGGACCTGCTCTTGGCGGAATTTTACTTAACTACTTTGGCTGGCATTCCGTATTTATTCCTTGTATTCCAATTGCTTTTGCAGGCGCATATTATGCATACAAAGTTTTACCGCATCACGAAAAAAATGACAGAAAGAATTTCAAATTCGATTACAAAGGATTTCTATATTTTACAATAAGCTTATTTGCTCTGCTTCTTGCAATATCAGAAGGGCACAGCTGGGGTTGGAATTCTGTTAAAATAATAATTTTAGGGCTTATAACACTAATATTCGGTGTACTTTTTTACGTCAGAGATCATCATATAAACTACCCGCTTATTGATTTTTCATTGTTTAAAGTCAGAACTTTTACTTTCGGGAACCTCGGTGTAATGACATCATATATGGCAATGTACACAAACAGTATATTGCTGCCTTTTTTCCTTCAAGAAATATTAAAATATAATCCGCTTATAACAGGACTTTTAATCTTGCCTTATTCTCTAACACTTTCATTTATTGCACCTGTTGCAGGAAGATTATCAGGGAAATACGGAAGCAGATATTTAACTCTAGCAGGTCCGGCAGTTTATTGTATAGCACTTTTAATGTTTACTCTTTATGATAAAAATGTTGCTATGTGGCAAATAGTTGTAGCATCTGGAATTATGGGAATCGGAAACGGACTATTTCAGTCACCTTCAAATAACGCTATTATGACATGCGTTGAACACGGGCATGTTGGTCTGGCATCAGGAATTCTCGCACTTTCAAGGAATATGGGAAATATTTTAGGAGTCGCAGTTACAATCACATTATTTGAAACATTCCGAAATATATTTCTTGAAGCAGGAAATATCTATGATACTGCTTTTTTAGCAGCATACCGAACAACAATGTGTTTTGGGATATTTTTTGGGTTATGCTGTCTGACGTTTGCGTTTATTGCTTATAAAAAAGAAAAAACTTAGTTTATGTAAACATTGTAAATAAAATATTAGCCAAAATTTTAATTTTGAAGTATTATAAAAGTAACAAAGGGGATTTATAATCGTGGAAAAATTTGCAAATAATGATATGACAATAGGGATACCTCGCGGAATGTCCTTTTATCACAATTACCCATTTTATTACGGATTTTTTACAGATCTCGGAATAAAAATAGTGTTATCAGATGTAACAACTAAACAGACAATGTCAAAAGGTTCATCTCTTGTCGTTACGGAAACTTGTTTACCCATAAAAGTATATATAGGACATGTTTTAAATTTAATTGATAAAGGAATAGACAAAATATTTGTACCATCAATTCAATCAATTGCACCAAAAATTTATAACTGCTCAAAAATCAGAGGCTTGCCTGACTTGGTCAGAAATGTTGTAAAAAAAGATTTTACACTGATTGAAGCTACTTTAGATAAATCTGAAAAAAATCAAGGAATTTATGAATTTTTAAAAGAAACAGTAGCTCCATTCGGAATTACTGATATGGAACGTATTAAAAAAGCCTCAAAAGCAGGCTGGAGAACTTATAATAACTTCCATATTATGTCAAAATCAGGCATGAGCTATAAAAAAGCTATGAATTATGCACTGCAGGGCAAAGTTTTCATCGAAAACCAGACAAAAGAATATCCGATTTCAATTGGATTGATTTCTCACGGATATAATATTTTTGATGAAAGAGTTTCAATGAAAATATTTGATAAACTAGAAAACATGGATGTAAAAGTATATTCATCACTCCAATTATCAAATGAACAGATGGACGATGGAATAAAAGCTCTCGGACAAGAAATGTATTGGGCAAATGAAAGAGAAATGACGGGTGCAGCAGGACACTACTTAAAAGATATAAAAATCGACGGTCTTATTACACTCACAGCATTTGGCTGCGGTCCTGATTCATTAATGATTGAAAGAATTACAAGACAAGCAAAACGTTTTAATAAACCTTTGTTAAACCTTACCGTTGATGAACAAACAGGTGAAGCAGGATTTATAACTCGTTTGGAAGCATTTGTTGATATGTTATTCCGTAAAAAACGCGCAAAAATTATCAACAAAATCGAAATAAACGGAGAAAATTCATATATTCCAAACACAAACTACATTGAAACTAAACAATAAAAAATTAATAACAAAAAAAAGAGGTTATTAAGTTAACCTCTTTTTTTTATATATAAATCTGACTAAACTTTTCTTTTTCTAGCAGCTTCAGATTTGCGTTTTCTTTTTACGCTTGGTTTTTCATATCTTTCACGTTTTTTAACTTCTGAAAGGATACCGGCTTTTTGAATTTTTTTCTTGAAACGTCTAAGAGCGCTTTCAATTGATTCATTTTCGCCAACTTTAACTTCTGCCATTTATATTTTCACCACCTTTATGGTCTTTTAGTACAATATATATTTATTATAAACAAAATAAAAATAAATTCAAGCCTTTACAAACATCTTGACAAAAATCAAAATATAATAAATAATAAATACAGAGATTTATATAAAAGGAGGCAATATTATGAATAGAGAAGAGCTGAGAATCGCCCCCCCCCCCGAAATTTAAGTTTTAGCAAGGGATTTAAGGGGTTTACATTAGCAGAAGTATTGATTACACTTGGAATTATTGGAATTGTAGCAGCGTTTACCTTACCAACACTTATCGCAAAATACCAAGAAAAAGCATTAGTTACTGCCGCAAAAAAATCATACAGTACAATCTATAATGCACTCAATAGCTGGTGTCAAAAAAATGGAGAACTTGGAAATTACGAATATTTTTGGACATCACAAAGTAATAATACCGAAATAATTAACGAATTAGCTAAAGAATTAAATACAGTAAATGTCTGCACAAGTTTAACCAGTATATCAAAATGTGGTGGGGAATATGATGTAAAAAAAGCTAAAAAAACAAATGACGGATATGGAAACACTGCAACAGACAAAACAATGAATTCCAGACGAATAGTCTTAACTGATGGAAGTTTTATATCTGTGGCAAGGGAAGTCCAAAACGGTAGCTGTAATCACACATATTTTAGCAACGAAAAAGACTCCAATGGGTATTACATTGAAGACTCATCTAGCCCTACAGGCTTTAAAGGAGAATATAAATCATCTCCTAATTGCGGATTTATACACATAGATACCAATGGTTTTAAAGGACCTAATCAAATAGGAAAAGATTATTTTATTATTGGAACATCTGGTAAAACATTAAGTTCAACCTCAGATACATACGGCAATCTTAACTATGTTTTATCGCATGATAAATTAATAGAAACAGAAAATTATAAATTAGGTAAATACTAATTCATAATCCAACAATATTTCTTTAATTAAGCAGATAAAGTAAAGATTTGGTAAATTTCCTCATCAGAAAGCTCTGTAATAATCTTTTCACCTTCATAAACAGCCAAGTCCGCAAGTTCTTTCTTGGATTTTAGCATCTCGTCAATTTTTTCTTCGAAAGTTCCGAGTGTAATCATTCTGTGAACCATTACGTTTTTATCCTGACCTATACGATAAGTTCTGTCTGTAGCCTGATCCTCAACCGCAGGATTCCACCATAAATCGTAATGAATTACATTTGTTGCACTTGTAAGATTTAAACCGGTACCGCCTGCTTTTAATGACAGAACCATAATTTTTGACTCATCTTCATTTTGGAAACGATTAATCAAATCTTCTCTTTGAGGAACTGTTAACGAACCATGGAAGAATAACGGATCTGTCGAGCATTCATCAGCTATAACCTTGCATAAAATATCACCCATTTCTTTATATTGAGTAAAAATAAGTGTCTTTTCATTATTATCCAAAATGCTTTGAACTGTTGAAATACATTTATCCATTTTCCCTGAAAGTTCTTTACTCATTTCTCCACCCTTTAAGAATTGATAAGGATGGTTACATATTTGTTTCAAAGCGGTAATAAGTTTGAAGATATTTCCGCGTCTGTTTATACCTGTAAAACCTGATATTTTATCCATCATTTCATTAAGAGTTTTTTCGTAAAGAACAGCCTGCGGTTTAGAAAGATAACAGTAATCATTAATAACCATTTTTTCAGGAAGATCAGTGATAACGTGTTTATCTGTTTTCAAACGTCTTAAAACAAACGGAGATACAGACATTTTTAATTTTGCAGCACGAGAATTTTCCTTAAAGCGTTCAATCGGTATAGCATAACTTTTTTGGAATTCTCTTAATGTTCCCAAATAACCATGGTTTATAAAATCAAATATAGACCACAATTCTGTTAATCTGTTTTCTACTGGAGTACCTGTCATTGCGATTTTAACATCTGACTTAAGCATTTTAACAGCAAGGGTTTGCGCTGTGTCAGGGTTTTTAATATTTTGTGCTTCATCTACAATAATCATGCCCCAAGCATTTTTCTTCAATTCCTCAACATCTATACGCATAATTGCATAAGTTGTTAAAATAACATCATGCTTTAAATCAAGTTGTCTTTCTGCACCATGATAAATAACTGCATCTAATGAAGGAGCAAACATTTGCAATTCCTTCATCCAGTTACCCATTAACGTTGTAGGACAAATTACAAGGACAGGCTTATCAAGTTTATTTTCTTCCTTCATTTTTAAAATTAAACTGATTACCTGTATGGTTTTACCCAGCCCCATATCATCAGCCATACAAGCGCCGAAGCCTTTTGAAATATTTGTCCAAAGCCATTTTAACCCTGTTTGTTGATAAGGTCTTAACTCTCCATTTAAAGTTGCAGGTGGAGTAACATCAACCGGCTTATTAAAATCTTGAATAATTTTTGCAAAAGCTTCGTCATAATCAAAATCATACTGATCAAATTGCCCTGACATAGAAGCGTGTATCAATTCCATTCTTGACATTGATTTCAAATTTGCTTTTGCTATCTGTTCAAACAGTTTTTTAGTATCTTCTTTGTCAATCAAAACATATTTATTCTTATACTTAATAAGTCCGTTTTGTCCTTCAACAAGCTTATTAAATTCTTCAATAGAAAGCTTTTCATTTCCGATAGCAACTTCGTATGAAAAATCAAGAATATCATCAAGCGAAATCTTTGATGAAGAAGTGTTGTTAAAAATATCAGCAAGTTCTTTTGAACGAGAAGTTTTTACCTTAGCATTAATAGATGCACGCGGAACAACTATATTGGTAAGTTCTTTGGGCAGAACAACTTCAATCTGTGCTTTTTGAAGATAATAAGCTGTCTGAGTTATAATTTTATATACCTGATTTAAATCTAAATCAAGAGCAAGTTTATCTTCATCTTCAAATAAATCTTCCAATTCAGGCATATATCGTGTTGCATAATTTAATTGTTTTTCAACAATCCTTGCAATATCTGATGAATTTGCGCCGAAAACTTCTTCATCTGTATAAAGTTTATCTATCAAAACATCTTCATCAGTTTTTCGGTTTTTAATATGAACTTTCAAACGGAAAAGTTCTTGATTTTCAATCTTATCAATTTTGAAGAAAGGTATAACATCATATTTCCCTAAATAAAGCTCATCAAACCATTGAGAAAGGCTTTCTGCTATATCATGACCTTTCATAACAGAACGCTGTTCTAAATCTTTTATCATATAAGTTCCGGATTTTACATCTTTAAACTTATATGCTTTAATATTTAAAAATTTATAAATTACATAATTCAAATAATTATAAATAAAATCATTTATAAAATTTTTAGGCTTTCCGCCTTTTATAAATAAGTCTTCAGGAATATTTTCTTCGAATTGGTTTATAATTCTTGCAAGCTGTTGTGAATTAATAATAGGTTCATAAACAATTCTGAACATTGTTCCATGTTTTTTAATTGTCGGAATAAAATAGAGCTTTTCAATAAGCTTCATAACAAAATAAGTCAACTTATTTAGATAAATAAAAGTCGGAGTTAAAGATTCCAAATCAATAATATTGCCAAAACCGCCGAAATAATCCATAACAAGATCAAGACTCATTGCATAGCCGACCTTATCATCCATAACCTCAGATTTAAAGCGGAACAATGAACCTTTTGACTTTAAATAATACTGAAAATTATTTGTAGGAGTAACAAAAAATGATAATTTGTCGTTATTATTAACAAGATAAAAATTTGTATTTCTTGTCGGTGGATTAGGACTCAAAAATACACCTGCGAATTCATCTTCCACAGTCTGATAAATTAAACTCAAAGTATAACGAAAATCTTTATTTTTAAAACCGTCAGGATTTTCAGACAAATTGAAAAACAATTCATCAACATTATTTTTTTTAAACGAAAAATCAATATCTAATACTTTATTATCAGCCATAATCATCCTAATCTTTTTATTTTAGAAAAAGATGCCGCTAAATAAAAACGGCATCTTTTTGTAAATTATTTATTTTATCAAAGGTTCGCAATCCATTTCAACAGGCTGTTTAATACCCATTAATTTTAGGACTGTCGGAGCAACATTACATAAAGCGCCATCATCTTTTAATTGCACATCTTTAGGTGCATTTATAAGAACAAACGGAACTTTATTTGTTGTATGAGCTGTTTGAGGTTTTCCTGTTTCCGGATTAACCATAACTTCAGAATTACCATGATCAGCTGTCAACAACATTATTATATTATTTTTAATACAAGCATCTGCAATTTTACCTACGCATTCATCAACGGTATGACATGCTTTTTCAGCAGCTTCTAAAACTCCTGTATGACCAACCATATCAGGGTTTGCGAAATTCACCAGAATGAATTCATATTCAGGATTTTCAATTGCTTTCAAAACATTCTCACATACTTCAGGAGCACTCATCTCAGGCTGCAAATCGTATGTCGGAACTTTTGGAGACGGAACAAGAACTCTTGTTTCATGAGGTTGAGGTTCATCAATCCCTCCGTTGAAGAAAAATGTTACGTGAGCATATTTTTCTGTTTCAGCAGTTCTGAACTGATGAATTCCGTTAGCTTCCAAAACATCTCCCAAAATATTTACAAGATGTTCTTTAGGGAAAGCAACAGGGAATGTAAAATCTTCATTATAGCTTGTCATTGTTATATAACAAAGATTTTTAAGAACTTTCTTTCTTTCAAATCCGTCAAAATCTTTGAAGTTAAGAGCTTTAGAAATTTCTCTGGCTCTATCTGGTCTAAAGTTAATGAAGATAATAGAATCATTATCATGGATTCTTGATTCTTCTTCGCCTATAACTGTCGGAAGAACGAATTCATCATTATCACCTCTCGCATAAGATGCTTTAACACCTTCACAAGCAGTAGCTGCTTTTTCGCCTTCTCCAAACAATAATGCGTTATAACCTTTTTCAACTCTATCCCAACGATTATCACGATCCATTATATAATAACGTCCGATAATTGTTGCAACAGGAGGAAGTCCGTATTTTTTCAATTCATCTTCAACAGGCTGAATAAATGTGCAAGCACTTTGAGGCGGAGTATCACGGCCGTCTAAAAATGCATGAACATAAACTTTTTTTAAACCGTAATCAGCAGCCATTTTAATTAAAGCTAAAAGGTGATCTAAAGAAGAATGAACACCACCTGTTGATACAAGCCCAAAAATATGTAACGCTGAATTATTTTCTTTAGCATGATTAATTGCCATTAAAAAGCGTTCATTTTTAAAGAAAGAACCGTCTTTTATAGCTCTGTTAATTCTTGATAAATCTTGGTGAACTACACGGCCTGCACCTAAATTCAAATGTCCTACTTCGCTGTTACCCATTTGACCTTCAGGCAAACCGACATATTGTCCGTCTGCGTGAATTGATATTGTAGGATATTCTTTTTCTAATTTGTCAACATGAACAGGATGAGCTAATTTTGTAGCATCATACTCAGGGTGATTTTTACTGATTCCCCAACCGTCCATAATACATAATAATACTCTCTGTGTCATAATTTATATCCTCTATTTATATTTCTGATTTAAAGAAATTTTAACAAGAACATAAACCAAAAACAAGGGGGAAGCTAATTCCTAATTAAAATACAATTTGAACATAAACAGTTCTTGTACGAGCCTTGTTATCAAAATCAATTAAAACAATTTGCTGCCATTGTCCTAGCTGTAATGCTCCGTCAATTAACGGTACCATAGTGGAATTTCCGACAATAGAAGCCCTGACATGAGCATATCCGTTACCGTCATGCCAAGTTTCGTCGTGATGATATATAGCTTCAACAGGAGCAAATTTTTCTAAAGCCTCAGGCAAATCGACAAGCAATCCAGGTTCAAACTCAATATTAGTTATAGAAACAGTACTGCCTGCAACATATACATGTACAACAGCAGATTGCAATGAATGACAATATACTGCATGTTTTACCTGTTGTGTAATATCAATAATATCAGAAAAACCTTTAGTATTTACCGTAAATTTTTCATTAATAACTGTCATATATAAATTACCCCTTAACCATAGATTTCATCAGCATAGAATACAAATTCCAAATGCCCAATTATAACTGTATCACCATCTTTTATCCCCTTTTGAGATAATGCATCGAAAACACCCATTCCCTTCATTATATTTTGAAAACGTATTACCTGCTCAGTATTTCTTTCATCTGTAACCCCTGCAATTCTTTCGATTTTACCTCCTTCGATTATAAATGTATCTTTGGCGACCTTAAATATTTCAAAAGAACTGTCATCATTGTAATATGCACCCAAATCTTCTTCTACAATAATTTCAGTTTCAACTTTAGGGATTTCATCAACTTTTTCCCCAACAAAATCAAGGAGTTCATCCAAATTTTCACCTGTTACTGCTGAAATTTCAAACACATCAGATGTTACAGATTTAAATTGATTTAAAAGATTATTTTTCCTATCTTCATCTATTGCATCAATTTTATTTAACACAACGACTTGATATAAGTCAGCCAAATGTTGAGAATGTTTTGCCAATTCAAGGTTTATTTTTTTATAATTTTCAAAAGGATTTTCTTCTGTAGAATCTATCACATGGAGCAAAAATCTGCATCTTTCAACATGTCGGAGAAAATCAAAACCCAATCCCACACCTTCTGAAGCGCCTTCAATTAACCCCGGAATATCTGCAACAACATATCCATCTCCTGAGCGTTTTTTTACAACGCCTAAATTTGGTATTAAAGTTGTAAAAGGATAATCCGCAATCTTAGGTTTTGCAGAACTTATTCTGCTTATTAAAGTAGATTTACCGGCATTAGGCATCCCAAGCAAACCTACATCTGCAATTAATTTTAATTCTAAAAACAATTCACGTTCAATTGAAGGTTCCCCAGGTTCGCAAAACTGAGGTGCTCTTTTTTGAGCGGTTGCAAAACGGGCATTTCCTCGTCCGCCCCTTCCACCTTTTGCAACTAACGCTTTTTGTTCATGAGTTTTTAAATCCGCAATAATATTGCCTGTTTTAACATCTTTTACAACTGTTCCAACAGGGACTTTTATATATAAATCTTTAGCACAAGCACCATGCATATTTTTTATCCCGCCATTTTCGCCTGCTTCAGCCTTAAATACTGATTTATGCTTAAAATCCATTAAAGTTGACATATTTTCATCTGCCACTAAATAAACATCACCGCCTCTGCCGCCGTCACCACCGGCAGGACCGCCTTTATCAACATATTTTTCTCTTCGCCAAGCAACCATTCCGTTGCCGCCACGACCTGATATTACTCTTATTTTAGTTTTATCTACAAATTTCATCTTTATATGCCTTCTTCAATAAGATTTGTACACGCAGGTAAATTGACAAAATACACAATTATCCAAATTATCCCTTGCAACTTATATTCTTTTAAATTTTTGTAATATAATAATAATACTATGAAAAATATAAAAAATAAATTATTCTCTAAAGAACCTGTAACAATAGGCCCGGATAGCGGATACGACAATTACATAATGGCAATAGAATCTAGTTGTGATGAGACAGCTTGCGCAATTGTAAAAAACGGACGTGAAGTTGTTGCAAATGTAGTTGCATCTCAAATAAAAACTCACGCACAATTTGGAGGTGTAATTCCTGAAATAGCTGCAAGAGAACACCTTGATTCTATCAATATAGTAATAGATGAAGCTTTTAAACAAGCAAAAGAAAACGCAAATCTTAAACCTGAAGATATAACAGCATTTGCAGGAACTGTCGGTCCGGGACTTGTCGGGTGCTTGCTTGTAGGTTTGAATGCCGCAAAAACACTTGCACTTACTTATGATAAACCGTTTATCGGAATAAATCATTTAAATGCACACCTTTGCGGGAATTATCTTGATACAGATTTAAAACCACCGTTTATGGCTCTTTTAGTAAGCGGCGGACACACACAAATTATTGATGTAAAATCATACTCTGAGCAGACAATAATCGGAGAAACTGTTGATGATGCAGTAGGTGAAGCTTATGATAAAGTAGCAAGATTGATAGGGCTTCCTTATCCTGGAGGGCCTAAATTGGATAAAATGGCTCAAGAAGGCAATCCTCACGCATTTAAGCTTCCTGAAGCACGAGTTGACGGTTACAATTTCAGTTTTAGCGGGCTTAAAACAGCAGTATTGCGCCTTGTCAAATCATTTGACGGGAAAGAAATGCCTGTAAAAGATATATGTGCAAGTTTTCAAGAAACAGTATCTTCAACTCTTTTACATAAACTAAAAAAAGCTTTAGAAGAAAGCGGATATAACCAAGTTGTAATAGCAGGCGGAGTTGCAGCTAACTCTGAAATCAGAAGAAAAATATTTAACCTTGAAAATGAAGGATATAAAGTATTTGCACCTCCAATGAAATATTGTACGGATAATGCCGCAATGGTTGCATCTTGCGCTTACTTCAACACAAATACTTTTGATGATGTTAATACAGAAGTTTTTTCACGTGTAAAATAATCATTAAAAATTGTAAACTTTACACTCTCACATAGCAAATAATAATTTTCCCAAGTATTAAACAAATGTAAAAAAATCTTGGGACAAATAACTATACTATGAAACCTTTTATGCGGAACCGAATAAAATTCTGTTCCGCATTCTTATAATCAAAAATCATCTAACAAACCTTTGAATATAATTGTGAAAATATAAAATCGGTAATTTTCTTTTCCAAACAACAATTAAAATGACTGTTAATTTCCTTTATAAAATAACAAGGACTTGTAACATTAATTTCGATAATTTTTTCATCAATTACATCGAGCCCGACAAGCGGAAGCCCTAATTTATTTAATTCTTGTGCAACAGGTTTAAATTTTTCTTTTTCGCTTTGAGAAAGTTCAGCCTTAACAATATTGCTGTCACAGTGTTCATTAAATTTAAAATCATCATTTGAAGGCAGTTTTTGAACACAAACATCTAAAACTTCATCCCCCAAAAACATAACACGCTTATCCCCAAACCTTGCTTTTGGAATATATTTTTGAACCATAATAAGCTGAGTGTTATTTTTTGTCATTGTGTTGATTATAACAGCGGTATTTTTATCTCCTTTTTTTAATGTCATAACGCCTGAACCAAAACATGCGTTCAAAGGTTTTAAAACAATTTCTTCATGAATATTCAAAAATTTGATTATATCTGTTTTTGAAGAAGTAACAATATTTTCAGGCATTAAATTTAAAAATTTTACTGCATGCATTTTTTCATTAAAATTTCTTATAGCTATTGGATCATTCATTATTAAAGTTTTATTTCTGTCAACAAAATCCAATACATAAGTAGCATTAATATAATCCAAATCAACAGGAGGATCCGGGCGAAACATTACAAGAGAAAAATCATTTATTTTAAAAGTTTTCAAAGCTTTATCATAAAAAATATTGCCGTCTTTTTCATAAGCCTCATAACAATGCGTATAAGCTACGCCTGAATCAAGAGATAAATTGTCAATTGTAGTAATAAATACATTTTTATTTGCTAATAAAAATTCTCTTATCAACCAAAAATTCGTAACTAAATTGTTAAACTCAAAATACTTAAGTTCAACTCTGTCTATTACAAATAAAATATCCATTTTACTTCTCCACTTCGTACTAAGTTTACATCAATAATATAATTTACAACAATAGAGAATAGGACTAATCAACTTTCTCAGGATTTAAAATAACACAATTTGAATTATTTATCTGAATAAGTTTCACAAATTTCTCCAAATGAGCTTTTATTTCAGGGAAAGTATTGTAATGCATTGGTATAACTGTCTGCGCTCCGATCCAATCAGCTGCAACAGCAGCGTGTTCGGCATCCATAGTGTAATGTCCGCCAATTGGGAGAAGAGCAATATTAGGTCTGTATAATTCTTTTATCGTTTTCATTTCAGTTGTTAATGCTGTATCACCTGCATGATAAATACGCAAATTTTCCACATCAAAAACGATTCCGGCCGGTTCTCCTGCGTATCTGCCATCAGGCAACGAACTGGTGTGAAAAGCCGGAACAAAGACAACCCTGCCCCAATCATAACTAATCCAACCGCCAAAATTTACAGCTCTTACCTTGCAGCCCTGCTCTTTACAATATTGAGCCAATTCAACAATTGCAGTAATTGTTGCATCTTTTTCTTTGGCGATTTCAATAGCTTGCCCCAGATGATCACCATGTGCATGAGTTAAAAATATATCTGTAATATTTGCTTTACGCCAATCATATTTAGGGTTAACACTAACAAAAGGGTCAACCAAAACAGAATTATCTTTTAATTTAATTTCAAAAGCACTGTGACCAATATATTTCAAATCCATAATTTTTCTCCTTATATTTCTAAGTTTAATATTTAATCAATATAACAAATTTTATTGTAAAATACAATTATGCAATATAACTTATTAATGAAAAAATGCATAGATTTAGCTAAAAACGGAGAAGGTTTAACCTCGCCGAACCCTCTTGTCGGCTGTGTAGTTCTTGATAAATACAACAATGAAATATCGACAGGCTATCATCATAAATACGGAGATAACCATGCAGAAAGGGATGCCCTTTTAAAATTGCATAACGGAGAAGAAAAGGGAGGGACTCTAATTGTAAACTTAGAACCTTGCTCTCATTTTGGAAAAACTCCGCCTTGTACAGACTTAATTATAGAAAGAGGGATAAAAAAAGTTGTAATAGGGATGCAAGATGTAAACCCGATTGTTGCGGGAAACGGAATTAAAAAATTACAAAACGCCGGAATAAAAGTGGTTGAAAATATTCTTGAAGATGAATGCAGACAATTGAATGAAATTTTTATAAAAAATATGACAAAAAAAGAAGTATTTGTTGCAATAAAAACAGCGACAACACTTGATGGAAAAATTGCGACACAAAGCGGTTCTTCAAAATGGATTACATCTGAAAAAGCAAGAGAAGAAGTAAAAAAAATCAGAAACAGATATGATGCAATTTTAACAACATCATCAACAATTCTTGCAGATAACCCGACAATGGCTCATCGAAAAAAAATTATTTTAGACAGAGAACTAAAAACTAATATAGAAGCCCCAATATATAAAAACTCCGAAATATACTTATTCAATTCAACCCTTGATATGTTTGAGGGCGGGGTGAATTTTATTAAAACTCCCGTAAATAATAATAAATTAGACTTAAAATTTATATTAGAAAAAGCCTTTAATCTCGGGATTAAAAGTATATTAGTAGAAAGCGGCGGACATTTAAATGGAGAAATTTTAAAATACACAGATAAAATATACCATTTTATAGCCCCTAAAATTACAGGTGATAACGATTCATTATCATGTTTTAATTTTAGAAAAATAAATGATATTAATGATTCATACAATTTTAAAATTACACAAATTCAAACTTTCACACCGGATATTTTATTAACTTACTATCCTATTTCAAAATAAGAAAAAAGTTGTATAATAAAATTTATGAAGAAAAAAACGACAACCGCTGCAGGCACATTTTATCCTGCTGAAAAAACAGCTTTAGAAAATCTTATAAAAAGTTTTGAAATAAAAGAGCCAAAATACAAAACACGAGCAATAATAGTTCCTCATGCCGGTTATATTTATTCAGGAAAGCTCGGTGCAAAAGGAATTCAACAGCTTAAACCTGATGCTAAAAACGTCTTTATTTTTGCGCCATCTCACTATGAAAGGCTTTATGGCTGCTGTGTATGTGATTACGATGAATTTGAAACACCTTTAGGAAACATAAAAGTAAATAGAGAGCTTACTGAAAAAACAGCAAAACTGTGTAATTGCAATATAGAAAATAAAGCTTTTGAAAAAGAACATTCAATAGAAGTTCAACTTCCTCTGATTAAATATTTTCTGCCTGATGTAAAAATAGTACCTGTATTATACGGATGTGAAAATTTTAAAAATTTATGCGAAACACTTGAACATTTTTGGGAAGATGAAAGTAATGTTTTCATAATTTCGAGTGATTTAAGCCACTTTTACCCCGAAAAAGAGGCTTCAAAAATCGACAATTACACCGCAAGAATGATTGAAGAAAACAACCTTGCAAACTTTGAACAGGAACAAGCCTGCGGTGCTGTCGGAATTTGCGGGCTCATTGAATTTGCAAAAAAGAAAAATTTTTCACTTATAAGAACAGGACTTACAAATTCTGCGGCATCTACCGGGGATTCCTCACGCGTAGTAGGTTACGGAAGCTGGTTTTTATATGAAGGTGAGAAAAATAATTACATAAAAAAATATTATTCAGAATTCTCTAAAAAAGTTTGCAAAGACAGCATTTTATCAGGCTTACAACTTGGGCAACCGCAAATAAGCAATTATGACTGCGTTTTTGAAGAATACGGCGCCTCATTTGTAACACTTGAGCTTGACGGAATTTTACGCGGCTGCATCGGTTCAACTATTGCTCATAAACCGCTAATTAAAGATTTGATACACAATGCACATGCAGCAGCATTTTCAGATCCCAGATTCCCCTCCTTAACTTTAAACGAATACAACAGAATAACAATAGGAATATCGCTTCTTTCTAAACCTGAGAGAATCGAATTTAAGACAGAAAAAGAATTGCTTGAAAAATTAACTCCGCAATCAGATGGTCTAATTATACGCGACGGGAATTTTCAATCAGTATTTTTACCTGATGTATGGGAACAGCTTCCAGATAAACATGAGTTTTTGGGACATCTAAAACTCAAAGCCGGCTTACCAAAAGATTATTTTTCTGAAAGTTTGGAAGCGTTTAAATTTAATACCGTAAAAATTGCTTAACCTACAACATTAAGTTTATTACGATTATACTGAAATTCTAAATTAGCCAGTGCATCTTTTGCAATATATTCACGCCCCGAACAATTTGTTGCAATAACATCAAAAGCATGTTTGTTAAAATCATGCATCTTTTTCTGATTTAAAGATAAAGTTTTTAAATCACTTTTCAACGCATTGTGTCTGTCATACTGACGGTCTGATAAACTTTTCAAAGAATCTTTCTGTTCGCAGAGCATATCATAAATAACGGTTAACTTATCAGACTGATTTAGAAAAATGAAATCCTCTTCGCCTGATTCAACTTTTCTGGTTACAGGATGTTTTCCGAAATTAACAGAATTAATATTTTGAATTTTCATAATTTACTCCTTTAATCTATAACTTTTCCTTCAAAAATTTCCATAACCATATTCACATTATCAGAATGAAAAGATTCAGCTATTTTGGAAGCACTTGCAGATTCATTATTTTGAACATCATCTTTGAGTTCCTCTACCTCTTTTTGGGAAACTTCAGGTTCTTTTTCTAAATTCTTCATTACAGGTGACGGTTTAGGCTTTGGTGGCGGCTGCAATTTTTCGACAGGCGAAACGGCAACAGGTTTTACCTGAACATCATCTGCATGAGGCAACCTTATTATAACATTTGAATTTTCCTGTGAAAATAAAGCATTAACAGCATCTACTATTGATTGTTTTTTAGATCCTGATTGAACTTGGTTTAAGAAAATTTCATTTTTCATTGTTAAAATTGTTTCTTCAGGTGCAATCTTAACCGGATTTGCCCATTGCTTTAACAATGCACGTGTGGGGGCACTATGAACATTATTTAATAAATTACCCCATAAAGTTGCGATATCACAGCTTTCTGAATGCTTTGACATAGGTACAGGAGAAAAATTATCTTCTTTTATATTAGTCCCTTCATCTTTATTTTCAAATTTTTCTATTGACTCAGCAGTAATTTTTCCGGATTGTTCCGCATTTTCTTTTGGAATTTGCTTATCATTATCTGATTTTGCAGTTCGTTCAATTTTTTGCATTTCAGGTTTTGTAACCGGAGAAGGTGCTGTCTTATATGCCGAAACCTGAATAGGAGATGCCGAATAACTTCTCGAATTACCGGAAATATTTGTTGCGCCGCCTTCAAGTCTTGCAATCCTATTTTGAAGTTCTGAAAGAGAAGTATTTTCAGCTAAATTTGCAAGATCAATAATTGCAACTTCCAACCATAATCGCGGATTGTTCGTAAGTTTTAATTCTTTTATATAATCAGCACATTTATCTATAAGAAAAACTATTTGATGAGTTTCTACATTTTCTGTTTGAAAAGACAACGATTTTATTTGAGTATCATTTGCCTGAGTCAATTCAAAAGCAATTTCTTTTCTGCAATTCTTAACAATTAAAAGATTCTTAAAATAATCCATTAAATTGGTCAAAATTTGAACCGGCTCATTTCCGGAATTATATATTTTTTCTAAATCTTCAATTGCTTCCTGCGGCTTTGAATTAACTATTTTATCAGCAAGCGAATTTAATGTATCAAAAGACAAGCGTCCCAATAAATTATTAATATCATCAGTTGTTATGGCATCATCACCATCTAAAACGCTTAATTGATCTAACAGTGCAATACTGTCACGCATACCGCCAGCGGAATTTTTAGCAATAGTAAATAAAGCATCATCAGTTATATTAATCTTTTCATTATCTGAAATATATCTAAGATGTTTTACGATATCATCTGTTGTAATACGTTTGAAATCGAAACGCTGACAACGGCTTTTTATGGTATCCAAAACTTTATGCACTTCAGTTGTTGCAAGAATGAATATGACATTTTTCGGAGGTTCTTCTAAAGTTTTCAAAAGAGCGTTAAAAGCAGTAGTTGAAAGCATGTGAACTTCGTCAATAATATAAATTTTATATCTGCTGTTAACCGGTGCATACATAACCTTTTCTAAAATATTTTGTGCATCTTCAACTTTTCTGTTACTTGCAGCATCGATTTCAATAACATCCATTGGAGTCGAATTTGTTATATCAACACAATTTTCACACACTCCGCAAGGAGTAATAGTAGGTCCTTCTTTACAATTTAAGGATTTAGCAAAAATACGTGCCGTGGATGTCTTGCCGGTTCCCCTCGGACCGGTAAACAAATAAGCATGAGAAATTTTATTTAATTCAATTGCGTTTTTTAATGCTTTTTTAATATGTTCCTGCCCTACAACTTCTTCTAATTTTTGAGGACGATATTTTCTATATAAAGGTATGTATTTTTCATTCATGGTAAAATTATAACAAGATTATACCGAAAAGGAAAACATTATGAAGATAATTAAACCTGCATTACTAAAAAAAGGAGATACAATAGGGATTTTAGCACCTTCAGGTGCAATGGAAGATGACACAAATCTTATAAGGGCCGTGAGTTTTTTGAAAAATAAAGGATATAAGGTTAAATTATCTGATAATATATATATAAAAAACAAATATCTGGCAGGAACAGATGAAGAAAGATTAAGTGCAATACATTATATGTTTGCGGATAAATCAGTTAATGCAATAATCTGCCTTAGGGGCGGATATGGCGCTATCAGACTTATAAATAAAATTAACTACGAATTAATTAGAGAAAATCCAAAAATATTCTGTGGCTATTCTGATATTACAGCTCTAAATGCAATGTTTTTAAAACGCTCCGGACTTATGACCTATTCAGGACCGATGATTTTGAGCGATTTCGGGCAAGAAAAAATTTGTGAATATACGATTAACAAATTTTTTGACACAGTTTGTGAAAACAAATTTGACTACGAAGGAACGTTCTGGGGCGGAAATTTATCAACACTTGTATCTTTATGCGGGCAAGATTTTATTCCAGATTATGAATTTACATTATTCTTAGAGGACTTAAATGAACCTCTTTATAAAATTGACAAAATGGTCACTCAGCTATTCAATATCGAAAAAATCCGCAAAAACACCAGAGCAATTGCAATCGGAGATTTTCTTAACTGTGAAAGTGTTGAATATATTTTTGAAGAACTTAATCTTCCGCTGATAAAGAATTTCCCTGCCTCACACTCAGCCAAAAAAGCAACAATTCCTTACGGTTTTAACACACTCATATAATAAAAATAATTAAATAATTAATTTTATATTAAGTATGTATTCCCTCAAAAGTTTTTGAGCTAAAATATAATTATGTAGAAGATAAATAAGGATTAAAAAATATGTGGGATTACTCAGATAAAGTTATAGATCATTACAGAAACCCCAGAAATGTCGGGAAAATTGATAATGCTGATGCTATAGGGGAAGCCGGTTCTTTAGCCTGCGGAGACTCTTTAAAAATATATTTAAAAATTAATAACGAAATTGTTACAGACGCGAAATTCCAAACTTTTGGATGCGGTTCAGCAGTAGCAAGTTCCAGTATTTTGACAGAAATGATTATCGGAAAAACAATTGATGAAGTAAAAAAAATTACTAATAAAGACATTGCAGATGAACTCGGCGGGCTTCCTCCGGAAAAAATGCACTGCTCTGTTATGGGATATGAAGCATTGGAAGATGCATTAAAAAATTACGATGATTACACCGATTTAGATGATATAAGAAATGAAGAAGCCGCAAACAAACAACGCGAAAAAATCGTTTGCACATGCTTTGGAATTACAGAAAATGTAATTTGGGACGCTATAAAAATTAACGGACTTAAAACTGTTGAAGAAATCACAAATTATACAAAAGCAGGCGGTGCTTGCGGAAAATGTAAAGGGTTAATCCAAGATATAATTGACACCTATTACAAAAAAGAAGAGCACGAAAAAGCAGAATCAACGCTTTCACCAGCTCAAAAAATCCTAAAAATAAATAATGTAATAGAAAACCAAATTTCTAATGAATTGAGAAAAGACGGCGGAGATATAACTTTAGTTGACATTGACGGGAACAAAGTTATGGTAAAACTTCGCGGGAAATGTTCAGGCTGTAAAAATTCACACTTGACTCTTAAAGCATTTGTTGAAAAGACTCTGAGAGATACAGTTGATGCTAATATTGAAGTTGTAGAGGTATAAAAATGAGTTTAATATATTTAGATAATAATGCAACAACAAAAGTTGATCCTCAAGTATTGGAAGTAATGCTTCCGTATTTTAAAGAAGAATACGCAAACCCTTCAAGTGTTTATGAATTTGCGAAACGTTCAAACCACGCTGTTAAAGAAGCTCGCGGAGTAATGAAAGACTTTTTTAACGCAAAAGATGAAAAAGAAATAATATTTACATCCTGCGGTTCGGAAAGTGCTAATACAGCAATTCGTGGTGTCTTAAATATGAACAAAAATAAAAGACATATAATTACGACAAAAGTTGAACACCCTTGCGTTTTAAACCTATACCAAACTTTAGAAAAAGAAGGCTATACCGTTGACTATATCGGAGTAAATTCAAACGGTGAACTTGATTTAGCTCAATTAGAAGAAGCTATTAATGACGATACCGCACTCGTTTCAGTTATGTATGCAAATAACGAAACAGGTGTAATATTCCCGATTGAAAAAATATCAGAAATTATCAAATCAAAAAACAAAGAAACAAAATTCTTTGTAGATGCAGTTCAAGTTTCAGGCAAAATTCCAATCGATGTTCAAGCTCTTGGAGTCGACTTAATGGGCATTTCAGGGCATAAATTTCATGCTCCAAAAGGTATAGGTGCACTTTATGTTAATTCAAAAACATTAATAACACCTTTAATTATCGGCGGGCACCAAGAACGCGGAAAACGCGCAGGTACAGAAAACGTACCGTATATTGTAGGTATGGCAAAAGCTGCAGAATTAGCTCAAGACCATTTGAGATATGAAGCAACAGAAGTAAAAAGACTTCGTGATAAATTAGAAAAAAATATCGTTAAAAATGTATTCAATGCAAGATTAAATACCGGAATTGTAAACAGAGTTCCAAACACTACAAATATTGGATTTGAATATATTGAAGGTGAATTAATATTACTTCACTTGAGCGATTTAGGTATCTGTGCAAGTTCAGGCAGTGCATGTACATCAGGTTCTCTAGAGCCAAGCCACGTATTAAGAGCTATGAATGTACCATTCACGGCAATTCATGGAAGCATAAGATTTTCATTAAGTAAATTCACAACAGAAAAAGAAATTGACTATGTATGTGAAAAAATGCCAGGTATAATTGAAAAATTAACTAATATTTCACCTTTCCAAGATGAATTAGAAGCTTTAAAAAAGCTAAGACATTAATCTTAAAGCTAATACTTTTTACTAATAATTAAAAAATCGTAGTGCTAAAGCTCTACGATTTTTTGTTTATTTATAAACTTTTTCAAATAACAACTCTGTAGAATAGTTTTCCGCAATGTTCACCTTTATCCTGTCTGTAAGGAGTTTATAGTTATGAAAAAATTTATAATTATTTTCACTGTCTTAATGCTTGCAAGCCCTTGTACACCAGCAAGTCAATATGGAACTATTTTAGATAATTTGGAAAATTCATTATACGGTTTTACATATACAACATCAGATGATGCCTCAAGACTTTCAAGAATAGAAGAAAGTGTATACGGACAAAGCAGAGCTAATAAACCTATTAATGAACGTATATCATCATTAAAAAAAGATATGTCAGCAGACTTGATAGGTCAAGAAATTAGTCCGAAAGAAGATACTTTTGCAGAAGATGAATACAAATATAATGACAAACTTGCACAAGAAAAACTACCGCCGCCAGGTGCAAATGTAGATTACCCATCTGTTAATGCACTTGAAAAACAAGTATTTAATCAGGAATTTAAAACTCAGGATTTAAACAGCAGACTTGCAAATCTCGAGAAAAAAACTCTTGGGAAAACTTTCGAAACAGATGCATTTTCATCTCGGGTTGAAAGACTCCAGGCAAAAATTCAACCGGAAGAACTAATGGAAAATAAATTAGCCAATGCTTCAGATGATTTTTATGAAGATACAACAATTCCGCTCGATAAAACTTACAAACTTGATGAATATCAACCTCAAGGATTTGACTATGATACTTATAATAAACATGATAATAAACCTGAAAAAATAAATCTTGCATCAGTTGAAAAATCAATATTTAAGCACTCATTTAACAACGAAAACATGAATAACCGATTAGCCCGTCTGGAATCAACCATGTTTGGAACAACATTTGACACAGACACCCAGGAGGATCGTTTGAGACGTATTTCAAGTGCATATAAAGCACAAAAAACAGCTAACAAATACGACTCAAACAAATTTTCCCAGAACATGGCAACCGCGATGCAGATTGGTACAATCTTACTAATGATTTTAGCCTGTGTCCTTTAGAAAATTATCAATAATAAAAATTTATATTGCTGAATTAAAAACATAAAGGCAATTGCAATAGGTCAAATATTACGCTAAAATTATTCTATGAATCAAGAAAATTTAATAAAAATAAAAAATTTATTTGTTGAATACCACACAAATAAAGGCATATTAGGTGGAAAGAAGACTATTCACGCAGTTAACGGAGTATCCTTAGATATTTATAAAGGAGAAATTCTTGCCATAGCAGGAGAATCAGGATGCGGGAAATCTACAATTGCAAAAACAATTCTAAGGCTTGAACCGGCAAAATCAGGAGAAATCCTTGTCAATGGTAAAAATATTTTAACTATTAATAAAACAGAATTAAAAGAATTTCGCAAACATGCACAAATGGTTTTCCAAAACCCTTATGCCAGCTTAAATCCAAAAATGAAAATTATTGATATTCTAAAAGAGCCTCTTGAGATAAATACCAATTTTTCTAAATCTGAAATAGAAAAACTTATAAAAGAAAAAATAAAACTTGTAGGCTTAGATGAAAGCTGTCTTGAATTATATCCGCATGAATTTTCCGGCGGACAAAGACAAAGAATTGCAATTGCAAGAGCACTTGTTTTATCACCTGAATTTATTCTTGCAGATGAACCCGTCAGCGCATTAGATGTAAGTATTCAAGCTCAGGTAATCAACCTTTTAAAAGAGCTTAAAGAAAAATATAATCTTACAATAATACTAATTACCCACGATATGAGTGTAATCCAATATCTTGCGGACAGAGTTGCAATTATGTATCTCGGAGAAATTGTGGAATCAGGCTATACCAAAGATATATTCACATCTCCTCTTCACCCATATACAAAAGCTTTATTAAGTTCTGTACCGCAAATTAATAAATCAACTAAAAAAATTATACTTCAAGGAGAACTGCCATCACCTGAAAATCTTCCAAAAGGTTGTAAATTTCATACAAGATGCCCAAGAGTTATGGACAAATGTAAAAATTGTATTCCTGAAGAAAAAGGCAATTCACATAAAGTAAAATGTTTTCTGTATGAATAATCTGTGATATAATTACTTTATGGACAGAAAAATTATTACAACAAACAGAAAAGCTTTTCACGACTACACAATAATCGAAAAATATGTAGCCGGAATTGTTTTAACCGGCACCGAAATCAAATCTATACGTAAAAATGCAATTAATCTAAAAGACAGTTTTTGCAAAATAGATGATAATGAAATTTTTCTGTACAATTGCCACATATCACCATACGAACAAGGTAACAGATTTAATCACGATGCTGAACGTGTCAGAAAACTTCTTCTTAATAAAAAAGAAATTCTAAAAATGCACACAAAAGTAAAGCAAGATAATTATACAATTGTTCCGCTGGAAGTTTTTTTGTCAAACGGTTTTGCAAAAGTAGAAATTGCACTTGCAAAAGGCAAAAAACTTCATGACAAACGTGATGATATCGCAAAAAAAGACCACGCAAAAGAAATGGACAGAGCATCTAAAATCAGATATTAATTTGGAGTAATTAATATGAAAGTTGTTATTTTAGGCAAAGGAGAAATGTTATCTAACCTTATCGAAGGCACAGTTAATGCAAATTGTGAAATTGCCGGAATTTTTCGCTACGAAAGAACTGTTTTACCTCCTGCATTACTTGCAATAAGAGATTTTTTCAAAAGTTCATCCGATGTAACTTTGATAAAACAATATAAATTACATGAAATAAAATGTAATTCCGCAAATTCTGAAAAATTTAAAAAAGAAATATTAAAACTAAACGCCGATATAATATTAGTCGGTACCTGGGCTGAAAAGCTAAAAAAAGATATTATCGATTTGCCTGTAATAGCATCTGTAAATGTACACCCTTCATTTCTCCCGAAATACAGAGGTCCAAACCCATATTTACAGACAATACTACATGGAGAAAAAACATCAGGTGTAACTTTCCATCTTATAGATGAAAACTTTGATAAAGGCTCAATTCTTTCTCAAAAAGAAATTGAAATTTTACCGACAGATACAGGTAAAGAACTAAAAGAAAGAACTGTATATCAAGCAAGACTGATGTGCTCTGAAATTCTAAACAAACTTCAAGATGGGTTAATTATTCCGGTAAATCAAAATGAAAAAGAAGCAACTTATTTCCCGAATATAACATCAAATGATATGATGCTTGATTTTGAAAAAGAAACAGCAGAACAAATACACGCCAGAATAAGAGCACTCCACCCCTGGCTTCCCTGTTATTATACATACAAAAATAAATACTTTATCCCAAATCCATATAAATTAAGGATTTTAGACGAAGAACAAACTTCTAAAATTTTACAGAAAAATAAAATTGCACACCCTAAAGTAGGAAATATTATAAATACAAATTACAAATCCCGTTCAATAACTGTAATGTGTAAAGATTGGAAATCCCTAAAAATGGTTGGAACATATCTTTATGGTTTTATGAATAAACCATTCACACAATTTTATATTAAAAATTTGGATATACAACAAATACGGGATTAAAAATTATTCTATGTTTATAATATAATATTCTTATGATGAACGTTCAAAACATTGTCGACAGAATAAGAGAAATCATGGACGATGAAACACTTATTCAGCTTAAAGAAGAGTTGAACAGTTATCACGTCGCAGATTTAGCAGATATTTTTCAAGAATTGAAGACGGAAGAAAGACTTCAATGTTTCAAATTGCTTGAAATAGAAAAAGCTGCCGATTTAATGGAATATTTACCCCCGCAGATGCAAGTTGAACTTTTAAGTGATATTGACGAAAACCTCGCATCACAAATTCTTACACAACTTCCTCACGATGCTGCTGCTGACGTTTTAGGAGATATGGAAGAAGATGAAAGTGAAACTTATTTAGACAAACTTCCCCATAAATTTTCGGAAGAGGTCAGAGAACTTTTAACATATAATGAAGATACTGCAGGCGGTATTATGAATCCTTCAGTGCTTACTGTCAATTCAGATATGAGTGTTCAAGACGTATTAAATCATATCAGAATTAAAGCTGAACAGGATAATATGGAACTTTACTATGTTTATGTAGTAGATAAACAAAACCACCTTTTAGGCGTTGTTTCTCTCAGAAAACTTCTGACATCTCCTACAAATCAAAAAGTTGAAGATATTATGATTTCAGATATAGTAAAACTTCATGTTGATGATTACAGCGACTTTATTATAGATGAATTTATGAAATATCAATACAATGCTCTGCCGGTTGTTGATTTATATAACAGGCTAAAAGGTATGATTACCTGGGATGACGTTCATGATTTGTTTGAAGAAGAAACAACAGAAGAAATTTATCAATCTTCAGGTATTTCAACTGAAATTGTTGATGAAGACGAAATTTTATCAGGCAATATTTTAAATGCAATAAGAGCAAGAATGCCTTGGCTTTTTATTACATTAATCGGAGAATTTATTGCGGTAAATGTAGGTCATCATTTTGATCACACGTTACAGGCACTTCCTATAATAGCAATATTTATGCCGCTTCTTGCAGGTTTAGGCGGGAATATTGGCACACAAAGTATTACACTTATGGTTCGCGGGCTTTCAACTGGGCAGGTGACACTAAATTCCGCAATTCATCATATTTTTAGAGAAGCAAGCATTGGGCTTATAATAGGTACAATATTTGGTTTTCTCGTTACAATTGTATGCTGGGGCTGGCAGCACAGCAAAGAATTAGGAGCTGTTGTCGGTTTTGCAATGACAGTTAATATGACAATGGCTACAATTATCGGGACATTTACACCATTTGCGCTTAAAGCAATGAAAGTAGATCCTGCAGTCGCATCAGGTCCTGTAATTGCGACAACAATTGATGTGTTAGGGTTGGCAATTTATTTCACGTTAGTGTCAACTTTTTTAATTAAGGTTATGTAAAAGGTAAGAAATATGGCAAACAATCAACAACAATATAAAAGAAGAGAATTGAATAATAGAACTGAAGCATTTATAAAACATCAAAAACAATTAAGAGAAGAACGAGCATCTTTTGCCAAAGTTCTCATTGGTATGACTATTGTATTTATAGGTGTTATTTTAAGTATATTTGTTCTTGCAGATAATGAAGATTTTTTGGAAAAACATTTTGGAGAGAATTCGGTAATAACACAAATTTTTCAAAAACTTAACATAAGTAATGACAATAAAGAACATGCAGATTTTGCGCTTCCTTTTGGACTAAGACGTCAAAATATATTATTTTTGGGAGTTGATGCCAGCAACAACCCTAAAGATTTATGGACCGGAACAAGAACAGACACTATAATTCTCGTTAATATTGATCCAAGGACAAAATCCGTAAATGCTCTTTCAATCCCAAGAGACAGTAAAGTGTATTTACCAGGAGATAACGGCGTAAATAAAATAAATGCAGCGCATGCCATAGGCGGAATAGAAATGACTAAAAGAACAATTGAAGATACTTTAGGAGTTCATATAGACAGATATATTATGGTTCACGATGCCGCCGTAAAAGAAATTGTTGATGCGATGGACGGCTTAGATATATATATAGAAAAACCTATGCACTACAATGATTATTCAGGGCATTTATTTATCAACTTTTCAAAAGGGAATCATCACCTAACAGGACAAGAAGCTGTAGAATATTTGCGTTTTAGACACGATGCACTTGGAGATATAGGAAGAACTCAAAGACAACAATGGCTTTTGAGAAGTTTATTAACAAAATTAAAACAACCTTCAACAATAACCAAAATTCCTGATATTATTTCTGTTGCCAAAAAATATGTAAAAACAGATATGTCGTTTTACGAAATGTCACAATATGCAGCATTAGCAAAACATATAGATATGGATAAAATTGAAATTGCAATGCTTCCCGGTGCACCAAATAAAAAAGGATATATCAGTTACTGGATTTTAGATCCTGAAAAAACTCAAGAAGTTATAAACAGAGTAATTTATCGTGATAAAAAACCTATAGAAGATATGGCACAAATAAGTGCAAGTTTATTAAGCTCAAATTCTTCTCGTTCAGCTCAAGTAGAAGAAGCTTTAAAAACGGCAGGTATAGAGATAAAATGCAGAGGAACAGCCTCAAGAGCACACTCTCAATTTATTGCACATTCATCTAAAATAACAAATGAATATTATAATCATTTAACAAAAGAAAATCCTGCATTAGCAAATTTACAATTTGTATATGATCCTGTAAATTATCATTGCGGCGAAACAGATTTTACAATTATTTTATCAGGAGATCAATAAATTTCTCTAACTGCTGATTTTTGTGTCTGTAGCTCAGCTGGATAGAGCGTTTCCCTCCGAAGGAAAAGGTCGTGCGTTCAAATCGCATCAGGCACAAAAAATTATTATATTTACGGATAAAACATTTTGCAAGATTTTTTCGGTACCGGTTTTATGCCGATAAAAATTTCCACACAAAAACATAAAAATTTTCACGTCTAAAAAATATTAAATATTATTTTATGCTATAATGAATTTGGTTGACAGCCGGTTTTAGAGTATTAAAATCGATAGAAAATGGAAGGCTTCGTAGCTCAGCAGGATAGAGCAGCGGTTTCCTAAACCGAAGATCGCGCGTTCGAATCGCGCCGGGGCCGCCATTTTTTTATGCACAAATAAAATTAAAATCCGGCTATAAAAAAGAACATAACCCCAAAAATTATAAATTTATAATATCATTGTGAATTTTATAAAGGAGTTGTAAATGTTTGTCATCAGAGAATTTAATCATTTTTTTAAATTCTTCTTTTATAAAATTTACATCTTTTAAACTATCAAAATCAAAAAATTCTTTTATTTCCACATCCAAAGCAACAGCAATCCTTTCCAATGTTTCAATAGAAGGATAAGAACCTGCTATCTCAAGCTTTGAAATGTGTTTTGTATCACGTCCAATTAACTCTGCAAGTTTCTCTTGAGTAAAACCACGGCTTTTTCTTAATTGCTTTAATCTGATAGCCAATAACTCTTTTGTTGTTTTCATATCGAATCCTTTTGTAATAGTAATAATAGAAAGCAATTGACAAGAATAAAACATCATGAAATAATTACTTTTAATAAATAAAGTATCATGTTATTAGTATAACAGCAAAAAAATACTCATTAAAAGAGTATAAATATTGGAAATGAGCATAGGGAAGATTTAATGAAAGAAATATGTGTTATCATACCTGTTTTTAATGCACTTAAGGAAACAAAAAAATGCATTTACAGTGTAATAAAAAATTTTGATTTTAATTGCGGAGAAGTAATAATAGCTGATGATCATTCAAATAAAAAAACTGAAAAATTTTTAAAAAAAATTTGTTCAAAATATCCGGATAAATTAACTCTTTATAGAAATAACGAAAATCTTGGATACATAAAAAATTGTAATAACGCAGTAAAAAAAACTGCTGCAGAAATCGTTGTTATATTAAACAGTGATTGTGAAATCCCAAAAAATTTTAACAATAAAATTCTAAAATGTTTTGCCTCAAATCCTGATATTATCACAGCGTCACCAATTAGCTCAAACAGCGCAAATTATTATATCCCACAGATTTTACCGTTAGAGATAATGAACAATATTTTATCTTCAAAAGAAGCGACTTACCCTGAACTTACAAACTCTGAAGGATTCTGTTTTTGTATAAGAAAATCTTTTATAGATGAATATGGCTTATTTGATGAGATATATGGAAACGGTTATTATGAAGAAGTTGATTTTTGTTTAAAAGTAAAAGAAGCAAATAAAAAATGCGTGCTTATCGATAATTTATATATAAAACACAAAAGAAACCGCAGTTTCTGTCATGAAAGAGAAAATTTAATGGCACAAAATGTAAAAATTTTCTACAATAAATGTGGTAAAACAATATCTAAAAATGAAATTACATATACTAAACCTATCAACAATATTATTAAAGAAAAATTCGGGAAATATAGTTATATTCCGCTAATAAGAACAAAAATACACAACTTTATTGTCAAACCCAATAGGCTTAAAACATTAAAAAATATTTTTATAAAAATTCCAAAACATAATAAAAATACAAAAATTATCTACACATGTATTTCAGGAGAATACGATTTTATACCGTTGATTCAAACATATTATGATAAAAATTGGCGTTATATATGTTTCACTAATAATAAAAAATTACTTAGATTCAAGCAGCTTGGCATGTGGGAGATAAAAAAAATGCAATTTACCAAACTAGACAATACCAGAAATGCAAGATGGCACAAATTACACCCAGACATATTATTTCCTGACATTGATGAAAGCATCTGGATTGATGCAAATATAGATATTTTAACAGATAAACTTTTTAAAGTAATTAGTAGCCACAAGACAGATATTTTAATTCCAAAACACTATGTAAGAGATTGCATATTTGAGGAAATAGAAGCTGTAAAACAAGCAAAATATGAAGATGTAAATATCTTAAAAAATGTTAAAAATTACCTTCTTAAAAATAATATGCCAAGAAATTACGGATTAAATGAAACTAATATTATATATAGAAAACACAATTCTAAAAAAATAAAAAAAATAATGACTGAATGGTGGAATATGATTAAAAATTATTCAAAACGTGACCAATTATCATTATCATACATTCTATGGAAAAATAACATACCGGTAAATAAAATATGCATTGATAATGCTCGCATAGATATTAAAAATTTCAAGATATATACACATAAATCCCAAAATACAATACAAGAAAAAATTTTAAAACTAATATTTTATTAAAAATTCAAAATATCCTAAAATATAGCAACAGCAAGAAGTGCAAACAAAATTAGCGGAATATTATAATGCAAAAATGTAGGAATACAGGTATCTTTTATGTGTTCATGCTGACCGTCAATATTTAATCCTGCCGTAGGACCCAAAGTTGTTCCCGAAGCCGGAGATCCAGCATCTCCTAAAGCTGCTGCCGCTGCAAAAACAGCAATTGACTCCATCGGATTAAATCCAAGATGCATAAATATCGGTACAAAAAGTACAGCAAGAATCGGAATTGTACCAAAAGATGTTCCTATTCCAATTGTAATAAATAAGCCAACAACCAGCATTAAAAACGCTGCCAACATTTTTGAACCTAGCATAAAAGGAATAAGACCGTTTACTAAACTATCTATACCGCCTGTTGACTTCAATACACCTGCAAAGCCTGCTGCAACAAGCATTACAAAAGCAACATATCCCATAAGACCAATACCTTCATTAATTAAAATATCCATCTTTTCAGGATCAATTGCTCTTGCACCAAAAATAATAGTTAAACCTATTAAAGCCCCTAAAGGCAAAGACTTTGTCCATAATTGAACAACAAGAGTCGCAATTGCTGCAAGTAATGTAATATAATGACTTCCCGTAAATCTTAAAGATCTTCTTCTCTCTTCTCTAAATTTTATATTTTCGTATTCTCTCGGCTTTCTATAGGAAACAAAAACAGCCCAAAGCAAACCGCACAAAAGTCCGACACCTAAAATCCACACAGAATGCCAAACATCATTAACAGTAACATCCATACCATTTAATGACATATTATCTGCCAAAAGTCTTTGGAAAATCAACCCAAATCCTGCGGGAAACACAATATAAGGGGTTACAAGCCCAAATGCAAGAGCACAAGCGACAGCACGCCTGTCAAGTTTCAATTTATTCATAACAGAAATTAAAGGCGGAATTATAACAGGAATAAAAGCTATATGAACAGGTATTAAATTCTGTGAGGCACAAGCTAAAAGTGTTAAAATCAAGAGCAAAATAAATTTATTATTCTTAATAAGTAAAATAATTCTTTTAGCTAAAACATCTGCAAGACCAGTATGAGCCATAGCAGCTGCAAAAGTTCCAAGCAAAATATAACTCAAAGCAGTCTCACTATTCTGTCCCATTCCGCTTATAAAAACATCCATTATTTGACCTGCATGCATACCGGCTATTTTACCGGCAACAATTGCAGACAATAAAAGAGCAAGCAAAACATTTACCCTGCATAAACATAATACACAAAGTAAAATTACGGAAATAATTATCGGATTAAAAATAAATTCCATAAAGTTCTAAACACCTGCTTTTGTTGTTAATTCGTCAAATTTAGGTTTACGACCGCAAGATTTATCCTCATCACAAAATCCTAAACGCTCACATTTTGGGACAAGATAAGATTTTAACCAAGGCTCTTCTTTTATCAATTCATCACACATCATCTTAACCATAGTTCTAATTTCATATTGAGCACGAGTACAAAGCCTCAAATTTGCAACATGAATTAATTCTCTTAAATTCAAACTGACAACAAGCGAGCTTGCTGCTGCATTTGGAAGTACAAACCTTGCATCTTCAGCAGGTATACCTGCATCTACAAATTCTTGGTATTGCTGTGAAATTTTACCCATAAATTGGACAAATTTTTCTTTTAATTCAGGATTTTTTTCAATTGTAGGAGGAATAATATAATCAAATTGTCCTTTTTCTTTAACATATCTTTGAGATTTTTGAGAAAAAGACATGTGTCTGTGCCTTACAAGCTGATGAGTGCAAGCACGAGAAACATTTGAAATCGCAAAACTAACCTGAATATGCTCAATAGTTGAATAATGCCCTGAAGAAATAACCCTTTCAATCAATTTCAACATTTTTTCTTTATCATCGATACTGTTATAAATATTTATAGGATAATCAGCGCTGTAACAAGTTCTGCATGCTGTATAAACAGTCTTTAGCATATTCTCAGGTTTTGAAATCAAATTTACAACAGGTTTATTATTATTTTCCATACACAATGTCCCCTCTTCTATTAAAATTATAATAAAATAATTATACCACCCTTTAAATAAGAGTGGTATAATGTAAATTTTTTCTAACAAACGTTTTGATAAAACCGACTTATGTTCAATAAAAAACTATTTTTTGTTACCATAACGTTTATTAAATCTTTCAACTCTACCTTCAGAGTCAAGAATTTTTTGTTGACCTGTGTAGAATGGGTGACAGTGATTGCAAATTTCAACTGTAATATTATCATTAATAGAACCTGTTTCAATTTCGTTTCCGCAAACGCATTTTATAACAGTTTTCTTATAATCAGGATGAATTCCATTTTTCATTTTTTTAACCTCTTTCCTTTTCTCAAGATTCCAAACTTGATTACTTTATAATTCGACTAAATATATCATACAACAGAAATAAAAAAGTGCAAGATTAAAAAATCTCATGCATATGTCTGATGTTAAATTTTCTTAATGTTGCAATAATAAAAAAGTTATCCGTTATTAGATTTTGTAAAAGGTGATTATTAGATGAATCTGCATGAAAAATGTTTATTAAGATACTTACAAAACCCCGATGAGCTGGCTTATTCAACTGAAATTTTAAAAGTTAATAACTTTATACTTGAAAAAAAATTTGTGCTTGAAAATATTACTAACAACCATATTTCAAAAATATTTAATATTGAGCAATAATCAAGATTACAGGTTGCCAAATATCTTTAACTCTATTATACTGAATTATAGGTTATAAGTATAAAAGAATTGAGGGTTATGTTTAAAAAAATATCATACGCAATAGGATTAATACTTTTTGCTATTTTTACATTTCTTATTTTAAAGAATGCCAATTTAAATACATTTATCGACACAATAGAAAACAGAACCTTTGATTTAAGACAAAGTATATTAATCAATCAAGGCTACAAAAAAGCGAACAGCGATATAGTAATAGTTGCTATTGATGATGCAACTTACGAATATATTCTTGACACATACGGGGAATGGCCTATCCCGAGAGAAATTTATGCAAATATTATAAACTATCTTGAACAGCAAAGCCCAAAATCAATAGTATTTGATTTAATGTTTGTAAAATCAATAAAAAGCAAAAATCAAGCTGATGAAGAATTAGTTAAAGCATTCAAAAAATATAATAATATTTTTACGTCAATGAATTTTGACAATCAATCTGAAGACTTACGCATTCCACCTGATTTGCCTGATAATATCAGCATTGATATAATTAACAATTCAAAAATAGATTTCAGCCAATTAACATTTAAAAATTGCAGGCTTATACTTGAAGGGATTTTAAATGCAAGCAAAAATATAGGGATAATTAATGTATCACGTTCGGATGACGGTATCTTAAGGAAAATGCCGTTAGTCGTAAAATATAAAGATAAATATTATCCTCAATTAGCTTTAAAAGTAGGGCTTAATTATCTTGGAGAAAATCAAAATACCTTTGAAATAGATAAACATTCTAACTTTGTAATCGGAGGCAGAAAAATATATATTGATGATGACGGCAGTGCAATCCTCAATTGGTACGGACCGGCAGGGACATATACATATATTCCGATGTACCAGCTTATAAAAGCAGTAAATGGAGAAAAAAACGGACTTGATTATGATTTTACAAATAAAATTGTTTATTTCGGAACTACAGCCGCAAGTTTATTTGACATAAAAACAGTTCCCGCAGGAAAGATATACCCCGGAGTTGAAGTTCAAGCAACTTACGTAAACAATATTATAGATAATAACTTTATCAGGAAAGTTAATAAAGGATATACAATAGCTTTAAGTATACTACTTGCTCTGTTAATCGCATCAGTAGTAACAAGAGTAAGTTCTGCTTTTGTTGCATCAATGATTTCGCTATCGAGTTACCTTATTTACATTATGATAGCTTTCTATGCAATGAAATATGAAAATTTATGGTTGGAATTAATTTATCCATTAATATTTTCAATCGGAGCATTCACTGTAGCATATATCGTAAAATATCTTGTAAAATCCCGAGATTTTGAACAACAATATATTCTGGCGACAACTGACGGCTTAACTGAGCTTTATAATCACAGATATTTTCAGGAACAAATAAGAATGCAAGTTGAGCAATCAAAACGTTATAATAATAACTTTTCGCTTATTATTATAGACATAGATTTCTTCAAAAAATTCAATGACACATTTGGGCACCAATCAGGAGATGCCGTATTAAGACAGGTAGCTCAAACATTAAGAAAAAATGTACGTGCAACAGATATTGTATGTAGATACGGCGGAGAAGAAATGAGCATAATATTACCAAACACAAGTAAAGATGAAGCTTTTTCAACTGCTCAAAAAATCTGTGAACGTGTAGCTTCCAAAAAATTCAAATTAACAGGCGAGAAAGAGACACACGTAACGATCAGCTTAGGAGTTGCTACATTTCCATTCGACGGAGACACAGCTTCTGCAATTATAGAAGCTGCTGATAAAAGATTATATACTGCAAAAAACAACGGAAGAAATCAGGTTAAATAAAAAATTTAATTATCATAAAAAAGAGAACCTTATTTTAAGGTTCTCTTTTTTTTAAACATATATAAAGTTATTATATGACCGGAACATCAACAGGGTCAACAAGAATAACATTTAACGTTTCACCTTTTCTAATGTCAACGCCTTTACCTTTTCTTATCATATCAGCGAAGAAATCATAAACATAATAAGCACCGCCACCGATTACTCCACCAACAGCACCAACTCCTGTCATAATTTGATCAGCAACAATTACATCATCAAATACATCTCCGCCCCACTCAGTAGCAGTAGATGTAATATCTTTTGTCACTTCCCAATTTTCTTTCAACGCATCCGCATAACCGCGAGAAGAAGTAATCCCGCCATCATAAGTTAAATCAGAACGTCCCACAATTGAAAAAGTCAAAGGCAACTGTCTGCCGTTAGGTGTAACAACGTGATCAAAATCTAAATACAAAATTGCCCCTTTAGAAAATCTCTTTGCCGGCTCAATTCTTTTTACTGTTCCTCTGACAACAGACCCCATAGGCAGAATTACATCAGAATCAGAGGTTTGATCATTCATCATAATAGCTGTAAATTCAGTTCCTTCAGGATTTATAGATGTAGAAAGAGGATTCATCATCTGTAAAGAAAATTTAGTCCCTGCAGGTATTCTTTTTGTTTTTGCTTTACCGCTCAAAGGTTCAGCAGATACTGTCTGCACAAATAAAAACAGTGATAATATTAAAGTCAAAAATTTCATAAATCTCTCCTTATTCTAAATTGTATTTTATTAAATCTCATAAAAAAAAGCAATAGCAATGTTAAAAACTTGCGAATAAGAAAAGAGACTGCTATTATAATTATATGTCCAAAATTGATAAAGTAGAAGAATTACAAAACATTTTAAAAGAAGACCAAACAAACTTCCAAGCAAGAAGAGAGCTTGCTGTTCTTCTGCTCGATATTGGTTACCCAGAAGAAGCAAAACAACATTTTTTATATCTTTCAAAAATTTTCAACGATGACAGCGGAATTTTCTATAATCTCGGAATTACTTATGAGAAATTGAAAAATTTAGATAAAGCAGAAGAAGCATATAAAAAAGCTATTGAATTTTCTCCTGAAGAAGTCGATGCTTTTTATAATCTTGGACTTGTTTATATTGATAAAAAAGAATATGAAAAAGCTGTCGATTGTTTTGAAAATGTTCTTGCAAAAGACAATAACGACTCAAATTCCTATTTTTCAATAGGGCTTTGCTACTTTAAAGAAGGCAAACTTGAAGGTGCTAAATATTATTTTCAAAGGGCAATTGATTTAAATGACGACGATATATATGCACATTTTTATATCGGTAATATCTTAAAAGAAGAAGGCGACAACCAAGGTGCAAGAGAAAAATTTAATAAAGTGCTTTTACTCTCACCAGATTACAGCTGGGCATATTTTAATTTGGCATCAATTGATTATGAGGAAGGCGACTTTGATTCGGCAATAAAAAATCTTGATAAAACTCTTGAACTAAACCCTAAAGATATTGAAGCATATAAAATTTATGCCAAAATCCTTACCAAAATGGGCAAAACGGATAATGCAGCCGTAACTATAGAAACTGCAATTGATAATTGCGGTGCAAACGGTGATTTGTATTATATCTTAGCGCAAATACAAAAACTTCGTCACGCCAATGATGAATATGTAAAATGTATGAGTTATGCACTCAAATTCAACAACAGCCTCTCAATAAGTGCAAAACTCATAAAAAAAGAACTCGATAATTTTCTTTCATAAAACTTTTTTATGCTAAAATAAAACCATAAATAACAAATGAGGAACAAAATATTATGAAAATGTCAAAAATGTTTATACAAACCCTAAGAGAGTATCCTTCTGATGCAGAAGTTATTTCTCACAAAATGCTTGGCAGAGCAGGATTTATAAAAAAACTTGCTCCCGGAATATATACATTTACACCACTAATGTGGAGAGTTTTAAAAAAGATTGAAAATATAGTAAGAGAAGAAATGGATAATGCAGGGGCACAAGAACTTTTAATGCCTTTTGTACAGCCTAAAGAGTTATGGGAAGAATCCGGAAGATGGGACGTATACGGACGTGAATTAATGCGTCTTAAAGACCGTCACGACAGGGATATGTGTCTTGGACCGACTCACGAAGAAATCATAACATCCGTTGCTCGTGATGTTTTAAAATCATATAAACAACTTCCGGTAAACTTATACCAAATACAATCAAAATTCAGAGATGAAATCAGACCGAGATACGGGCTTTTAAGAGGCCGTGAATTCATTATGAAAGATGCATACAGCTTTGATATAGATGAAGCCGGTCTTGATAAAGAATATCAAAATATGGCAAAAGCATATAAAAAGATTTTTGAAAGATGCGGACTTGATACTAAAATGGTTCAATCAGATTCAGGAGCAATAGGCGGAAGCGTTTCCCATGAATTTATGGTAATAACAGACACTGACGCAGGAGAAAATGACGTTTTCTACTGCAATTCTTGTGATTACTCAGCAAATTCAAATCACGCTGTATCTAATTTGCCGGAAGCTGTCATCGATGGAAAAGATTACTTCAAAGAAACAAAAATAATTGACACTCCAAACACACATTCTATCGAAGAATTAAGCAAATTCTTAAATATTCCTAATACATTGATTTTAAAATCACTTGTATATATTGTTGACAAAAAGCCTGTAATTGCACTAATCAGAGCAGATAAAGCAGTTGAAGAAACAAAATTAATGAATGCAGTGGGTGGAATAGATATAAGAATTGCATCTTCTGCTGAAATTGCAGAACTTATGGCAGAAAAAGGATTTGATGCAGTACCGGGCTTTATCGGACCGAAAGGAATGCAAGATGTTAAAATTATTGCTGATGAAACCGTTCGAGATATGAAAAACTTTGTTGTCGGAATAAATCAAACAGACAAGCATTTAGTTGGTGCAAACCTTTCCGACTTAGGAATAGAAAATATCCAATACGCAGATATTCGTCTTGTACAACAAGGAGAATTTTGCCCTCAATGCGGAAAACCTTTATTTGTAACAAAAGGTATTGAAGTTGGGAATATTTTTAAACTCGGAACGAAATATTCAAAACCAATGAACGCCGTATATACAGATATTAACGGAAAAACTCATCCATATATTATGGGCTGCTATGGAATAGGCATTTCAAGAACAGCAGCCGCTGCTGTAGAAGCTCATTACGATGAACATGGTATTAAATGGCCTATAGCAATTGCACCATATCATGTTGTAATTGTTCCTGTAAATATTAAAGACGAATTACAAATGAAAGTTGCAAATGAAATGTATGAAGCTTTAAAATCTGCAGGAGTTGAAGTTGTTCTTGATGACAGAGATGAACGTGCAGGTGTTAAATTCAAAGATGCGGATTTAATAGGCTTCCCATTCAGAGTGACTGTCGGAAAGACAATTAATGAAGGTTTTGTAGAATATAAGGTTAGAGAAACAGGTGAACAAGAAAAATACACACCTGATGAAGCAACACAAAAACTTATCAATATAATAAAAGCGGTTAAATAATTAACCGCTTTTTTATTACGTTACCAAGGATAATCCTTTGATATTTGCCAACCGTCATATTCTATAAGCGTTGTGCAATATCCTTTTGCGGTTCCCGAGCATTTCTCTAAAAGTTCGTCTCTGCCGCCTGTAAGAGCATAAGCAGGAGTTTTCCCAGTTACATAAAATGCAAATGACTTTTTACCGTCAACAATGGATTCACCTTCAATTGGAGATGCTGATTCCGCTAATTCAACACAATCTTTATAATAAGGGCAGAATGTCAAGTATGTTCTTGCAGAGGTTTCATAAGAACCATCCCAACGGTAAAAATAAAACCCCGAACCGCTTGGAAAAGCTCCAACAATACCATATTTTGATTTTCTTACTTCAGTTGTTGTTATAAATTTCCCGAAATTTTCATTATAAAAATCAAGAGCAGATTGAGAATCTAATGCAACAAGCGTTCCCCAATAATTTTCTGTACCGTTTTCAATATAAACATCTAAATAAGCTTGCTGCCAAACAGATGAAAACTGCTTTAATCGAACAGCAGTAACTTTTTTTCTATGATTTGCAATTAAACTTGGCATAGTCAAGGCAGCTACAATACCTATTATACCTAATGTTATTAAAACCTCTGCCAAAGTAAAACCCAATCGCGACAAGCTAGAAGACAGCAGTCTTTTGGGCATTTCTCTCAAACCGTTCAGAGCAAGCTCTAAATTGCCCCCCCCCCGACATTCTTTAATCTTTTCATATCCTGCTCCTTTCAAAAATATTAAAATATTTGTAACATTTTTATAATAACATATTATTTATAAATTTTCAATTGACAAATTTCACGCTTTACAGGTTTTTCAAAAAATATGAGACCAATAAATTTTGATGAAATTAAAACATTACAAAGAATGAAACAATATTTTCAAGACTGCTATCTTGTGACAAGCATAAACGCCTTAAGCAACAGCCAAAACGGATGTAAAATATTACAAAATAACATTTTAAGAGAAGGAAATAGCTTTAATATAAAATTTAAAAATATTAACGGAAAATCAGAGGACTTTTTTATAACAGAAAAAGAAATAAATGATTTAACTCTTTGCGACGAATTCTTAAACCCTATAGTAATAAAAGAGCCTGAGAATCCAATTCTTAAAGCTGTAGAAGTTGCTATGAATAAATTGCTAAACAAATATCCTGATAAAAAATCATTTGCTAACAGACTATGCAAAACAAATGAAAAATTTGAATACAACAATCCTTCCAGATTTATGGAAATGTTCACCGGGATAAAACCTTTAAATATCAATGAAAACAGCTTTAAAATGACTTTAAAATCTAAATCAGAAGAAACAAAAGAGCTTCTTAAAAAAATAGGAGAAAATCAATCCCACAGTTTTGTTGTGGGTACTGGCTATAAGCTTTTTAAAGGCTTAACAAACTGGCACTGCTACGCATTAGAAAAGGTTAACAATACAGACAAATCAGTACAAATATCCGATCTTAGGCATCGAGAAAAAATTGTACTGCCATTTGAAGATTTTATAAAAAAAATAAAATTTATAACAGGATACTTTAATGAAGATTTAAAATAAAATTACTTTTTATGATGCCTGAAAGCAAAATATTTGAATAAAACATAAGTTACAATAGATGCAATTAATATTGAGAAAAATTGTCCGACATAAACATTTTTTGAAATATATCTTACAATAAATTCCAAGACTATTGCATTAACTAAATAACTAAAAACCCAAGTTGTGCAACATTTAAAATATTCTTTAACCCAATGCCCTTTTGTACAGAACACAAATATTTTTTGATTTACAAATGAAAATACTGACGAAATTATCCACTGTAAAGCAACACAAATTTGATAATTTTCGTGGCCTAATAAATAAACAGCAACAGCAAATATTATGTATGAAAAAGCAGCATTCCAACCGCCGACAAGAAGAAACCTTATTTTGTCAGGGATTGTACACCAACGGTTATATAAATTTATTACAGCCTCTCTTGCCATACTAATATGCCTTTCCTATAAGAGAATTATGAGTCATTACCTCCAAAGTGTCATCAAGTTTTGAAAGTTTAATTTTTTCACCATACCTTTTTTCAAGAGCTAATTCAATTAAAAAGTCAGCAAAATGAGGATTTTTAGGCAAAAGCGAACCATGTAAATATGTTCCAAAAACATTTTTATATCTTCCGCCCTCAAATTTATCATTACCGTTGTTTCCATTACCAACAATTACTCTGCCTAAAGGTTTTGTATCTCCTTGAAGATAAGTTAAGCCGCTATGATTTTCAAATCCGACAAGAGTATTAGGTGTCAAAAAAGCAGTTTCAACAGTAACATTTCCGATAAATCTTTTTTTACCTGCAACAGTATATGCATCCATCAAACTTATGCCTAAAAGCTTGTCACCTTCAAACGGTTGATAATAATGACCAAAAAGCTGATACCCCCCGCAAATTCCTAAAAATACAGCCATTTTATCTCTTTCAGCTTGTAAAAAATCCTTATTTTTATAAAGTTCACCGGCTACATCCTGCTGCTGCTTATCTTGACCACCACCTATAAAATACAAATCATGTTCTTTTATGGAATCTCCAATTCCTATTTCTTCAAACTCAACTTTTATACCACGCCAATCACAACGTTTTGTAAGAGTAATAATATTGCCCATATCACCATAAAGATTTAAAAGCTTAGGGTACAAATGAGCTATTGAAATTTTTAAATTCTTCTCTTCCATGCTAAGTAAATTATATCACATAATCGTGTTATAATCTTTATATGATAGATACACATTCACATATCAATACAATAAAAGGCCTAACTTTAGATGAAATAATTGAAGAAGCAAAAAATAACGGCGTTGAAAAAATAATATTGCCCTCAGCCGAACTTTCAGATATTGATGAAGTTTTGAAAATATCTGAAAAATATGAAAATGTATACGGATTACTAGGTCTTCACCCATCGGAAGTTAAAGATTGGAGTGTAGAACTTGAAAATAAAATACGAGAATATTGTACACAAAGCAAAAAAATAATAGGCATCGGAGAAATCGGGCTTGATTATTATTGGGATAAAAGTTTTAATGATTTGCAAAAAGAAATTTTTATAAAACAGATTAAAATTGCAAACGAACTTAATTTCCCGATCTCAATCCATGATAGAGATGCACACAAAGATACCTTTGATATTTTAAAAGAATTTAATAAAAATTCTACAGTAATTATGCACTGTTTTTCTGGCAGTGTAGAATTCATGAAAGAATGTATAAAAGAAGGATTTTACATAGCAATAGGCGGAGTTGTAACTTTCAAAAATGCAGTTAAGGTAAAAGAAGTTGCAAAAGAAATACCTTTGGATAAACTGCTTTTAGAAACAGATGCTCCCTACCTCACACCTGTTCCTTTTAGAGGCAAAGAAAATCACCCTGCCTATATAAAATATGTTGCAGAAGAAATTACAAAACTCAGAGAAATCTCATTTGAAGAAATTGATAAAATCACAACAGAAAACGCTAAAAAAATTTTTAATATTTAATAAATAAAAAGTACCCCAAAAATTTTTGAAGGTACTTTTCTATTATGCATTATATCTTACAACTATTCAACCGTAACAGATTTTGCGAGGTTTCTTGGCTGATCAACATCTTTGCCTAAGAATTCAGCTATATAATATGCAATTAACTGCAACGGAATAACTGCAATAATAGGTGAGAACAATTCCTGTACATCAGGTACTCTAATTATATGTTCAAACAAATCATTTAATTTTTCATCTTTAGAATTTGTTAAAGCTATCATTCTTGCATTTCTTGCCTTTGCTTCTTCACTGTTTGAAAGAAGTTTGTCATAAACAGAACCGTTCATCAATATTGAAAGAACAGGCATTGTTTCATCAAGCATTGCGATAGGTCCGTGTTTCAATTCGCCTGCAGGATAACCTGTTGCGTTAATATAACTGATTTCCTTAAGCTTTAAAGCTCCTTCCAAAGCAGTCGGATAATTTATACCTCTTGCGATATATATAAAATCTTTTGTGTTAGCATAAGCTCTTGCAACAGCTTGAATATTTTCTTTATGAGCAAGAATTTGTTCAATCTTTTGCGGCAAAATCATCAATTCTGCCTTCAAAGATGTTAAAGTTGATGTAGCAATTGAATCTTTAACTTCAGCCATATACAAAGCTAAAAGATAAAATGCCATAAGCTGAGCTACATAAGATTTTGTCGCAGCGACTGAAACTTCAATTCCCGCATTAACAGGGATAAGACTGTCTGCCTCTCTTGCCATAGCACTATCAGGTCTGTTTGTAATAATTAAAATATGAGAACCTTTAGCCTTTGCCTGTCTGATAGCGGTTAAAGTATCAGCGGTTTCACCTGATTGAGAAACACCTATAACAAGAGTATGCTCATCAGTAACGGTTTTTCTGTAAATATATTCACTTGACGCTTCAACATCAACTGCAATTCCGCAGAAACTTTCTATTAAATATTTACCTACCATTGCTGCATGTAATGATGTTCCGCAAGCAATAATTTGAATTCGATTAAGATGTTTTAATCTTTCTTTATTAAGACTAACTTCATTTAATATAACTTCTTCATCAGGAGCATGAAGTCTGCCTACTAAAATATTTCTGATAACATCCGGCTGCTCATGGATTTCTTTAAGCATAAAGTGTTTATATCCCATTTTACTCAATGCTACAGGCTCCCAAGGCAAAACTTCTATTTTAGGAGAAATTTTATTATTATCAATATCAACAATTTCCATACTATCAGGAGTTAATGTTGCAATCTGATTATCTTCAAGATAAACAGCCTTGTTTGTATGTTTTATAATTGCCGGAACATCAGATGCCGCGAAATATTCTCCTTCACCAATACCTACTAAAAGCGGAGCATTTCTCTTTGTAATCACAAGAGTATTTTTACAATCATTATGCATAACACAAAGAGCATAAGCGCCTTCTATTTCAATAGAAGCTAAACGAACAGCTTCTGTCAAATCTTTGCATTCAGCATATTTTCTTGCGACCAAATGCGCAACTGTTTCAGTGTCAGTTTGAGAACGGAAAATACAACCTGCTTCTTCCAAAGATTCACGTAATTCTTTATAATTTTCAATAATACCATTATGAACAACAACTAAATTGCCGCAATTACAAGTATGCGGGTGAGCATTTAAAAGAGTCGGAGCACCATGAGTTGCCCATCTTATATGTCCGATACCCATTGTTGAATTATTAAATTCAGTTTCATGCCCTTTCAAAGTATCACGCAAATTTTGAAGTTTACCGACAGCTTTATAAACTTTAATATCTTCATCACACATTACAGCAATACCAGAAGAATCATACCCTCTGTATTCAAGCTGTTCCAACCCGTCTAATAAAATATCAACAACAGATTTGTTACCGACATATCCGACTATTCCGCACATATATATTTCTCTCCAATAATCTAAAAACTCTTTACACAATATTATAACATTGAAAATTTTAAAATTACATTCCCTTATAAAAGTTTTACATCATCTTGAAAAAAATCATAGAATATTGTAATATTATTTATAATATTAAGTAAAGGGGAATTATTATGAAAAAGTTTTTGGTTTTGCTGGGAGTAATGTTAATTGGAACTTGTGCTCTTGCAGAAGAAGTTTATGTTATAAGAGGTGTTAATTTAGGGAATTTCTGGAAGAAAAAAGGAATTGATGAAGAAAAAGTTTTATCTGTCGGGCAAAAAATTATGATGGATAATAAAATCTCTAAACGTGTTCCGATATTTGTAACAAATAACAAAACAGTTAACGCAAATTCTAACTTATATGACAAAACAGTAACTATAAATTCCGGAACATTTTTATATATAGACAATGACGATGAACTTGCATTTATTTTGGCTCATGAAATAGCTCACTCTGTAGATGCCTATGGAGGCATGATAAAATACTTGGCAATGGGTGCAAATTCAAAAAAATATGAACAAAAAGCTGACTTAAACGGAATAGATTACATGGTAAAAGCAGGCTACGACCCTATTGCCGCAATCACTATGGGAAACAAAATATTTGGAGAGCCAATCTGGGATTGGGGCTGCACTTATCTTCACCCGAAAGGTTCCAAAAGACTTATTGAAATGTATAAATATATTTATGTAAAATACCCGCAATATTTAAACTCACCTTTGACAAACTCTGCTTCATATAAAAACTTTCAATATTCTATGTCAAAAGACATTATTGAATTTCAACAAAAACAGAAAAAACGCAGAATGAAACAACAAGGTGACTTATAATGATTAAAAGATTATTTTTAATAAGTGTTTTGCTCACAGGATTATCCGCTTTTGCAGAAGAAATACCAGTAACAATTACACCGGTACAAAAAATTTCAACAGGCAATAAATATTTAAAAGAAGGTGACACTATAAACTTCACTGATGTTAATACCGGAGAAGAAATTACAGGTCTTATAAAAGAAATACACCCAAACGGAATAGCAGGAGAACCTGCAACACTTCTTATAAATAATTTTAAATATAAAAATTCTGACAAAATCCTAAACGGGCAAATATATATTAAAGGCGGAGAACATAAAAAATATCAGGATTTAGCAGATAATGGCATAGCACCAGTCATAGATATAATAAGAGGCGGAGAAGTTATTTTAAAACCTAAAAAAACAAAACTTACAATATTTTATAGTGATTATATAAATTCTGAAGATACACCTATAAGAATCACTCCCTCTCAAAAAATTTCTACTTGCTACGATGAAATCGAAATCGGAGACAGAATAAAATTTAACACAGTAAAAGACATCTATAAAAATGGAAAATTATACATAAAAAAAGACACTCCGATATATGGGCTTGTAGATTATGTAAGTGATAACGGCTGGTCTTATGACAATGCTCAAATTGATTTTAAGGAATTTCAAACAAAAACTGTAAACGGGAAAATTATAACTATAAACAGCCCCTTATCAATAAACGGCTTTGATATTCTAAAATTCAAATCAAACAGACCTGCACAATTTTTCAATTACTGCGGAATTATATTTAGAGGAAAAGAAATTGAAATAACTCCGGAAAAAGAAAAAATTGAATTTAATATCTGGCTATAACATGATTGACAAAAACAAAAAAATCGTAAATAATAAAAACATAAGTTTTAATTATATCAGGAGGCAATATTATGGATAGAGAAGAGCTGAAAATCGCCCCCCCCCCGAAAAATACTTACTAGACAAGGGGTTTCAAGATTTTAAAAATTTTTGTAATTTTACACTTTACATTTTTATTAAAAAGATGTATAATAAAGTTATGCATCACATTAAGAGAGTTTTTTATTTTCTACAGAATTACAGAACACGACACTGTGCATTTACTCTTGCTGAGGTATTAATTACACTTGGAATTATCGGTGTTGTTGCCGCTATGACAATGCCGTCACTGATTCAAAAGCAAAAAGAACAGGAGTATACTGCAAAACTCAAAAAATTTAATAGCTTAATGAGCCAAGCAATAATAATGGCTATTAATGAAGAAGGTCCAATTGAGAATTGGGGATTAACACGATATGCCAGTAGCGAAGGTATGACTGATGATGAAATAGCAGATGCAAATGAAGCAAGAAATAAATTTCTTCAAATAATGTCCAAATACCTTAAAGTAGCTGAACTTTGTCCATATAACTCTACATGTGAAGACTGGGACAGATATTCACTTGACGGAACTGCATTCTCATATTTTACAAAACGAATGGTATTAGCAGATGGAACTATTATAACAGGAGTAACAATACTTTCTCCTCAATGTACACAAAAAGTGGGAAATTCAGAAGCTTTGCAAAATGTATGCGGAGAATTTTTTGTTGATTTAAACGGGAAAAAACCTCCTAATGCAACAGGGAAAGATGTATTTATATTTTATTATACAAAATACGGAATTACACCTGTCGGCACAAAAGAAGAAACTAATGCAACATTCGAGGAAGTCTGTAATATAAATATTCCAAGAAGAACAAACGGATATGGCTGTACTGCTTGGGTAATTTATAATGGAAATATGGATTATTTACACTGCACAGATTTGTCCTGGGACGGCAAAATGAAATGTAGATAAATAATAAAAGAGTTTTTTAATATATGCGATTGTAATGCAAATACAATCGCATATACTTTATAAAATCATATCAGACAATTTTTTAAAAAATACTCTTGATGAATCAATTGCCGAATTTATTGAATTTTGAGCGATTTCAGGCCATCTTTGAACATTTTCAGAAGTAGGAATTTCTAACCCCTTTGTGTGATTAACAACACTCATAAAAATATCGTCATAATCTTCATCTTTAAATTTAATAGGAGATTTTGCACGTTTTGCAATTAATTCATCTTCATGCCTGTATACAAAATCTTCAAAAGCCTTATGGATTTTCATCTCTTTTAATTTTTCAAAGAAATTACCACGTTCAACATGCAAACCCATACTCATATCATCTAAAAAATGTTTTGCTCTTCCTGCTTGTTCTGCCATTTTTATAAAGGAATTGTTTTGGTGATATTGCAGCATTAAATCAATATGCTTATTATATTTTGCTCTTGCATTATGCTGCCAATCAAAATCAAAAAAACTTGAACGCGGTTTAAAATATGATTCAAATGGATAATAAAAATGAGTATTTGATTTAAAACCGAGTTCATCAAAATCCGGATTCTGAACAGCTTCACGAATTATAGGAATATATTTCTTCAACTTTGGAAATTCATTTTTAATAACAGTATCTGCAATTTTTCTATGTGTATTATAATTAAATCCAAAATTTACATTATTGTGTGTTTTATCTACTTTCATAACTCAATTTTATAGCAAAAAAATTATAAAAACAGTTGCTTTAAGAATTATTAAGCTTTATATAAATAAAAAAGACCTCTATAAAGAGGTCTTTTGCTTTAATTTATTTTTTTTATCCTTTTTTAAAAACAATTTCATCATTTTCAACATCTATTATAACTTTATCAGCTCTGATAAATTTCTGAGACAAAATTTGTTTTGATAAAGGATTTTCAATCAGTTGTCTTATTACACGTTTTAAAGGTCTTGCACCATAAACCGGATTGAACCCGCGTGTAGCCAAAAATTCTTTTGCATCATCTGTTATTTCAAATTCAATTTCCTGATCTTTCAAAAGTCTTCTCAAATAATCCATTTGAATATCAACTATTTGAGTCAAATCTCTCATATTTAAAGCTCTAAAGAATATAGTTTCATCTATTCTGTTTAAAAATTCAGGTTTAAATCTGCTTCTCAAAACTTCTAAGACTTTTTCCTTTGTTTCCTCAAAATTTTGAGTAGAACCGATTGAATTTAATGTACTTTCAAGAATAATATCACTTCCGATATTTGAAGTCATAATAATCAAAGTATTTTTAAAATCAACAGTTCTTCCTTTTGAATCAGTCAAACGACCGTCATCGAATATTTGTAACATAATATTGAAAACATCCGGGTGAGCCTTTTCAATTTCATCAAAAAGTACAACCGAATAAGGTTTTCTTCTGACAGCTTCAGTTAATTGACCTCCTTCATCATAACCTACATACCCCGGAGGAGCTCCGACCAATCTTGATACATTGTGTTTTTCCATATATTCAGACATATCAATACGAATTAGAGCATCTTCATCATTAAACATAAATTCTGCCAATGATTTAGCAAGCTCAGTTTTACCAACACCTGTCGGACCTAAGAATAAGAAAGTCCCGATTGGACGTTTAGGATCTTTTAAACCTGAACGTGCGCGGCGAATTGCATCTGATACCGTATCTACTGCTTCTTCTTGACCTACTAAACGTTTATGAAGAATTTCTTCCATATTCAGAAGTTTTTGTTTTTCACTTTCTACAAGCTTATTTACAGGAATACCTGTCCACTTGCTTACAACATTTGCAATATCTTCATCATCTATTTCTTCTTTCAACAATTTATTATCTGCTTTTTCTTTATTTTGAGCAGCTTTTAATTGTTTTTCAAGTTCAAGAAGTTTACCGTACTTAAGTTCTGCTGCTGTTTGTAAATCAGTATTACGTTCGGCTTCTTCTATTTTATTTTTAACTTTTTCAATTTCTTCTTTGATACCAGCTTCACCTGTAATAGATGCTTTTTCTTGCTCCCATTGAGCTTTTAGTTTCACGATTTTTCCTTCTAATTCATCTATTTGTTTTGTCAAATCTTCAACTTTTACTTTTGCATCTTCGTCATCTTCTTTTTTCAATGCCTCGCGTTCAATTTCAAGTTGGATTTTTTGACGCATCATTTTATCAATTTCTTCCGGCATTGAATCAATTTCTATACGCAAAGAAGATGCTGCTTCATCTATTAAATCTATAGCTTTATCTGGTAAAAATCTATCTGTAATATATCTGTCTGATAACTTTGCAGCTGCTATTAAAGCGCTGTCTAAAATTCTTATACCATGGTGAACTTCATATTTTTCTTTCAAACCTCTCAAAATAGAAATTGTATCTTCTACTGATGGTTCACCTACCAAGACCGGTTGAAATCTTCTTTCTAATGCCGGATCTTTTTCAATATATTTACGATACTCATTAATCGTAGTTGCACCTATTGTCCTTAAAACCCCGCGCGCCAGCATTGGTTTTAATAAATTTCCTGCATCCATTGAGCCTTCTGTTGCGCCTGCACCGACTACCGTATGTAATTCATCTATAAACATAACAATTTCGCCGTTTGAATCTTCAACTTCTTTCAAAACAGCTTTCAAACGTTCTTCAAATTCTCCTCGGAATTTTGCACCTGCAACTAAAGCGCCCATATCAAGAGAAACAAGTTTTACATCTTTTAAACTTTCAGGTACATCTCCACGAACAATACGCTGAGCAAGTCCTTCAACAATTGCGGTTTTCCCAACACCGGGTTCCCCAATTAATACAGGATTATTTTTTGTACGTCTATTTAATACTTGAATAATTCTTCTCACTTCCTCGTCACGGCCAATTACAGGATCTAATTTACCCTTTCTTGCAAAGACTGTTAAATCAGTTGAAAATTTTTCTAACGCTTTCATATTTTCTTCTGCATTTTTGTTATCCACTTTTTTATTACCTCTTATTTTTTTCATAACATTTAGAACTTTTGCAGCATCTACGTTATAATTTTTCAATAGTAACTGAATCGGACTGTTATCAAGTCTTGTCATAGCCAATAATATCGATTCAGCACTTATAAATTCATCCTTAAACTCCTCAGCCTGCTGTCCTGCAAGATCTAACAATCTATAAGTAATTGTAGATAAAAAAACCTGACCGGAAGGCGGACCTGATATAGTCGGGAAAGAATTCACAACGGATACTACTTTATCAATAAAACCTTGATTTAAAAGCTTAAGTTCTGTTAAATAATCTTTTATTGCACCACTATCTTTTATCATGGCAAGCATTATATGCTCAGGCTGCATTTCTGAATTTCTGTGTTCCTGCATAATTGCGCCGGCAGAATTTAAAAGTTCCTGAGAATAATTAGTAAACTTTTCAAAATTTGGCATACATGTCAACTCCTTTACAAAAACTCTTATAATTATATTTTAACGTTAAATTTGTAAAAGTCAGCGAAATTAATGTTTAATTAATTATTCATATTGATAAAAAAAATCGTAAATAATAAAAACATAAGTTTTAATTATATCAGGAGGTAATATTATGGATAGAGAAGAGCCCCCCCCCAGAAAGACGTATACTAGGCAAGGGATTTCAAGATTTTAAAAATTTTTGTGATTTTGCACTTTATATTCTCATTAAAAAGATGCATAATGAAGTTATGAATTACATTAGGAGAGTTTTTTATTTTTTACACATATACAGAACACGATACTGTGCATTTACTCTTGCTGAGGTATTAATTACACTTGGAATTATCGGTGTTGTTGCAGCTTTGACTATGCCGACACTGATTCAAAATTATCAGAAAAAAAAGGCGGTTACACAATTAAAAGCGGCTTATTCTATACTTTCACAAGCTTTTGAAAGAGCAAAAGCTGATTACGGAGATATGGAATATTGGGGAATGGAAAGTTGGAAAGGACAAACAACTAATTCTACTGCTTATGTTAAAGACTTCATTGAAACTTATTTTTTGCCTTATATAAAACCATTAAAAAATTATGGAACCACAACAATGGAAAATATAGGCTACGATAATATTTATAACCTCGATAAAAGTTTTAATAATGGCAGTAAGAGCAGCCAAAAATACATTATCTCACTCTCAAACGGCACACTATCTGCATTTAGTCTTGACGGTCATTGTGATACTTATCATAAAGACAGTAACGGGAATACTGTATGTGATTCACCATGGTACTTTACAAACATTTATATTATTGTAGACACTAACGGTATACAAAAACCTAATACTTATGGTAAAGATATTTTTGTAATGACAGCAACAAATAACAAGTTTAAGTTTTATAGCTACTCAAATAATGAAAATGACAGAACACAACTACTAAAATATTGCAGTAAAGGGAACAGCGAAAACAGAATGTGCGGCCGATTGATTCAACTTGACGGCTGGGAAATTAATTATGAATGGTAGAATTTTTACTATCAAAAGCAGTTAAAAATGCAATAGGAATCATACCTATTGATGCTCCTCCAAAATATAATAAAGGGACTGCAATAATCGTTAAAAGAACTGCTTGAAAAGAATTAAAAATATTTTTGGCAGAAATTATTGTAATCGAAAGCACTACTCCATATAAAATTGCCATTAAAGGTCCATAAACAAGAGCTAATTTTGCCCCATCCTGAAAAGTTTGAGCATCAGGATAAAATATCGCAATTACCAAACCGCATATAATTCCAGCGACAAAAGCTCCAAATATAGAGTAAAAAAGATAAAAGCCAAAAATTTCAACTCCTTTACGCTTAAAAGACAAATCAAACAAGTTCTTAAACAATTTTTACCTCTTTCTTATCTGATTTCCTGCAAAATATCTGTAGAATTAAACTTTTTAGAAGAATGCATATCAATATATTCTTTCAAAAGTTTAAAACAAACATTACATACCTTCTCATTAGCCTTCTTGTCATAATCAGATTCGTAATCAAAATCAAACTGCAAACACGCATTTAAAAAATCCCTCAATTTATAATGCAAAACAGTATGCTGATTGTATTTTTCACTGCAATTTTTACATAAAATTCCACCCATTTGAGAAGAAAAATACATATTTTCCTCTTTTACAGGGGCGCCACAGCAAAGACAACAATCCAATTCGATACCCAAACCTGATATCTGCATCATTTTTAATTGGAATTTAATAACAGTAATCATTATTTCAATATTATTTTCAGCATTACAAATCTTGTCCAAAGCTTTATATAAAAGTTGATAAATTTCAGAAGAACAAGGGTCATCCTCTACACCGAAATTATTTACAACCTCGGAAATGTACATTGAATAAAAAATCTTATCCATATTTTGACGTGTTTTATTAAATGTATTCAAAGCCTCTGCCTGACAAATTCTATCAAGATTTTTCCCCTTATAAAGCATAAGTTTATTAGCAACAAGTAAATCCATTCTTGCGCCAAGTTTACTTTTAGGCTTTTTTACCCCCTTAGCAACCCCTCTTATTAAACCTTTTTCTTTTGAATACATAACAATAATCTTATCAGCTTCACTTAAATTATAAGCCTTAAGATTAATTGCATCAGTCACAAAATTATTCATACAACTATCTCTTATATTTAAATCGTATGCTATTTCCCGTTATTATATCCGAAAGTACCGTGGAAAACACCTCTAAACATCTGTTGAAGTTCATTTTTATTATCAGAATATGACATAGCAACATCTTCTGTAATTAATTCTTGTTCATATAAACGATATAAAGAAGCATTCATAGTAATCATGTTATTGAAAGAACCTTTCTTAACAAGTTCATAAATTTCTTCCAATTTATCTTTTTCAATAAAATCTTTAACAGTCGGCGTAACAACAAGAACTTCACAAGCCGGACGACGACCTGAACCATTTGAAATAGGAACAAGTTTTTGAGAAACTGTACCACGTAAAATAGAAGCAAGTTGTCCTCTAACAAATTCTCTGTCAGAAGGCTCATACATATTAACAATTCTGTTAACAGTCTGAATCGCATCATTTGTGTGAATTGTAGCAAATACAAGGTGACCTGTTTCTGCTGCTTTTAATGCTGCGGTTACAGTATCTTTATCTCTTATTTCACCGATAAATATAACATCTGGATCCTGTCTCAATGCATATTTAATACCATCAGGGAAAGATGGAGTATCTATAAGAACCTGCCTTTGAGAAACAAGACATTTTTTATTCGTAAAAATAAATTCAACCGGATCTTCAATAGTTATTATATGTTTCGGATAATTGATATTTATATAATCTATTAAAGAAGCAATAGTTGTAGATTTACCTGAGCCTGTAGGCCCTGTGATTAATACAAGTCCGTTATTCAATGTGGCAAACTGTTCAATAGATTCAGGCAACATCAATTCCGCTACTTTTTTAATATTATAAGGAATAGTTCTTATAACCAAAGCACTTTTACCTAACTGGCGGCTTAAATTTACCCTGAAGCGGGAAACACCATGAATTTCGTATGCGAAATCAAGGTCAAATACTGAATTAACCTTCCCTTTGAAATGTACAGGAAGTAAAATATCATAAGCTATTGCAACATCATCTTCAGTCAAAACAGGCATGTCGACTTTTGTTATTTTACCGTCAATTCTTATTGCAGGATGTTCGTCAACCTGTAAATGAACATCTGAAGCTCCAACTGCTACAGCTTTTTTTAAAAATGAAATTATATTAAATTTAGAACCTGAATAGTTTTCTGCCATGATAACCCTCTCTAATTTTTAGATTATACCATTTTTTCTAACTGTTGACAATAATTCATTTAATGTAACAAAAATGTAACAAACAAAATAAATCAGGAAATTTTTACTTCATAAAATACTTTATATAAATGTAAGGGAAATTTAAAATTTCATTCGGGAAAAATTAATAATCGGATATTAAATAAAATAATCTAATTCTTAAATGTGTAAGAATTAAAGATTAAAGAAAAGGTTTATATTTTATACTCTCTCTCTTAATATCCTCGTGTTTATTTAATGTTGCCTTTTTTCAGGCAACTTTTTTTTTATTAATTTCAATGTTACAAAAATTTACAATAAACATAATTTATGGCAATTAATTAAACAATAAAGCATTTATATAAATATGGTAGAAGGTATTATTAATTTAACAAGAAAAGTCTTACCAAGACTCACTGCTAATGCAAAAGAAAATATCGCAAACATCAATTCTATGCCTGAAATGGTTTTAAACAAAATGGTCCGTAACGGAGACAAAAGTATTCTCTATACAGATATGAACCAATGCAAAGCAGCAATTATCAGAAAAAAGGGGATTACAACAAGCTATACCGATGCATTACATGGTTGTAATTCAGTCGGAGCTGCTATTAAACTGAAGAGCGGAGAAAATTTATTCGTACTATCCCACTACGTTCCGACAAATATTGACGGACAAGTTAATGCAATAAAAAAACAACTTGCGGCTTATGCCAGATTTATAAATAAAGACTGTAAGCCAAAATTATTTTTTAACATAAGAGGTTTTGAAAATAACGGAAAACTTGAAGCAACACCAAATAATATTGTAGACAAAATTGTTGAATTGTTTAACGGAAAATTCAAAAAAGGGGTTGATTATATAATAACCCCTTACAATAACGGAAAACGTCCAGCATTCTTTTCATCCGCAAATATTTTCCAATTTTCACCATCTGATACAAATAAATTGAAAATCACAAATGTCGGAGAACAAGAAAAATTTATAGATTTATCAATTTAAGCTGAAACAGCCTCTTTGTGTGTTTCAAGATATTTTACGGCATAAACAGCTCCTACAGCTCCGTCAGAAGCTGCCGTGATCACTTGCCGCAACGGAGTAGTTCTAACATCCCCGATAGCGAAAACCCCATCAACAGAAGTTGACATTGTTTCATCAGTCATAATAAAACCTCTTGAATCTTGTTCTAGCTGTCCGTTAAAAAGTTCAACATTCGGAGTCATGCCAATATAAGGGAATACCCCATTAACTGCTAAATTGGATAATTCTTTCGTTTTAACGTTTTCCAAAACCACAGTATTTACAAGGCTGTCACCTTTTATTTCTTTCACTACTGAGTCCCAGATAAATTCAATTTTTTCATTTTTAAATGCTCGTTCTTGAACAATTCTGTCTGCTCTTAATTCATTTCGTCTGTGAATTACATATACTTTATCAGCAAATTTTGTCAAATACATAGCTTCTTCAACAGCGGCATTACCTCCACCAACGACAGCAACAACTTTACTCTTATAAAATGCGCCGTCACAAACCGCACAGTAACTAACACCTCTGCCAACAAATTCTTTTTCACCCGGCACATTTAGTTTCATCGGCTGTGCACCTGTTGCAATAATAATTGTTCCTGCACTAAATTCATATTCATTCGTAATAATTTTTTTATTTTTCAAATCAACACTTTGAATTTCCTGCATTGGGAATTTGTTAACCCCAAACTTATCTGCATGTTCCTCAAATTTTTCCATTAAATCAAAACCGCCAATTACCTGAAATCCTGGATAATTTTCTAATTCCAAATAATTTGAAGGCTGACCTCCTAACATGTTTAAATCAACAATTGCTGTAGAAACAGCTCCGCGTGATGCATATATTGCGGCAGATAAACCTGCGGGGCCGCCACCTAAAATTACCGTATCAAAACTTAATTGTTCCATTTTCTATCCTCATTTTCCTGTAATACTCGTTCCTGAAATTTTTTCACCTTTTAAAAGATAAATCGCCGTATCTTTTTTTATCAAAGAATTATCATGAATCGAAAAAGTTTCAAGAGTTAAATAATTTACACCTGTAAAGGTATTGCCGGTAAGTTTTAAATCAACTGTATCAGTCAATTTTTTATTACCTTCATAAGAACCTGTTTTGGTAAATCTTATAATATTTCCCTCAACATAATCCAGTTTAACAGTAGCACTCGCTCCTGTAAACGGGTTGTTTAGATTTATGACGTCACCTGTTCTGGATAAGTTCCAAAAATCAACTGCCTGAGGTTTAAAATTAACACTACCTGACTGTTCTGAAATTTTAGCCACTACCCGCCAATTTCCATAAAATGAATCCGGAACAGAACCGGTTAATGAAACCCCTGCTTTTAAAGTTTGAGCAGAAACAGAAACACCTGCTAGCATAATAAATATAACTAAAAATCTTTTAAACATATTTATCATTTAATTATTTTACAACAATTTTCAACAAATACAATAGATAAGATATACAGAACATCTTATTACTGAATAACATGCATAAATAGAGCTATAAATATTACACAGCAGCCATTTTTTCTTTTAACGTTTGTGCAGAATCTTCATATCCAACTCTTCCCATTAATGCATAAGTATAATTTTTTGCCTGTTCAACACCAGGTTGATTGAAAGCATCAATATTATACAATTCACCTGCAATTGCAGTTTGAACTTCAAGCATATATAAAAGCTGAGCTATATTATAACCGTCAACTTTTTCTAACGTTATAGTCACAGTAGGTCTATTATAATCAGCAAGAGCGACTCTTGTAGAATCAGCTTCTGCATTTATCAATTGATTAATAGTTTTTCCACCAAGATAACCAATTCCCGTATACTCAAAAATATTAGGGATTTCAAGAGTATTATCAAACTGAGCAACTCTTATGAAATTAATCACTTTATCATTTGGACCTTCATTATAAAGTTGAATCTGTGAATGCTGATCAGTAGCTCCTAAAGCTTTAATAGGGGTAGGTCCAATATGAACATCATTACCTTCTTTATCTTTATTTTTACCTAAAGACTCTGCCCATAATTGAACATACCAATCAGAAACGTATTTTAATCTGCTGGAATAAGGCATCATAACAGATAAATTCTTACCCTTTTTAGTATCCATGAGATAATGAATTAAAGCATTTTGAGCTGCGATATTTTCAAAAATATCAGTATTTTTTAACGCCAAATCCATATCTTTAATACCATTCATTATTTCATCAACATCAATTCCGACAAGAGCAAAAGGTAAAAGCCCAACGGCAGAAAACACAGAGAATCTTCCACCGACATCATCAGGAACAACAAAAGTTTTATAACCCTCTTGTTCTGAAATTTGTCTTAAAATTCCTGTTTTTTTATCAGTTGTAGAAACAATATTATACCTGTATTCATCACCCAATTCTTTTTCCAAAATATTTTTAACTATCATAAATTGGGACATAGTTTCTGCAGTTGAACCGGATTTTGTAATAACGTTAACCAAAGTTTTTTTCAAATCTAAAACATTTAAAAGTCCGGTTATTGTGTCAGGGTCAATATTATCAAGAAAGAAAATTTTTGGCAGACCATTTCTTTGTTCTTCAGAAAGCAAATTCCAATAAGGTTTTAAAAGAGCTTCTGTAACTGCAAGTCCTCCCAAAGCAGAACCGCCGATTCCGAGAACTAAAATATTATCAAAACGTCCCTGAACCATTGCAGCATATTCTTTTACATACCAAACAGTTTCTTCACTGTAGCCCAAATTCATCCACTGAAGCCATTGACCAGGTTTGTCTTTACGTTTATTCAAGTCGGCAATAATATGAGAAATGGTATCCTTATATTTTGTAAATTCTTCTTGAAGATTTAAGCCATTTTCATGACCGATAACCATTTCGTCAGAATACCTGTAATCTAGTGTAATCATATTATACCCCTCTCAAAATAACCTTTCTCTCTATATTAAGTAAATCTTATACACTTATTATATGTGCTAAAGGTTTTTATACAAGGGACAACAGAATATTTTAATATTTGTTTACCTAGCTTATTAAGTTAAATTTAAGGGATCAAAAATTTTTATTAAACTTCAACTTTATTCTTAGGTTGTCTTTGCAATTTAACTTTTTCTTCCAAACGTTTCTGTTTATAGCCGTACCCTGCATAAATTGCAAAACCCATTAACAACCATAGCGGGAAATATAATGAAGAAGTTGTTAAAAATTTCATTGAATACACCATCAATCCACCGCAAGTAATAATACCTAAAATCGGAAACAAAGGAGAAAATGGCACCTTAAAAGGACGTGGTCTGTCAGGGTCTGTTTTTCTTAAAATCAAAACAGCAATACAAATTATTATAAAAGATGTGAATGTTCCAAAATTACAAAGCTCAGCGGATATATTCAAATCCATAAACAAAGCACAAATTATAACAACAATACCTGAAATCCAAGTCAAAACATGCGGAGTTCTGTATTTTTTATGAATTAATCTCAATGATTTTGGCAAAAATCTATCTCTGCTCATAGCATATAAAATTCTTGTAGTTCCTAGCTGATAAATCAAAAGAACAGAAGTTAAAGCACATAATGCACCAATTGAAATTAGACCTGCAAACCAATCCTTTCCTATAGCCCTCATAGCATGTGCAATAGGAGCCTGAATATCAATATGCCCTAAAGGTACATTTCCTGTCAAAACTAAAGCAACACAAACATATAATATCGTGCATATTATAAGTGTTCCAAGAATTGCAATAGGCAAATCTCTCTGGGGATTTTCAGTTTCTTCTGCAGTAGTGGAAATTGCATCAAAGCCGATATATGCAAAGAAAATTAAAAATGCACCCATAAAAACGCCTTCAAACCCGTTAGGTGCAAAAGGTACCCAATTTTCAGGTTTTACATAAAAAGCACCAACAACAATAAATGACAAAATCATAAACATATTTACGCCGACCATAATACTTGCAAACCTTGTTGATTCTTTAACACCTTTAATCAAAAGAATTGTAAGCAAAAGCACAATTACCATAGCAGGAACATTTATTGCAACAGGTATTTTATCAAATAAAAACGGCATTTGTGTATGCGGATCAAGTCCGAATTTATCACAATAAGCAAACATATAACGATAATCATTTCTTAACCATAACGGAAAATTTATAACGAAATCAGGCAATATATGTTTGAAACCTTTTAAAAACTGCACAAAATAACCGGTCCAAGCACAAGCAACAGTGATATTTCCAATGGCATACTCAAGCATTAAAATCCAACCCACCATCCAAGCCATAAATTCACCCATAGTTGCGTATGTATAAGTATAAGCACTGCCTGCAACAGGAATCATAGCAGCAATTTCAGAATAACAAAGAGCTGAAAAAACACAGGCAACTGCAGCCATAACCATAGAAATTATAATAGCAGGCCCTGCTCCAACACTTTCTGGACCGCCTTGGATTGCAGTTCCGATTATAGTAAAAATACCGGTTCCGACAACTGCTCCAATTCCTAACACAATTAGGTCAAAAACATTCAAAGTCTTTTTCAATTCAGACTTTTTACTTACAGCTATTAATTCATCGGGGCTTTTCTTTTTTAAAGCATTTAATATTATATTTTTCAATTTCATTATTTCATCATTTCTTGTTTTTTAAGTTCTACTTTTTGATTATGAATTCTGTTTTCATTTTGTCTGTTTCGGACAAAACCGTAAAGAAGATAAATAATTGCGCCAATACCCAGCCAAACAGGGAAAAGCAACGCAGAACCTGAAGGCTGCATTGATTTATAAACCATTAAACCGCCGCAAATAATTATTCCTAAAGCAGGAGTCACAGGAGAAAATGGAACTTTAAAAGGTCTTGGTCTATCAGGATCAGTTTTCCTTAAAATCAAAACTGCAACACAAACAATTATAAATGAAGTAAATGTTCCATAATTACAAAGTTCTGCAGCTACATCAAGATTTAAAGTCAAAATCCCGACAATTGCCAAAATTCCTACAGTCCAAGTTAAAAGTGCCGGTGTATGGAATTTAGAATGTAATTTTTGAAATCTTTGAGAAATAAAATGGTCTCTGCTCATTGCATACAAAATCCTTGTAGCAGCCATCTCCAAAACGAGAAGAACAGAAGTTAATCCTGCAAGAGAACCGATTGAAATTAAACCGGCAGCCCAATTCATATTAAATAAAGACATACAATAAGCCATTGGAGCTTTCAAAAAACCAAGAGGTACAGCTCCGCTAGTATCTTGCAACCCTGTTAAAACTAAAGCTACCGAAACATAAACAACAGTTGTAATAACTAAAGAACCAATAATTCCGACAGGCAAATCTTTTTGAGGATTTTTACATTCTTCTGCTGCCGTAGCAAGAGCGTCAAACCCGATATATGCAAAAAATATCAAAAATGCACCTGCAAAAATACCAGCAGCACCGTGAGGAGCAAAAGGTGTCCAATTCTCTGGTTTTACAAAAAAAGCGCCCGCAACAACAAATAATGCAATAACCGCAAGTTTTATAAATACCATCAAACCTGCCATTTTAGTAGAATCTTTTGTTCCTCTAACCAAAATCATAGTAATAAGAAGGACAATAACAACCGCCGGCAAATTTATACATATAGGCAATCCGAATAAAGTCGGAATATGAACAGATGCATCATCAGCAGCAATTTTTGCAGCGCTAAAAGCATCATTTACAAGCCAAACAGGAGGATGAGCAAGCCATGCAGGCAATACTTTTTCAAACCCGCTTAAAAATTGGACAAAATGGTTTGACCAGGCACAGGCAACAGCAATAAATCCAATTGCATATTCAAGCATTAATACCCAACCTACCATCCAAGCAGCGAATTCACCTAATGTAGCGAATGTATAAGTATAAGCACCGCCAGCCACAGGAATCATCGTTGCAAATTCAGAATAACATAATGCTGAAAATATACATGCAATAGCTGCAATAATCATTGAAATAATTAAAGCAGGACCGGCTCCTAATGCTGAACCGTCAGCACTTCCAGCAGCTGCAATTCCAACAACCGCAAAAATTCCCGAACCAATAATTGCGCCTACACCTAAAATAATTAAATCAAAAACTCCAAGAGTTTTTTCTAACCCTTCAGATTTTGCATCTGCAATCATTTCATCAGGATTTTTAATTCTTGTAATAGTCTTTAAAAAATTGCGAGTAAATGTCGCACGGTGAAATTTTTCAGCCATTTATTTTCCTTATATTATTTACAAAGAGGGAAACCCATTTCTTCTCTTTGAGCTACGTATAATCTTGCAACTGCAGAAGCCATTGTTCTGACTCTATTAATAAAATTAATTCTTTCATCTTTACTGATTACGCCTCTTGCATCTAGCAAATTGAATGTATGAGAACATTTTAATACATAATCATAAGCAGGAAGAACAAGCTTTGCATTAATACAATTATCAACTTCTTTTTGATACAAATCAAACATAGTAAATAAAGCTTTTGAATCACTTACTTCAAAATTATATTTTGATTGTTCAATTTCATTTTGCAAGAAAATTTCTCCGTATTTTAATGTATCATTCCACATAATATCATATACAGATTCTTTGTTTTGAAGATACATAGCAATACGCTCAAGTCCATAAGTCAATTCAAGAGCAACAGGTTTAATTTCAACCCCTCCGACTTGCTGAAAATAAGTAAACTGAGTAATTTCCATACCGTCGAGCCAAACTTCCCAGCCTACACCTGCAGCACCAAGAGTTGGAGATTCCCAGTTATCTTCAACAAACCTTACGTCATGTTCTTTTAAATCAATCCCCATAGCTTCCAAACTTTTCAAATAAAGTTCTTGAGCATTGTCAGGAGACGGTTTTAAAATAACCTGAAATTGATAATAATGACCGAGTCTGTTTGGATTTTCACCATATCTGGCATCAGTCGGACGTCTGCAAGGTTCAATCATTGCAGTATTCCAAGGTTCAGGGCCTAATGAACGCAAAAAAGTTGCAGGATTCATTGTGGAAGCACCTTTTTCAATATCATAAGGCTGTTGAATTATACAACCGTAATCTGACCAAAATTTTTGTAAATTAAAAACAAGTTCTTGAAAGTTCAATGCCATAAATTTAAATTTCCATATATATTGTATTTATTACACTTAATTATCCACAAAAAATTGTGCTTTCCTATGCTAAGACGAACAAAGCAAAATTGCAAATTTTATGTTAAAAATGTAACAGACACATATATTATTGTGCTACCTGTATTTAACTCTGAACGGGTAATCTTTTGGGATTTTCCAACCGTTCACCTGAATCCAACGCGCACAATAAACTGGGAAACCTGTTGTATTATTATTACAGCCAAATTTTGAATTATTTTTTAAATCATCGACATCACCGTTCCAGCTTGACGCATAAGTCCCGAATTCCCAAGCATAATATCCATTCCCGTCAGATTTTCTCACAGGATTGTAATAAAACGGAAAAGAACATTTTCCAGCAGTTACAGATAATCCGTTGTGATTTTCTAAACATTTATCAATACTACCCGGAAAAAAATACCAATCTCTGCCGTTTGATGCTATAAGTGCAACAGAGCTGCCGTCTGCAAAAGTCATATAATAATATTTATTTAATAATTTACCTGTTTTAATAACATTCATATACGGGATTAAATATTTTTCGCACCAAGCTTTTTGTGCTTCATAATCAGAATTATCCTCAAACCACATATCACGTGCGCCATAATCTTTTTCGGCAAGAGTTATCGCCTGATTAATCGAAGAATAAAATTTTTGAAGACGAGCAACAACAACTTGATTATTATGATTTTGAATCAATACAGGAAGTGTCATTGCAGCAACCACTCCGATAATCCCCAAAGTAATTAAAACTTCCGCAAGTGTAAAAGCCTTTTTCTTTTTAAATAAACCTCTTATTATATTATGAGATTTATCAGGGAACAAACAATTTTTTTCATCCCTTTCAACCGGCAAATTTATTGGAGTGAGCTCTAAATCGCCCCCCCCCCGAAAAGCTCAATTTCTAAAAATCTCTTCATAATACAGCTCCTTTCCATATATGTTTATTATACAATATAAATATAGAAAATTCAATATTATTAAAGGAGAGAACTATGGCTGATAAAATAATAATATTTTCTGGCAAACAATATTCAGGGAAAGACACTGTTGCAAAAATCATGCTTTCGCAGATGCCTGAATACAGAAGATGCGCAATGGGCGATATTATAAAGTTAACTTACGGAGCACAAAAAGGCTTAACCTATGAAGAAATTGAAAAGAACAAACCTTTATACAGGCAGGATTTAATAAATCTCGGCAATTGGGGGCGTGCTCAGGATCCGGATTATTGGTTAAAAAAGATTATAGAACAAGACGGAAACATTATGGTAACTGATGTCAGAGTTCCGCATGAATATGAAGTTTTTAAAAATACAGGAGCAATTGCAATAAGAATAGAAGCTTCAAGAGAAACAAGAGCATCAAGAGGAACTTTAATAGGAGAAAATGACATAACTGAAACAGGGCTTGATAACATAAAAGATTGGGATTATATAATCGAAAACAATTCAGATTATGAAAATCTAAAAAACAAAACCGAAGAAATCATAAAAAAAATAAAAGAGGATTAAAGTTTAATCCTCTTTTATTTTGCAAAATAACAAATTTTGATAAACTTATACCATACCTTCTTTAACGGCTTTTACGGCAGCTTGAACTCTGTCATTTACACACATTTTTTGCAAAATTGAACAAACATGCGCTTTTGCTGTATGTACACTGACAATTAATTCTTTTGCAATTTCAGTATTACTTTTACCTGATACAAGATGTTTCAATACCTCAAACTCTCTTTCTGTCAATGGGACACGACCTTCATTGTTAGATTTGTTAGGCAAAATCCCGACATTTTCAATTTTAGGTAAAGAATTTAATGTCATTTGTGCAACCATTGGATCTATCCAACAAACACCTGTTGAAACATCTCTTACGACATCAGCCAGTTTATTAGGGTCAATATCTTTCAAACAATATGCACTTGCACCGGAGGTTAATGCGGCTATAACTTCTTCACATCTGTCATGTGAAGTTAAAGCTATAATTTTTGAATCAAAATTCATTTCTTTACACTTAACCATAGCTTCAATACCGTTCATGCCAGGCAAACCTAAATCCATTAAAATAACATCAGGTTTGTATCTTTCAATAAGTTTTAATCCCTCAACAGCATCTTCAGCTTCTGCTACAACATCAATATCATCATTTGCATTCAACGCGCACCTTAAACCGACTCTTGTGAGTTTAAAATCTTCAACAATAATTACACTGATAGGTTTTGTCTTTGTTTCTGCCGCTTTTTGAGTCATGCCAATTACCCCACTTTCATAAATTGCTTACATATGATATATACTTTATATATTATCGACAAGTTTATTAAATGATATCTAAAGGTGTTAATCCATTACCCAAGTGGCTAATATTATTGTAAAATATACAATTAATATTCAAATTATAAATTATTTTTTATCATGCTATAATGTTTTTACACATATCAGTTAAGGGAGTATAAAAGACATGTTGGAATTTCTTTTTGGAAATAAGGATAGCGATAAGGCAGAAAAATCTGTTGAAATAAATAAAGTTTATAAAGCATTAAAACAATCTTACCCCGCAGATAAAATATCCGAAGATAGAAAGAATGAATTATCGGGACTGATAAAAAAATACGGATATCTTCCATACCCATACATAAAAGCACTGGAAGAACTCACTCCGGAAGAAATCCTTTTCGGTCTTGAATTAAAATGGGCTGATAACGGAATATTCAAAAACGGAGAGTTTAACTTTCAAGATAACAAAATCAGCGTACTTGCAAGAAATAATATAAAAAATTCATCTTGGATACAAAAAGAAGGTCATGATATTAAACTTATCAACCTTGCAGGGTTAGGAAACGGTAACAAAACAACTGAAACAGGTAAATTTATGGATTGGCTTCGCCAGTTACTGATATTACCTACAGGAAATTTAAAAAATAATATATTCAACACAACAATTTATCTTATTCCATTCCACCCAAGAGAATTTGGCTGTGCATATTTACCCAAAAGCTCTGAAGTAAGTGACAAACTATTTGATGAAAATATAGAAAAAATTACAGGACTAAATGCAAAAGGACAAGTCCAAACATTCATTACCCTTGCACAATTAGCAGGGCATCCGGTAATTTATGACATACTGCCGCAGACAGGGAGATTTTCTAAAGCTGTCCTTGCAAACCCTGAAATTGCCCGCTGGTATGATATTAATATTTTAAATAAAGAACTTAATGACAATATAGACAGAATAGCAAAAAACATGCCAGAATCTTTCGAAGATGAAGACGTTGAGCTTGTAAAAAATATTTATAAAGACTCCCAAAGCGGCAGCACAGGAGATTTAAGTTCTCATTTCAAAAATATATATGATACTTTTGACAGCCTTATGACTGAAGCTAAGAAAAAACTCTCAAATGTTATGATGCAAAAAAACAACCAAGAAAAAATACATAAACGTGCAAGAGATATCGTAGCTAAAATTCATGGATTCAAACCAAACCAAAAACTCACAGAAGATGATATAACAAAACAATTAGATACAATTCAGGAATTAATAAAAGAAGGTTTATGGCCTGCACCCGGAGGAGCATGGTGTTCAGCAGGCGTTCCGATTTATGACAAAATGAGTGAATGCGGAGGATATCCTACATTTAAACATTACGATTATAAAGGTGAAGATGTAACAAATTTTGCTAATCTGGATTGCCAAACTCCATATTATTTTTGTTTTTTGGAAAACGGAACACTTAATATCCCTGTAATTGATTATTTCGTAAATTATATGATTAATCTTCAAAAAGAATATAATTTTGACGGATTTAGAGTTGACCATATTGACCACATTGTAGACAAAGTTTCAGAAAGCAACGGACATCCGATAAGTTACAGAGCTCCAAAAACTGTTTTAAACAAATTGAATAAAACAATGAAAAGTAAAATCCCTTATTTTGGGACCCTTGCAGAATATATGTTATGGGATGATTTCTTAAAAGAATATCATAAAGGCATGAATTTTGATCTTTTATGGGGTAACGATATTGTTTCACAATGCGAAAAAACACCGGAAAAAATTACGGAAGATAATCAACATCTTGCAAATTACAATGTCAACTTTAAAAAAGACGAAAAACTTTCAATATTAAAAACTTATAATAACCAAGACGGAGAATTCAGATGTATTGACCAATATCCGGGACAATTAGGTGCAAACGGCGCTTTATACAAATGGTTCAAATATAAATTCTTACCCGGCGGAAAATTTGCAGAACGCCCAATGCTATATGTAGACGGAGATGAAAGTTTTACTAAAAGAGGAATCGAAAAAGTTATCGGTGAAGAAATATCGATGACAAGAGAAAATCATTATGATTTTTACAAAAAATTTAATGCTATTGATATGTTTGTAAAAAATAATCAAATAATAACAGAGGGCGAAGCTCAAATAATATTACAAGATGATGACGGTTTTTCAGCTTGGATAATCTCAAAGGTACCAGAAAAAACTGCCTACCTTGTTGTTTCAAATTACAAATATACAAACGAACGGGTTACAATGTTTGATGAAAACAACAAAAGTTATTCAGAAATAATGGAAGGGAAACCTGTATTTGATAAAACAATTAATTTACCATTAGATTATTCAATCCAAAAAGAATATTATATTGAAGATAATGAATTCACATCAAATGCTTTTGATACAGAAACATCAACTCTTCATTTCGATAAACTAGAAGCTAGTGAATTCAGAGTTTATGAATTAAAACGAGCTTGACAAATTAAAAAAATATATAAAAAGGGTAATTATTCGAATAAAATTATTACCCTTTTTAAACTATTGCCCAAAAGATAATCTTGTTTTATGCTATATGTATGATAAAACAGCTTAGAATAAAAGATTACATTTTAATAGACGAACTGACTGCAAATTTCGATGAGAAACTAAATGTTATCACAGGTGAAACAGGCGCGGGAAAAAGTATACTGATTAACGCTATTGATATAGCTTTTGCGCCGCGGGTATCTAAAGATGTAATTAAACATGACAAAGAAAAAGCTGTCATTGAACTTGTTATTGAAAATACTAAACATGATTTATCTCAACTTTTTGAAGAAAACGGTGTTGACAATTTCGGGACAGAAATTGTTTTATCAAAAGAAATTACTCAAAACGGAGTTCGTTCAAGAGTAAACGGGACGCTTGTTAATCAAGAATTTATAAGACAATTAAAATCATATTTTCTTGATATTCACTCTCAGCATCAAACTTACGCTTTTATGCAGCCAAAATACCATATAAATTTGCTTGATAGTTATGCAAAAGAATCTTATGGTACAAAACTTGATGCGTATAAAGAAAAATTTAAAGACTATCAAGATTTACAACTCAAACTTGAAAATCTTAAAAACGCATCGGATATGACTGAAAGTCAAATTGAATTTTTACAGTTCCAAATAAATGAAATAGACAGTGCAAATATTCAAAGTTCAACAGAAGATGAAGAATTAAATTCAGAACTTGAAGTTTTAGAAAACGCCGAAAAATTAAAAGAATTAACAGGAACATCATACTGGGCAATCAACGGAGATGACGGTTCAATCATAGAAGCACTCGGAAAAATTAAACAAAACATCTCAAAAGCCGCATCAATGGATAAAAACTTGGAAGAGCTTGAAAGTAATTTAATAGATGCAATTGAAAGATTACATGATGCAGGTTCTGAATTAAGAGAATACAGCCAAAACCTTGATAATGATACTGAAAGACTTAACGAAATTCAAGAAAGATTATTTCTTCTGGATAAATTAAAAAGAAAATATGGCGGTTCTTTAGAATCTGTTTTGGAAACATTTGAAAAACTATCAAATGAATTAAATGCGATAGAATTTTCAACTCAAAACATTGAAGAATTAGAATCAAAAATTGAAATAACAAGAAAAGACCTTGAACATATTGCATCGGAAATTAGTGAAAACAGAAAAAATTATGCACAAGTTCTCTCAGTTCTAATTCAAGAAAAATTAGAAAAATTGGAGCTTCCAAAAGCAAGATTTGAGATTTCAATTCAACCGAAAGAACTAAGCTATGACGGAATTGATAATGTAGAATTTTTGATTTCAACAAATGTTTCAGAAGATATCAAGCCCCTTGCAAAAGTTGCATCAGGCGGGGAAATTTCTCGTGTAATGCTTGCGATAAAATCAATTTTTGCACAAAGCGATGATATTGATACCGTAATTTTTGATGAAATAGATACAGGGATTTCTGGTAAAGCTTCTCAAAGTGTAGCTGATGAAATCGCAGAACTTTCCAAATATCATCAAATAATATTAATTACGCACCAACCAATAATTGCTTCACGTGCCAACAAGCATTTCTACGTAAGGAAATCACAAAGTGATGAAACAAAAGTTGATGTATATGTACTCACCGGAGAAAACAGAATTAAAGCACTCGCAGAGCTTGCAGGCGGGGAAATTAACGAGCAATCAATAGAATTTGCCAAATCCCTTATTTCGGTTTAATTTCAATTATTTTCACAATTAACAAATAAAAGGATGCATAAAGCATCCTTGAATACTTTAATCTTCTATAAAATCACGAAAATGTTGAATTTCCTTCCTCTCTCTGATTCTTGATAATGCGGAATCCTCAAGCTGTCTTATTCTCTCTTTTGAATACCCCATTATCTCACCTAACTGTTCAAGAGTTTTCGGCATTTCACCGTTAATTCCGAAACGGCAGGTTATAATCTTTTTTTCTCTTTCGGGCAAAGTTGATAGTAAATCCTCAATACTTCCCTTTAATGCATTATTTTTGGTTTGAATTTCAGGAGAACGATAAGATTTATCCTCAATATAATCCCCGATATTCAAATCGTCAGTCACAGGTGTTTCAAGACTAATCGGTTCTTTTAAGATTGATTTTTTTATCGTCAAAAGTTGTCTGATTGTAATTTTTAATCGTTCTGCAACTTCAATATCTGAAGGTTCTCTGCCAAGCTCAAACGACAAGGTAGTGTAAGCCCTTTTAAATTTTCTTATCTTATCTGTCATATGTACAGGTATACGAATTGTTCTGGAATTATTGGAAATTGCACGAATTATTGTTTGTTTTATCCACCAAGTTGCATAAGTCGAAAATCTGAAATTCTTTGAATAATCAAATTTTTCAGCAGCCTTTATAAGCCCTAAAGAACCCTCTTGAACTAAATCCATAAAAAGAACACCCTGACCTATATACTTTTTGGCAATGCTTACAACAAGCCTTAAATTTGCTTGAACAAGCTTACGTTTAGCAATTTCAGCATCAGTTTTGCAGCCTTCTTTAATCTTTTTCCCTAACGCTTTTTCTTCCTTTGAATTCAACAACTTAACTTTTCCGATATCTTTTAAATACATTTGTAAAATATCATCATCATTGGAAATAGAATTAAAAGTTCTCGGTTCATCTACATCATCTAAATCAATAAATTCATTATCAACCTGATAATCGGGTTTAAAATCCTTGTATAAATCTTCTTCCATATACTTTGCAGTCGTCATCTAAATTCCTCATCTTCAAAAATTAAACTAACCACACTTTTAATATTCTTGACGTAAGCTTTTAAATTTTGTTGCAATCTTTGTTTTTGTGTAAAATATAAAATATGGGAATTATAAATGAAAAAGATTTTATAGAATATATAAAAAATTATTCAGACATAGCATTTAAGCCGGGAGAAAGAAAAGACTTAAATGTAATTGATTCACATGATTTCAGATATGTAAATTCCAACGATTTCAAAGCAAACTTACACATACATTCAAAGTACTCTGACGGTGAAATGGATATCAACGAGCTTCTCGAAATTACTGAAAAAATGTCAGAAAAAAATCCGAATTTACTAATTGCTTTGACAGACCATGACACAATGGATGGTTGTAAAGAAGTCTCAAAACTTATTGATAAATATAAAAATGTTAATATCACACTCGGAGTTGAAATATCAACAGTAGGAATAAATTTCCCAAATCAGGAAAAACCTTTACAAATTCATCTTCTAGTTTACGGAATAAATCCTGACGACAAAAAGCTTGATAATTATTTAAAGGAAAAACGTAATCTAAAACTACAACTTGCCAAACAAACTATTGAAAAGTTAAATGAAGCATTGCCGAATTACCATTTTAATCTTGAAGAAGCATCAAAATGCCATATTATGATTAAAAAAGGAGAAGATGAAATCGCTCACCCGTTAAAAAAATATACATCAGGGAAAATTCTTTTAAATTACTACATTCCTGATGCAAATTTTTCCTACGATTTACCGATAAAAAAATTTAAATATCTTTTCAAAGGTAAAGAACCATATTATAAAACTTATAAAAAAGCTCTTGAAATGTATATAAATAAAGAATTACCCGAAATCCCCGACTCAATCGAACAAAAAATTCAAACAGCAAGAGCAATTTATATGGAAGCACATCCGTCAATTGGCAAAATGCTAAAGCCATTTTCTTCTTTTGAAGATACTGTTGAGTTTGTTTCAACTCTTGACAACGGCGTAATGTCAATTGCACATCCCGCAAGAACAAAAGCTTATTGTCCGGAATTTTATACATATTTATTCGAACACTTCAAAAAATACGGAAAAAATAAAGCCCTTTTCTATGAGGGCTGCTACCAATCATACGAAGGCGAATATTATCAAAAATGGCAACCGAAAATAGATGAAGCAGCAGAAAAATTCCATCTGCTAAAAACAGGCGGACTGGATTCTCATGGTAAAAATATTATTACAAGATGTCCGTATTCATAATAAGAAAGGAAACAATGTTTAAAAGATTATTACCGATTTTAATAGTTTTATTTATACTATCATCAACACCGGCACTTGCAGATGAAGGGTATGTAAGTCCTGAATCTTATGCAGTAAATGAAGCTGATTTAATTGATTATATAGATGTACCGCCACCTGCAAGACCTGATATTGATAATCTTGACAAACCTGTAAAAATAAAAAAGCAAAAAGAAAAAAAAGTTCGTGAAGAAAAGCCAAAGCCCTATAAACGCGGACCAGTTTATCACATGGCAAAATGGTGGACAGATGCAAGATACAAAAGAGAAGAACCACACCATGGTACAAAACATGAAATAAAAGTAAAACAACGTATGGAATATGAAAAACAACTTCTTGAAAAGCAACAGCAACAAGATCAAAATACTGAAGAAAAAACTTTATAAAAAAAACTGTTGACAATGAAATATGTTTTAGTTAATATAATTCTTGCGAAAGGGCGTTTAGCTCAGTTGGTAGAGCGCCTCCCTTACAAGGAGGATGTCAGAAGTTCGAGTCTTCTAACGCCCACCATTTAATTAATAATAAGAGCCGAAAGGCTCTTTTTTAGTATTATTATGAAAATTAATGATGAATTTGTAGTAAAAATTGAAAAGCTCTCAAATCTTGGGACAGGAATTGCCAAAATAAACGGGCAAGTAGTATTCGTCGAAAAAGCCTGTCCTGAAGATGAAATGAAAATCAAAATTACAAAGGTTAACAAAAATTTTGCGACCGCAACCCCAATAGAAATAATAACCCCTTCAATTCACAGAATAAAGCCATTCTGTCCGATGCAAAATGTCTGCGGTTCATGCCAGCTACAATTCATAGATTATGATTATCAACTTGAATTAAAAAAACAAATTGTAGAAGATGTAATAAAAAATATCGGCAACATTGATATTTCAATAAATAACCCAATACCAAGCCCACAAATAAAAGCTTTTAGGCATAAAATTCAATGTCCGGTATCTCAAACAAAAGTTTCAAAAAAAATTCTTGCAGGTTACTACAAACCTCAAACCCATGAAATTGTAAATATCAAATATTGCCCGATACAACCTGAAATTTGTGATAAAATTATTGATTTTATCAGAAACAAATCTCAAGACTTTAATATAACTGGTTATGATGAGAAAAAACACTCAGGCGATTTGAGACATATAGTGTTAAGAAGCTCATCCGACAACGGTAATATTCTTGTCACTCTTGTCATCAACAACACAAAAATTTCAGATAAATTCAACTCTTTTGCAAAAGCAATATACAATGAATTTGAAGATATACAAGGGGTTTGTATAAATTTTAATAATAAAAAATCAAATGTAATTTTAGGAGAAAAAACTCAATGTATCTGTGGAAATGATTTTATATATGACAAAATTCTTGATAAAACTTTTAAAATAGGCGCATCAACTTTTTTCCAAATAAATCCTAAAAGTGCAGAAAATATTTTTCAATACGTTAAAAATGAAATTTCAAAACATGAAAATCCGACAATATTAGATGCTTACGCAGGGATTGCAACTTTTGGAATCACTGTAAGCAATATAGCAAAAAAAGTAGTTAGTGTTGAAGAAAATAAAGAATCAATTGAAAAGGCAATCGAAGTTATAGAGTTAAACAATATAAAAAACGTGGAACTACACTGCGGTGACACCGCTAAATATTTGAAATCTATAAAGAAAAATTTTGACATAACAATTCTTGATCCTCCGCGTAAGGGTTGCACAAAAGAATCCCTTGATGAAACTCTTAACCATACAAAAGAAAAAATTATTTATGTAAGCTGTAATCCAGCTACATTAGCTCGTGATTTAAAATATCTGTCAGAAAAAGGCTGTAAATTAAAATCAATACAACCTTTTGATATGTTTTGTCATACTTTTCATATAGAAAATGTCGCAATTATTGAGATATAGGTTTATATTCTTCCATAAACCTGCGTAAATTATTTTCTATAGTGTCCAAATTTCGATAATTTTTTGTCTGCTTAAAATCAGGTCTTGAACGCTTACTTGGCGGCAGGGCATCAAATTTACCTCTATATAAAGTTTTCAAAGACTTAAATAAATTGTTAACTGTATTTATACCTTTTTCCGTAAATGTAACAGGCTGGGAAGAAATATTTCTACTGCCTAAAACATCACGATCTAAAGCTTGTTTATATAATTGTCTTGTTATATTATGGAATTCTGCCTGTATTGCTTTAATAATTTGTTTAGCACCTTCATCTTCTCTTAAACCGGTTTCTTTGTATAATCTGAAATTTTCATAAACAAGTTCATGTTCTTTATTTTTGAAAGCAGCATAATTAGGCCCCGGTAAAATTAATAATTCATAAAGATTTCCGCCTTTTTCAAAACGCATTTGAACATCTTCATATCCGGAGGGTACAGAATTTTTTCCGAATCTTACGTCAATATCATCAACCATTTTAGGAAAACCTTCTTTATTTAATACAATATTACCGTTTGCATCTTCAGCGAATGTTTTAGCAATTTTATACCCTCTTTTTTCCATAGCTTTGATAACTTTAACATAATTTTTATCAGCATCCGGCAAAAACATAGTAGCTCTTACACCATCTCTAATTACACCTTTATACCCGCGCTCAGAAAATTGTTCACTTCTGCTTGCCAATTTCCCTAAAATTGATTTTAATTCCTTTGTAGAGCTCTTATTTACTTCTTTGATAAATGAAGCACCAGGAACTTCAAGAGCAACTCTTTGCAAGTCAGAAGTATAAGCCTCTGCAAGAACTCTGTTGCGATCAACTAAAAAATCACCAATATTAGGTCTTCTATTTTCACGTTTTTTGTTAATTCTTACATTTTTATTAGGAGTCGTTTGTGCAACAAATGTATCTTTTTGAGGTGAACGTTCAAGAGGTACAGAAATATTTGACTTAGTATATTTTTTATACTTCTTAGAAACAATATTCACGCCATCAACAATATTTTTAGCTTTTGGCTTTGTCTTTGGGACTTTTCCTAAACCACGTAAAACTTTTTCACTTAACTTTATCATACACATAACTCCGTACAAACTAATTATATTAAAACATTATCAAAATAATAATTGTCGTTTTAGAGGTAAATTATTACAAAAATGATACACAAAGAATTATAAAACATTAATTATTTTTTGTCAAAATATTTTGTTTGTATTAAAATTAAAGGGTATAGTTATTAAGTAAATAGCGCATAAAATAAGGAGGTTTTTAATTATGCCAGGAAAAACTATAACAGTTGACGGCAACTACGCTGCAGCGCATATTGCGTATGCACTAAGTGAAGTTTCCGCAATTTATCCTATTACTCCTTCATCAACAATGGGAGAATGGATTGATGAATGGGCGTCTCAGCACAAAAAAAATATCTGGGGCGAAGAAGTTAGAGTAGCTGAAATGCAATCAGAAGCAGGTGCTGCAGGGGCTGTTCACGGTTCATTAGCAGCAGGTTCATTAACTTCTACTTATACTGCTTCTCAAGGTTTACTTTTAATGATACCTGTAATGCATAAAATGGCAGGGGAAATGCTTCCTCACGTAATCCATGTAGCAGCACGTGCTATTGCAGCACAATCATTGGCAATTTTTGGTGATCATTCAGATGTTATGGGTTGCCGCAACACAGGTTATGCAATGTTAGCTGCAAACTCTGTTCAAGAAGAAATGGATTTAGCTCTTGTTGCACATCTTTCTACATACAAAGCTAAAGTTCCTTTCTTGCAATTCTTCGACGGTTTCAGAACTTCTCATGAAGTACACAAAATTGAAGAAATTTCTTATGAAGATATTGCAAAACTTGTTGAACCAAAATATATTGAAGAATTCAGAAATAGAGCTATGAGACCTGAAGCTCCTATTTGTAAAGTTGGTGCTCAAAATACTGATGTATACTTCCAAGGTCGTGAAACTGTAAACAAATACTATGATGCAGTTCCTGACATTGTTCAAGAATATATGGATAAAGTTGCATCTGTAACAGGCAGACAATACCACCCATTCGATTATGTAGGTGCTCCTGATGCTACAGACATTATTGTTGCAATGGGCTCTGGATGTGAAACTATTGAAGAAACGATTGAATATTTAAATGCTAAACGTGGTACTAAATACGGTTTAGTTAAAGTAAGATTATACAGACCATTTGATGTAAAACGTTTCTTAGCTGCCGTACCTGCAAGTGCTAAAAGAGTTACAGTTCTTGACAGAACTAAAGAACCTGGTTCTATCGGTGAACCTTTATACTTAGATGTTGTAGCAGCAATGGAAGGAAAAGACGTTAGAATTATCGGCGGTCGTTACGGATTGGCTTCTAAAGAATTCACACCTTCAATGGTTCTTGCGGTTTACAAACATGCAGAAAATAACGGCTTCCACGGATTTACAGTCGGTATCGAAGATGATGTAACTCATAAATCATTAAAAGTTGAAGAACACATTGTTACAGAACCGGAAGGAACAACAAATTGTATGTTCTGGGGACTTGGTTCTGACGGTACTGTTGGTGCTAACAAAAACTCAATTAAAATTATTGGTCAATACACTAATAAAGATGCTCAAGCATACTTTGCTTATGACTCTAAAAAGTCATTTGGTGTAACTGTTTCTCACTTAAGATTCGGAGACAAACCAATTAAATCTACATACCTTATTACAGCACCTGACTTTGTATCTTGTTCAGCTCATGCATACATCGGCAGATATGACTTGTTAAAAGGTATTAAAGAAGGTGGCACATTCTTACTTAACAGCCCTTGGTCAAAAGATGAAGCATTCTCTCACTTAACAAGAGACATGCAAAAAACTATTATCGATAAGAAAATCAAATTCTACAATGTAGATGCAGAAAAACTTATCGAACAACAACCTGGATTGCGCGGTAAAGGTGCTAATACTGTAATGATGGTTGCATACTTTAAAGTTTCAGGAATTATTCCATTCGAACAAGCTCTTGAAGGTATGAGAGAAATGACTAAGAAAACCTTCAAGAAAAAAGGCGATGACGTTGTAAATATGAACTTAGCGTTGATTGATGCTGCCGTTGACGCAACAGAAGCAGTTACAATCCCATCATCATTAGACGGCGTTTGTGCAGCAGATGATATTAAATTAATTTCAGATGATGCATCAGATTTTGCAAAGAAAATCATTGAACCATCAATGAGACAAAAAGGTGATGATATCCCTGTATCAGCTATGTCAATAGACGGAGTTATTCCAACAGGAACAGCTTGTTTGGAAAAACGCGGAATTGCTCCACGTGTTCCTCATTGGAATTCAGAATTTTGTATTCAATGCGGAATTTGCGCATCAGCTTGTCCTCATGCTGCTATCAGAACAAAACTTATTGAAGCTGATGATTTGAAAAATGCACCTGAATCATTCAACACAGTAGATGCTAAACCAAATGATCACGGTGAAAAATTCAAAGTTCAGGTATACTGCAAAGATTGTACAGGTTGCGGCGTTTGCTTAGATCAATGTCCGATGGCTAAAAATCCTGAAAAAGCAGCTTTAACTTGGTCTTCTATCGAAAAAGAAGAAGCTGCTTGTGAAATGGAAAACGAAAAATTCTTTGATGAATTACCTGATAACGTAATGGGTAAAAACAACACTAATACTATTAAAGGTGCAATGCTTAGAAAACCGTTATTCGAATTTTCAGGAGCTTGTGCAGGCTGCGGTGAAACACCATACGTTAAACTAGTTTCACAATTATTCGGTGAAAACGTAATCGTTGCAAACGCAACTGGTTGTTCATCAATCTATTCTGGTACATTCCCAACAATTCCTTACACTACAAATAAAGAAGGAAGAGGTCCTGCTTGGGCTAACTCTTTATTCGAAGACAACGCAGAATTCGGTTTTGGTATGAGATTAGCAGTTGACCAAAACAGAGCAACTTTAAAATCTTATGTAGAAAAAGTTCTTTC